>NZ_JAAXLA010000043.1 GCF_012911935.1 Pseudonocardia acidicola | reverse complement strand
GTGCCCCACGGAGGGCCTCCTGGGTTTCGAGTAGGTGCGTCAGACACACCCACTCCGCCCGGAGGCCCTCCCCTCGATCAAGCCGCCACGCCGGATCGACCTGTCAACAACGTGGTGAGTCGCTACAACTAGCGCGCTCGTGCGCGGGAATCGTCGTCATGGCGACGATTCCCGCGCACCGGCACGTCAGTGCTCCCGAAGCCGTGCGCCGAGGTCCTCGACCAGCTCTCGCCAGCGGGCGGCCTCGGCGTCGAACGGCGGGCTCGGGGCCAGTCGGGTGGGGTCCGGGCGCACCACGAACGACACCAGCCAGCCCAGGCGCTCCGACTCGGCGAGCGCCTGCTCCGGTTCGTCGTCGTCGGCCCACGCGCCCACGTCGAGCAGCAGTTCGGTGGCCAGCTCGAGCTGGGTCGGGTCGACGGCGAGGGTGCCCTCGACGATGTCGTGGTCGATGCCGGTGAGCACGTAGCTGTTGAGCTCGTCGACGGTGACCTCCAGCTCGCCGACCTCCGCCTTCTCGACCACCTGCGACCAGGTCGACGCGGCGACGAGGTCGTGCCCGTCCTTGCCGTCGCCGGCGAGGTGCCGGGCCAGCGCACGCTCGCTGCCGAACACGTCGATCTTGCCGTCCGAACCCAGGAAGACCGGCCTCTCGGCGAAGTAGCAGCGCAACGTGACGAACTCGCCGTCCCGGGTGGTGATCCGGATGGGGTCGATGCCGACCTCCTCCCAGAAGCCGGCCGGAACGTCGTCCGCCTCGTCCTCGGCGACCTGTTCGGCGACCGCGGCCTCTTCCGCCTCGGTCTCGATCTCCGCATCGTCGGCGTCCGGGTGCTCGGCCCGCGCGAGGACCTCCTGCTCGGCCTCCCGCTCGGCCAGCGCCGCGGCCTCGGCCGCCGCGGCGGCCAGCGCCGTGGCATCGACCTCCGGGGTCGTGACGAGCTCGTCGAGGGTGTCGATCACCTCGTCCCAGCGCTCGGCGATCGTCTCGACCATCCGGGCCCACAGCCGGGCCCCCTCACGGCCGGTGAACGGCAGCGTGCCCTCGTTCAGCAGCGCGAACCCGGGCGTCGAGTCGAGGATCTCGGTGACCTTCTCCAGGCCGCACACCTCGGCCAGTGAGCGGATCATCTCGGTGATCTCGGCGAGCTCACCGATCGTCCAGGTGTCCGCGTCCTGGGCGGCCAGCTCCGGCACCCCGATGATGTCGTAGCGCTGGGTCTCCTCCGGGGTCAGCTCCGCGACCGACAGGTCGGGGACCACGGACCAGGCGGGGTGGTCGGTGAGGTCGTGTTCCTCCGCGGTGCGGACGTAGGCGGCGAGCTGCGCGACCTCGGGGAACGCGAACAGCGCGTCCTCGTCGCCGAGGAAGGCCTCCCACTCCTCGCCGTCCTCGCGCCAGCGCGGGGCCCAGAGCGTGACCAGGTCGCCCTCGGTGAGCGAGAGCCGGATCGGGACGATGTCACTTGCCACGGCCGCCACCCTAGCCAGGACCGGGGGATGTCCGAACGGGCAGGTCAGCGCCCGACCGGAGGCCGGACCGCCCGATCTCGCAGCACGCCCGCGGCCGGGACGCGTCGGGCGCCCGGCTGGGGTCCGGTTCCCACGGCCGGGTGGAGACGCAGCCGGACCGCACCGTGCTGAGGGGCGTCGGCCCCTCCAGGGTGGTCGGGTCCATCATCGAGATCGCCAGGTCGATGGCCTGCGGCCTCGACCGATGGCCGGGGAGCGCGCTGCCCCGGGGACGGCGCCGGGCACCGGGCGCGGAACCGGGGCGTGCACCCGCCCGCGAGAGCGTTCGGCCGGCTGCCGGCCCCGGGCGGTCGACCGCCCGCCGCAGTTGGGGCGCGGCGGGCGGTGGCCAGGGTCCGATGCCGGTGTCGATCAGGTTGAACTGTGCAGTCGGACAACGCCGACGGTGACGTCCTCGAGCCCGCCGCGGTCGAAGTCACGTCGAAGCTGGTCCGCCTTGATGGTCGCCGTCAGGCCGTCGTACGGGCCATGGGCGTCCACCTCCCCAGTCTGGGGGTCGACGGCCAGCACGACGTATCCGTCGCACTGCGTGAGCTTTTCCGCCGCCGCGACCAGTGTCGCCTCGTCGGAAGTCGTGTTCTCCGGCACCGGATCACCTCCTAGTCATCTAGTACAGCGTCGGCGGGGGCTCCGGCGTGACAGTGTTTGTGGCTTACCACCCGTTCGGGTCAGGGTGATTATCGGCGTTGATCACCAACCGTGCCGATATGGGAACGCAGTGCGCATGATCCGGCTGAGCGGTGGACGTGCGTCACGGTTCTGACACGCTTCGTGATCATGGTCGGCAGCGGCGGTCCGGCGAGCGCGGGTCCGTCGGCGGCCGGACAAAGGTGATCGTGTGGGGCGGCGGTGGCGCGGGATCGGGGCTGCCGCTGCGCGTCCCGGAGCAGCTGTTGATCACTCGCCGTGGTCTGTGGCGATCCGGCCGCATCGCCCGGCCGCCCGGCGGAAGGGCGCCACAGCGCCGCAAAGATGTCAGGATCTCGACCATGCGCACCCTTCGCACCGCTGACGCGCGGTTCGCTGATCTGCCCGGCTTCGATCTTGCTCCGCGGTACGCCGACGTCCCGGACCCGGACGGCGGAACGCTGCGGATGGCCTGGGTCGAGGCCGGGCCGTCGGACGGGCCGGTGGTGTTGCTGCTGCACGGCGAACCGAGTTGGTCGTTCCTCTACCGAGCGATGATCCCGGTGCTCGCGGACGCGGGGCTGCGGGCGGTGGCGCCGGACCTGGTCGGTTTCGGCCGCTCCGACAAGCCCACCGAACTCGCCGACCACAGCTATGCCCGGCACGTGGAATGGGTTCGGGCGCTGGCGTTCGACGCGCTGGACCTGCGCGAGGTCACCCTCGTCGGCCAGGACTGGGGCGGGCTGATCGGGCTGCGGCTGGTCGCCGAGCACCCGGACCGGTTCGCCGCCGTCGTCGCCGCGAACACCGGTCTGCCCACCGGCGACGTCGACATGCCCGAGGTGTGGTGGCAGTTCCGGCGCGCGGTGGAGAAGGCCGAGACGCTGGACATCGCGCGGCTGGTGCAGTCGGGCTGTCGCACCCGGCTCGACGACGCGGTCCGTGCCGCCTACGACGCTCCGTTCCCCGACGAGAGCTACAAGGCGGGCCCGCGCGCGATGCCCACGCTCGTCCCGACCCGCCCCGACGACCCCGCGACCGAGGCCAACCGGGCGGCCTGGGCGGCGCTGAGCGGCAGCGACGTGCCGTTCCTCTGCGCGTTCAGCGACGGCGATCCGATCACCGGTGCGATGGGCCCGATCCTGCAGCGCACGATGCCCGGCGCGGCGGGCCGGGAGCATCCGACGATCACCGGGGCCGGGCACTTCCTGCAGGAGGACGCCGGGCCCGCGCTGGCCGCCGAGGTCGCCCGCTTCGTCAGCGCGGTCCGGTGAGCCCGCACCCCCCGTCGCGCCGGTCACCGGCCAATGCGGGGTGGGGATGCCGGCAGATCGGCGAGTTCAGCCGGCTGACGCCACGCAAGAAGCGATTCAACTGGCTGCGCCCGGGGCCGCTGGTCGCGTCCCGCAACGACTGGCTGGCGCGCCGGTTCGGCGACCCGACCGACGACATGCGGCGGGCCTGGCTCGAGCGGCTGCCCGCGTTGCAGCGGGCCACGTTGCCGGCGCCGGACGTGGACCTGCGGACCCGGGTGATCGACCGGTTCGCCGGCCGGGACCGGATCTCGATCGCCGTGCTCGGCGACCCGGGGGAGGGCGACGCGTCGCAGTACGCCGTCGTGCCCGTCCTGCAGCACGTCGCGGCCGACACCGACCTCGCGGTGCTGTGCAGCGACCTGATCTACCCGGCCGGCGGTATCGGTGCCTACGCGGATCGTTTCTACCGCCCCTACGCCGACTACCCCGGCCCGATCTACGGACTGCCCGGCAACCACGACTGGTACGACGGGCTGACCGGGTTCATGACCACGTTCTGCGACGTCCCGCCCGACGCCGGCGCACCGACCGTCCGCGGGCCCGGTTCGGCGCTGCAGCGCACGCTGCGCAGGCTGGCGTGGCGCCGCCCGCCCACGGCGACCGTGGCGGAGGTCGCCGACATGCGCTGGTACCGCGACGCCGAGTCCCAGCAGGCCGTGCAGCCCGGCCCGTACTGCGCGATCGACGCCGGCCCGGTGCGGCTGGTCCTCATCGACACCGGCATCACCGGCCGGATCGACCGGGAGCAGGGGGAGTGGCTGCGCGCGGTCTCGGCGCCGAGCGACAAGCCGAAGATCCTGCTCACCGGCACGCCGATCTACAGCTACGGCACGCTGGGGCGCTGCCCGATCGGAGGCGGCGGCGACGTCAACGAGATCGTCACCGAGCCGGCGCACAACTACGTCGCGGCGATCGGCGGCGACGACCACAACTACCAGCGCTACCCCGTCCATCTGCGCGACGGGCGCGTGATCCAGTACATCGTCAGTGGCGGTGGCGGGGCGTATCTGTCGGCCACCCACCAGATCCCGGACGTCGACCGGTTGGCACCGGCCTGTCGCGAGGAGGACTTCCGCTGCTACCCGCTGCGTGGCGACTCGCTGGCCCACTTCAGCCGCCGCTACGACGCGCTGCTGGCGTTCGGCCGGGGCCTGCTGCGGATCTCGCCGGAGGACGCCACGACCATGATGGCCGAGCGGATCGGCATCACCCCGCCGCGCACCGGCACCCCGCCCGAGCAGATCAGCGCCCGGGCCCGGCGGGCGCTGGAACGGGTGTTCCCGCTGCCGGCCCGCGGCGCGCCGGCCGCGCACAATCTGATGTCGGTGCTGTTCGACTCCGACACCCCGCCGATGTTCAAGAGCTTCCTGCGCCTCGACGCGTCCGCGGACGAGATGGTGATCGACTGCTGGGCGGCCACCGGCTGCCTGGAGCACGAACGCGACCCGGTGTTGGAGGACCGGGTACGCGCCCGCGTCGGGCCCGACGGGCGCTGGTGCTGGACGAGCGAGACACCGGGCAGAGCGGTTCCGTAGGCCCGATAGCCTGCGCGCATGGACGTCCGTGTCGTCGACCACCCGCTCGCCAAGGCGCGGTTGAGCACCATGCGCGATGCGCGTACCGACAACGCGGCGTTCCGGGCGGCCTTGCGCGAGCTCACCCTGATGCTGATCTACGAGGCGACCCGGGATGCCGCCGTCGTCACCGAGCCGTTGCACACCCCGGTGGCGCGCACGACCGGCTACCGGCTGGCGAACCCCCCGCTGCTGGTGCCGGTGCTGCGCGCCGGGCTGGGCATGGCCGACGCCGCGCAGGGGCTGATGCCCGAGGCGCAGATGGGCTTCGTGGGCCTGGCCCGGGACGAGACGACGCACAAGCCCGTGCCGTACATGGAGTCGCTGCCCGAGTCGCTGGCAGGCTGGCCGGTCTTCGTGCTCGACCCGATGCTGGCCACCGGCGGCTCGATGGTGCACACGATCCGGTTGCTGACCGAGCGTGGGGCCGGCGACGTGACGGCGGTCTGCGTGCTCGCCGCACCCGAGGGCATCGACCACCTCGCGGCGAGCGCCCTGCCGGTCCGGGTGGTCACCGCGAGCATCGACGAGCGGCTCAACGACTCGGCGTTCATCGTCCCGGGCCTGGGCGACGCGGGGGACCGGCAGTTCGGCGCGGTCTAGGCCGGTCCGGGGCGGGCCCGCCAGCCGCCGAGGTTGGCGCGGACCGCGGCCTCGAACACGACCTTGGGGTCGCCTGCGCCGGGCGGCAGGAAGTCGCGCAGCTGCAGCGAGACCAGGCCGTGCACCATCGCCCACAACGCCAGCGAGACCGTGGCCGCGTCGGCCTCCGGGCGCAGCGTCCCGGCCCCGACGGCGCGCTCGACCAGCCGCAGCAGCTGCTCGAAGGCCGCGGTGGCCAGCGCCACGGACTCCTCGTCGAGCGGCAGGTCGGTCTTCGGGCTGGTGAACATCACGTCGTAGAAGTGCGGGTCGGCCAGTGCGCTGTCCCGGTAGGCCAGGCCGAGCGCCACCATGTCCTCGATCGGATCATCGGTCGGGGTGACGGTCGCGAGGTGCTCGCCCAGGCGACGGAAGGCCTCGTCGAACAACGCCTTGAGCAGCCCGGGCTTCCCCCCGAACAGCGAGTACACCGCCGTCGTGGACGTGCCGGCCTCGGCGGCCAGCCGGCGCAGGCTCAGCGCCGCCAGTCCCTGCGTCGAGAGCGTGTGACCGGCTGCTTCCAGCAGCCGGAGCCGCAACGACTCGTCGTGCACCTTCGGGCGAGGCATCACCCGAGGCTATCGCCACGGCGTTTCCGTTCCGCCGGGGCGCCGCCGCGGTAACGGTCCGGCGGCGCGTTCGAGATCACTGGTGGCGGCCCCGCGGATCGCGGCGGGCCCGGGGTGGGGGTGTGACGGTGCGAAGCGCGATCGGGCGTGCCCGAACCGTGGTGCTGATCTTCGCGGTGCTGCTGATCGGCGCACTGCCGACGGTGCCGCGCGTCGAGCCGCCGGCCGGCGAGCGGACCGCGGGGGTGCGGCCCGCCGCGGAGCCCCGCACGGCGGTGCCGCTGCGGGTGATGCCGCTGGGCGCGTCGAGCACCGAGGGGCTGGGCAGCCCGGCCACCGCCGGCTACCGCGTGCCGCTGCTGGCCATGCTGCGCCGGGACGGGGTCGCGGTCGACTTCGTGGGGTCGCAACGCAGCGGCCCGGCGTCGCTGGCCGACCGGGACAACGAAGGCCACTCCGGGTGGACGGTCGCGATGATGGTCCCGCGGGTCGCCGGCTGGGTACGGGCGGCCCGGCCGGATGTCATCCTGCTGCACGCCGGCACGAACGACCTGGGCGGCGGAGCGAGCGGCGCGGTCGTCGCGCAGCGCCTCGACGACCTGCTGAACCGGATCTACCGGCAGGCGCCGTCGGTGCATGTCGTGGTGGCCGGGGTGTGGGCCAAGATGCGCTCGCGGGCCGCCGCGCGGGCCGACCTCGCGGCCCGGACCCCCGGTGTGGTGACCCGGCACCGCACGCTCGGCCACTCGATCACGTTCGTGGACACCTCCGACCTGGTGTCCCCGTCGGAGTTCGCCGACGGCGTGCACCCGAACGCCGCCGGGTACGCGCGGATCGCGCGGATGTTCGCCCGCGAGATCGAGACCTACCTGGCCGGGCGGCGCGCCTCGGCTACGGCATGAGCCCGGCGGCGACGGTTGCGCCCAACTCCCAGCACGCCTCCAGCGCGGCCTTGTCCGGCGTCCCGCTGACCTGCACCGGCGCTACGGCCCGCTGCCAGCCGAGGCCGTCGGCGATCGACTCGACGGCCCGGACGGCGCCCTCGACGCCGAGGTTGCCGTGCACGTACAGGCCGTACGGAAGCCCCCGCCCGGAGTCCAGCGTCGGGTAGTACACCTGGTCGAAGAAGTGCTTGAGCGCTCCCGACATGTACCCGATGTTCGCCGGTGTACCGAGCACGACGCCGTCCGCGGCGAGCAGGTCGGAGACGGTCGCGGCCAGCGCCGCCCGGCGGACGACCTCGACGCCGGTGATCTCCGGATCGGTCGCCCCGCGCAGTACCGCGTCGAACATCTCCTGCGTCGCCGGGGACGGCGTGTGGTGCACGATCAGCAACCGGGCCATGGGGGCGATTCTCGCCCGTGCGCGGAAATCGCTGCCGGGGCGACTATTTCCGCGCACGAGCGGCGAAGCCGCTCAAGCCGCTCCTCGGCCGCGGCCCGGGCGGCGGGCAGCGCGGCCGGGTCCGGCACCGGTTCGACGACCTCCAGGTACGCCTTGAGCTTCGGCTCGGTGCCCGACGGGCGGATCACCACCCGGCGGCCCGCGCCGCGCAGCACCAGCACGTCGGGCGCCGGCCACTCCACGTCCCACCCGGGCGGCGGGGTCGCCCGCAGCCGCTCCAGCACGGCGTCGCGGGCCGCGGGCTCCAGCCGCAGCGACAACCCCTCGGTGCGGTGCACGCCGTGTGCGACGGCGAGCTCGTCGAGCCGGCCGAGCAGGCCGCTGCCCGCGGCGCGCAGTCCCGCGGCCAGATCGGCGGCGAGCACGGCGGCGGCGATGCCGTCCTTGTCGCGCACGGCATCCGGGTCGACGCAGTAACCCAGCGCCTCCTCGTAGCCGTACACCAGCCCGGGTCCGCCGCGCACGATCCACTTGAAGCCGGTGAGCGTCTCGGTGTAACGCGCGCCGTACTGCGCGGCGACCGAGCGCAGCATCGACGACGACACCACGGTCGTCGCGACGAGCGGGTCGTCGTAGCCGCCGGAGCGCAGCAGGTGATCACCGAGCAGCACGCCGGTCTCGTCGCCGGTGAGCATCCGCCACGAGCCGTCGGGCGCCGCGACGCCGAGCGCGCACCGATCGGCGTCCGGATCGAGCGCGACGGCCAGATCGGCGCCGACCTCGGCGGCCAGCGCCAGCAGCGCGTCGGTCGCCCCCGGCTCCTCCGGATTGGGGAAGGCGACGGTCGGGAAGTCCGGGTCCGGCGCCGCCTGCGCGCCGACGACGTGCACGTCGGTGAACCCGGTCCGGGTCAGCGCGTGCACCGCGACCGCCCCGCCCACGCCGTGCAGCGGGGTCAGCGCGATCCGCAGCGTGCGCGCCGCGCCCCGGGGCAGCCGGGCGACGCGGTCCAGATAGGACTCCGTGACGTCCACCGTGGAGACCGTGGCGGCGGTGGGGACGGCGCCCGCCGCAGGCGCGGCGGCGATCCAGGCCTCGATCTCGGCATCACCCGGCGGCGCGAGCTGGGCGCCGTCGGCCAGGTAGACCTTGTAGCCGTTGTCGGCAGGCGGGTTGTGCGACGCGGTGATCTGCACCCCGGCGACGGCCCCGAGCTCCCGGACCGCGAACGCCAGCACCGGGGTGGGCAGCGCCCCCGGCAGCCCCCGGACGTCGAACCCGGCGCCGGCCAGCACCTGCGCCGCCGCCTCGGCGAAGGCCGCCGACCCGTGCCGCGCGTCCCGCCCGACGACCACCGTTCCCCGGGCGCCGTCGCGGGCCAGCCAGCCGGCCAGGCCGGCCGTCGCCCGGCGCACCACCGCGACGTTCATGCCGGACGGCCCGGCCCGCACCGGCCCGCGCAGACCGGCGGTGCCGAACCGCAGCGGCCCGGACATCCGGTCGGACAGATCCCGGATCGCGTCCGCGTCGCCGACCATGGCCCGCGCGAGCACCTGCTGCAGCTCGGCGCGGGTCGCGGCGTCCGGGTCGTCGGCGATCCAGCGCATCGCCGCGTCGCGCAGCGCGGGCGCCACGCTCATGCCCGGGCGATGAGCTCGCGCAGCAGCCCGCCCATCCGGGCTGCGGACGCGTGGCCCGCGTCGAGGACCTCCTGGTGACTCAACGGTGCCCCGGTCATCCCCGCGGCCAGGTTCGTGACCAGGGACAACCCGAACACCTCGACGCCCTCGGCGCGCGCCGCGATCGCCTCCAGCACCGTCGACATGCCGACCAGGTCGGCGCCGAGGGCGCGCAGCATCCGGATCTCGGCCGGGGTCTCGAAGTGCGGGCCGGGCAGCCCGGCGTAGACGCCCTCGGCCAGCGACGGGTCGATCTCCCGGGCCAGCGCGCGCAGCCGCGGCGAGTAGAGGTCGGTCAGGTCGGTGAACCGCGGCCCGGTCAGCGACGAGGTCGTCGTCAGGTTGAGGTGGTCGGAGATCAGCACCGGTTCGCCGACCGAGAGCCCTTCCCGGATCCCGCCGGCCGCGTTGGTCAGCACCACGGTGCGGCAGCCGGCCGCCGCGGCGGTGCGCACGCCGTGCGCGACCGGGCCGACACCGTGGCCCTCGTAGAGGTGTGTGCGGCCCAGCAGCACCAGGACCCGCCGGTCGCCGACGGTCACCGAGCGGATCGTCCCGCCGTGCCCGGACGCCGCCGGCGGCACGAAACCGGGCAGATCGGCCATCGGCACCTCGTGCGCGGGCTCGCCGATCAGGTCCGCGGCCGGCCGCCAACCCGACCCGAGCACCATCGCGACGTCGTGCGCCACGACCCCGGTCGCGCGGGCCAGCGCCCCGGCCGCCTCCTTCGCGATCTCCGTGACGGCGGGCGGCGGGGCCTCCGGGATGCTCATGCGGCGCAGCCTACGTCGGTGCCCCGGCGCGGCAGATCACACGCCGGTCGGCGTGAAGCCCCCGGCCAGGGCGGTGAACAGATCCGCCGACGTGCTCTCGGCGGGGCCCGTCGGCACCGTCAACCCGACCGCCCACACGCCGTTCCCGGCCGGGACCAGCCGCAGCCAGGTGGTCCGCTGCAACGGACCCTCGGTCGTGCGGTAGCCGACCTGCTGCACGCCCGCGGGGGCCCCGGCGACCGGCTGGACCGGATCGACGGCGACGGTGTCCGCACCGAGCTTCTCCGTGGTCAGTGCGTCCAGCACCTCGGCGGCCGAGCCGCGCCGCTGCACGCTGAGCTCCTCGCTGCCGTCCGGGCTCACGAAACTCACCCGCGTTCCGTCCTGGGCCTCGTACCGGTACTGCGCCCAGCTGTCCGGCACGCTGACGGAGAAACCGAGCGGGTCGCGGTGCTCGATGAGCGAGGCCCGGTCGGTCGTCACCGTGACCGTGCTCAGCGGCGACTGGCCGGCCAGCATGCGGGTCACCGCCCAGCCCCCGGCCGCGCCGAGCAGCACGATCAGCGCCCCGGCCACGACGAGCGCGGCCGCCCACCAGCCCGGAGTGCTCGCCGCGGCCGCGCCGGGCGGGCGGCCCCGCGCGCCCGTGCCCGGCTGCGCCGGTGCGGCGGCCGCTCGGTGCGGTGCGCTGCGGGCGACCGCCGGACCGCCGGTGAACGGCGCGCCCGGCAGCGGGCCGGGTGCGACCGCCAGCGGGGCCGCCGGCCGGGCCGGGCCCGAGTCCGAGACCGCGGTGCGGTGCGGGCCGGACCCCGTGGTCGCGCCGGGCTGCGGGCCCGAGGCCGCGACCGCGCCGGGCTGCGGGCCGGACGCCCCGACCGGCCCGGCGGTGTCGGTGGACCGCGGTCGGACCGGGTGCGGGGCCATCGCGTGGACCGTCGGCGCGTCCGGGGAACCGGGGTAGAGCGGGTCGTCCGGATCGGCCAGCAGCGGGCGCAGCCGGTGCCGCACCTGCTCCAGCGACATCCGCTGCCCCGGCTCCTTGACCATCAGCGCGGCGATCACCGCGGAGACCGGCCCGGCGTCGCGGGGCCGCGGGACGTCGCCGTCGACGACCTCGGTGATCGTGGAGACGGGGTCGCCGCGCACGTCGTAGGGCGGGCGGCCCTCGAGCGCCGCGAACAAGGTCGCGCCCAGTCCCCACAGGTCGGCGGCCGGGGTGACCGCCTGCCCGGCGGCGACCTCCGGCGCGATGTAGGCGGGCGAGCCGAGCACCAGGCCCGCGGTCGTCATCGGCGCGTCGGCGGCGTTGCGGGCGATGCCGAAGTCGGTCAGCTTCACCCGGCCGTCGTCGGCGATCAGGATGTTGCCCGGCTTCACGTCCCGGTGCGTGATGCCGGCCCGGTGGGCCGCGCGCAGCGCGCCCGCGGTCGCGAAGCCGACCACCGCGGCCTGGCGGGGATTCAGCGAGCCCTGCTCGGCGATGAGCGCGGCCAGATTGCGCGACGGCAGCATCTCCAGCACGACGAGCGGTTCCCCGCCGACGTCGACGACGTCGTACACGGTGATGACGTTGGGGTGGGAGAGCCCGCCGAGGGCGCGCGCCTCGCGCAGCATCCGCTCGCGCATGGCCGCCGCCTCGCGCTCGGGGATGCCGGGCGGGACCTTCAGTTCCTTGACGGCGACGCGGCGCCGCAGCACCTCGTCGTAGCCGGACCACACGGTCCCCATCGCGCCGCTGCCGAGCTGGGCGGCGAGCAGGTAGCGGCCGCCGATCCGGCGCTGTTCGTCGTCACCCGCCGTGGACACGGGCCTATTGTTCCGGTCGCCGGTCACGGAGCGCGGCAACCCCCGACACGGAGCAGTCGAGGCCACGCGCCGTGACCGAACGAGCACCCTGCGCAGGGCGACGAGCGGCCAGAACGTCCGCTCGTCGCGAATGGCGCCTACCGTTCGTCACCATCTGGCCGCCCGCCTGCAGCAGATCCGCAACCCCTCGTCGAGGATCCGGGCAAGACCCCGGTTTCGGGTTGGTGCACCGCTGTCCGAGTGAGCACCATGGGTTGATGCTGCAAGGAACAGCGACCGCCCCGTGCGGGGCCGTGAGGATCGGGGGTGCCCGGTGACCCTGCTGGAGGCGCACGCCGGCCTCGCGTCCTCGGGCGACTTCTCGGTCGCCGACCTGGGCGCTGGCACCGGGCCGTCCTGGCTGGATTCCTGGCTCGACCGGCACCGGGCCGACGTGGTCGCCTGGCGGCGCTCCCTGCACTCCGTACCTGAGCTGGCCCGTTCCGAGCAGCGCTCGACCGCGCTGGTCGCCCGCCGGTTGATGGCCGCCGGGCTCGAACCGCGCACCCTGCCCGGCGGTACCGGTCTGGTCTGCGACGTCGGCTACGGCGACCGCTGCGTCGCCCTGCGCGCCGACCTGGACGCGCTGCCGCTGGCCGAGGACACGGGGCTGTCCTTCGCCTCGACGGTGCCCGGCGTGATGCATGCCTGCGGGCACGACGCGCACACCGCCATCGTGCTCGGCGCCGGGCTCGCGCTGGCGTCGGCACCGTCGTTGCCGGGGCGGGTCCGGCTGATCTTCCAGCCGGCCGAGGAGGTGCAGCCCGGTGGCGCGATCGACATGGTCGCCGACGGCGCGATGGAGGGCGTCGAGCGGATCTTCGCGCTGCACTGCGACCCGCGGCTGGAGGTGGGCAGGCTCGGCACCCGGGTCGGTCCGATCACCTCGGCGTGCGACCTGCTCGAGATCCGGCTGACCTCGCCGGGCGGGCACACCGCGCGTCCCCACCTCACCGCCGACCTGGTGCAGGCCATTGGGTTGCTCATCACCCAGCTGCCGCTGTTGCTGACCCGCCAGGTCGACCCGCGTTCGGGCACCGTGCTCGTCTGGGGTGCGGTGGAGGCCGGTGAGGCGGCCAACGCGATCCCGCAGCACGGCGTGCTGCGCGGCACCCTGCGCACCGCCGACCACGCCACCTGGGGCGAGCTCGAGGGCAAGATCCGCTCACTGATCGCGGCGCTGCTCGCGCCCACCGGCGTCGGTTACGTGCTCGACCATGTCCGCGGCGTGCCGCCGGTGGTCAACGATGCGGTCAGCGCGGGCATGCTCGCCGATGCCGCGGTGGCCGCCCTCGGCCCGGACGCGGCGACCGGCACCGAGCAGTCCAGCGGGGGCGAGGACTTCGCCTGGTACCTGGAGCACGTGCCCGGCTCGATGGCGCGGCTCGGGGTGTGGCCGGGCCACGGCCTGATGCGCGACATCCACCAGCCCACGTTCGACCTCGATGAGCGTGCCCTGCCCGTCGGGGTCCGGATCCTGACCAACGCCGCCCTCGCCGCCCTGAACGCCTGACCCCACCCCGCGAGTCGGCACTTTCGGGAGGGTGAGTCGGCGGATTCGGGTGAGTCCGTCGCGCGTGGTCGTCCGAGTCTGTCCACATCCGGGAGCAGCTGTCCACAGCTGAGCGGCATGCCCTGCCGCTGAGTTGCGTCGTCGGACACCGTCGAGCCCATGATTCCACCGGATGTGGGCCTCGCGGGTGCGTGCCTGCGCCGCGCCGCTGTCGAGGCGCTCGGCGACTACCGGGTGCGGGCCGCGATCAAGTCGGGCGAGCTCCTTTCGCCGTGGCCCGGGGTGCTCGTCGATCCGCACCGGGCGACCGAGCCGTTGACCGTGACGGCTGCCGCCTGGCTCATCTGCGGGCCCACCGCCGTCGTGGCCGGCCCGACCGCTGCCTTCCTGCACGGTTGTACCGCGTCCGAGCCCGCGCCGGTCCATCTCATGGTCCCCTACGGCAGCCGCCGACGATCCCGGCCCGGGATGGTCGTGCACAACGGCCGTTTCGTGGAAGCGGATCGGGAAACGGTCGACGGGCTGCCGTTGCTCGGGCTGGAGCGTGTGGTCACCGACCTGCTCTGCACCGCCCGCCCACCGGACGTCCTCGCCGTCACCGACCAGGCACTTGCCCAGCTCGACGACGGGCGCCGCGACGAGTTCCGCGCACGGGTCCAGCAGCGGTTGGCCGAGCGGCCCGATCCGCGCGGGACGCGCATCGGGGCCAGGCTTCTGGGCCTGGCCACCGGCCGCGCGGAGTCACCGGCGGAGAGTCGGATCCTGTGGCGCATCGCCGATCTCGGCTTCCCCGTCCCCGAGGTCAACTGGTGGATCCGCGGGCCGGACGGCGAGCGGCTGTACCGCGTCGACCTGGCGTGGCCCGCTCTCCGCATCCTCGTGGAGTACGACGGGCATGCCGCTCATTTCGGGCGTACCGGGCAGGACGAGAGTCGGGAGGAGGACCTTCGGAGCCGGGGCTGGACGGTGGTGCGGGCCGGAGCCGATGATCTCCACGACATCGCGCGCGTCGAGCGCGAACTGCACGAGGCGTTCGTGGCCCGTGGAATCGATCTCACGGGCCGGACGGCGGGCTGCTGGCGGCCTCGTCGGCACCGGGAGAGGCGCGTGTCGTGACCGGAACTCGCGCAATGGGCGACTCGGTGTTCCGGAAGTGCCGACTCGCGCTCCCGGAAGTGCCGACTCGCGCTCCCGGAAGTGCCGACTCGCGGGAGGGAGGGCGTTACAGGGACTTGCGGCTCGGGCGGCTGCGCAGCGCGGCCACGTAGTCCGCCGGGGCGCCGGCCTGCTCGGCGGCGTCCGCGATCACGCCGAGGTAGCGGGCCGACGGCATGCCGCCCTCGTAGTCGTTGAGCACGTAGATCCAGGCGAGCACGTCGCCCTCGAGGGTGTGCACCCGCAGCCGCAGCTTCTTGTGCAGGCCGAGCTCGCCACCCTCCCAGCGGTCCAGCTGGGCGGAGTCGTGCTCCGGGACGTCGTAGAGCACTACGAAGACCTGCGAACCCGGGTGCTCGACGACCGTGGAGAGCGCGCCCTCCCAGCCGAAATCCTCACCGCCGAAGGTGAGTCGCCAGCCCTGCAGCCACCCCGTGCCCGCCATCGGCGAGTGCGGGGCACGCTCCTTCATCTGCGCCGGATCCATGTTCGATCCGTAGGCGGCATACAGCGGCACCGGGACAGACTAGTGGCGCGCACCGTGCGTGTGACCGACGGACCTCACTTCGCAGGTGCCCAGCGCCCCCCGCGTACCGTGCTCGTGAGGCGTCGGCACGGGAGGGACGGACGTTGTGACCCGGATCGTGATCATGGGTGGGGGCCCGGCCGGATACGAGGCGGCCCTGGTCGCGGCTCAGCATGGCAGTGACGTGACGGTGATCGAGCAGCACGGCATGGGCGGTGCCTGCGTGCTCGACGACTGCGTCCCGTCGAAGACGTTCATCTCGTCGGCGAGCATTCGCGTCGAGCTGCACCGCGCCCCCGACCTCGGCGTGCTCGTCGACCGCAAGAACGTCCCCGTGGACCTGCCGATCGTGCACGGGCGGGTCAAGGGCCTCGCGCTCGCCCAGTCCGCCGACATCCGGGCCCGCCTCGAGCGCGAGGGTGTCCGGATCATCAACGGAGCCGCGGCCTTCGCCGACGCGCCGACGATCCGGGCCACCCATGTGATCGAGGCCCGCCACCTCAGCGGCGAACGCGAGGAACTCGCGGCCGATGTCGTGCTGGTCGCGACCGGCGCCACCCCGCGGGTGCTCGACGACGCCCGCCCCGACGGCGAGCGGATCCTCACCTGGCGCCAGCTCTACGACCTCGATGAGCTGCCCGAACACCTGATCGTCGTCGGCTCCGGGGTGACCGGTGCGGAGTTCGTCTCCGCCTACGTCGAGTTGGGTTCGGAGGTCACGCTCGTCTCCAGCCGCGACCGGGTGCTGCCCGGTGAGGACGCCGACGCCTCCGCGGTGCTGCAGGAGGTGTTCGCCGAGCGCGGTGTGCACATCCTGGGCCAGGCCCGGGCGAAGTCCGTGACCCGGGAGGGCGACGGCGTGGTCGTCACCCTCTCCGACGGCCGCGAGGTGCGCGGTTCGCACGCTCTCATGACCGTCGGCTCCGTGCCCAACACCACCGACCTGGGCCTGGAGAAGGTCGGCATCGAGACCGACCGCGGCGGGTTCATCCCGGTGGACCGGGTCTCGCGCACCTCGGTGCCGGGCGTCTACGCCGCCGGGGACTGCACCGGTGTGCTCATGCTGGCCTCGGTCGCGGCCATGCAGGGCCGCATCGCGATGTGGCACGCGCTGGGCGAGGGCGTGGCGCCGATCAAGCTGAAGACCGTGGCCGCCGCCGTGTTCACCCGTCCGGAGATCGCCACCGTCGGGATCAGCCAGCGCGCCATCGACGCCGGCGAGGTCCCGGCCCGGACGATCATGCTGCCGCTGGCGACCAACCCGCGGGCGAAGATGCAGGGCCTACGTCGCGGCTTCGTCAAGCTGTTCTGCCGCCCGGCGACCGGGGTGGTCATCGGCGGCGTGGTCGTGGCGCCGGTGGCCAGCGAGCTGATCCTGCCCATCGCGATGGCGGTACAGAACGGGCTCGGCGTCGACGACCTGGCGCACACCTTCTCGGTCTACCCGTCGCTGTCCGGGTCGATCACCGAGGCCGGCCGTCAGTTGATGCAGCACAGCGACCTGGACTGAGTCCCGCTCCGACCGGAACCAGGGTCGGTATCGGGGCCATCCCCGATACGGCCGGCCCGGTGCGCGGCGATGCTCGGGCCATGACCAGTCTGCCCGACACCACCCGGATCCCGGTGGTTCCCGTGCTGCTCGCCGGCGTCGGGGCGCAGCTCGCCGACGACGTCCTGTTCATGGTGCTGCCCTCGGGCGGCCTACTGGCCCCGCTTCCCGCGGCGCTGGTGCTCCTGCTCACCGCCGGGGCGGCCCGGCTGGTGACTCGGAAGCTCACCGGTGTGACGGTGGCCCGCACCGGGTTGGCCGTGGGTGCGGTGTCCGCGGGCTTCGGCCTGCTGGTCGGCGGGTTCGGCCTGCTGGGGATGCTGCTCGCCACGCTGACACTCATCGCGGGTGTGGCGGGCGCGGTGATCGGCCGCCCGCATCCTGCGCTCTGACCACTCCCGGATCGGGCGACTCACCCTCCCGAAAAGGGCGACTCGCGGGGAACGGCCCGACCCGGCGGGCGGCGATAGTGTTGTCGGCGTGTGGGGGCGGCTGGGACCGGCGGAACGCGAACGCAACTGGCAGCAGCTGCGCGATCAAGAATTCGACGTCGTCATCGTGGGCGGCGGGGTCGTCGGTAGCGGCGCGGCACTGGACGCCGCCACCCGGGGCCTCTCGGTGGCCCTGGTCGAGGCGCGCGACCTGGCCAGCGGCACGTCGAGTCGCAGCTCGAAGCTGTTCCACGGCGGCTTGCGCTACCTCGAACAGCTGGAGTTCTCCCTGGTCCGGGAGGCGCTGCACGAGCGCGAGCTGATGCTGACCCGGCTGGCCCCGCACCTGGTGAAGCCGGTCAGCTTCCTGTACCCGCTCACCCACCGGTTCTGGGAGCGGCCGTACGTCACCGCCGGTCTCACCCTCTACGACACGATGGGCGGCGCCCGCTCGCTGCCCCGGCACAAGCAGCTGACCCGGGCCGGCGCGCAACGGATGATCCCCGCGCTGCGCCGCGACGCGCTGATCGGCGGCATGCAGTACTGGGACGCGCAGGCCGACGACGCCCGGCACACCATGACCGTCGCCCGTACCGCGGCGCGCTACGGCGCGGTCGTCCGCACGTCGACGCAGGTCGTCGGGTTCCTCCGGGAGGCCGACCGGGTCTCCGGCGTCCGGGTGCGCGACAGCGAGACCGGTGAGGAGATCGACGTCCGGGCCCACGCGGTGATCAACTCCACTGGCGTGTGGACCGACGAGATCCAGCGGCTGTCGGGTGGCCGCGGGCGGTTCCGGGTGCGGGCGTCGAAGGGCGTGCACATCGTCGTCCCGCGCGACCGGATCGTGTCCGACTCGGGCATCATCCTGCGCACCGAGACCTCGGTGCTGTTCGTGATCCCCTGGCGCAGCAACCACTGGATCGTCGGCACCACCGACACCGACTGGAACCTCGACCTGGCGCATCCCGCGGCGACCCGCGCGGACATCGACTACGTACTCGGTCACGTGAACAGCGTGCTCGCGACGCCGCTGACGCACGACGACATCGAGGGCGTCTACGCCGGGCTGCGTCCGCTGCTGGCCGGTGAGGACGAGGCCACGTCGAAGCTGTCGCGGGAGCACGCGGTGGCTCGGGTGCTGCCCGGGCTGGTCGCGATCGCCGGCGGGAAGTACACCACCTACCGGGTCATGGCGGCCGATGCGGTGGACGCGGCCGCCGTCGACATCCCGTCACGGGTCGCGCCGTCGACGACGGACAAGGTGCCGCTGCTCGGCGCCGACGGTTACCACGCCCTGATCAACCAGTGCGAGCACGTCGGCACCCGCTACGGCCTGCACCCGTACCGGATTCGGCACCTGCTCGACCGCTACGGCTCGCTGCTCGACCAGGTGCTCGGGGCCGCCGACGAGCGCCGCGAGTTGCTCGCACCGATCACCGGCGCGGAGGACTACCTGCAGGCCGAGGTGATGCACGCGGTCAGCCACGAGGCCGCGCTGCACCTGGAGGACGTGCTCACCCGGCGGACCCGGATCTCGATCGAGTACGCGCACCGCGGGGTGGACTGTGCGCGGCAGGTCGCCGAGCTGATGGCCGGCGTGCTCGGCTGGGACGAGGCGACGATCGCCCGCGAGGTCGAGGTCTACACCGCGCGGGTGCAGGCGGAGCGCGAGTCGCAGGCTCTGCCCGACGACACCGCCGCCGACGCGCGCCGCATCGCCGCGCCCGAGGCCCGGCCGCTGATCCTGGAGCCGACCGCCTGACCCGGGCCGAGATCAGGCGGACCGGCCTGCCGCGGCGACGGCGTCGTCCAGCAGTTCGTCGACGCGGTGTCGCAGCCTGCGGTCGTCGGTAGGGCCGACGGTTGTCCAGTCCGTGCCGTCCTCGGCAGTGCTGCGGGTGAGCAGGTAGCGGCCGCGGGGGCCGTCGAGCACCGTCAGCACCCGGGACAGTCGCCGGGCCACGCCCCACCGGTCGGTCGCCAGCGCGGTGAGCTGGCTGCGGCCGCCGGCGGTGGCCAGCATCCGGGCCAGCAGCCCCGCCTCGACCGGCGGGACATTGCGGGCGATCAGGACCTGGCGTAGCTCGGCGGGGTTCGCGAGCGCCTCGCCCAGCACATGGGTGGGCAGGGTGCTCGAACGACCCGGCCCGGGGCCGGCGGCCGGCAGCGCCGTGAGCAGCCCGGCCGGTAGCGAGCCGCACGCCTCCAGGGTGATCGTCGCGTCCTGCCGCACCGCGAGTACCGCGCTGTCCAGCCGGCCGGCGGCGACGGCGCGAACGCTGCGCCCGAACCAGGCTCGCAGCTCCAGCTGGGCGTCGGGCCGCGCGAGCAGCATCAGCAGCCGGGCCAGTACCCGGGCATCCTCGGCGCCGGCGGTCGCCCAGACGCCCAGCGGGGTCAGGCCGTTGGCCGTCGCTTCGGCCGCCTGGCCTTCCCAGCCGCCGCCGATGCTCGCGATCGCCGTCGACGGAGTTGCGTCGATGGTGCGGATCGTCTGCTCGATCTGCCGCCACTGGTTCGAGGCGGAGTACGGCTCGCGGGCGATACGGCATGGCTCCCCCTGGCGCGGCGGGAACGGGTGGTCGTGCCGGACGCTATGGCGGAGCGGGCGGGGGCGAACCCGATCGGAGAAACGGTTCGCGATGGCGAACCTCAGCCGGCGAGCAGCGAGGTGAGCGCGGCCTCGGCGACCTGTTCGGCATCCCGGCAGAGCTGGTCCTGAGGGATGGGTTGGTCGCGCGTGCCCTGGGCGAACTGGACGTCGAGCAGTTGCCCGGCGGCGACGTCGACCTCGACGCTGCAGAAGTCCCGGAGCCGGGTCGGCCGGGCCAGCACCGCCGGGAAACCCGCCACCGTGATCACGGTCAGCTCATCGGTCACGCTGCCCGCAGCGGTGATGACGTCGATGCCGCGATCGGTGACCACGGCCAGGCCGGCCGAGACCTCCCGCGGTTCCGACCCGCCGATCGTGCAGGACGAAGCAGCACCGAACAGCGCGCCGGTCCGACCGGCGACCGGGCGCCCGTCCAACCCCAGCCCCGCCCGCTGCCGGGCCGACAGGACGCTGCACGGATCCACTCCGTCCAACCCCAGCTCCCGCGGCCGCGGCGGCAGCATGATCCCGCTGGGCTCGGCGGAGGCGGAGGCAGAGGCGGAAGCGGATGGCGTGGGGGCGGCGGCGCCCGGATCCTGGGCCGCGCACCCGGCCGTCACACCCAGCAGCACAGCGATCACCACAACCCGGTGCACGGGGCGAACGGTAGTGGACCGGACACTTCCGGCGATGCGATTCGGACACGGAAAAGCCCCCGGCGAACCGGCTGCAGTCCGGTCCGGCGGGGGCTTCGCCGTCAGCTGGTCCGCGCGAGCGGGGCTCGGCAGCCGGCGAGGGTGCACATGGGCGTGTACGGGAGTCGCTCCCGGACGTCCGGGTCGGTGCTGGTCCGGGCGAAGGGCCATTGCCCGGTGAAGCGCTGGAGGTACCAGTAGAGGAACAGGTAGTCCTGCGCTTCGGGGTCGGCGACGAGAACCGGACGCCCGGGGAGCTGTGCGATCCAGCGGGCGTAGGCGGTCATCGCGATGGCGGGTGGACGGGTCGCCCGGCGGGTGGAGAGCCAGTCCTCGGCCCGATTCCGCCAGGATTGCAGCGCGATCGGGTGCAGGGTGGCGCCGGGCAGTTCACGCAGGTTGGCCGTGAACGTGGTGAGCAGGACCCCGTCCGCGTTGTGCGCGGCCGAGGCGAGGGTGAGCAGGGAATGTGGGCCGGGGATCGGCCCGTCGACGTGGATGTGGCTGGTCACGTAGGTGTCGGGGGGCATGACGGATCCTGAGTCGCCGTTGTGACGGGGGACGTGTTCGCGGCGCGGCTTGGCCTGCGTGGCGAACGGATCCGCGGCGCGGTCTCGATCCGCGTGGCGGAAAGTAACCGGGCCCCGTGGGTGGTCACACGGGTACGTCACTGCTGTCCGCTATGCACTTGTTCAGCACGGTGCGGTCGCCGTGGAAGAACCTGGCTCGATGACGTTAGATAAATGGGACGTACGTCGTCAATCCCCGTCGGCGGCCAGCCGTCCGGCGAGCATGACGTCGACCCGGCGTCCGTCGACGACCCAGCCGGAGCGCTGCCGGCCCTCGATCGTGAACCCGCACTTCGCCGCGACCCGGGCGGAGGCTTCGTTGCCCTCGGCCCAGGCGTAGGTCACCCGGTGCAGTCCGAGCCCGCCGAACCCGAACCGCAGCACGCTCGACACCGCCGTCGTGATCATGCCCTTGCCGCGGGCGGCGGGCAGCGCCCAGCAGGCCACCTCGGCCGTGCCGATGGCCAGGTCCAGGCTCGCGAGGCTGACCTCACCGAGCATGTCGCCGGTCGTCGGCTCACACACCGCCCATGAGCAGCGGGTGTCCCCCGCCCACTCCGCGGCCCGTTCGGCGATGTGCGCACCGACCGCCTCGAGGGTCGGCTCCGGGCGTCGCCGCCAGCGGAGGATCTCCGGGTCCAGGCACGATGCCAGCACGGCGGGCCGGTCGTCGATCCGGTCGTCGGCGCGCAGCGCACGCAGGTACCAGGTACCGGCGTTGATCTCAACAGGCTCCATGGGGGGCAACACGTTGCACAGGCGCGGAGCGCTACTCCTTGATCTCGCAGATGACGGTGCCCTGGGACACCGAGCTGCCGGTCTCCGCCGAGAGGCCGGTGATCGTGCCGTCCTTGTGCGCGGTGACCGGGTTCTCCATCTTCATGGCCTCGAGGACCACGACCAGGTCGCCGGCGGAGACGGTGTCGCCGTCGGACACCGCGACCTTGATGATCGTGCCCTGCATCGGCGCTGTGACCGCGTCACCGGACGCCTTTGCCGCGCCCTTGCCGCCGCCGCGCTTGCGCGGCGGGGCCGTGGCCGCGCCTGAGCCCCCGCCGCCGAGCGCGAGGTCGCCGGGCAGCGACACCTCGAGCCGCCGGCCGCCGACCTCCACCACGACGGTCTGCCGGGGCGACTCCTCGGAGTCCGCGCCCTCACCACCGGTGAACGGCTCGACGGTGTTGTTCCACTCGGTCTCGATCCACCGGGTGTGGACGGTGAAGTCCTGCTCGGTGGTGGCGGCGAACGCCGGGTCCTCGACGACGATGCGGTGGAACGGCAGCACCGTGGCCATGCCCTCGACCTGGAACTCGGCCAGCGCGCGGCGCGCCCGCTCCAGGGCCTGCGCCCGGTCCGAGCCGGTGACGATCAGCTTGGCCAGCAGCGAGTCGAACTGGCCGCCGATCACCGAGCCGGCCTCCACACCCGCGTCGACGCGCACCCCGGGGCCGGCCGGGTAGGAGATCGCGGTGACGGTGCCCGGGGCGGGCAGGAAGTTGCGCCCGGCGTCCTCGCCGTTGATCCGGAACTCGATGGAGTGCCCGCGCGGCTGCGGGTCCTCGAGCAGGTTGAGCTCGGCGCCCTCGGCGATGCGGAACTGCTCGCGCACCAGGTCCAGCCCGGAGGTCTCCTCCGAGACCGGGTGCTCGACCTGCAGCCGAGTGTTGACCTCCAAGAACGAGATCAGGCCGTCCTGGCCGACGAGGAACTCGACGGTGCCGGCGCCGTGGTAGCCGGCCTCGGTGCAGATCGCCTTCGCCGCGTCGTGGATGGTCTTGCGCTGCTCCTCGGACAGGAACGGCGCCGGGGCCTCCTCGACGAGCTTCTGGAACCGGCGCTGCAGCGAGCAGTCGCGGGTGCCCACGACGATGACGTTGCCGTGCGTGTCGGCGAGCACCTGGGCCTCGACGTGGCGGGGCTTGTCCAGGTAGCGCTCGACGAAGCACTCGCCGCGGCCGAACGCCGCGGTGGCCTCGCGCACCGCGGACTCGAACAGCTCGGGGATCTCGGAGAGCTCGCGGGCCACCTTCATCCCGCGCCCGCCGCCGCCGAACGCGGCCTTGATCGCGACCGGCAGCCCGTGCTCCTCGGCGAAGGCCACGACCTCGTCGGCGTCGGCCACCGGGTCCGGGGTGCCCGGCACCAGCGGGGCACCGGCGCGGGTGGCGATGTGCCGGGCGGTGACCTTGTCCCCGAGGTCGCGGATGGCCTGCGGGGTCGGCCCGATCCAGATGATCCCGGCGTCGATGACGGCCTGGGCGAAGTCGGCGTTCTCGGACAGGAAGCCGTAGCCGGGGTGGATCGCGTCGGCGCCGGCCTGCTCGGCCGCGCCGATCACCTTGTCGAAGTCGAGGTAGGACTCGGCGGCGGTGGTGCCACCGAGGGCGAACGCCTCGTCGGCGAGCCGGACGAACATCGCGTCGCGGTCCGGGTCGGCGTAGACGGCGACACTGGCAAGGCCCGCGTCCTTCGCGGCTCGGATCACCCGCACGGCGATCTCCCCGCGGTTCGCGACGAGAACTTTGCGCAGTTGCGGCACGGTCGGTCTCCTCGTGGTGAGCGGCCGGTCCCGTTGCGCCGGCGCACTGGTTACCGGGGAGTGTAAGAGTCCACACGGCAGGTTCCGGGTGTGAGGCATTGTGGCGTAGCCGACGCTTCCCCGCTCCTACCGCGAAGATCACCCGTTCGGGGCGGGATGTTCAGGGCTGCCGGGGTGGGCCCGCCCACACCGTGCGACCCGCCATCTGCACGACCACCGCCCGACCGGCCCGGCGCACGGCCGGCGCCTGCGGGGCGCGGAGTGGCCCTCGTAGCGCCAGCAGGCCTCCCGGACGGCGAGTTCCTCGGCTGCGCTCGCGGTCAGCCCGCCGACGCGGCGCAGTGCTCGGGCGAGGTCCCAGCCGTCGCGCGGCGCCCCCGCGGGCGCCCAGCCGGTCGGCGTCGACGGGTTCGGCGCCGCCGAGGGACAGCCGGACCCCGTGCGGGATCACCGGGATCCCCCGCTCCCGCAGCTCCGCCACCCCTCGAGGCGGAACTGCGGGAGCGAGCGATTCCGCGATGACCTCGCAGAACCGCATTCCTGGCAGATCGGCGATCAGCTCGGAGATCTCCGGGCGCCACCCGATCCGGACCCCGAGGCGGGGCACGACGACCTCAGCCTCCGCCGCCACCGCCGCCGCTGTCGACGGTGCCGCCGTAGCCGCCACCCACCTCGCTCGCGGCGGCCACCTTCTGCGCGGCCAGCTCGTCGGCGAAGGCCGGATCCGAGGCCCACAGCGCGCTCATCCCGAAAACACCCACGCCGAGTGCCGCACCGGTGGCCCCGTTCGCCGCCCAATCGGGCTTCATGGCCGGGGACAGGCTGTGGTGCTCGTCGCGCAGCCGCGCGAGCGTCCGGTCGCCGAACCGGCTGCGCCGCGGTGCGTGGATCAGCTGCACGGCGGCCACCGCCGTGACGGCGAACAGCGCCACGACCAGGAAACCGACGGGCCGGGCTGCGGCCACCCCGGCGAGCAGCCGGACGAGCCCGAGGCCGGCCACGGCGAGCATCCACAGGCCCACCCGCTGGATGGAACGGCGTTCGCCGTCGTTCAACAGCAGGCCGGCGTCGGTGAGCCGGCGTTCGACGGCGGCCAGCGCGGTGCCGACGACCCGGTGGAACCGCAACCGGTGCCGGGGCACCGGGACGACCGCGGTGAGGTGGATGGCGCGCTCGAGTTCGTCGGTGCCTGCTTCCGGACGGCCGCAGGCCAGCACGTTGCCCCGCCCGGCGGTGACGATGGTGCCGCTCACGTGCATCGAGCTCAGCGCCGAGTAGACGGCCAGGTCGGGACCGCCGTTGAGATGGGCGACGTCGTGTGGCCGGGAGCTCAGATCGGCCACCAGCCGGTCGGGGCGCCGGTCGGCGAGGGCCCGCCGGGCCCGTGATGCGGCCACCCAGACCGCGGTCGCGATCACGATGTAGGCCGACAGAAAGGTCGTGCCGCTGATTCCCCAGGTGTCGCCTGCCGCCGCGAGTGAGCTCATCTGAACACCCCCTGAGCCGTCCTTATGAGACGCCTCACAGTGTGGGCAGGATCGCAGGACGAACGGAACGTTCTTCACCAGGACTTGAGGTTGCCGTTCCGTTCGGCGGCAGACGGTGCACACCCGCGTACCGGCGGTGACCGCCGGTACGCGGGTGGACCGGGTGTCAGGCCGCGGTGGCCGCGCGGACCTGGTTCTTGATGCGGGCGAGCATCGCCGCCATCCCGCGCAGTCGCAGCGGGCTCACTGCCTGGCCGAGTCCGAGGGCGATGTAGAAGTCGTCCGGCACGGCGAGGACGTCGGCGGCGGGCTCACCGTCCAGGCCGGTGTACATGATCGAGGCGAACCCGCGGGTGGTCGGGGCCTCGGGCGGTGCGGAGAAGAACAGGTGCACGTTCCGGTCGGCGTCGGGGTCGACCTCGACCGCCAGGAACAGTGGCGACTGGCACTCGTGCACCTGTTCCATCGTGTCCGCGGCGTCGGCGTAGCGCTGCGGCAGTTCCGGCAGCTCCTGGGACAGCTCGAGCAGCAGTTGCAGCCGGTCCTTCGGGCCGACCTCGGAGAAGTCCTCGACCAGCTCGGCGAGCCGAGGGGGTAGATCGCTCACCGCTGTGGCACCGACCCGCGCTCGGGACCCTGGACGATCGGCACCCGGACGGTGTTGCCCCACTCGGTCCAGCTGCCGTCGTAGTTGCGGACGTTGCCGAAGCCGAGCAGGTGGGTCAGTACGAACCAGGTGTGGCTGGAGCGCTCGCCGATCCGGCAGTAGGCGATGACGTCGTCGTCGGGGGACAGGCCCTGCTCCTGCTGGTAGATGGCCTCCAGGTCCGCGCGGGACCTGAACGTCGCGTCCTCGGCGGCGGCCCGGGCCCACGGCACGCTGGCCGCACCCGGGATGTGCCCGCCGCGGACCGCACCCTCCTGCGGGTAGTCGGGCATGTGCAGCAGTTCGCCGGAGTACTCGCCGGGGGAGCGCACGTCGACCATCGGCTTGCCGAGGTGGGCGAGCACGTCGTCCCGGAACGCCCGGATCTTGCTGTCGTCACGCTCGACCACGGGGTAGTCGACGGCCTCGGGCTTGGGTGCCTCGGTGGTGATCTCCCGGCCCTCGGCGATCCACTTGGCGCGACCGCCGTCGAGCAGGCGCACGTCGGGGTGGCCGAACAGGCCGAACACCCACAGGGCGTAGGCGGCCCACCAGTTGTTCTTGTCGCCGTAGATGACGACCGTGGTGTCGCGGCCGATGCCGCGCTCACCCAGGATCTCCGCGAAGCGGGCGCCGTCGACGTAGTCGCGGGTCACCGGGTCGTTGAGCTCGGTGTGCCAGTCGATCTTCACCGCGCCCGGAATGTGCCCGGTGTCGTAGAGCAGGACGTCCTCGTCGGACTCGACGACGACGAGGCCCTCCGTGCCCAGGTTCTGCGCCAGCCACTCGGTGGTGACCAGGCGCTCGGGATGGGCGTACTCAGCGAGCTTCGGGTCGGTGTCGTTGGGGAGTGCCATGTCACGAGCGTAGTCCCGCATCCCGACCTGCGGCGCAATCCAATCGGGGCCGGTCGCAGCGGTGCGCCGATCGTCTGTCCGGTGGGTCGCAGGGCCGTCGGGCCGGCGTCCGGGTGCACCTCATCGCCGCGCCCGCGGCGGCGTTACCGCGACACCCGCCGCTGACGGCCGGCTGGGTCGCCCCGCTCGGCAGCGCCGATCAGCCGGCCGTGGGCGCCGAGCGGCGCGGTGACGGCCGGAGTCGGCGACCTGCGTCACGATCGCCTCTCATGCTTTCGTGTGTTCCACACTGGAGGATCCACGGCTGAGTGAGCCAAACGGCAACTGAACGTCGCCAAATGGCGCGTCCACCCCGCGTTGCTGCTCCGATCCAGCTATCTAGGCAACACGCTCTGTGTATGTTCCCGCTGGCCCCCGGAGGGGTCGGATCGCGTCCGTGACGGGAGCAGTCGAAGTCATTCATTCCGCTGCTGCGCCCCCGGCTCGATGTTCGGGAAGTGAGAGGGTGGTGGCCGGGTGCTGACCGGGCTGCTGGAGTACCTGCCGCGGGGCGACAACCTGGACGAGAAGGCGTGGCGACGTCGTCACCGCCTGCTGGAGCGGGTGCTGCTGCTGCACGTGCCCGCGCTGCTGGGCGTCGGGTGGTGGCTCGGGCGTCCGATCGCCGCACTCGGCCTGGCGGTCATCGGTCCCGTCGTCGGGCTCGTCCTGGGTCACGTGGTCCGGGGCCGGCGCCTGGCGTCGTCGTTCGTCACCGGTGGCCTGGCCTGCTGCTCTTCGGCGCTGGTCGGCCTCACCGGAGGCGCCACCGAGGCGCACCTCCACTTCTTCGTCGTCATCGGCTTCATCGCGCTCTACGAGGACTGGGTGCCGCTCGTGGGGCACGTCGTCGTGGTGGTGCTCGGCTACGGCATCGGATCGTTGTGGTCCCCCGGGCTTCTCTTCGCGGATGCCGCGGAACAGGCCGATCCGTGGCCCTGGTCGCTCATCGGTTGCCTGGCCGTGGTGGCCGCCTGGGCCGGAGTGGTGATCTTCTGGCGGATGACCGAGGACGAGCGGAGCGAGAAGGAGGCGCTGGGCAAACAGCTGATCACCGCCGCCGCGGAGATCGGCCGACGCCGGTTCGCCTCCGAGATGCTGGTCAACCTCGCCCGGCGCAACCAGAGCCTGCTCTACCGCCAGCTGGACATCATCGACCAGCTCGAGGAGTCCGAGCAGGACCCCGATGTGCTGGCCGAACTCTTCCGGCTCGAGCACCTGGCCACCCGGATCCGGCGCAACGCCGAGAGCCTGCTGGTGCTCGCCGGTGAACAGCCGCCGCGGACCTGGTCCGCCTCGGTGCCACTGCTGGACGTGATCCGCGCGGCCATCGCGGAGACGGAGGACCTCGATCGGGTCGGGTACGAGGTCGACGACCGGGCGGCGATCGCCGGGCACACGGTCGCCGACCTGACCCATCTGCTGGCCGAACTGACCGAGAACGCGGTGCGCTTCTCCCCGCCGGAGAGCTCTGTGATGATTCGCGCCCGGGCGAATCCGCAGGACGACGGCGGGCAGCTGCTGACCGTCGAGGACCGGGGCGTCGGCATGCCGGCCGAGGACCTGGCCGCGGCCAACGAATTGCTGGCCCGGCCGCCCGAGGTGGATCTGTCGGTCTCGCAGCGCCTCGGCTTCCATGTCGTCGCGCGGCTGGCGGCCCGGCACGGCATCGGGGTCTCGCTCAGTGCGGCGCCGGGATCCGGTGTCACCGCGGTCGTGGCCCTGCCTGCCGTCCTGTTCACCGCGGGCGGTGCGGAGTCGGCCGTCGAGATCACCACACCGGTTCGGATGCCGGCCGTGCGCCCGGCCGGGGCCGTGGGACCGGGCGCGCCCGTTCGGGCGGGCGCCGCGGCCGGGGACGCGGGACCGCGCCCGGATCGCGTCCCGGCACCGCTGCTGGTGCCGTCGCAGGCGTCGTCGCCGGCCGCCGATGCCATCCTGCCGGCCGGTGCGGACAGCGGGTGGACGGGCTGGTGGAGCGCGGCGTCAGAGGGCCCCGACGGGCACGGACCGGGTTCCGCCGCTGCGGCACCTCTCGACCCCGGTGCTGTGCCGCCGGCCTCCCGGCCCGATGGCCGGCCGAGCGCCGGGACGCCTGCGCCGCACGCGTCCGGGCCGCTCGGGCGATCGCTGTCCGCACAGCCCATCCCCCGGCCGCGATCAGCCGACGACGCGGCCCCACCGGGCCCGCCGGCATCCGTGCCCGCCGGTCCCGGTCTGCGCCGCCGGATACCGCAGTCCCACCTGGCCCCCCAGCTCCGGGAGCCGGGACCGGCGTCGGACGTCCCGGCCCAGCGACCCAGTTCCGGGGCCGCCGCGGCGCTGTCGCGCTACCAGGCGAGCCGGGAGGCCGCGAGGGCGCTGGTGGATCCCGAGCCGGACGACGAGCCGCCCAGCGGCGCCGATGAGAGGCAGCAGTCGTGAGCGAGCGTGCGAGCTCACCGTCGGGCGCAGCAGCGCCGCCGACACGGTCGACGAGCATCAACGACATCGATGAGGAGGGCGCGTGAGCCCGGTGACGGGGCAGCTGGACTGGCTGCTGGGAGAGTTCGTCCGGGAGACCCCGGGCGTGGAGCATGCCCTGCTGGTCTCCAGCGACGGTCTTCGGCTGGCCGCCTCGCCCGGCGTCGGCGTCGTGCTCGGCGACCAGTTGTCCGCAGCGGCGTCCGGCCTGATCAGTCTCGCCCGGGGGACCGCGCAGCTGCTCGGGGCCGGAGCGCTGACCCAGACCATCCTGGAGATGGCCGGCGGCTACCTGTTCATCACGACCGTCGGCCCCGGCGCGACGCTCGCGGTGTACGCGGAGCGGCGCTGCGACATCGGCATGATCGGCTACGAGATGACGATGCTGGCCTCTCGCGTCGGGCATGTGCTGAACCCGGCCCCCCGCACCGCCGGGAGTTGACGCGGTGGCAGCGCAGGACGCTGCCGGCCGCGGGCACAGCGAGCGGCCGGCCGTCGGCGGCCCCTCGGGCGGCCGGGTGGTCCCGGTGTACGCGGTCACCGGTGGCCGAACCCGTTCGACGGGCCGGGAGCTGCCGGTGGAGGCACTCGTGACCCGGACCGGGGCAGCTGGGCGGGCCGACCTGCAACTGGAGTACCACGCCGTCGTGGAGCTGGCTGCCAGGCCGATCTCGGTGATCGAGATCGGCGCGACCCTGCGGGTGCCGGTGGGGGTGGCCCGGGTCCTGGTCGGTGACCTCACCGAGGCCGGCTACCTCGCCGTGCACCTGCCGCCCTCGGCGAGCTCGAACGGCAGGCCCGACCCGGAGATCCTGGAGAGATTGCTGGATGGACTACGTGCGCGGTGACACGGATCGGACCGAGCTGATCCCGCTCAAGGTGCTGGTCGCGGGTGGATTCGGGGCCGGCAAGACCACGCTGGTGACCGCACTGTCGGAGATCCCGCCGCTGCTGACCGAGCAGGAGATGACGACGGCGTCGATCGGCGTCGACGACACCGGACTCGTACCCGAGAAGCGGACCACCACGGTGGCGATGGACTTCGGCCGGATCACCGTCGACGAGTCGTTGCTGCTGTACCTGTTCGGCACGCCCGGGCAGTCGCGGTTCTGGTTCATGTGGGACGAGCTCGCCCGTGGCTGCGTCGGTGCGGTGGTGCTGGTCGATCTGCGGCGGGTGGACGACTGCTTCCCGGCGATCGACTACTTCGAGAACCGCGGGATCCCGTTCGTCGTCGCGGTCAACAGCTTCCCCGGCGCCGACACCTACGACGACGAGACCGTCCTCGACGCGCTGGCGCTGCCGCCCGGCTGCCCGGTCGTGCGGATGGATGCCCGGCAGCCCGAGTCCGGGTTGCGGACGCTCATCGTGCTGGTCGAGCACGCGTTGGCCCGGACCGCGGTCGCCTCCTAACCGCGGCGGGGTTGCGGTGACCACAGCGTGGTGACCGCAACCCCCACTCCGGCGAGCAGTCTGCGGGTGAGCGGCAGGCTGATCCCGATCACGTTCGACGGATCGCCGTCGATCCCCTCGACGAACCACCCGCCCAGGCCGTCCAGGGTGAACGCCCCGGCGACCGCCAGCGGCTCGCCGCTGGCGAGATAGGCCTCCAGCTCCTCCTCGGTCGGCTCGCCGAACCGGACCGTGGTGACGGCGTGCCCCTCGGCGACCCGGTCGATCTCACCGTCGGCCAGTCGCAGCACCGCGTGCCCGGTCACCAGCTCGCCGACGCCGCCGGCCATGGCCCGCCAGCGCTTGCGCGCCTGATCGGCGTCCACCGGTTTGCCGAGGAGCTCACCGTCGATGTGCAGCATCGAGTCGCAGCCGATCACGATCGCATCGGGGTGGGCGTCGGCGATGCGGCGCGCGACCGTCGTGGCCTTCGCCCCCGCCAGCCGGGTGGTCTTCTCACCGGGGGTGGCGTCCGGGACGGTGGCCAGCAGCGCGTCCTCGTCGACATCGGAGACCTCGACGAGGGGGTCGAGCCCGGCCGCGCGGAGGACGGAGAGCCGGGCGGGGGAAGCGGAAGCCAGCACGACGTGCACGTCGGCAGACTGTACGACGCACCGGGAACCGGGATGCGGCCGGCGCCGGTCCCGCGGTTTCGTGTCGGCCCCGCGGCAGCGGGGAACACGCCCGCCGATCACCCCCGGCGAGAACCTGTCTGCGCGACTCCGGGCGACCGCTGCGGACGCAGCCCTCTGCCGCACCCGTTGGGCCGTCCGGTGCGGCCGATTCATCGAGGTGGCGACGAATGGTGCGACCGGCGGATGCGCCTGTACCAGCGCGTACAGCCCGAGCACCGTGATCACCACGGGCAGTGCCGTCATCCGGCGCAGCGCGACGTACCGGCCGGTGACCTGGCCGGCCGGCCACGGCCCACACGGCGGCCAGGGCGATGAGCAGGAGCTGCCCGATGTCCCCATGCCTGGAGACGCCGCTCCGCGCCCGGCCGCGCGGCGTCGGGCCGCAGGTGGGACCCGGCTTGATCCGATCTCCACCCCGGGGTGGGGATCGGGCTCGTGCTCAGCGCGGCCAGGCGGACATGGCCCAGGCACCCGGCCCCGGGCGCAGCGGCGCGCGGAGCCGGGCGACCGGGTCGTTCCAGGCGCTGCGCGGCCCGGCGGAGGGGGCCTCGCCGGAGGCCGCCGCGACCGCGGCCAGCACCACGGTCAGCGCGGCGACCTCGGCGTCCGTCGGCTCGCCGCGGACCACCCGGAACAGCGCACGGCGCTCCTCCGGGGTGGCCTCGGCGGCCCCTGCGGCCTCCGTGGCCCCGGTGGGCTCGGAGGTTTCCTCGGTGCCCACCGCGTCAACGGTCTCCTCGCGGCGCTCGACCGCAGCGTCGTCGGGGCTCTCGCTGCGTTCGGTCACAGCGGGATGTTTCCGTGCTTGCGGGCCGGCGCCGCCTCCCGCTTGGTGGTCAGCATCCGCAGCGCCCGGCCCACGTACCCGCGGGTGTGCGACGGGGGCACGACCGCGTCGATGTAGCCGCGGTCGGCGGCGATGTATGGGTTGCAGAGGGTGTCCTCGTACTCCTGCTGCAGCTCCGCACGCTTGGCGGCGAGCTCGTCGCCCTCCAGGCCCTTGAGCTCCTTGCGGTAGAGGATGCCCACCGCGCCGGACGCGCCGGTCACCGCGATCTGCGCGGTCGGCCAGGCGATGTTGACGTCGGCGCCGAGGTGCTTGGAGCCCATCACGTCGTACGCGCCGCCGTAGGCCTTGCGCGTGATGACGGTGACCTTCGGGACGGTCGCCTCGGCGTAGGCGTAGATCAGCTTGGCGCCGCGGCGGATGATCCCGTTCCATTCCTGCTCGGTGCCGGGCAGGAAGCCGGGCACGTCGACGAACGTGACGACCGGGATGTTGAACGCGTCGCAGGTGCGGACGAACCGGGCCGCCTTCTCCGAGGCGTCGATGTCCAGGCAGCCGGCGAACTGGGTGGGCTGGTTGGCGACCACGCCGACGCTGCGGCCCTCGATGCGGCCGAAGCCGACGACGATGTTCGGCGCGAACAGCTCCTGGACCTCGAGGAACTCGCCCTCGTCGACCACCCGGTTGACCACCTCGCGGATGTCGTACGGGGTGTTCGGCGAGTCCGGGATGATCGTGTCGAGGTCGCGGTCGCTGTCGGTGATGCCGTCCTCGATGGACCCGGCGACCGGCTCCGGAGCCGGGTAGACCGGCGGCTCGGAGAGGTTGTTCGACGGCAGGAAGCTCAGCAGCTCCTTGACGTAGGAGATCGCGTCCTCCTCGTCGGAGCCGAGGTAGTGCGCGACGCCGGACTTCGTGTTGTGCGCCCGGCCGCCGCCGAGCTCCTCCATGCCGACGTCCTCGCCGGTGACCGTCTTGATGACGTCGGGGCCGGTGATGAACATGTGGCTGGTCTCGTCGACCATCACGGTGAAGTCGGTCAGCGCGGGGGAGTACACCGCGCCACCCGCGGACGGGCCCATGATCAGCGAGATCTGCGGGATCACGCCGGAGCTGCGCACGTTGCGGATGAAGATCTCGCCGTAGAGGCCGAGCGCGACCACGCCCTCCTGGATCCGTGCGCCGCCGCCGTCGTTGATGCCGATGACCGGGCAGCCGATCTTGGCGGCGAGGTCCATCACCTTGACGATCTTCTCGCCGTAGACCTCGCCCAGCGAACCGCCGAACACCGTGGCGTCCTGGCTGAACACCGCGACGGGCCGCCCGTCGATCGTGCCGGTGCCGGTCACCACGCCGTCGCCGAACGGGCGCTTGTCCTGCATCCCGAAGTTCGTCGACCGGTGCCGGGTCAGCGCGTCGAGCTCCACGAACGAGCCCGGGTCGAGCAGTTGGTCGATCCGCTCCCGCGCGGTCTGCCGGCCCTTGGCGTGCTGGCGCTCGACCGCCGCCGCGGACCCGGCGTGTACCGCCTCGTCGAAACGCTGATACAGATCCGCCAGCTTGCCGGCGGTGGTGTGCAGATCGGGCTCGACGTCGGGTGCGGCCGACGGGTCCCCCATCGGCTCGGTGGCGGCGCTCATAGGAGCGGAGCCTAACCCGCGGGTAATGCTCCCGGGACGCCGCCGCGGAGCGGTCTGAGTCACGCCGTTGTATCGGATGGGTGAGCGGGTTCGCGCGTTCGGCTCGCCCGGGGGTTCGCCGGGCGCCCGCCCGGGGCCGCCCGCCGCGTCCGGCACCGGTGCACCCGGAGAAATCCCGCACCAGCCGCTACCGTCGCCCTCCGTGACCTGCGAAGCCCCACCCCTGGACGTCGACGCGTTGCGTGCGGCGCTCCTCGCTCCGATCGGCCCGTGGGCGGCGCTGGACCTCGTCGAGCGCACCGGCTCGACCAACGCCGACCTGCTCGCCGCCGCGGCCGCCGGCGCGGTCGATCGCACCGTCCTCGTCGCCGAGCACCAGGAGGCGGGTCGCGGGCGGCTGACCCGGATCTGGGAGTCGCCGCCGCGGTCCGGGATCACGGTCAGCGTGCTGTGGCGGCCCGAGGGGGTGCCGGCCGACCGGTTCGGCTGGCTGCCGATGCTGGCCGGGCTGGCCCTGCTCGACACCGTCCGCGATGTCACCGACGTCCAGGCCGGGCTGAAGTGGCCCAACGACCTGCTGCTCGGCCCCGGGCAGCGCAAGGCCGCGGGGATCCTGGCCGAGATGACCGCGGTCACCGGCGGGGGCCCGGGCGTGGTGCTGGGCATCGGCCTCAACGTCGGCGCGGCCCTCGACGAGCTGCCCCCCGGGGCCACCTCGCTCGCCGCGGAGGGCGCCGAGGTGGACCGCGGCGCGCTGCTGATCACGCTGCTCACCCGGCTCGCCGCACGGGAGAAGCAGTGGCGCGCCGCTGCCGGCGACGCCGAGGCGATCGGGCTGCGCGGGGACTACCGGGCCGGCTGCGCGAGCCTCGGCTCAGCGGTCCGGGTCGAGCTGCCCGGCGGCACGTCGCTGGTCGGGATGGCCGAGGACGTCGACGCACACGGCCGCCTGCTGCTGCTCGGGGCGGACGGTCGGCGGCAGCCGATCGCGGCGGGCGACGTCGTGCACCTGCGCCCCGCGGAGTGATCCGCCCGGTTTGATCCGGCCACTACATTGGCCGGATGGCGTATCCGGACGACCTGCTCGTCGAGGGCGAGCAGGTCGTCATGCACAAGCACCCGCACTGGAAGATGCTGGTGCCGCCGGTGCTGGTCTTCCTGATCACGGTGGGCCTCGCCAGCTATCTGGCCGCGCTGGTCCGCAACCAGAGCTGGGCCTCGTACGGCTGGCTGGGGCTGGCCGCCGTGGCCGGCGCGATGATCATCTGGCTCACGGTCGTACCGGTGGTCCGCTGGCGGACCACCCACTTCGTGGTGACGACGCGGCGGGTGCTGGTCCGGGAGGGGGTGTTCTCCCGGCAGGGCATCGACATCCCGATGAGCCGGATCAACAGCGTCCAGTTCCGTCACACCATCGTCGAACGGCTCCTCGGGTGCGGCACCCTGGTCATCGAATCGGCGTCCGACGAACCGCTGGAGTTCGACGACGTGCCGGGCGTCGAGAAGGTGCACGCGATGCTCTACAACGAGGTGGCCGACAGTGACTAGTCCGACCAGCCCGACCAGCCCGACCAGCCCGACCAGCCCGACCGGCCGACGGCTGCCGATGCACGTGCCCGCCGACGGGCTCCCGGAGCAGGTCACCATCTACGAGGTCGGCGCCCGGGACGGGCTGCAGAACGAGCGCACCGTCGTCCCCGTCGAGGTCAAGGCGGAGTTCCTGGACCGGCTGGCCGGCGCCGGGCTCGGTGTCCTCGAGGCCACCAGCTTCGTGCACCCGAAGTGGGTGCCCCAGCTCGCCGACGCCGCCGACCTGCTGGAGCGGCTCGAACGGCGCAGCGATGTCGACTACCCGGTACTGGTGCCCAACGAGCGTGGCCTGGACCGCGCACTCGACGCCGGCGTGCAGCACATCGCGATCTTCGCCAGCGCCACCGAGACCTTCGCCCGCAAGAACCTCAACCGCACCCTCGACGAGCAGTTCGCGATGTTCGAACCGGTCGTGAAGCGGGCCCGCGGCGAGGGGCTGCGGGTACGGGCCTACGTCTCGATGGCGTTCGGCGACCCGTGGGAGGGCGCGGTCGCGCCGGCCCAGGTCGCGGCGGTGGGCAGGCGGCTGGTCGACATGGGTTGCTGGCAGTTCTCCCTGGGCGACACCATCGGCACCGGGACCCCGGGGCACGCCGAGGCGGTCATCGACGCGTGCGTCGCGGCCGGGCTGGGCGTGGACGTGCTCGCCGTGCACTTCCACGACACCTACGGCCAGGCGCTGGCCAACACGCTGGCCGCGCTGCGCCGCGGGGTCACCACCGTCGACGCGAGCGCCGGCGGGCTGGGCGGCTGCCCGTACGCCGAGTCGGCCACCGGCAACCTGGCCACGGAGGACCTGGTCTGGATGCTCGACGGCCTGGGCATCGCACACGGCGCGAACCTGGACAAGCTGGTCGAGACCAGCACCTGGATGGCCGAGCAGCTGGGCCGCCCGTCCCCGTCCCGGGTGGTGCGGGCGCTGGCCGGTTAGGCGCGGACCCCGAACATCCCGGTGAACGTCGCGCGGTAGACGACGTCCCCGTCGCGCCGGAGCCGGGCCCCGAGCGTGACCAGGCCCATCTCGGGGCGGCTGCGCGAGCGGCGGGCGCCGAGGATCTCCAGGGTCGCGTGCAGCTCGTCACCGGCGAACACCGGCGCCGGCCAGGAGATCTCCTCGCCGCCGGGCGACCCGAGCGCTGTGGAGCGGCTGAGCACGGCGTCGACGTAGGCGCGCATCCACAGCGACGAGGTGAACCAGCCCGACGCCGCCAGCTGGCCGAAGATCGACTCCTTGCCGGCCCGCTCGTCGAGGTGGAACGGCTGCGGATCGAAGCGGCGGGCGAAGGCGATCATCTCGTCGTGGTCGATCACGATCGTGCCCAGGTCGAAGACCCGACCCGGGGTGAAGTCCTCGAAAGCGAGCTCCGGCATGGCGTGACCCTATGTGGTGCGCCCCGCCGGACGCGGGGCGCAGCGACGCGATGCTCGCCACTCGCGGCCGGGGTCAGCGCAGGACGGCGAGCCCGGCCTGCGCGACCTCCCGGTCCTGGGCGTAGTGCCCGCCGCTGACCCCGATCGCCCCGACGACGGCGTCGCCCACCGTCAACGGGTAGCCCTGGCCTCGGCCGCCGCGATGATGCGGTGCGCGGCGGCGGTGCTGATGGTGGACACGGAGACGGTGTCGGTCACGGAGACTCCCTTGTCGATCAGTGACGGTGCGTGCGCATCATGGCCGAAAGCAGCTCAGCGCGGCATCGTGCACCAACCCGTTGGACGACATCCCGTTCCCGCCGGCGAAGGTGGGGGTCCCGGCGAGGTCGGTGAACCGGCCGCCGGCCTCCTCGACGATCACCTGGATCGCGGCCAGGTCCCAGGTGCTCGCGGCCGGGTCGACCGCGAGGTCCAGCACACCCTCGGCGACCAGGCAGTGCTGCCAGAAGTCGCCGAAGGCGCGGGTCTCCCAGCAGCGGTCGGTGAGCTCCAGCCACTGCCCGAGCGTGCCGTTCTCGCGGAACGTGTTCAGGTTCGTGGTGGACACGTAGACGTCGGCGAGGTCCGCCACACCCGACACGACGATCCGCCGCGGCTCGGCGCCGGCTCCGCCGGAGTCCGCCGCCCACGCCCCGGCTCCCGCCGCGGCCCACCAGCGCCGGCCCAGCGCCGGGGCGCTGACCACCCCGACCACCGGCTTGCCGTGCTCGGTGAGCGCGATGAGCGAGGCCCACGCCGGCATGCCGCGGGAGAAGTTCTTGGTGCCGTCGATCGGGTCCAGTACCCAGCCCCGGCCACTCGCCGGTACCGCCCCGCCGCGCTCCTCGCCGAGCACCGCGTCGTCCGGCCGCTCGCCGGCCAGCGCGGCCCGCAGGGCGTCCTCGGCCGCGGTGTCGGCGTCGGTGACGGGGGTGCGGTCGGGTTTGCTGGTCACCCGCAGATCAGCTGCGCGGAACCGGGGGAGGGTGATCGCGTCGGCGATGTCGGCCAGGCGCAGGGCGAGCTGCAGATCGGCATCCACGATCAGCCAGGATCCCAGGCCGCCCGCGGGCGGCCCTCGCCGGTCACGCCGAGGTGACGTCCGAGCCCCGGCGGGGACGGCGCGACACCCCGCCCGGCGACGACCCGGCATACCTCGCTGGTGGGATCTTGCGGCGCGCAACGATGCCTGAACAGCATCGGAGCCTCGCGGCGGCCGGCCTCGAGTCTGTGCGGGGATCGTCCATCACGGTTGCACATCACGTCCCGCGGCCCCTTTGGCCCGCACAGGCATAAGCTGCCTGATGTGACAACCGTCCTGCTGGCCGAGGACGACGCGGCCATCGCCGAACCGCTCTCGCGGGCCCTGCAACGTGAGGGCTACGAGGTGGACGTGGCGTCGGAAGGCGTCGCCGCGCTGGAACGGGTCCGCCTTGGCCATATCGACCTGCTCGTGCTCGACCTCGGCTTGCCCGGGATGGACGGGCTCGAGGTGTGCCGGCGACTCCGCCTGGATTTCCCCGACCTTCCCGTCCTCATGCTGACCGCCCGCACGGACGAGGTGGACTTCGTCGTCGGCCTCGACGCCGGCGCCGACGACTACGTGGGCAAGCCGTTCCGGCTCGCGGAGCTGCTGGCCCGGGTGCGCGCCCTCCTGCGCCGGCTGACCCCGGAGACCGTCGAGGTCGGCGGCGTCCGGATGGAGTTGTCCGGGCGCCGGGTGCTCGTCGACGGCGCCGAGGTCGGCCTCGCGAACAAGGAGTTCGAGCTGTTGCGGGTCCTGCTGCTGCGGGCAGGACAGGTCGTGACCCGGGAGGAGATCCTCCGTGAGGTCTGGAACGACCCGGACCTCAAGACGTCGAAGACGCTGGACATGCACATGTCCTGGCTGCGTCGCAAGATCGGCGGGGAGCGGCGGATCGCCACGGTCCGGGGAGTCGGATTCCGGTTCAACCATGATTGAGAGCCACGACTGACCCATGCGCCGGCGCATCCTGCAGTCGACCCTGTTCGTGGTGGCGATCACCGCGCTGGTGCTGGGTGGCCCGCTGGCCATCACCACCTGGCAGCTCGTCGAGGACTTCACCCGGACCGACCTGACCTCGCGGCTCGAACAGATCGCCGCCCGGCTCGACGACCCGGACGTCAACGACCAGGTGGACAACGCGGCGATCGGGCTGGCCGTCCCGTCCGGCGGGCAGCTCACGCTGACCCTGCCCGGGCGCCCGGAACAGCGGCTGGGTCCCGACGTGGGCCCGAACCCGGTCGCCGAGACGCTCCCGTTCGGCCCGGGCGGCGCGGTGACGCTCGCCCAACCCCGGTCGATCATGCGGGCCGAGCAGGTGCAGGTGACCGTCATCGTGCTGCTGCTGGTGGTGCTGTCGGTGGGCACCGGTGCGGTGGTCGCGACGGTGACCGCGCGGCGGCTGGCCGAGCCGCTGCTCGACGTGGCCGACCGCGCGGCCCGGCTCGGCGCCGGTGACTTCCGCTCGGCGCCGCACCGGCACGGCATCTCCGAGCTCGACCGGGTCTCCGACGTGCTGGACACCTCCGCGGCCGCGCTCGCCGAGCTCGTGCAGCGGGAGCGGGCGCTGGTGGGCGACGTCTCACATCAGCTGCGCAGCAGGCTCACCGCGCTGCAGCTGCGCCTCGACGAGCTGAGCACCCATCCCGACCCGAGTGCCCGCAAGGAGGCACTGGCCGCCCTGGAACAGACCGAGCGGTTGTCCGGGGTGCTCGACGAGCTGCTCGAGGCCGCCCGGCTGGCGCGCGCCGCCGGCGCCGCACCGCTGGATCTGAAGGAGGGCATCACGGCGGTCGCCGAGGAGTGGCGCCCCACGCTGCGCGCGGCCGGGCGCTCGCTCAAGGTGCGGGTTCCCGACGGGCTGCTGGCCCGGGCCACCCCGGCGCGGATCCGGGAGGCCGTCGGCGCGCTCGTCGACAACGCCACCCAGCACGGCGGCGGGACGGTCACGGTGAGCGCCCGGGCCGGGGAGAACACCCTCGTCATCGAGGTCAGCGACACCGGGCCGGGGGTGCCCGAGGAGCTCGTGCCGCACGTGTTCGACCGCGGCGTGTCGGTCGGCTCGTCGACCGGGCTGGGATTGGCGTTGGCCCGGGCCCTCGTCGAGGCTGACGGCGGGCGGCTGGAGCTCTCCCGGGCCCGGCCGGCGACGTTCACGATCTTCCTGCCGGCCGCCCGGGCCGACGACGTGGTGAGCGTGCCGCGCCCGGTCGGGACGCCGCGCTGAGCCGGCCGGTGGCCGGTCAGTCCCCGACCACCGGCACCCGGCGGCGGGCGTTCTCGTCCGGGAAGACGAACCGGCGGAACGCCCACCAGCGGAACACCATGCCTGCCAGCACGCCGATGATCTGACCGCTGACGAAGTCGGCGATCTCCTGGGTGAGCAGGCTGACCCCGGGCACCTTGAGGTCGAGCACGTAGCGCGAGATGGCCAGCGGCGCGGTGTAGACCGCGACGCCGACGCCGCTGATGACGAAGAACAGCGCGGCCTCGTGGTGGCGTTCCCGGCCGCCGCGGGTGCGGAAGGACCACTCGCGGTTGAGCACGTAGGACACGATCGTCGCCACCAGCACCGCGATGACCTTCGCGGTGATCGGCTTCGGCTCCAGCACGGTGCTCTTGAGCACCAGGAAGACGACGGTGTCGATCACCCAGGTGACGCCGCCGACGAAGGCGAACTTCACCAGCTCGCGGTGCTTGATGGCGGCATCGCGGTATTGCTCGGGGAAGCGCGCCAGCACCGATTCGACCACGGACACCTGATCGATCGTGCCAGATGTGCTCACGAACTCACGGGGTGGGCCGCGGCCGTCGGCCCGGTCGACGTAGGCTCTTGACACCGTGAGCACAACCACCGGCGTCCCTGTCGTCGGCATGGTCGGGGCGGGGCAGCTCGCCCGGATGACCCACCAGGCCGCGATCGCGCTCGGCCAGTCCCTGCGGGTCCTGGCCGTCCATTCCGACGAGCCCGCTGCGCTCGTCGCCCCCGACATCGTCCTCGGCACGGTCGACGATCTCGACGCGTTGCGCACCTTCGCCCGCGGCTGCGACGCGGTCACCTTCGACCACGAAGGGGTCCCGCAGGAGCAGCTGCGCGCGCTGGTCGATGCCGGTGTCCCGGTGCACCCCGGCCCGGATGCCCTGCTGCACGCCCAGGACAAGCTGGTCATGCGCCGCCGGCTGGCCGCGATGGGACTGCCGGTGCCGCCCTTCGCCGAGGTGACCAGCGCGGCGGACGTCAAGGCGTTCAGCGCCGACCACGGCTGGCCGGTGATCCTCAAAGCCGTCCGCGGCGGCTATGACGGACGAGGCGTGTGGAAGCTCGACGGCCCCGACCCCGAGCTGGTCGAGGACCTGCTCGCCGCGGGCACCCCGCTGATGGTCGAGCAGGCCGTCACGATGCGCCGCGAGCTGACCGCCCAGGTGGCGCGCTCGCCGTACGGGCAGGCCGCGGCCTGGCCGGTGGTGGAGACCGTCCAGGAGGACGGCCAGTGCGTGCAGGTGCTGGCGCCGGCGCCCGGCCTGGCCGAGGAGACCGCGCTGGCCGCCCAGCAGCTCGCGCTGCGGGTGGCCAGCGAGCTCGGCGTCACCGGCCTGCTGGCCGTCGAGCTGTTCCAGACCGGGGACGGCCCTGAGGGGCTGGTGGTCAACGAGCTGGCCATGCGCCCGCACAACTCCGGGCACTGGACCATCGAGGGCTCCCGCACCTCGCAGTTCGAACAGCACCTGCGCGCGGTTCTGGACTACCCGCTGGGCGTGACCACGCCGACCGCCCCGGTCGTGGTGATGGCCAACGTGCTGGGCGCGGTGAACCCGCCGGGGATGAGCGTCGACGAGCGGGTGCACCACCTGTTCGCCCGGTTCCCGGACGTCAAGGTGCACCTCTACGGCAAGCAGGAGCGCCCGGCACGCAAGGTCGGCCACGTGACGGCGCTCGGTGACGATCTGGACGCCGTCCGGGAGCGGGCGGCGCTCGCCGCGCAGTGGTTGTCGACCGGGGTGTGGTCCGACGGCTGGTCGCCGCACGACGGCGCGGCAGGAGAGGGAGCGGGGTACGCGCGATGACCGAACCGCGGGACGGGGCGCCGCAGGTCGGCGTGATCATGGGCAGCGACTCGGACTGGCCGGTGATGGGGGCCGCGGCCGAGGCGCTGGCCGAGTTCGAGATTCCGCACGAGGTCGGCGTCTACTCCGCGCACCGGACCCCGCAGCGGATGCTCGACTACGCCCGCGACGCCGCCGGCCGTGGCCTGCGGGTGATCATCGCCGGGGCGGGCGGGGCCGCCCACCTGCCCGGGATGGTGGCCGCGGCGACGCCGCTGCCGGTGATCGGGGTGCCCGTCCCGCTGCGCCAGCTCGACGGCCTGGACTCGCTGCTGTCGATCGTCCAGATGCCCGCCGGGGTGCCCGTGGCCACGGTCGCGGTGGGCGGTGCGCGCAACGCCGGCCTGCTCGCCGTGCGGATGCTGGCTGCGGCCGATCCGCAGTTGCGGGCCCGGATGGAGGCGTTCCAGGCGGCGCTCGAGCGCACGGTGCTGGAGAAGGACGCCGCGTTGCGGGCGTCGGTGAACGACACCGCGGCGGGCTGACCGCCGTGGCTGTGTCCGGGCGTGATGTGCCTCGCGCCCGGCTCGGAGAACCGTGTGGTTCCGCGTGCCCGAAAGCCGCTGCAGAGGGTGAGCGGCTGGATGTGGGTGCAGCGCCCGGCCCGCGTGAGACGAAACCGTCCGAATCCGCGATGCCGGGGCCGGAAATCACACGGGGAGCCGTTTCGCGTGCGTATCTCGCCCGGTCCGGAGATGGATCCGCGGGACGCGGTTCGTCCTGCACGTCGCGGGGCCTCTCGATTCGCGTGGCCGGGCGGTGGTCAATGGGGCGGTACGGGGTCGGGGCGTCACCGGGCCCGGCCTCGGGGGAGCGGGCGGAATTCGTGTGGCGGGCCGCGGGGGAGCGGCCGTAGTGTGGCGGTACACGTGAGAGGAGGTGGTCCAGCGTTGATTAGCTACAGGACTCGTGAGGTGGCTGTCCGCTAGCACTACAGGACGCGTCTCCGACGGCCAGTGGAAGCCGGGCAAGTGCCGGCGAATTCCAGGCAGTCACCCGTGATCCCCGGGCCCGAGCCCGTCCAGCTCGGCGTGCGCACCCCATGGTGCGGCCCGGGGATCATGCATGTCCGCAGGCCGGGACGGGCCGCCCCATCCTCCGCCCCGACGACCGGCGCCGCGCCGATCGTCGGCGCCGGGTGACGTGAGCGGCACCCGCAGCGCAGCGTTCGGCGGGGCCGGCGCGACCGCTGTCGCGACTCCTCACGACCCGGCGTTGCGCTGCTCCAGGCGTCCGACCGCTTCCTCGAGCCGGCGCGCGACGTCCTTGAGCTCGTCCGCGGCCTCGACCGGCAGGAGGTCCGCGACCCGGCGGAAGTGCGCCCGGCAGGGCTCGATACCGGCCGCGGTGGCGCCGTCGGCGAGCCAGGCCCGCAGCGCGTGGTTGTGTGCCGCCACGACCGCCGCGGCGGTCACCGCGGCCCGCAGCTCGCCGTCGGGCACGTCGGCCAGGCGCACGCGCAGCTGCCGGGTGAACAGCCGCCGGTAGTGGTCGACGCTGGCGGCCTCCCGGTCGCGCAGCGCGGGAACCTCGTGGGTGAGCCGGAACCGTTTGCGGGCCACCTCGGCGTCGTTGAAGTAGAGGTCGAACACCGTCTCCCCGGCGCGCAGCACCACCGACAGCAGCGGTTCCGACGGGTGCGCGTCGGCGAAGACCGCGGCCACCCGTTCCAGGCAGGACTCGTGGTCGGGGGAGACCGCGTCCTCCTTGCTGCGGAAGTAGCGGAAGAAGGTGCGCCGTCCGACGCCGGCAGCGGCCGCGATGTCGTCGACGGTGGTCTCGTCGTAGCCGCGTCCGGTGAACAGGTCCACTGCGGCGTTCACCAGCTCGCGACGTACCTCGGCGCGGCCCTCCGCGGAGCGACCGCGGCGCGCGGTGGACGGCGCGTCGGCCGAGCGTGTCATGGCACCGAGGGTAGCATCACGTTTGCTAGATGGCACGGAGTGCCGTTACGGTATGTCGACGCATTCCGTGACACCGCCTTCGGACAGGAACGGGGACATGAACGCCGATTTCGACAGCTACCGGCTCAGCGACGAGCACGAGGCCCTGCGCGAGGCCGTCCGCGCGCTCGCCGAGAAGGAGATCGCGCCCTACGCGGCCGAGGTGGACGAGCAGGGCCGCTACCCGGTCGAGGCCCGGGATGCGCTGACCAAGGCGGGCTTCCACGCGATCATCATTCCGGAGGAGTACGGCGGCGAGGGTGCCGACGAGCTCGCCGGCTGCATCGTCATCGAGGAGGTCGCGCGGGCCTGCGCGTCGTCGTCGCTGATCCCCGGTGTCAACGGTCTGGGCCTGACCCCGATCCTGCTGTCCGCCTCGCACGAGCTGAAGCAGCAGGTGCTGCCGTCGATCGCCGGCGGCGAGGCGATGATCTCCTACGCGCTGTCCGAGCGGGAGGCCGGCTCCGACGCGGCGTCGATGAAGACCCGGGCTCACCGCGACGGCGACGAGTGGGTGCTCAACGGCACCAAGTGCTGGATCACCAACGCCGGCGAGTCGACCTGGTACACGGTCATGGCGGTGACCGACCCGGAGAAGAAGGCCAACGGCATCTCCGCGTTCGTCGTGCACAAGGACGACCCGGGCTTCGAGGTCGGGCCCAAGGAGCGCAAGCTCGGCATCAACGGCTCGCCGACCCGGGAGATCTACTTCCAGGACTGCCGCATCCCGGCCGACCGGATCATCGGCGCTGAGGGAACCGGCTTCAAGACCGCGCTGCAGACGCTCGACCACACCCGCCCGACCATCGGTGCGCAGGCCGTCGGCATCGCGCAGGGCGCCCTGGACATCGCGATCCAGTACGTCAAGGAGCGCAAGCAGTTCGGCAAGCACCTGGCCGAGTTCCAGGGTCTGCAGTTCATGCTCGCCGACATGGCGATGAAGGTGGAGGCCGCCCGGCAGCTCGTCTACGTGGCCACCTCGCGCGCCGAGCGCGGCGAGGCGAACCTGGGCTTCATCTCCAGTGCCGCCAAGTGCATGGCCAGCGACGTCGCGATGTCGGTGACCACTGACGCCGTGCAGTTGCTGGGCGGTGCGGGCTACACCAGGGACTTCCCGGTGGAGCGCATGATGCGCGATGCCAAGATCACTCAGATCTACGAAGGCACCAACCAGGTGCAGCGCCTCGTCATGGCGCGCTCGCTGCTGCGCTGACCGGCCGATCGACCGGCGGTTCGGGGACATGGCGGCCATCTGCGGCCACCATGTCCCCGGGCCGCCGCCGATCGTCGCTCCGGCGGCTCCGATGCCGCGGTCCCGGCCGCTCAGGCGTGCAGCGGGCTGCCGGGCGGGACCCGCTCGATGTGCGGCGGTGCGCGAGGACCTGGCTGCGGTCGCGCACGCCTCGTCCGCCTGCCCCGGCCACGAGCACCGGGTCGGTCAGGGGGCGACCGGATGCAGTGCACGGCGGCCGAATCGTCGTCCGGCGCTCCGGAGAATGTTCGGCGGTACTTCTCGGCGGGGTTGTGAATCGTCCGTTTTCGCGATTCCGACGTGCTGAGGAAAGGTGCTGTTCACAGGCCGCCCAGGGGCCTGATCCCAGCCCGTTCGGCCGGCGCTCGATGTCGACCGCCTGGTGAGGAGTGGGTGTCCACCCCCCAAATGAGGGGGTGGACACCCCGCGAGCCGGTGTTCCATCGTGAAAAGCATCGTTCCCCATGATCGGCGATGGTGTGCGTCGATGAGGGGGGAATGCGGTGGAGGGTATCGAGGATCCGTCGGCGATCGGGCCCAGGAAATCGTGGGAGCGTCGTCTTCTGCCAATCGTGGCCGTGGTGGTCGCCGTCGTGCTGGCGTTCGCGGTCACCGTCCTTGCGGTGGGGCGCCCGCCCGGCCTTGCTGCGGCAGCCGGTGTGGATCCGTCGCAGCAGTCGGCACCGCAGACGCGGACCTACTACATCGCCGCCGACGAGGTGCCCTGGAACTACGCCCCCGACGGCAAGAACGACATCACCGGCGCCGCGTTCGACGCCGTGGCGAGCAAGTACACGGCCGCCGGCCCGGCCCGGATCGGCACGACGTACGTCAAGTCGTTGTACCGGGAGTACACCGACGCCACGTTCACGACGCTCACGCCGCGCCCGCCCGCGTGGGAGCATCTCGGTGACCTCGGCCCCGTGATCCGCGCCGTCGTCGGCGACAAGGTCAGGATCGTGTTCAAGAACAATCTCACCCTCGCCGACCACAAGGTCAGCATCCACATGCACGGCCTGAAGTACGACAAGGGATCCGAGGGCGCGCCCTACAGTGACGGGACCACGGCCACCCAGCAGGGCGACGACGCCGTCGCACCCGGGAAGATCTACACCTACGACTACACGGTGCCCGAACGTGCGGGTCCCGGGCCGATGGACCCCAGCTCGGTGATGTGGATGTACCACTCGCACACCGACGAGGTCGCCGACGTCTACAGCGGGCTGGTGGGGCCGGTCATCGTGACCCGGGCCGGCATGGCCCGCCCCGACGGCACGCCGGTCGACGTGGACCGCGAACTCATCGCGAACTTCGAGGTCAGCGACGAGAACAAGAGCTCTTACCTGGACAAGAACATGGCCACGCTCACCGCTGCGCCGGCGAAGGACGACGCCGAGTTCGAAGAGTCGAACAAGATGCACAGCATCAACGGCTACGTGTTCGGGAACCAGCCACTGGGCACAACCGCGGGCGAGGGCATGACGGTCAAGGTGGGTCAACGGGTGCGCTGGTACCTGATGGGAATGGGCAACGAGGTCGACCTGCACACACCGCATTGGCACGGCAACACGGTCGTCGCCAACGGCATGCGCACCGATGTCGTGAGCCTGCTGCCCGCGCAGATGGTGGTCGCCGACATGACCCCGGACAACCCCGGCAGGTGGCTGTTCCACTGCCACGTCGCCGACCACATCGAGGCCGGCATGCTGACCCGCTACCAGGTCGTGCCCTGACGGGTCCGGGCGCGGTAAGTGGTGCGCCAGCACCACGTACCGCCCACGACCGCGCCGGCGCCGGCGCTTACAGCAGGAAGCGGAACAGGGGGCTGTTCGGCGGGACGCGCTCGATGTGCGGCGGGGCGGCATGCATGCGCTCCAGCAGCGGGCCGAGGTCCTCCGGGCGGCCCAGCTCGATGCCGACGAGCGCAGGCCCGGTCTCCCGGTTGCTGCGCTTGACGTACTCGAACAGCGTGATGTCGTCGTCGGGGCCGAGGACGTCGTCGAGGAAGCGGCGCAGCGCGCCGGGCTCCTGCGGGAAGTCGACCAGGAAGTAGTGCTTGCGGCCCTCGTGCACCAAGGCGCGCTCGACGATCTCCGCGTACCGGCTCACGTCGTTGTTGCCGCCGGAGAGCACGCACACCGTCGTCGTCCCGCGCGGGATGTCCAGCGCGTCCAGCGCCGCCGGGGCGAGCGCGCCCGCGGGCTCGGCGATGATGCCGTCGGTCTGGTAGAGCGCGAGCATCTCCATGCAGATGCGGCCTTCGGGCACCGGGGTCAGCACCACACCGGCGTCGCGGACGATCGGGAAGGTGACGTCGCCGACGCGGCGCACCGCGGCGCCGTCGACGAACGGCTCCAGCTCGGTCAGCGTGACCGGCTCCCCGGCGGCGACCGCCGCCGCCATCCCGGCCGCGCCGGCCGGCTCCACCCCGGCCACCCGGACGTCCGGGTGCCGCTCGCCCAGCCAGGCGAGCGTCCCGGCCAGCAGCCCGCCGCCGCCGACCGGCACGACGAGCAGGTCGGGCTCGCCGCCGAGCTGGCTGAGGATCTCGCGGGCCACCGTGCCCTGGCCGGCGACGGTGCGCGGGTCGTCGAACGCGGGCACCAGGGTGGCGCCGGTGTCCCGGGAGTCCGCGGCGGCTGCCGCGGCGGCGTCGTCGTAGGTGTTGCCGACCACGATGACGTCGACGACCTTGCCGCCGAGCTTGGCCACCCGGTCGCGTTTCTGCCGCGGCGTGGTGCGCGGCAGGTAGACCCGGGCCTTGACCCCGAGCCGGGCGCACGCGAAGGCGACGCCCTGGGCGTGGTTGCCCGCGCTCGCGCAGACCACACCGGTGTTGCGGGCGGTGTCCTCGAGCTGGGCGATGAGGTTGTACGCCCCGCGGATCTTGTAGGACCGGACCGGTTGCAGGTCCTCGCGCTTGAGCCACACCTCGCCGCCGATGGCGTCGGAGAGCCGCGGGGACAGCTGCAGCGGGCTGGGGCCGATCACGGCGCGCAGACGCTCGGCGGCGGCATCGACATCCTGCGCAGTCACGGTTGTCACGGTGGTCACCGTGCCACGAGCGCGCAGCGTGGATGCTTCGGCCCTGGCGAGCAGGCCTCAGGTGAGCCGGACGGTGGTCTTCTCGGTCTCCGCCCGGTGATCGAGCTTCGCCGGGTCGGCGTTGCGGCACTGGACCAGCGACGCGCCGGCCGCGAGCACTGCGATCAACCCGTCGAGGACACCGTCCAGGCTCGACCAGTCCTGCGTGGAGAGCACCCGGTCACCCACGGACACGCCGAGGGCGGTGGCGCGGTGGTGGGCGTCGGCGAGCACGTCGGCCACCGAGCCGCCGGCCAGCGCCGGGGCCGCGTCCGGCACGTCCTGCCACGGCACGAACTCGTCGCCCTGCAGCCGGACCTCGGTCGCGAAGTCGAGGACCCCGGCGGGCAGCCCGGTCAGCCCGCGGCCGAACGCGTCGAGCGAGAGCGCGATGACGCCGCCCGTGGGTGCGGCCGCGAGCGCCAGGTCGACGCGGTCGGCGTCGCAGAGCACCCACTCCGCCTCGCTGGGTTCGGTCACCACCTGGCCGCCGCACCACCACACCGCCAGCAGCACCGCCGCGGTCTGCCAGTGCGCGGGCAGCAGCACGGCCACCGGCGTGCCGGGCTCGACGTCGCACTCGTCGCGGAGCAGGTTCGCGGCCTTGGCCGCCCAGTTGGCGGTGGTGACGGCCGACAGTTCGATGCGCTCGCCGGTCGCGTCGTCGTAGAAGGTGATCAGCGGCCGGGCCGGGTTGCCGGCCAGCGCCGGTTCGAGCAGCGCGGCGGTCAGGGTCACGGCGGGGCCTCGCAGGGGTCGGTCAGAACGGGCGCGTCAGTCGATGCACGGTACGCCGCCGGCGTTGATCGGCTGATCCGCGGCGGCGGTCGCCGGTGCGGCGGGACCCGCGGGTGCGGCCGCCGCGGTGGCCGGCCCGCCGGCGCGGTGGAAGTCCGGTCCCAGCAGCACCAGCACCCGGCTGGCCGGCACGGCGTCGGAGCGCTCCACCGGCAGGCCTCCGAGCTGGGCGGCGACCGCCCGGGCGGCGTCCTCGCCGGCGTCCGCGGCGTAACGGACCACCGAGGTGGACCGCCGCCCGGCGTTGTCCACGCTGCCGCGGGCGAACCCGGCCGCGGCGAGCCGGTCGGCCACCTGCGCGGCGAGGCCGGTGGCCCCGGAGCCGTTCCCGACGTCGACGGTGACCGTCTTCGGGTCCACCGGCGGGGTCGCCGGGGCGGCGGGCCCGGGCGATGCGGCCGCGCTGGTCCGCTGCTCGATGGCGGTGCGCACCTCGGCGCGGTCGACGAGCACGACGTCGCCGCGGGCGTTGGTCTCCCCGCCCCGGGTCGGGATGGTCAGGAAGTCGAGGTTGCCGGCCGCGAGGTTCGACGCCTGGTGGGCGAAGCCGAGCACATCCCAGCCGGAGTCGATGACCAGCGACTTCTGCGCCACGTCGATGAGCGCGCTCAGCGTGCTCGGGTTGGTGAGCGTGCCGCTGGAGAGGATCTTGTCGGCGACCGCGGCGAGGAACACCTGCTGGCGGCGGATCCGGGACAGGTCGCCGCCGGGCAGGTCGTGCCGCTGCCGGACGAACGCCAGCGCGTCGGCCCCGGAGATGGTCTGCCGGCCGGCGGGGAACCTCGCGCCGGACAGCGGCTCGTCGACCGGGGCCTTGAGGCACACGTCGACGCCGCCGATCGCGGTCGTCAGGTTGTAGAAGCCGAGCAGGTTCACCTCGGCGTAGTGGTCGACGTGCAGCCCGGTGAGGTCCTGCACCGTCCCGATCAGGGCGCTGCGTCCGGCGGCGGCCGATTCGCGCTCGACCTGCCTGGGATCGCGGACGCCGGCGGAGACCAACTCCTCGGCCTTGAGCGCCTTGGTCGCCGGGTACGCGGCGTTGATCTTGTCCCGGCGGTAGCCGGGGATGTCGACGTAGGAGTCGCGCGGAACGGAGAACGCGACGGCGCTGCTGCCGTCGGCGGGCAGGTGCAGCATGATGATCGTGTCGGAGTTGAGCACCCCGGGCTCGGCGCCGCTGCGCAGCTGGGCCAGGACCTCGTCGGGAAGCGGGTTGCCCTGCGCGTCGGTCCGGCTGTCCACCCCGACCAGCAGGATGTTCATCCCGTTGCCGTCGGAGCCCCCGAAGATCACGTCGGTGGTGGCGAGCCCGCCGGTGAGGTCCCGGTAGAGACCCCACCCGGTGCCGGTGACGGCGAGGACGAGCACCGACATCACGGTCAGCGTGATCCGGATGCGCCGCGGCCAGTCCGGGGACGCGGGCGGGCTGTCGCCCGGTGGGCGGCCCCGGGGTGCCGGCCGCGTCGAGGGCGGGCGCGACCCGGGTGGCCGCGGCCGCGCGCCGGCGAGGGCGGTCGAGCCGGCGCGGGGCCGGCGCGACGAGCCGGACGCGGACGACGCACCGCGGGGACGCGCGGCCCCCGCGCGCACCCCGCTCCGCGTCGCCGAGTCGTCCATGTTCCTCCCGTCCTGCACCATTCGGGCCCCCAGGGTGCAGCATCCGACCCCGGAAAGTGGGCGACGGGCTGCGTGTCGGCGTGCCCGAACGTGCTCGTGGCACGATTCGCGGCATGCCGTCCCCTTCCCGCGTGCTGGTCACCGGTGGTGCCGGTTTCATCGGCTCGCACTACGTCCGCACCCTCCTCAACGGTGGCTACCCGGCCTTCGACGCGGCGGAGGTGGTGGTGCTGGACCTGCTCACCTACGCCGGTAACCAGGCCAATCTCGCCCCCGTCGCCGGATCGCCACGGCTGCGTTTCGTCCGGGGTGACATTCGCGACACCGACCTGGTGGCGAAGCTGATGGTGGGCACCGACGTCGTCGTCCACTTCGCGGCCGAGTCGCACGTGGACCGGTCCATCACCGGTGCCGCCGACTTCGTCTCCACCAACGTCGCAGGCACCCAGGTACTGCTGCAGGCCGCGCTGGACGCGGGCGTCACGACGTTCGTGCAGGTGTCCACGGACGAGGTCTACGGCTCGATCGACGAGGGCTCCTGGACCGAGCAGACCCCGCTCGCGCCGAACTCGCCGTACTCCGCGGCCAAGGCGGGCGCCGACCTGATCGCCCGGTCCTACCACCGCACCTACGGGATGGACGTGCGGATCACCCGCTGCACCAACAACTACGGGCCGTACCACTTCCCGGAGAAGGTCATCCCGCTGTTCATCACGAACCTGCTCGACGGGATCCCGGTGCCGCTCTACGGCGACGGCGGCAACGTCCGCGACTGGCTGCACGTCGACGACCACTGCCGGGGCATCCAGCTCGTCGCCGAGACCGGCCGGCCCGGTGAGGTCTACCACATCGGCGGTGGCACCGAGCTGACCAACCGCGAGCTGACGACCCTGCTGCTGGAGGCGACCGGCCGCGACGAGTCGTTCGTCCGGCAGGTGCCCGACCGGCTCGGACACGACCGGCGCTACAGCCTCGACGACGCCAAGATCCGCACCGAGCTCGGCTACGCCCCGGCGAAGGACTTCGCCACCGGGCTGGCCGACACGGTGGCCTGGTACCGGGAGAACCGGCACTGGTGGGAGCCGCTGCGGGCCCGGGCGGCGCTGTGACGCGCTGGCTGATCACCGGCGCGGGCGGGATGCTGGGCACCGCGCTGCGGGCCGCCCTGGCCGGGCGGCAGCCGGTCGCGCTGGGCCGCGCGGACCTCGACGTCACCGAACGGGGTGCGGTCGAGAAGGCACTCGCCACGCACCGTCCCGACGTGGTGCTCAACGCCGCCGCGTACACCGCCGTCGACGCCGCCGAGACCGAGCACGCCGCGGCCTACGCCGGCAACGCCGAGGGCCCGGCGGTGCTGGCCGCGGCGTGCGCCGGGGCGGGGGCGCGGCTGCTGCACGTGTCCACCGACTACGTGTTCTCCGGGGACGCCACCGCACCCTACGAGCCCGGGGACCCGACCGGCCCGCGGACCGTCTACGGGGCCAGCAAGCTGGCCGGTGAGCAGGCGGTGCTCGCCGCCTCGCCGCGGCACCACGTCGTCCGCACAGCCTGGCTCTACGGCGCCGGCGGCCCGAACTTCGTCTCGACGATGGCGCGGCTGGCCCGAGAGGGCCGCGACCCCGACGTCGTCGACGACCAGTGCGGCAGTCCGACCTGGGCCGCGGACCTCGCCGCCGCGCTCGTCGAGTTGGGTGGCTCCGACGTCCCCGGTGGTGTGCTGCACTTCGCCGGTGGCGGGCGGACGACCTGGTTCGGGTTGGCCCGTGCGGTGTTCGAAGAACTCGGTGCGGACCCGCAGCGGGTGCGCCCCTGCGGCACCGACCGGTTCCCCCGGCCCGCGCCGCGGCCTGCGTACTCGGTGCTGGGTGACGGCGCCTGGCGGGCGGCCGGACTGACCCCGCCACGATCGTGGCGCGCCGCGCTGAGCGCGGCCTTTGCGGCGGAGGGTGACGCGCTGCGCGGTCGGTGAGATCCTCGCGCCTCACCCGACCGAGTGGGGACCGATGACCGAACCGTTGTCACAGCAGGGCCGGGACCTGCTGAACCGCGAGCTCGCCTTCGAGGCAGTGGAGGTGCTGCGGCACGCGGTGGCCGCGGCGGAGCCGTCCGCACCGGACCTGCTGGCCCGGGCCTACCTGGACAGCGGCAGCTGGCACGCGGCCGCGGAATGGCTGGGCCAGCTCGTCGAGCGTGGCCGCGTCGAGTTCGCCGGCCGGCTCGGTGTCGCGCTGGCCGAGCTCGGCCACAAGGACCGGGCGGAGGACGCGCTGCGGCTGGCGCTGCAGCACGGTGAGCTCGCGGCGGCCAACGACCTGGCCCTCCTGCTGCGCGACGAGGGCCGGTCGGGCGAGGCCATCCAGGTCCTGACCCGTGCGGCCGACGCCGGCGACGCGCTGGCCCCGGACAACCTCGTCGCGTTCCACCTCGAGAGCGGGGACCTGCGCGCGGCCATCGCGGCCGCCGAGCGGTACGTCGACGACGCCCGCCCGGACACCGTGGTCGCGCTCGCCGACGCCCGCGCCGCGGCCGGCCGCGACGACGAGGCCGAGGAGCTCTACCGGCGGGCCGGGGCGCTCGGTGCCGTGCGCGCGCACACCGCGTACGCCGGGTTCCTGCTGGACGGCCGCGGTGACGCCGCCGGCGCCGAGCGCGAGTTCCGGGAGGCCCGCCGGCACCGTGAGCCCGGGTCGGCGTACGCCCTCGGCCAGTTCCTGCTCGACGACGGACGGCCCGAGGAGGCCCGCGAGCACCTGGTCGTCGGCGCGAACGCGGGGGACCGCAACGCGGCCCGGGCGCTGGCCGAGCTCGACGGCGAGGACCCGACGGACGACTGAGGCCGAGCGGTCGGCGGCCGGAGCGGGGCACTGAGGCCGAGCGGCGGAAGCATGACGCTGCGGTGCGGCCGCTAGGGTGCCCGCCGTGGAGCCAGCCCTGCGGGACTACGGCGACGAGCTCGCCGTCGTCACCGTCACCTACTCGCCGGGGGAGACCCTGGACGGCTTCCTCGACTCGCTGAAGGGGGCCACCGAGCGCCCCGTGCGGGTCGTGCTCGCCGACAACGGATCCGTCGACGGCGCCCCCGAGCGGGCCGCCGAGCGAGCGGGTGTGGAACTGCTGCGGATCGGGGAGAACGTCGGCTACGGCAGTGCGGCCAACCGGGGAGTGGCCGAGCTGGGGCCGGAGGTCGGCTGGGTCGTGGTCGCCAACCCGGACCTGGTGTGGGGCGAGGGCTCGCTCGACGCGTTGCTCGCCGCGGCCGCGCGCTGGCCCCGGGCCGGTGCGCTCGGGCCGCTGATCCGCGACCCGGACGGCACGGTCTACCCCTCGGCCCGGCTACTGCCGTCGATCGGTCGTGGGGTCGGGCACGCGTTGTTCTCCCGGGTCTGGCCGGGCAACCCGTGGACCCGGGAGTACCGTCAGTCCGACGCCGCGGTGACCGAGCGCCGGGCCGGCTGGCTGTCGGGGTCGTGCCTGCTGTTGCGCCGCGCGGCCTTCGACTCGGTCGACGGGTTCGACTCCCGCTACTTCATGTATTTCGAGGATGTGGATCTCGGCGACCGGCTGCAACGATCGGGCTGGCTGAACATCTACGTGCCGAGCGCGGACGTGGTGCATGCCGGTGGGCACTCGACCGGGCGGGCCGACGTGTCGGCGCGGATGCTCGCCGAGCACCACCGCAGCGCCTACCGCTACCTGGCCGACCGGCATCCGGGCCTGCGCTGGGCGCCCCTGCGGGTGGCGCTGAGGCTGGGGCTGCGGGTGCGGGCGGGGGCAGCCGTGCGGCGCGCCGCGCGCTGACAAGAGACGAGGGGGACCGACTGTGCTGGACGACGTCGAAGCGGTGGTGCTGGTCGGCGGGAAGGGGACCCGGCTGCGGCCGCTGACCCTGTCCGCGCCCAAGCCCATGCTGCCCACCGCGGGCGTGCCGTTCCTTGCCCACCTGTTGTCGCGGATCCGGGCGGCCGGGGTGCGTCGCGTCATCCTCGGCACCTCCTACCTGGCGGAGACGTTCGCCGACCACTTCGGCGACGGCACCGCGGCCGGCCTGGAGATCACCTACGTGGTGGAGGAGGCCCCGCTGGGCACCGGCGGCGGAATCCGCAACGTGGCCAAGCACCTGAGCGCCGAGGACGTGCTGGTGTTCAACGGTGATGTGCTCGCCGGCACCGACCTGGGTGCCGTCGTCGCGACCCACCGGCGCACCGCCGCCGACGTCACCCTGCACCTGGTGCGGGTGCAGGACCCGCGGGCCTATGGCTGCGTGCCGACCGACACCGAGGGCCGGGTTCTCGAGTTCCTGGAGAAGACCGACGACCCGCCGACCGACCAGATCAACGCCGGCTGTTACGTGTTCCGCCGCTCGGTGATCGACTCGATCCCGGAGGGCCGGCCGGTGTCGGTGGAGCGGGAGACCTTCCCCGGGCTGCTGGCATCGGGTTCCCGGGTGTCCGGGCACGTGGACACCTCCTACTGGCGCGACATGGGCACCCCGGCCGACCTCGTGCACGGCTCGGCCGACCTGGTCCGCGGCGTCGCGCCGTCGGCGGCGCTGCCCGGCCCGACCGGGGAGGCGCTCGTTCTGGAGGGCGCCGAGATCGCCGAGGGCGCGCTGGTGTTCGGCGGCACCACGGTCGGGCGCGGCGTGCGGATCGGCGCCGGGGCGCGGGTGGAGGGCGCGATGCTCTTCGACGGCGCCGTGGTCGGCGAGGGCGCGGTCGTCGAGCACTCGGTGGTCGGGTACGGCGCCCGGGTCGACGACGGCGCGAGCGTGGTCGACACCGTGGTCGGGGACCGGGCCGTCGTCGGGGCGCAGTGCGAGCTGCGCGGCGGCATGCGGGTCTGGCCCGACGTCGTGCTTCCACCGCACGGGGTACGTTTCTCACCTGATGTATAGGCGCCAAGCGCTCGTGCGCGGAAATAGTCGCTCCGGCGACGATTCCCGCGCACAGGCACGCGAATGGCGGCCGCCGTTCCCGCTGGACCTGTCCGGTGTGCTGGCCCCGCTGCGCCGGGGCAAGGGCGATCCGACATGGCGCTCGGTGGGCGAGGGCTCGGCGATCTGGCGGGTGTCGAGCACCCCGGACGGCCCGATGACGATGCGGCTGCACCGCCGCGACGACGGCACCGTGGTGGCCGCCGCGTGGGGTGCGGGCGCGCAGTGGGCCCTCGACGGCCTGCCCGCGCTGCTCGGCGCCGACGACGACCCGAGCGCCTTCGCCGCCCACCACCCGCTGATCTCCGACGCGGTCCGGCGCATGCCGGGGATCCGGCTGGGCTCGTCGCGGCGGGTGTGGGACTCGCTGATCCCGGCGGTGCTCGAGCAGAAGGTCACCGGGGTGGAGGCGCGCCGCTCCTGGCGCGAGCTGTGCTGGCGTTTCGGCGACCTGCCGCCCGGGCCCGCGCCGCAGGGCATGCGGGTTCCGCCGACGCCGGCGCAGATCCGTGCGGTGCCGGACTGGGAGTGGCACCGGGCCGGGGTGGACTCGGCGCGGCGCCGGGCGATCCTGGCCGCGGCGGCCGTCGCGCACCGGCTGGAGGCCGCGGCCGAGCTCGGCGGGGAGGCAGGCCGTGAGTTGCTCCGCAAGGTCCCCGGGATCGGGGTGTGGACCGCGGCGGAGATCGCCCAGCGGGTCTGGGGCGATCCGGACGCGGTGAGCTTCGGCGACTTCCACATACCCACGGTGGTGGGCTGGGCGCTGGTGGGTCGGCCGCTGGACGACGCGGGCATGCTCACCGTCCTGGCGCCGTACGCCCCGCAGCGGCATCGGGCCGTGCGCTACGTGGAGCTGTCGGGCTTCCGCCGCCCCCGGTTCGGCCCCCGCTACTCCCCCCGCGACTACCGCGCCATGTAACCACC
>NZ_JAAXLA010000042.1 GCF_012911935.1 Pseudonocardia acidicola | reverse complement strand
CCGTAGCCCCCCGCACGTCGCCCCTTCTCCCCGCGAGTCGGCGCTTTCCGGAGGGCGAGTCGCCGGTTTCCGGTAGGGGAGTCGTGGTGTTCCGGCCGACGGCCGGGGCCGCCGTCGCGGCGGTGGTGGCGGGGCCCGGTGCCGTTCGGGGCGTCCGCCCGCGGTCAGCGCGCGAACCGGGCCGCCACCGCCCGCGCCGCTGCCATCCCCAGCCCGCGCCGCCCGCCGGCCTGGACGTCGAGGATCGCGAGCAGCAGCCGGGCGTCGGCCGACTTCGGCCGCGGCGCCGCGCACTGCCGGCACGCGCCGGGGCGGTGCCCGATCACCCGGCCCACCGCGGCCGCGAGTCCGCGCGCGTAGTGCGGCCGCAGCACCCGCACCCCGGCCGCCCGGATCTCCTGGGACGCGTTGCCGGGGGCGTAGCCGCGCCAGGCTGCGGTGAGCATGGGGAGGTCCTCGGCGCTGTCGCCGACGGCGAACTCCACCGGCCCGCCCAGCAGGTCCACGAGCGCGTGCACCCCGGCGAGCTTGCCGGTGCCCGCGTCGACGATGTCGGTCTGGTGCGCGCCGGTGATCACACGCAGCCCGCGCGGGTCCGCCCCGGCCTCGGCGACGGCGCCGTCGACGTCGTGCGCGGACACCGGTCCGCCGCCGGCGCGGCGGACCCGCACGCTGTGGCGGTAGGCGTCGTCGACGCTGACGCCCGGCCGGGCACGCAGCGCGATCCGCAGCCGGTCGAGCACGGCCAGCCGGTCGGGGCCCAGCAGGCTGACGGTGGTGGCGGTGTCGTGCCGGTAGGCGACGGCCCCGTACTCGGCCACCCCGCCGGCCAGCCCGTACGCCGCGCAGCGCGCCCAGACGTCGGGCAGCGACCGCCCGGTCACCGGCACCGGCCGGAAGCCGTGCCGGGACAGCGCGTGCACCGCGCGCAGCGCCGTCGGCGTGGTGATCGGGAAGCCGAGAGCGTCGGACTCGACGACGCCGTCGAGGTCGAGTGCGCACAGCGGGCCCGCCGCCACCGGCGGAGCCGGGTACAGCCGGGTCAGGTACCGGCGCACGGCCCGGCTGCAGGCCGCCGCGTCGGCCGGCCGGCCGGTGATCGGGTCCTGCAGGTGCACCAGCTCGTAGAGCAGGTAGGCCTCGGCGCCGCCGGCCGGTCCCGCGCGCAGGGCCTCGTCGATGTCGTCGTCCGGCCCGCCGGGGGCGGCCCCGGCCAGGTCGTAGCGTGCGTCGTAGGACGCCCGGTCGGTGTTGGCGAACGCCTTGGTGTCCGGGTCGGTCTTGCGCAGCCGGCCGTCGCCGTCGCGGTACCAGTGCGACAGCGACGTCGCCCCGTCGATGACGGACGGCCGGTCGGGCCGGCACAACCGGCGGGCGGCCGGGTCGAGCACGGGCTGGCGCAACAGCAGCCCGGCCCGGCCGAAGCCGCGGGCCGTCAGCCGCGCGGCCAGCTCCCACACCGGCTGCTGGCCGTTCATCCGCAGGCTGCGGTCGGTGACCGCCGGCAGCGCCGCGGCCCGGGTGTGGACGTGCCGGGCGATCTCGGCCGCGTCGGCCGCGGTCGGCGCGGTGAGCCGCTGCTCGGGCGCGGGTGTCGCGCGGTAGACCAGCCCGTCGCGGAAGCCGTAGGTCGGCGCGACCAGCCCGGACAGCGCGGCGGCCACCGCGATGGCGTGCCGCCCCAGGTAGCCCTGGCCGCTGCCGGCGACCTCGACGAGCCGGCTGCGGCCGTCGACATCGACGGCGTAGGTGACCGCGAGGTGCCCGCGCTCGCCGCTGCTCGGGGTGGGGGAGAGCTGCCGCACCGTGAGCAGCGGGGCGGGGAGGCCGAGCAGCTCGGCCAGGGCCGCCCGCACGGCCGCCGGGTCGAGCTGCCGATGCACCGCCCAGTGCCGGTAGGGCAGCGTCTCGGCGGGCAGTGCGGTGAGTCCCGCGGGCGGGTCGTCACCGAACAGCGGAAGCAGCAGGACCGGTCGTGGCGCGCCGTGCCGGGCCAGCAGCGCGATCGTCTTGCGGTAGGCCGACCCCGTGTTGGGCGGGTCGTCGACCACGGCCACGGTGGCGCCGGCCGCGACCGCGGTGCGCAACCGGTGGCCGTCGCCGGGCAGCAGCAACCGGCTGGGGCGGACGGTGAGCGCCGACGCGGGCGTGCCGCGCCGGCGCAACTCCGCGGCGACCAGCGGCGCGAGGTAGCTGCCCGAGGTGCGGATCCCGACGATCACGCACCCGCCCACGGCGCGGTCCGGGCGGGCGAGCAGGCGCTCGGCGAGCGCGCCCATGTCGGCGGGGGCCAGGTCGAAGCTGCGGAAGCAGGACGGCATGCGCAGCAGCTCGCTGCGCAGCGCGGGTGGCAGGTCCCCGGCCTCGGCGGCCAGCCGCCGCACCGTGAGCTGCAGCCCGGTGGGGCCCGGCGCGTACGCATCGCGGTGCCGCTCTCCCGGTGCCCCGGCGGCGGCCACCGCGTCGGCCAGCAGGTCACGCACCCGGCGCGCCTGCTCACACCAGCGCAGGGCCCGGCGGTTGCCCGGGGGCAGCCTGCGCACGGTCTCGAGCCCTTCGGCCAGCAGTCCCGCGAGGTGTCGCGGGCCGCCGCCGAGCATGCCACCGGCGCGGCGCAACGACAGCACGTCGCGTTGCAGGTGGTCCTCCACGATCTGCACGGCGCCGGCGGCGAGCAGGAAGGCGTCCAGTGCATCGTCCGCGTCGGTGCACCGGACCAGCCGGTCGACGAGCTCGGGGAGGTCGGCCAGCAGGTCGGTGACCAGCAGCGCGTCCGGCGGCGCCGCGCGGGCCCCCACGGTCGGGCTGAAAAGACCGTGATCCCGGTCGGTCCGCGCGGGCATGGGCGCACGCTGCCAGCCGGGCCGTTAACGGTTGGCAAAGTGGCGGTGAACCCGTCGGCACCCGTTCGGACGAGGCGACGAACGGTCGGACGAACGGTCGACGAGGGGCGCCGGAGGGCGTTCAGGGGAGCTTGGTGGCCAGCACGTCGAGCTTGCGGATGTGGGGCTCCGCGGTGAACAGCTCCGCGGAGCGCCCCATCAGGGCCTGTGCGACCTTCCCCTCGAGGTGTGCCTGCCGGCCTGCTTCGTCTGCGAACACGTCGAAGATGCCGTAGGTCGAGTCGCCCAGGCGGACGGCGAACCAGGCCATCGTGCCCGGCTCCTCGTCGACCAGCGCCTTACCGTCCTGCAGGAACTGCTCGATGTCGTTCTCCTTGCCCGGTCGGGCCGTCATCGTCACGAGCAGCCCGACGGTGGGGTTCGCGGCCATGCTGGTTCCCTTCGGCGATATGACGGAGCCGCCAGCGTGGCGGGACGCCGTGGCGCGCCGCTTTCGCCCGCCGGGGCCAAAGCGCGGCACGACCCTCACCCCCCCAGCACGAAGAACACCGCCGGCCTCGACAAATCCGGTCGAAGGGAGTGCGCTGGTGCGCGTGAAAGCCGATACTGGGTCGATGCCGCGCCGGCTGAGCACTCGGGGCGTTGTCCGGACGAGTCCCGGGTGACCTTGATGGTCGCCGGAATCGTGGGCACCTCGCAGACACGGGAGCAGCTGTCCTCGCTCCGTGCGCTCGTCGTAGTGGGCATGATGATGTTCCGTGGGGGCGGTGCCGAGGAGATCCTCCGCCTGGCCATGACGTCCGTGCCCTCGTTGTGCCGTGGCTGGACACACGCGATCCACCTCGTCGACGGTGACGACCTGCAGCCGTCGGTGGTCGGAAGCCCGCGGCCCCCGGATCCGGCGCTGTTCGACCTGGCCGGCGCCGAGGGGCCGGTGCCGGTGGAGGGCGCGGCCTGGGGCCGGGCTCTGCCGCTGTCGGGCTTGGGCCGCAGCCGCGGCTACCTGGTGGTCGGCGCCGACGGGGAGCCCTCGGAGGAGGAGCGCTTCCTGCTGCGGGTACTCGCCGAGGAGGCCGGGGCGGCGCTGGCCACCGCGGCCCTCGTGGCCGAGCAGCAGCTCCAGGCCGATGAGCTGCGCCGGTTGAGCGACCGGCTGGCCGGGGCGAACGCCCAGCTCACCAAGTCCGTCAGCGACCTGGAGCGCCGGAGCGCGGTGCACGAGACGCTGAACCGGGTACCGGCCACCGGTGATCGGGCGGCCGGCATCGTGGCGGCCGTGCACGAGCTGACCGGGCTGCCGGTCGTCGCGGAGGACCGCTTCGGCAACGTGCTCGCGTGGTCGGGGCCCAGTCGCACGAAACCGGTTCGCAAGGTCTCCGCCCGGCAGCGGGCCGATGTCCTCGGCCGCGCGCAGCGCGACGGGCGCCCGGTCCGCGACCGCGATCGGCTGGTCGCGCTCGCCCAGCCGCGCGACGCGGTGCTCGGCGTGCTGAGCCTGATCGATGCGGAGCGCACCGCCGGTCCGCACGAGGTGCTCGCCCTCGAGCTGGGCGCGACGATGCTGGCGATGGAGCTGGCCCACCGCCAGGGCGTGGCCGAGGTGGAGCTGCGGCTGCGCCGCGACCTCGTCGAGGACCTCATCTCCGGCACCGACGAGGACGGCGCCGTCACCCGGGCCCGGGCGCTGGGTGTCGACCTGCACCGCTCGCACCGGGTCGTCGTCGTGCGCGGCCGGCCCGGGATCGGGGACGAGGCGGTCGCCAACGCGGTGCTGCACGCCGCCCGCGGCCTGGACGCCGGGTCCTTGATCGCCCGCCGGTCGGGGTCGGTGATCCTGCTGGCGAACCGCCCGGCCGGCTGGGGCGACGAGCACCGTTGGCACGAGATCCACGCGGCGGTCAGCCGGCACCTGCGTTCCTCCGCGGTGTCGATCGGCGTCGGCGGGCACTGCGAGCGCCCCGCGGACTTCCCGCGTTCGTGGCAGCAGGCCGAGCGTGCGCTCGCCATCCGGCAGCGGTCCCGCAACCCCGAGGGCATCACCGCCTACGAGGATCTCGGCCTGTACCGGGTGCTCAGCGACAGTGACGGGGACGCCGAGGTCGACCGGTTCGTGCGGGAGTGGCTGGGCGCGCTGCTCGACTACGACACCCAGCACCACTCGGAGATGGTGCGGACGCTGTCGACGTATCTGGACTGCGGCGGGAACTACGACGAGACGGCCGCCGGGATGTCCATCCACCGCAGCACGCTGCGCTACCGGCTGCAACGTATCCGTGAGGTCAGCGGATTCGATCTCGGCGACGTCGACCACCGGTTGAACCTGCATGTCGCGACGCGCGCGTGGAACCTGATGGCGGAGCCGGGCTGACCCGCGGCGGCCGGGGTTTGCCGGCCCGGCCCGGCCGATCCCCGGTGGTGGTCCGTCCTGACGGATCGACCGCGCCGACCAGCGTTGGCTCCGCCGGGACCAGGTAGCAGCCTCGTGCCGCCCGCACCATCGGTCGATGACCGAGTGGATCGATCGGGCGGCCTGTCGCCAGTTCGACGCGGAGCTGTTCTTCCCGGTGGGTTCCGGCGCTCCCGCGAAGCGCCAGACAGCACGGGCGAAGGCGGTCTGTGCGTGCTGCCAGGTGACCGCCGAGTGCCTGGATTTCGCGCTGCGTAACGGCGAGGTCGACGGCGTCTGGGGCGGCCTCGACGCCGAGGAACGCCGCGCACTGCGCAACGGTCGACCTGCGGGGGCGAAGTCCGCCGACGAGGTTGCATCCGTGGGACCGATACCGCACGGCGGCGGCGCTGCGACGGTGGGCTGAGCTCGGTCGTGCCGAGCGGCCGCCGAGCACAACCAATACTGCTGGAGGCCCGCTGTGACACTCATGCGATTCGATCCGTTCCGTGAGCTCGACCGGCTTGCCGAGCAGGCTCTGCACACCGGCGCCCGGGCCCTGCGCAGCATGCCGATGGAGGCCCTGCGGCGCGGCGACGAGTTCCTGATCTTCCTGGACCTCCCGGGTGTGCTGCCCGACGACGTCGACGTCACCGTCGAACGCAACGTGGTGAGCATCCGGGCCACCCGGGCACCGCAGCGTCAGGAGGGCGACGAGGTCATCGTCGACGAGCGGCCCTACGGCCAGTTCGCGCGGCAGCTGTTCCTCGGCGAGAACCTCGACCCCGGCCGGCTCTCGGCCGATCTGGAGAACGGGGTGCTGAACCTGCGGATCCCGGTCAGCGAGCAGAGCAAGCCGCGCCGGGTGCCGCTGGGCGGGCAGCCCACGGCCACCACCGCCGACACGTCCGGCGCCGGCGCGTCGGACACCGCCAACCAGCAGTCGACCGAGCAGTCGACCACCGTCTGATCCGGAGGTCACGATGACCGAGCAGCCGAGCTCCCCAACCGGGGCGACATCCGGTCCGGCCGCGAACAGCGCGGCCGTACCGGGCGCCCGGGCTCCCGCCGAGCAGCGGCCCCGGCGGGCGATCGCATCCTTCTTCAGCTACGCCGAAGCCGAGCGGGCGGTGGATCGGCTGGCCGATCTGGACTTCCCGGTCGAACGGGTCGCCATCGTCGGACGTGACCTGCAGATGGTCGAGCAGGTCACCGGCAAGATGACCCTCCTCAGGGCCATCTGGCGCGGGGCCCTCAGCGGCGCCATTCCCGGCGTCCTGATCGGCTGGATCTTCGGACTGTTCAACTGGATCAACCCGCTGATCTCCGCCGTGCTGCTCGCGCTGTACGGGCTGATCTTCGGCGCGATCGTCGGCGCCATCATCGGCGGGATCGTCTACGCGGTGCAGCGCGGCGAACGGGATTTCGCATCGGTCACGATGATGCAACCCCAGCACTACGACCTGGTTGTGGACGAGGAGGTCGCCGACGAGGCGGCCCGGCTGCTCGGCATGGGGGTGTGAGGAGATGGCCAGGGCGGCAGGTATCGACCTGGGCACGACGAACTCGGTGATCGCGGCCTGGGAGGGCGGCGAGGCGCAGGTGATCCCGAACGCGGAGGGGTCCCGGACCACTCCTTCGGTGGTCGCCTTCACCGAGAACGGTGAGCGGCTGGTGGGCCAGTTGGCCCGCCGGCAGGCCATCCTGAACCCGAAGGGGACGATCTACTCGGTCAAGCGCTTCATGGGGCGCAAGTACGAGGAGGTCGAGGAGGAGGCCAAGCAGGTCACCTACGACGTCGTGCCCGACGAGAACGGGAACGCGCGGATCAAGGTCCGGGACAAGCTGTACGCCCCGGAGGAGATCAGCGCGCTGATCCTGCGCAAGCTCGCCGACGACGCCGGGCGCAACCTCGGTGAGAAGGTCACCGAGGCCGTGATCACGGTGCCGGCCTACTTCAACGACGCGCAGCGCACCGCCACCCGCGACGCCGGCCGGATCGCCGGCCTCGAGGTGCTGCGGATCATCAACGAGCCGACGGCGGCGGCGCTGGCCTACGGGATGGACAAGCGCCAGCACGAGACGGTGCTGGTGTTCGACCTCGGTGGCGGCACGTTCGACGTCAGCATCCTCGACGTCGGCGACGGCGTCGTCGAGGTACGGTCCACCTCGGGTGACACCCACCTCGGTGGGGACGACTTCGACCGGCGGATCGTCGACTACCTGGCCGATCAGTTCCAGAAGGAGAACGGGATCGACCTGCGCCAGGACCCGCAGGCGCTGCAACGGCTGTACGAGGCCGCGGAGCGGGCGAAGATCGAGCTGAGCTCGGTCACCCAGACCCAGGTCAGCCTGCCCTTCATCACCGCGGACGCGACGGGCCCCAAGCACCTGACCGCGACGCTGAACCGCTCGACGTTCGAGCAGCTCATCGCCGACCTGATCGAGCGCACGATGGGTCCGGTCAAGCAGGCGATGTCCGACGCCAAGATCAGCGCGGACGACATCGACGAGGTCATCCTCGTCGGCGGGTCGACCCGGGTCCCGGCCGTGCAGAGCCTGGTCCGCCGGCTCACCGGCGGCAAGGAACCGAACATGACGGTCAACCCCGACGAGGTCGTGGCCGTCGGCGCGGGGATCCAGGCGGGCGTGCTCAAGGGCGACGTGCAGGACGTCCTGCTGCTCGACGTCACCCCGCTGTCGCTGGGTGTGGAGACCCAGGGCGGCGTCATGACCCGGCTCGTCGAGCGCAACACGACGATCCCGGCCCGGCGCAGCGAGACGTTCTCCACCGCGGCGGACAACCAGCCCGCGGTCGACGTGGTCGTCCTGCAGGGCGAGCGGGAGCGGGCGGCGGACAACCGGGTGCTCGGCCGGTTCCAGCTCACCGGCATCCGGCCGGCCCCGCGCGGCGAGCCGCAGGTCGAGGTCACCCTGGACATCGACGCCAACGGCATCCTCAACGTCACCGCGCGGGACAAGGACACCGGCGCCGAGCAGGGCATCACGATCTCGGAGAGCTCGAACCTGGACTCGAGCGAGATCGACCGGATGGTGACCGAGGCCGAGCGCAACCGGTCCGCCGACCAGGCGCTGCGCCAAGAGGTGGACGCCCGCAACGAGCTCGACCAGATCGCCTATCAGGTGCAACGACGGCTCGACGAGCTCGGCGACGCCGCGCCCGCACACGAGCGGGCCAGGGCCGAGATGCTCGTGGCCGACGCCCGGCAGGCGGTGCAGGACCAGGCGCCGCTCGACCGCGTGCGCGAGCTGACCAGCGAGCTGCAGCAGGTGTTCGCCGGGTTGCAGGCCGCCTCGGCCGGCGCCGGTGCGGGTGCCGCAAGTGGTGGTCCGGCCGGCGGCGCGGCGCGCGAGCCGAGCAGTGGCGACGACGACGTGATCGACGCCGAGTTCGATCGCAGCTGAGGTAGGCCCATGACTGAGCAGCTGCCGGAGCAGAGCTCGGGGACCCCGCGTCACCCGGCCCAGTCGGAGTCTGACCGGCAAGAAACGGTCCGACAGGCGCCGGAGCAGCAGGGCCCCGAGCGGGAGCAGCCGCACGCCGGGGTGGTCGCCGATCCGGGGCCGGCGGCCGCCCCGGTGGATCGGGCCGGGGAACCGGCCACCCCGGCCGACCGACCTGATGCCGCCGAACTCGAGGACCGGTGGCGGCGCGCCGCCGCCGACCTGGACAACATGCGCAAGCGCTTCACCCGGGAGGTGGGCCGCGAGCGCGCCGCGGAGCGGGCACGCGTGGCGGCGGCGTTCCTCCCGGTGCTCGACACGATCGACCTCGCCCTGGAACACGCGGGGGCCGACCCGAAGTCCATCATCGAGGGCATCCGGGGGGTCCGTGACCAGGCGGTGGCGATCCTGGCGCGGCTGGGTTACAGCCGCCAGGACGAAGCGGGCGTGCCGTTCGACCCGGCTCGGCACGAGGTGGTCGGCGTCGTCGAACCCGACGCCGCCGGCGCCCCGCCGGGAGCGGTCGTGACCGTCGTCCGGCCGGGGTACGGCGCGCCGGAGCAACAACTGCGTCCGGCCGCGGTGACCGTCGCGCAGTCGTCCGGCTGATCGGCGGTGATCACTGATGGCCCGTGACTACTACGAGGTGCTCGGGGTCTCCCGGGACGCGGACGCCGCGGAGCTGCAGCAGGCCTTCCGGCGCCTGGCCCGGGAGAACCATCCCGACGTCAACAAGGACCCCGCGGCCGAGGAGCGGTTCAAGGAGATCAACGAGGCGTACAGCGTTCTCGAGGACCCGGAGAGCCGGCGCAAGTACGACCGCTTCGGGGAGAACTGGCGCCACGTCCCGGACGACTGGGAGGAACGCGTCGGTGCGGGTGCGCGGGCCGGTGGTGGCTTCGGCGGCGGGTTCCGCGGCCGCGGCGGCGGGTTCCGCAGCGGCGGCTACGGCGCCGGGTTCGGCGACACCGGCGGTGGCGTCTACGAGGGATTCGAGGGCATCGACATCGAGGACCTGCTCGGTGGGATGTTCGGCCGCCGGGGCCGGACCGGGCCGGTGGCCGGGGCCGACCAGGAGGCCGAGCTCCCGCTGACCGTCGAGGAGGCCTACCGCGGTGGACGCCGCGGGGTCACCCTCAACACGGCGAGCGGCTCGCGCAACTACACCGTCAACATCCCGGCCGGGGTCACCGACGGCCAACGGATCCGGCTGGCCGGTGAGGGTGGCCGGGGACTGGGCGGGGGCCCGCCCGGCGACCTCTACCTGATCGTCAAGTTGATCCCGCACCCGCGGTTCCGGGTCGAGGGCCGCGACATCACGACCGACCTGCTGCTGGCGCCGTGGGAAGCGGCACTGGGCGGCACCGTCCCCGTCACCACCCCCGGCGGCGAGACGAAGGTGACCGTTCCGGCGGGTTCCTCGACCGGGCGCCGGTTGCGGCTGCGCGGGGAAGGTATGCCCAACCAGCACGGCCGCCCCGGCGACCTGTACGCCGAGATCAAGATCGTGGTGCCCCCGCGGCCCACCGATCGCGAGCGTGAGCTGTTCTCCGAGCTCGCCGCCACCTCCACCTTCGATCCCCGGCGCGGGCAGACCACCCGCGGCGACACCACCAGCGGGGAGGAGCCGGGCGGCGACACGAAGCGCGGCGGTAGACGCGGTGGTTCGCGCCGGCGCAGCGCCGGCGCGAGCGGCGGCACCGACTCGACATGAAGGGCGAGTGAACGATGACTGTCCACTATCCGCCCGTTCGACAGCGGACCGGCCTGAGCCAGGACGAGTTCGCCCGCCGTAGCGGCCTGCATCCGGATCTGCTTCGCCGCTTCGTCGCGCTCGGTCTGGTCCAGGCCACCCGCGGCCCGGGCGGCGACCTGATCTTCGCGACCAGCGAGCTGCCCAGGGCGGCCCGCATGCAGCGGCTGCGGGCCGGCCTGTCGCTGAACTACACAGCGCTGGGGCTCGTGATGGATCTGCTCGACCGCATCGAGTCGCTCGAGACCGACCTGCGCCACATCCCCAGCCACATCCCCAGCCACACCCCCAGCCACATCGCCCGGGCACGGAGCGTGACATGGACCTGAACCGTCTGACCCAGATGTCCCAGCTGGCCTTGCAGGCCGCACAACAACTCGCGATCCGCGCAGGGCACACCGAGGTGGACGGCGAGCACCTGCTGCTCGCGCTGCTGGAACAGCCCGACGGCCTGGTACCCCGGCTGCTCAGCGGGATGGGCGTCGACGTCGACGGCCTGCGGTCCGCGCTCGAGGCGGAGCTCGCGCGCAAGCCGCGCACCACCCGGCCGGCGGCCCAGCCGGGCCAGATCTCGGTCACCCAGCGGCTGGCCCAGGTGCTCGACGCCGCCGAGCGCGAGGCCCGGCGGATGAAGGACGAGTACGTCTCCGTCGAGCACCTGCTGGTCGCGCTGGCCGAGGAGGGCCAGCGCAGCGCCGCCGGGCGGCTGCTCGCCCAGTACGGCGTCACCCGGGACAGGTTCCTGCAGGAGCTGACCAGGGTGCGCGGCAACCAGCGGATCACCTCGGCCACCCCGGAGGGGACCTACGAGGCGCTGGCCAAGTACGGCCAGGACCTTGTCGAGGCCGCCCGGGCCGGCCGGCTGGACCCGGTGATCGGCCGCGACGCCGAGATCCGCCGGGTGATCCAGATCCTGAGCCGCAAGTCCAAGAACAACCCGGTGCTGGTGGGCGACCCGGGCGTCGGCAAGACCGCGATCGTCGAGGGCCTGGCCCAGCGCATCGTCAACGGCGACGTCCCCGAGGGCCTGCGCGACCGGACGATCTTCGCCCTGGACATGGGGCTGCTGGTGGCCGGCGCGAAGTACCGCGGCGAGTTCGAGGAGCGGCTGCAGGCGGTGCTGTCGGAGGTGAAGGCCGCCGAGGGCCGGATCCTGCTGTTCGTCGACGAACTGCACAACGTCGTCGGCGCGGGCGCCGCCGAGGGCGCGATGGATGCGGGCAACATGCTCAAGCCGATGCTGGCCCGCGGCGAGCTGCACATGATCGGGGCGACCACCCTCGACGAGTACCGCCGCCACATCGAGAAGGACGCCGCCCTGGAGCGCCGGTTCCAGCCGGTGATGGTGGACGAGCCCAGTGTCGAGGACACCATCTCGATCCTGCGCGGGCTGCGCGAACGGCTCGAGGTGTTCCACGGTGTCCGCATCCAGGACAACGCCCTGATCGCGGCCGCGACGCTGTCGCACCGCTACCTGACCGACCGGTTCCTGCCGGACAAGGCGATCGACCTGGTCGACGAGGCGTGTGCCCGGCTGCGCACGGAGATCGACTCGATGCCCGCCGAGCTGGACGAGATCACCCGGCGGGTGATGCGGCTGGAGATCGAGGAGGCCGCGCTGGCCAAGGAGGACGACCCGGCCAGCGTCGCGCGCCTCGACCAGCTGCGCAAGGAGCTCGCCGACCTGCGCGCACAGGCCGATGCGATGCGCGCGCAGTGGGAGGCCGAGCGCCAGGCGATCAAGCGGGTGCAGGAGCTGCGCGCCGAGCTGGAACAGGTGCGCCGCGATATCGAGGAGGCCGAGCGGCGCTACGACCTCAACCGGGCCGCCGAGCTGCGCTACGGCCGGCTGTCCGAGCTGGAGCGCAAGCTGGAGGCCGAGGAGCAGCGCCTCGCCGAGAAGCAGGGTGAGCACCGGCTGCTGCGCGAGGTCGTCACCGCCGAGGAGATCGCGGAGATCGTCGCGGCCTGGACCGGGATCCCGGTCTCCCGGCTCACCGAGGGGGAGCGGGAGAAGCTGCTGCGCCTCGACGAGATCCTGCACGAGCGGGTGATCGGCCAGGACGAGGCGGTCCAGGCGGTCAGCGACGCGATCATCCGGGCCCGGTCCGGGATCAAGGATCCGCGCCGGCCCACCGGGTCGTTCATCTTCCTGGGCCCAACCGGCGTCGGGAAGACCGAGCTGGCGAAGGCGCTGGCCGAGGCCTTGTTCGATTCCGAGGACAACATGGTCCGGATCGACATGAGCGAGTACCAGGAGCGGCACACGGTGTCGCGGTTGGTCGGCGCGCCGCCCGGCTACGTCGGCTACGAGGAGGGCGGCCAGCTCACCGAGGCGGTCCGCCGCCGGCCCTACTCGGTGGTGCTGTTCGACGAGATCGAGAAGGCGCACGCCGACGTGTTCAACACGCTGCTGCAGGTCCTCGACGACGGCCGGCTGACCGACGCGCAGGGCCGCACCGTCGACTTCCGCAACACCGTGATCATCATGACCTCGAACATCGGGTCGCAGTACCTGATCGACGGTGTGACTCCCGACGGGCAGCTGCGGGACGAAGCGCGGGAGCTGGTGCTGGCCGAGCTGCGCAGCCATTTCCGGCCAGAGTTCCTCAACCGTGTCGACGACACGGTGCTGTTCAAGCCGCTCACCCCGGCCGAGATCGAACGCATCGTCGAGCTGATGCTCGACGATCTGCGCTCGCGGCTCGAGGAGCGCCGCATCTCCCTCGAGGTGAGCGACGATGCCCGGCGGTTCATCGCCGAGCAGGGCTACGATCCGGTCTACGGGGCGCGGCCGCTGCGCCGGTTCATCGCGCGCGAGGTGGAGACCCGCATCGCCCGGGCGCTGCTACGTGAGGCGGTTCCCGACGGGGCGACGCTCCGCGTCGAGCTCAAGGGTGACGAGCTCGTGATCACGCACACCGAACAGACGGTGGGGGCGCAGTCATGAGCAGTGGTGCCAGCGGCACCGGCACGGTGCGTAAGAGCGTGGTCACCTGCCCGCACTGCGGGCGGCGCAACCGCGTCCCGGCGGCCGCGGACAGCATCCCGAAGTGCGGCAACTGCCACAACCCGCTGCCCTGGATCGTCGACGCCGGCGACGACGACTTCGCCGAGATCGCCGAGCGGTCCCCGGTGCCGGTGGTGATCGACATGTGGGCGACCTGGTGCGGCCCGTGCCGCATGGTCAGCCCCGCGCTCGAACAGCTCGCCATCGAGCGGGCCGGTCAGATCAAGCTCGTCAAGGTGGATGTGGACCGGTCGCCGCGGCTGTCGGCCCGGTTCGAGATCCGGGCGGTACCCACCTTGATGGTGATGCGCGGCGGCGAGGTGATCGCCCGCCAGCCGGGAGCGGCGCCGGTGCACGTGCTGCGCAACTGGCTCGACGAGGCCCTCGGGGCCACCGGGCAGAGCACCGCCGCGAGTGGCCCGGACGGCAGCATCGCCGGCAGCAGCGACCGCCTCGGACAGGAGAACAGGTCATCATGAGCACCCTGAGCGAGCGCCTCTGGCAGTGGCCGTTGCGAGCCACCGCCGGCGTATACATCGTGGACTCCGGCCTCAACAAGTGGGGCGCGGACGGGGAGGCGGCGAAGCAGCTGCACTCGTGGGCGTCCGCCACCTACCCGTTCCTGAACAAGCTCGACCCCCAGCAGTTCGCGAAGCTGCTGTCGGCCGGTGAGGTGATGCTCGGCGGGATGCTGCTGACCCCGTTCGTGCCCGCCGGGGTGGCCGGGCTGGGGTTGCTGGGCTTCGGTGCCGGCCTGCTCGGGCTCTACTTCAAGACACCGGGGATGCGCCGCCCGGGCACGCCGTTCCCGACCCAGGAGGGCATCCCGCTGGCCAAGGACGCCTGGCTGGTCGGGATGGGCGCGGCCCTCGTGCTCGGGGGCAGCGACGGACCCGGCGCGACGGGCGCCGCGTGACGGCCGGAGTCCCGATCGGCGAGCCCTTCCCGGATCCGCACCTCGGCTGGATCCGGGACGTCGCGCCGCGGACGCCCGAGGGCTGCGAGGAGTGCCTGCGGATCGGGTCCCCCTGGGTCCACCTGCGACTGTGCCTGACCTGTGGGCACGTGGGGTGCTGTGACTCCTCACCGATGCGGCACGCGCGGGCGCACGCCGGCGTCGTCGGGCACCCGATCGTGCAGTCGTTCGAGCCCGGTGAGGACTGGCGGTGGTGCTACGTGGACGAGGTGTTCGTATGACTCCTGCAGACGTGCTCCTTCCCGTGGAGGCGAGGTCATGACCGGGACCAGCGCGAGTGCCGCCGGGATGGACGCCCTGCTGGCCTCGGTCCCGACGGAGGAGACCCCCGACCTGTACGGCGCGTTCCCCCGGCTCGACGAGGGCCAGATCCGGACGCTCTCGGCGCTGGGCGAACGCCGGCCGACCCAGCGGGGCGAGGTGCTCATCGCCGAGGGCGAGCCGGAGCGAACCTTCTACGTCGTGCTCGGCGGCCGGGCGGCGGTCGTGGAGTGCTACGGCACGTCCGACGCGCGGGTCGTCAGGGTGCACGGGCCGGGGCGCTTCCTCGGCGAGATCGGCCTGTTCACCGGGCAGCCGGCGTTCTTCACCACGGTCGCCGCCGAGCCGGGGGAGGTGCTCGCCGTCCCGGCCGAGCGGATCCGGCAACTCGCGCTCACCGATCCCGCGCTCGGTGACCTGCTGTTGCGCGCCTACCTGATCCGCCGGGGCCTGGCGCTCGGCGAGGGCATGGGCTTCCGCATCGTCGGTTCCCGGTTCTCCGCGGACAGCCGCCGGTTGCGCGAGTTCGCCGCGCGCAACCGGCTGCCGCACCGGTTCATCGACCTCGAGTCCGACCCGTCGGCCGAGGCGATGTTGCAGCACCTGGGCATCAGCCCGGACGAGACGCCCGTCGTGATCTGGCGGGACCGTGTGCTGCGCAACCCCGGCAACGCCGAGCTGGCCGCCCTGATGGGGCTGCGCGACGACGCCTCGAAGCCGGAGATCTGCGACCTGGTCGTGGTGGGGGGCGGCCCGGCGGGCCTCGCCGCCGCGGTGTACGGCGCGTCGGAGGGGCTGGACACCGCGCTGCTCGACGCGGTGGCCACCGGCGGGCAGGCCGCGCGGACCTCGCGCATCGAGAACTACCTGGGCTTCCCGGCCGGGATCTCCGGTGGCGAGCTGACCGAGCGCGCGATCATCCAGGCCGAGAAGTTCGGCGCGCGGTTGACCGTGCCGGCGCCGGTCGTCGGGTTGGAGCGCGCCGACGGGCAGTACGTGCTGCGGCTGGCCGACGGTGACGGGGTCGCCGCCCGCACGGTCATCGTGGCGACCGGGGTGAGCTTCCGCAGGCTGCCGGTGCCCAGGCTCGAGGAGTTCGAGGAGACGAGCGTCTACTACGCCGCGACGCCGGTCGAGGCGCAGATGTGCGTCGGTGACCCGGTGGTCGTCGTCGGTGGCGGGAACTCCGCCGGGCAGGCCGCGTTGTTCCTCGCCGACCACGCCGCCGAGGTCCGGTTGGTCGTCCGGGAGCACAGCCTGGACGAGTACATGTCGCGCTACCTCGCCGACCGGATCGAGCGCGACCCGCGCATCGAGGTGCTGGTGCACCACGAGGTCCGGGAGCTCGAGGGCGAGAACGAGATGCTGGAGGCCGTCGTCGTCGAGGACACCGACACCCACGAGCGCCGCACGCTGCCCGCGCGCGAGCTGATGGTGTTCATCGGTGCCGACCCGTGCACCAACTGGCTGCAGGGCACGGTAGCCGTGGACTCGGGCGGGTACATCCTCACCGGCGCCGACGCGATCCGGGCGACCGCGGGGGTCGCCGACGAACCGCGCCGGCAACCACTGCCGCTGGAGACCAGCGCGCCGGGCGTGTTCGCGGCCGGTGACGTGCGCAGCGGTTCCATCAAACGCGTCGCCTCGGCCGTCGGCGAAGGCTCGATGGCCGTGCGCCTGGTGCACGAGTACCTGGCGTCGGCGCGGTGAGGCGGTTCGAGGTTCGGAGGCGACACCGATGAAGGTCCCGGGCACGTCCCAGTTCGAGCGGTTCTTCCGCTCGGTGGGCAGCGTCGACATCGACAAGGGTGACCTGGCGCGCTACCACGACTTCGTCGACGAGAAGATCGACGACCTCGCGATCGCCGGTCGGATCTCGGCCACGTCGAACGGCCGGGACGTGATCGAGCCGCAGGACCTGCCGATCACCAAGGGCCTGCAGGAACGGATGCGCGAGTTCGACAAGGTCGAGGAGGCCGAGGACATCCGCGCCCTGCTGCGCCAGCTGAGCCGGCGACCCCCTGACGACGTGACGTTCTCCGAGGACACCGAGAACATGCTTCCGGAGGTCTTCGGCGGGATCAGCATCGCGCTGGCCCGCTCGTTCCGGTTGATCGATCCCACGTTGGCGAACCCGTCCACCGAGCACTGGGACCGCGCGTTCCAGCTGTTCCGGCTGCTCCTCTAGCCCGGGGCCCGGGCGCCCCTGTCCGTTCCGACCAGTTGTGAGCTCGCGATGGCTGATCCCCAGTATTTCGCGTTCAGTGAGTTCGACCCGGACGTCGCCGAGTCGGTGAGCCGGGAAGGCGACGTCGTCACCTCATTGGACCTGCTGCACCGCCCGACGCCGGAGTTCTCCTACGACGCCTACGGCATCTCGCGCGGCCCGCTGAGCGTCGAGGAGATCTGGTACACCGACGAGACCCGGGTCGGCCTGCCCGCCGACGACGACACCGGCTACGCCGTCAGCCTGCCGTTGCAGGGCGCCATGCAGGCCGGTCACCGCGGCCGCGAGATGGAGGTTGCCCCCGGGCAGGCCGCCGCGTTCCAGCCCGTCGGCGGCATCGACATCATCACCGACTCCGACTACGACTTCCTCGTCGTCCGGATCGACGCCGGCGTTCTCGAGGACACGCTGGAGGACCAGCTGGGGCACTCCGTGCAACGCCCGCTGCAGCTGGCCCCCACGATGGACCTGGAGACGGCCGCCGGCCGGGTGTGGGCCGGGCTCGTGCGATTGGTCCTGGACGGGGCCCCGCCGGGCGGCGGGCTGATGGACAACCCGACGATCGCCGAACCGCTGCAGGAGTCGCTGCTGGTGAGCCTGCTGCAGACCATCGACCACCCGTACCGGGAGGAGCTCGAGGCGCCGATGCACACCTGGGCGCCCGGGCCGGTCCGGCGCACCGTCGATCTCATCGAGGCCTTCCCCGAGATCCCGTTCACCGTCGCCGACCTGGCGCACGACGAGGGGCTCAGCGTGCGCGCGCTGCAGCAGGGCTGGCTGCGTCACCTGGGCGTGCGGCCCACGCACTACCTTCAGCGGGTCCGGCTCGGGCGGGCCCACCTGGAGCTGCAGCAGTACGCGCCGGGGGAGACCACCGTGGTCGGCACAGCGTACCAGTGGGGGTTCCCGAACCCGGCGCGGTTCGTCGACGCGTACGGCAAGCGGTACGGGCTGCCGCCCGCACAGACCCTGCGCGGCCCGGCCTACGCCTGAGCAGGCACGGCCGACCACTCGGTCGCGTACGCCCAGACCAGGTGCCGGACCCGGGGCTCGGTGCCCGGGGCGACCAGCCGGCGGGCCCACGCCTCGGCGTCGCGATCCATCGCCGTGCCGCGCTCCAGGTGCTGGCGCAGGTGCTCGGGCCAGTCCGCCACCGTGAACACCTCCAGGAAGCACCCCGGGTCCTCCAGATCCCGGAACAACCCCCACAGCTTCGCCCCGGTACGCCGCCGCGCCCGGCCCACCGGGCGCATCGCGACCAGGAAGTCCGCGACGTTCTCCGGGGGCACCCGCCACTCCACGGTGACCAGCACCGGGCCGGTGTCGATCCGGGGGACGGGCGGCGGCTCCGGCAGGTGCCGCACCGCGGTGACGTCGGGGGACTGATCGTGCAGCGACAGCCGGCGCCAGGCCACGGGCACGCTCAGCGCCAGCCCGATCCCCGCGACGGTCAGCGCCGCCCCGGGCCCGGCCAGCTGCGCGATCGCACCCCACAGCACGCCGCCCAGCGCCTGCCCGCCCATGTAGGCGAGCTGGAAGTACGCCAGCGCCCGGGCCCGGGTCCAGCCGGGCAGCACCACCTGGGCGGACGCGTTGAGCGTCGAGAGCACGGCCACCCAGGCCAGGCCGGTCACCATCAGCGCGCCGGCGACCACCGGCACGGACCGGACCACACCGGCGACCAGCATCGCGGCCGCGTACACCAGGGCGCCCCCGCCGACCACGAGCTCGGTGCCGGCGCGGGCCCGGACGACCGGCACCACGAACGCGCCGAGGATCGCGCCCACGCCCACACCGCCGAGCAGCAGCCCGTAGCCACCGGCATCGAGCCGGAGCGGGCCGCGGGCCACCACGGGCAGCAACGCCCACAGCGCGCTCGCGAACAGCATGAACATCGCCGACCGCACCAGCACGGTCGCGAACAGCGGCGAGCTGCGCACGTAGCGGGCGCCGGCCCGGACCGCGCGCACCAGCCGTTCGTGGCCGAGCGGGCGGGGATCGGCCTCGCGCCGCCACAACGCCAGCACCAGCAGCACGCCCAGGAACGAGACCGCGTTGAGGGCGAACGTCGCCTCCGGGCCGATCGTGGAGATCAGCACGCCGCCGATCGCGGGCCCGATCGCCCGGCCGACGTTGGCGTTCGCCCCGTTGAGCAGCGCGGCCGCCGGCACCTCGTCCGGCCCGACGAGTTCGGGCTGGATGGCCTGGAAGGACGGCACCGAGAGGGCCTGCCCGATGCCCATCACCGCGATGAGCCCCAGTAACAGCGCCGGCGTCATCCTCCCCGCGGCGGTCAGCGCGGCGAGCGCGCCCGCCCCCAGGGTCATCAGCAGCTGGCCGCACAGCAGCAACCGGCGCCGGTCGAACATGTCCCCCAGCGCGCCCGCCGGGACCACGAGCAGGAAGACCGGCAATGTCACCGCGGTCTGGACCAGGGCGACGGCGAGCCCGTCGCCACCCAGGTCGCCCATCAGCCACTGCGCGCCGACCAGCTGCGCCCAGGTGCCGAGGTTGCCCACGAACTGGGCGATCCACAGGGCGCGGAACACCCGGCGGCGCAGCGGAGCCCAGGCGGGCGGAACGGCCCGCCGTGGGCCCGGGAGGTCGGCGGTGGCGGAACCCGACGCCATGCCCGGCCGGCTCAGGTGCCGGCGGTCAGCGCCCGACGCAACCGGGTCAGGGTGGCGGTCAGCAGCCGGGACACGTGCATCTGCGAGATCCCGATCTCGCGGGCGATCTGGGTCTGGGTCATCTCTCCGAAGAACCGCAGCAGCACGATGGTGCGCTCCCGGTCGGGCAGGGCCTCCAGCAGCGGGCCGAGCGCCTGCCGGTTCTCCACCAGCGCCACCCCCGGATCAGGCCGGCCCAGCGCCGCGCCGAACCGCGTCACCCCGCTGGCCCCGGGCTCGGTCCCGGCCGGCTCGTCGAGGGAGAAGCAGTGGTAGGCGTGGTGCACCTGCAGCCCGTCGACGACGTCCTCGACGTCGATGCCGAGCCGGGCTGCGATCTCCCGCGGTCGTGGTGACCGTCCGAGCTCCTGGCCCATCGGCCCGACGACGCCGTAGATGGCGACCTGCAGGTCCTTGAGCCGGCGGGGGACCCGGATCACCCAGGCCCGGTCCCGGAAGTAGCGGAGCACCTCGCCGCTGATGGTCGGCACGGCGAACGACAGGAAGTCCGGACCGCGATCGGGCTCGAACCGGTCCACCGCCTGGATCAGCCCGAGCGTCGCGACCTGCTCGAGGTCCTGCAGCGCCTCGCCGCGGTGGGCGTAGCGCCGGGCGACGTGCCGGGCCACCGGCAGGTGACCGGTGATGAGCTGCTCGCGCAGCGCCGTGCGGCGCGGGTCTCCCTCGGGCAACGCGGCCATCTCGGCGAACAGGGGCGCGAGGTGCGCGTAGCCGTCGGTACGCCGACGGGACGCCGGTGGCCCGGTACGCGCCGGGCCTGGACGCTCGGGTATGCAGCGGCCGGGTTCCCGGTCCGGCTCGCTGGTCCGACTCTGGGCCGTTGCGTCCGAGCGCAGCTCCGGTGGTGCGCAGAGGCGTTGCTGGGTCATCTGAGAGGTCCCCTCTCCTCGGCGGTGTACCGCCATGGCACGTGATGTTGGCCGCAGGCCCCCGGTGTGCACCTCGGCATCGGGGGGCCAAGCTGCAGGAAGCGATTCGCCTCCCCGGGCCGGGGGTTCAGGCCCCGGCCGCGAAGGTGAAGACGGCCTGGATCACGTGCCGGCGCCGGGCGGCCAGGTCGGCCAGCAGCGACGGGCCCTCGGCCAGCGGCACCACGTCGGTGACCAGGTGCTCGAGCACGGCGGCGCCCTCGGCCTCGAGCAGGTCGAGGGTCTCCGCGCAGAGCCGCTCCCGGCCCCAGTGCTGCGCGGTGCCGCGGGGCACCCGGCCGATCTGGGCGCACCGCACGCCCAGCCCGTTGTGGTGGAACTCCTCGCCGAGCCGCAGTGTGGCGGCGTCCTCGGGGCCTCCAGAGGTGTAGAACGCGAGATCGACGACGGTGCCCTGGGGCCGGCACAGCCGCAGCGCGCACGCCAGCGCGGCGACCCGACCGCGGCACTGCAGCACCACGTCGGCGCCGCGGTCGCCGGGGCCGTGCCGCCACCGGGTCTTGAGCAGCACCGCCGGATCGGTCGCGTCCGGGTCCAGCCCCTCGAGCCCGAGCCCCTCCGCGGCGGCCCGCCGCGCCGGGGTGGGGTCGAGCACGACCACCTCCGCGGCGCCGTGCCGGCGGGCGAACAGCCCGCTGAGCAACCCGACCACGCCGCCGCCGACGACGGCGACCCGGCGCCCGCGGACGCCGTCGCCGAGCGAGCGGACATCGGTTCCGCACTCCTCGGCGGCGGCGTGCAGCAGGCCGTTGGCGCAGATCGGTCCCATGTGTGCGACGTAGATGCCGAGCAACGGGTCCAGCTCCGCAGGCAGCGCGACGATCCGGTCGCGCAGCGGATCGGCCGCGTAGCCGGCGCGGTGCCCGTAGGTCATCGCGACCGGTGTCCCCGGCGGCAGTCCGGGTACCGCGCCTGCGCCCACCCGGCCGACCTCCATGTAGCCCAGCCGGGTCACCGGGTAGCCGGTGGCGGGGGCGTCCCGGCGGAACAGTCCCAGCTCGGGGTCGAAACGGGTGTGCAGCGCGGGATGGGTGCCGGTGTAGAACGCCAGCTCGGTTCCCGCAGACAGCCCGCTGACCAGGGTCTGCACGGTGACCGGGCCGGGTGCGCGGGGTACCTCGCGCACGGTGGCGCGGCCGGGTCCGTCGACCACCAGCGCCCGGTCGGTGACCGCCGGCGCGCTCAGCACACCGGCTCCGGCTGCCGGGATGCCGCCGACCGGGCCAGCGCGCACGCGACCCGGTGGCTGCGCAGCGCCTCGGGGTAGTCGGGCAGGTCCGCCTCCGGTGGGGGAGCGGCGCCGTGCACCGCGTCGACGAACACCCGGTCGGCGGCCCGGCGCGCGACGGCCGGGTCGACGTTCCACCGGTGGGTGCCGGCCGCGTCCCGGGCCTCCAGGCCGTTCTCGGCGACGCTGAGCACGAGGTCGTCGGTGACCAGGTCCAGGCCCGCACCGTCCTTCCAGCCCAGCGCGCACGTCGCCGCCAGGGTGCCGACCGCCCCGCCGGTGAACCGCAGCACGGCGGCGGACGCGGCGTCCACCCTCGCGCCGGGCAGTGGGCCGCCGCTGAACGCATGCACCTGCGCCACCTCCCCGGCCAGCACCCGGGCCAGGTCCAGCACGTGCACGACCTGCTCCACCAGCTGGCCACCGGACCGCTCCGGGTGGATCCACCACGGCACCGGTGGCACCCGGTCCAGCCAGCGAGCCTGCACCAGCCGCACCGTCCGCCCGGCCAGCAGGCCCCGGGCCCAGCGCACCGGCTCGGCGAGACGCCAGTGGAGGCCGACCCGGGCCAGCGTGCCGGTGGCCGCGAGCCGCGCGGCGATCCGCTCCGCGGTCGCCTCGTCGCGAGCCGGCGGCTTCTCCACGAACAGTGCGACCCCCGCCGTGGCCAGCCGTTCCTCCACCGGTCCGTGCGCGAACGGTGGCACGCACACGTACACGGCGTCGAGGTCGTGGGCGAGCAGTGCCTCCACGTCGGGCTCCGCAGCGACCCCGTGCGTCCGGCCGAACGCCGCGGCCCGGGCCGGGTCGGCGTCGGTGGCCGCGACGAGCTCGGCGTCGTCGAAACCGGCGAGGATCCCGGCGTGCCGGGTCGCGACCCCACCCGTTCCGACGAAGCCGATCCGGCACCTGGTCGAGGCGCCTCGGGGTGGTGCGAGCACGTCGTGCGGTACCAGGATTGAGGACCTCCGAAACGGGGACCTGGTGCAGCCATGACGATGACAGTTCTGGTCAACGCCGGACCGTGGCTCTCGGTTCCGCCTGCAGGCTACGGGGGAATCGAGAACGTGGTGGCCGCGCTCGTGCCCGAACTGCGTCTGCGGGGCATCCGGGTGCTGCTGGCCACCGTCGAGAGCAGCACGCTGCCGGTGGACGAGCGGATCGCGGTGTTCCCCGATGGCCAGTTCGCCATGTTGCAGCGCCCGTACAACCGGGCGATGGGTGTCGCGGCCGCGCATCTGCACCGGGTGGTCCGCGAGGTGCGCCGCGAGGGCGGTGCCGGCATCGATCTGGTGCACGACCACCAGGAGGCGTTCGGCCCGACCGTGCTGGCCGCGCTCGGCCCGGACGCCCCGCCGGTGCTGCACACACTGCACTGGGACCTGGCCAAGCACCCGGACCTGTACGGCAGCTTCGACGGCGGCGGTGGGCTGTGGGTCAACGGGGTCTCCTTCGCCCAGCTGGCCACCGCTCCCCGGGCGTTGCGCCGGCTCAGCGTCGGGCACGTGCACCTGGCCACCCCGCTGGCCGTGCACGCCGACCGCCGCCCGCAGCACCGCAAGCGGGGGCACCTGGTCGTGCTCGGCCGGATCACCGCCAACAAGGGCCAGCACGTGGCCGCCCGGCTGGCCCACCGCACCGGCCGCGATCTGGTGCTGGCCGGACCGGTCGGGCCGTTCCACACCGCCGAACAGCTGACCATGGCGCCGCCGGAGGACGCGAACCCCGACATCCGGTACTGGCGCGACGAGGTGGCGCCGCTGGTGGACGGCCGGCGGGTGCGCTGGGTCGGGACCGCGTGCGGCGCCGAGCGTGACGAGCTCGTCGGGTCGGCCGCGGCGTCGCTGTTCCCGATCAGCTGGGAGGAGCCCGGCGGTACCGCCGTCGTCGAGTCGCTGTCGCTGGGCACCCCGGTGGTGGGCTTCCGCCGCGGCTGCCTGCCCGAGTTGGTCGAGCACGGCCGGACCGGGCTGCTCGTCGATCCGGGCGACGAGAACGCGTTGGCCGCCGCGGCCGGGCGGGCCGCCGAGCTGCAGCCGCTGGACTGCTGCCGGGAGGCCGCTCGGCGGTTCACCCCGGCCCGGATGGCCGATCACTACCTGCGCCTCTACGAGCGGGTGCTCGCCCGCAGCGGGCGCCGGGTGGACCTGCTGCGCGCGGTGCCGGGCTGACGGCACCGCGCAGGAGGCGTTCAGCAGCGCCGCCGGGCCCGCCGCGAGCGCGCGTGCAGCTCCCTGGGGTCCGGGTGGAACCCGTAGGCCGCGGCCCGCACCGCCTGCTCGTTCTCGAGTCCGGACCCGACCGCCCCGCCCGCCGTGGCCAGCGTGCTGACGATCCAGGCGAGCGCCGCGTAGTCGGCGTGGCCGACCGGGTGGTGCAGCGACCCCTGCAGCATCGACGGCGCGATGAGCAGCTCCGCGGCGGCGAAGGTGGCGATGAACAGCCCGACGTAGGACACGCACACCGCGATGGCGAGCGTGATCGTGGTGCACAGGTTGAACAGCCGGGCGTGCGAACGCGGCAGCGTCTCCGAGGGCCATTCCCACAGCTCGTGCCCGATGATCAGGTAGCCGACCAGGGCGACCAGCGCGGTCATCATCAGCAGCGCCAGCCGCCCGCCGCTGGAAGCATCCCCCATCTGCCAGATGGTCTCGGTGGTCAGCGCCAGCGCGGCCGTACCGAGCGCGGCGACGAGCAGCTTGGACAGCCCGAGGATCGCCCGGCTGGGGCGGTTCGCGCGCACCATCCCGATGAGCAGCCGCGGCCGTCCGACCCAGCGGCCCGCGATGAACCCGATCTCGCCGTCGGTGTGCCCGGCGATCGCGCGGCGGATCATCCGGACGGCCTCCACCAGGCGCGGCGGCGGGGTGCCGGCCGGGCGCTCCGACTCGGGCCCGAGGGCGCTGAGCCACTCCACCAGTGCCGCGATCGTGCGCCGGGCCGACCGCCGCTGGCCGACCCCGAGTGCCGGCAGGCACACCAACCCGCTCCGGCGGGCCGCCGAGGCGTGGGCGACCAGGGGAGTGCGGCCGATGTAGAGCGGCAGGTCGGTCAGGCAGATCACCAGGTCCCAGCCCTCCCGCACCCGGCACTCGTCGGCCAGGGTCAGCAGGCCCTCCAGTCCCGCGCCGGGCGCGGGCACCTGATCGCCCCATCCGGTACGGATGTCCCACCGCACCCGGTCGTCGACGCGCTCGGCGAGCAGGCCGGCCAGGTCCCGGGTCAACAGTTCGGCGAGGGCCGCGGGGTGGTCGGGCGGCACCGCCAGCAGGCCGACGACCACCGTCCGCGTGACCGGGCCGGCCGCGGTCTCGTCCCGAGAGGGTCCCCGAGGGGCCCGCGCCGGCCTCATGGCGTGCTCCCTCCCACCGCAGCCGATCCGCGGGTTCGGCACGGATGATCGCGGCGAGGCGGCCGGCCGGGGAGGACCTCCCAGCGCGAAGGCCGGCCGGCGCGCTGGGCCCGCCGGGCCGGGTTCACCGGGTCATGGCCGGTCCGAGGGTTGCCGGCGCCCGATCTCGGCGCGCACCGCGTACAGCTCGGGGAAGAAGCTGATGTCGAGTGCGGCCCGCAGGAACGCCACCCCGCTGGAGCCGCCGGTCCCGCGACGGACCCCGATCGTGCGCTCCACCGTCTTGAGGTGGCGGAAGCGCCAGAACTGGAAGTTCTCCTCGAGGTCCACGAGCTCCTCGCAGGCCTCGTAGGCCTCCCAGTGGTCGTGGGCGTGGTTGTAGATCCGCTGCAGCACGGGAAGCAGGCTCGGGGTGAACTCGTGGCGGCGGGTGACGTCGCGCTCCAGCACCTCGCGCGCAACGGTGTGGCCGTGCCGGGCGAGGTAGCGCAGGAACTCGTCGTACACGCTCGGCCGGGCCAGCTCGGTCTCCAGCACGGCGCGGGCCGCCGAGTCGTGCGCGAACAGCTCCAGCATCGCCGGGTCCTTGTTGCCGAGGGCGAACTCGACGGCGCGGTACTGAAAGGACTGGAAGCCCGAGGAGGTGCCGAGGAAGCTGCGGAACTCGGCGTACTCCGACGGCGTCAGGGTGGCCAGCACCGACCACTGCTCGGTCAGCGTGCGCTGGATGTGCTTGACCCGGGCCAGGCCCTTGAGGGCCGGGCGCAGGTCGTCGGCGGCCAGCTGCTCGCGCACGGCCGCGAGCTCGTGCAGCACCAGTTTGAGCCACAGCTCGGAGGTCTGGTGCTGCACGATGAACAGCAGCTCGTCGTGGTGCTCGGGCCTGCTGACCGGGTGCTGGGCCGCCAGCAGTTCGTCGAGGTGCAGGTAGTCGCCGTAGGACTTCTCGACGCGGGAGTCCCGGGCCGTGCCCTCCTCGATCGGGCGCGGGGCCTCGCCGTCCGCCACGGGGCGACCGTACCGGAGCGAGCGGCCCGGATCAGCCCGCCGGCGTCAGCGGCGTGAACCGGACCGGGATGCCGCCCACCGGCACCGGCAGCGAGGTGTTGTCCCAGCGCAGCCGGTAGCCGGGCTCGACGCTCCAGCGGTAGGTCCGCAGCATCTCGTGCAGGATCGCGGTCACCTCGAGCGTGCCGAAGTGCAGGCCGATGCACTTGTGCACGCCACCGCCGAACGGCACCCACGCGTCGCGATCCGACCGGTCCTCGCGGCGGTCCTCGGCGAAGCGCTCCGGGTCGAACCGGTCCGGGTCGGTCCAGCATCCACGGTCGAAGTGGTTGACGGCCTGCGCGACGATGATCCGGGTCCCCGCGGGCAGGTAGTGCCCGGCGACCGCGGTGTCGCGGACCGCGGTGCGCATCACGACCGGCACCGGGGCGTTGATCCGCAGTGCCTCCTTGATCACCAGTTCGAGGGTGCGCAGGCCGCGCAGCGCCGCGACGTCGGGCGGCGCGTCGCCGAGGGCGAGCGACTCCGCGCGGGCCCGTTCCTGCCACTGCGGGTTGCGGGCCATGTGGTAGGCCGCGGCCGCGGCGGTGGTGGTCGAGGTGTCGTGCGCCGCCATCATCAGGAAGATCATGTGGTTGACGATGTCGGCGTCGGAGAACCGCTCGCCGTCGGGTGTGACGGCCTGGCAGAGCGCGGAGAACAGGTCGTCGCCGTTGCCGGCGCGCTTGGCCGGCAGGTTGTCGTGGAACCACTGTTCGAGGACCGCCCGGCCGGCCAGACCCTTGCTCCAACGGCTGCCGGGGACCGGCCAGCGGACGAACGCGTTGGCGGCCCGCACGCAGTTGACGAACGCGGTGTTGATCCGGTCGGCCTCCGGGCCGCTGCGGCCGTCCATGAACACCCGGGTGGCGACGTCGAGGGTGAGCCGCTTGAGCGCGGGATAGAGCCGGACCGCCCGGTCGGTGTCCCAGCGCGGCACGATCTCGCGGACGACGGGCACGGTCTCGTCGACGTAGCGCGCGATCCGGCTGGACGTGAACGCCTCCTGCATGATCCGCCGGTGGGCCTTGTGCTCGTCGAAGTCGAGCAGCATCAGGCCGCGATGGAAGAAGCGGTCCACCATGAACCGCCAGGCCTCCTGGGAGAACGCCTTGTCGGCGTTCGTCAGTACCTCGCGCGTCGCCTGCGGACCGGCGACGACGGCCACCTTGCCGCCCGGCACGCCCATCCACGACACGGGCCCGAAGCGGTCGAATCGGCGCCGGGTGAAGTCGGAGCCGTACCGGATGTAGCGCGGGGTGTGGCCGAGCAACGGCAGGCCGTTGTCGCCGGGCACGGGCAGCAGACCCGATCCGGTCGGTGGGGGCGCGAGCGGCTCGCCGGGACCGGTCGGGGGCCGCAGCAGCGCGTCGTCCACCCGCTGCGGCACCGGGAGCAGCAGCACCGACGAGAACCGCTCGCGGGCGGAACGGACCACTCGCTCTGCCGTGGACATGGCGCCTCCGATTTCGACACTTCAGCGTGGGACGGCTCGACGCTAGACATATGACGTCACAATGTCCAGAGACTTGACTTGTTCGGCACTATGGTCCACGGTATCGAGATGGTGGCGCGATCGATGGCGGAGCGGGCGCGTGCCCTGATGCGCGACGAGGCGCTCGACGCGGCCGAGGAACTGCTCGTCGACCGCGGGTTCCGCGGCTTCCACATGCGCGACCTCGCCGTCCGGCTCGGGATCAGCCGGCAGACGCTCTACAACGAGTTCGCGGGCAAGCAGGGACTCGCGTCGGCGCTGGTGCTGCGCTCGACCGGGCGCTTCCTCGACGAGGTCGAGCAGGCGCTCGCCGGCGAGGACGGCCTGCACGCCGCGTGGGTCGCCGCGGTCCGTACCGCGATCACCGCCACCTCGGAGGACCCGCTGCTCAAGTCGCTGCTCACCGGCGACGACGGCGAGGGCGGCGACGGGTTGCTGCCGCTGATCACCACCGAGAGCGAGCCGGTGGTGCAGGCCGCCCGCGACCGGGCCGCCGGCTACCTGCTGCGCCGCTGGCCGGACCTCGACCCGGACGAGGTCGCCGTCGCCGCCGAGGTCGCCACCCGGCTGACGATCAGCCACATCGTGCTGCCGCTGCACCCCGCCGAACGGGTGGCCGAGCAGATCGCCACCGTGGTCGAGCGCTACCTCACCCGCGCCTGACGCCGCCCGCCCCGCGCTCGCAGGCGCGTTACGTCTCCACAACGCGTTGTTGGCTCTGTTGCTGCCGGGCCTAGCTGCTGGTATATCAAGATACCGAGATCGGCGGACGGTCACCGGGGACCGGGCGGGAGCGGCGCGTGAATCCAGCCATCGGCGCTATCGACTGCGACGTGCACAACGCCGTCGCCGACATCGCGGAGCTGTTCCCGTACCTGCCCGAACGCTGGCGTGACTACTGCGTCGAGCACGGCGTCACCAGCCTGGCCCCGGCGTCCTACCCGTCGAAGGTCGCGCTGTCGGCGACACCGGAGAGCCGGGCGGGCGGCGGCCCGGCCGCATCCGACCCCGACGTCGTCGCCGGCCAGGTCCTCGGCACCGGCACCGATGTCGCGATCCTCAACTGCCTCTACGCGGTGCAATCCATCCGCAACGAGGACTGGGCCGCCGCGATGGCGAGTGCGGTCAACGACTGGCAGGCGCAGCGCTGGCTCGCTGCCGACCCGCGGTGGCGCGCGTCCATCGTGCTCGCTCCGCAGAATCCGCAGCGGGCGGCCGCGGAGATCGAGCGGCTCGCCGGGCATCCCGGGTTCGTCCAGGTGCTGCTGCTCGCCGGGTCGCAGGCCCCGCTGGGCACCCGCGGGTACTGGCCGATCTACGCCGCGGCCGCGGCGGCGGGCCTGCCGGTCGGTATCCACCCCGGCGCCACGGGCGCGAACGCGCCGCTGCCGGTGGGCTGGCCGTCGACCTACCTCGAGGAGTACGCGGGCTCCTCGCTCGCCGTCCAGAGCCAGCTCACCAGCCTGGTCTGCGAGGGCGTCTTCGCGAAGTTCGCAGAGCTCACCGTCGTGCTGCTGGAGAGCGGCGTGACGTGGCTGCCGTCGCTGATGTGGCGGCTGGACAAGAACTGGAAGGGCCTGCGCCGGGAGATCCCGTGGGTCACGGACCCGCCGTCCGCGGTGATGCGCCGGCACGTGCGGCTGAGCACCCAGCCCTTCGACGGCCCCGACGCCCCCGAGCAGGCGCAGCGCTTCCTGCCACGCTTCCTGGCCCAGATCGGGTCGGTGGACATGCTGCTGTTCGCCAGCGACCACCCGCACTGGCACCACCGCGACCCCGAGCAGGCGCTGCTGCGGTTCCTCTCCGCCGACGAGCGGCGGAAGGTGTTGCGCGACAACGCCCTGGCCGCCTACCCGAAGATCCAGGAGAGGGCACCGGCATGACGGATCTGCTGACCGACCCCGCCGCGGCGGCGCGTGAGGCCGCCCACGGGCGGCCCCGCCCCGCGCTCGGCATCATCGACTGCGACGTGCACAACGCCGTCCCGAACGACGCCGCGCTGCGGCCCTACCTGCCGGCCCGGTGGCGCGACCACATGGACCACGTCGGGTCGCGCACGTTCTCGCCCTACGAGAACGGATTCGTCTACCCGAAGGTCGGCCCCGGCGGCGGGTCACGGGCCGATGCCTGGCCGCCCTCGGGAGCGCTGCCCGGTTCGGACCTGCCCTTCATGCGCGAGCAGTTGCTGGACCGTTTCGGGATCGACCGCGCGATCCTCAACTGCCTCTACCGGGCCGCGGAGCAGCGCCACGAGGAGTACGGCGCGGCGCTGGCCCGGGCGGTGAACGAGTGGCAGGTCGAGCACTGGCTCGAACAGGACGCCCGGCTGCGCGCGTCGATCACGGTGACGTTCGAGTCTCCGGAACCGGCCGCGGCGGAGATCCGCCGCGCCGCCGGGCACCCGGGGTTCGTGCAGGTGCTGCTGTTCCCGCGGACCCTGGCCCCGCTGGGCAGACGCCGGTACTGGCCGATCTACGAGGCGGCGCAGGAGTGCGGGCTGCCGGTCGGGATCCACTTCGCCTCGACGACCGGCGCCCCGATCACGTCCGCGGGCTGGCCGTCGTTCTACATCGAGGACCACACCTCGATGTCGGTGGCCTTCCAGGCCCAGGTCACCAGCCTGATCCTGGAGGGCGTGTTCGACCGGTTCCCGCAGCTCACGGTCGTGCTGATCGAGGGCGGCTTCGCCTGGGTGCCGCCGCTGATGTGGCGGCTGGACCACCTCTACCACCGGCTGGGCGCCGAGGTCCCCGACCTGCAGCGACTGCCCTCGGAGTACCTGCGCGACCGGGTGCGGATCACCACCCAGCCGATCGAGGAGCCGGAGCGCCCCGCCGACCTGCTCGACCTCATCGACGAGATCGGCCGGGACATCCTGATGTTCTCCACCGACTACCCGCACTGGGACTTCGATCACCCGCAGCGCGCGTTCCAGACGAAGCTCCCGCCCGATGTGCACACGCGGATCATGCGGGGCAACGCCCTCGACTGCTACGCCCTCGGCACATGACGGCCCCGGCGGCGCGGCGCCACGTCGTGGTGGCCGAGGTCGGCGAGATCCCCGCGGGCGGCAGCAAGATCGTCGAGGTCGACGGGCGCTCGATCGGGGTGTTCAACATCGGCGGGGAGTACTTCGCGGTGCGCAACGCCTGCCCGCACGCCGGCGGTCCGCTGTGCGAGGGCGTCCGTTCCGGGTTCGTGCGTTCCGACGGGCCCGGCCACTACGACTACATCCGGCGCGGGGAGTTCCTGCGCTGCCCGTGGCACCAGTGGGAGTTCGACATCCGCACCGGCCGGTCGTGGTTCGACCCGCAGAAGGTCCGGGTCCGCCGCTACGACGCCCGCGTGGCCAGCGGCGCGGAACTGCTCGCCGACGGTGCCGACCTGGCTCCCGACCTGGTCGGCGCCGGTCTGCAACCGGGCCCCTACACGGCCGAGACGTACGTCGTCCGGGCGACCGGGGAGTACGTGATCATCGAGATGTGATCCCCGGGTGGGCCCCTCGTTCTCCGCCCACGTCTCGGGCTACACCCCGGTCCTGCTCGGTGGGCTGCGCGAGTCGGCCACGTCGCCGGCCGCCGGATGGCGGCGGGCCACCCGAACCGCTGGTGGACCACCCTCGTGCTGTGCGCTGTGCGCTGTGGGCGCGGTCGGGCTGTGGGCGAGGTACAGCACGGTGCGCGGCCTGCCGGAGCCGGCGAGCTGAGCGCCGGCCCACCCGTCGCTATCCTGGCCGCCGCGGGCCGTCGCACCGGCGGCCGCGGGGTGGATCGAGGGGCGGGCATCGCGGTGACGACGCAGACCGGCGACGTCGCGCTGACGCTGGGCAAGGTCACGACGCGTTCGGACCTCGTTGCCGAGTCGCTGCGCGCCGCCATCCTGTCCGGTCGGCTGCGTCCCGGCCAGACGCTGGTGGAGCGCCAGTTGGCCACCATGCTGGGCGTGTCGAAGACTCCGGTGCGCGAGGCGCTGATCGCGTTGACGTCGTCGGGGCTGATCGTGATGTCCCGGCACGCCGGGGCCGTGGTCCGCACGCTTTGTGCACCCGAGGTGCGCAAGATCTACGAGCTGCGGCTGTTGCTCGAACCGTGGGCCGTCGGGCGGGCGACGCAGCGGGACGCCGCGGGGGCCGCGCGGCACGCGCGGGAGGCGCTGGCCGAGGCGGAGGCCATGGCCGCGGCCGACGACCAGGTGGGGCTCAACCTCGCCAACCGCCGCTTCCACCGCGAGCTGTACTCGCGGGCCGACAACGAGCTCGTCACCGCCCAGCTCGACCAGATGCAGGACCTGATCGCGCTGGCGCTGCAGGTGGCCGAGGTGTGGACCGGGGGTGCGCGCCCGTTCGGCAGCGTCGAGCGCGCCGAGCACGCCGGCATCCTCAGCGCCGTCGAGGCGGGTGATCACCGGCGCGCGGAGGCGCTGGCCCGGGAGCACGTGGTGCACGCCGGGTCGGCGCTCGACCTCGCCCCGGCCCCTGCCTTCCCGGCCGTGGTGGGCGCCGAACCGGACGTTGCGGGGCACAGCGCCGCAGCTCCGTCCGACGGGCCCGGCGCGGCGTAGCGTTCGGATCGGGCGCGGCCGACCGGCCGGTCCCGTGCCGGGCCCACCCTGGCCGACCCGGCGCCCGGACGAGGAGAGGCGGTCGCGCGATGGGACTGCTCCTGGCACTGCTGGTGATCTGGGTCCTGATGATCGTGCTCGGATTCGCGATCAAGACGCTGTTCTGGCTCGCGGTCATCGGCGTCGTGCTGTTCATCGCGACCGGAGTCGTCGGTGCCATCCGGCGTCGCGGGAGGGCCCCGCTGAGATAGCACACCCGCGGGTCCCGTCACGCCGTACCGCATTCGATGACGGCGGCATCACCGACGCGTCCGCTTTCCTGGCCGCGTCATACCCCTGCACGAGTTGCTTCTGATGTCGTTGCCGGAGCGAGATGTCATGCCGCGGCCGGACGACAACGTTCACGGGCCGGGTGATGCTGAGAAAGTCCTCAGCGTTTACCGAATCAATGGACGCGCTGGGCGCATTCCAGGGGGAGAGACGAGGAACCGCGAATGCGGCCGCCTCGTCCGAGTCCGACGTGACACCGTCCGTGAGTGCGGAAGATGCCACGCCGACGGAATCGTCATGGCCGGATTCGGCGATCGCCGAAACGCATGTTCCGCCCGCCGAATGGTGCCCGTGATCGTGTCGGTCGCACATCTCGTCCACGGAGGTGGCACATGGAGCATGACATCGATGCACTCGTGGTCGGTGCCGGGCCGGTGGGCCTGACGACGGCGATCGCGCTGCGCCGGCTGGATCTGCAGGTGCGGATCGTGGACGAGGCTCCCGACACCAAACGAGAACCTCGGGCGGACGTCATCTTCCCGCGGGCCGGCGAGGCGCTCGGCGCCCTCGGCGTCGGCGAGACGCTGCGGCGGAACGCGAACGAGATGCGGGAGGTGAACATCTACGCCGATGGCCGGCACCTGGGCCGGTTCCAGGTGGGCCGCTTCGAGTCGGCGTACCCGCGTGCCATGACCATCGAGCAGCACGACATCGAACGGCTGCTCGCCGAAGGGCTCGCGGGGCTGGACGTGAAGGTCGACTGGCGGACCAGGGCGACGGACCTGCGCGTCCACCCCGACCGGGTCGAGGTGCCGCTGAGCGGGCCGAACGGCGAGCTCGAGACGGTCACCCCGGCCTGGGTGATCGCGTGCGACGGCGCTCGCAGCATGATCCGGGAACGGCTCGGCATCCCCTTCCAGGGGGAGCGGCGGAAGAACATGCAGGTGCTGCAGGGAAACGTCGTACCGACCTGGCACCTGACGGACCAGCCGGGCCACGGCTACTTCTTCCTCGCACCGCACCGGTCGATCATCGCGTTCCCCACTCCGCACAACGGCTACCGCTTCTTCTGTGTCCGCGACGATCCCGAACCCGGCCGGACGGAGACCACGCTGCCCGAGTTGCGCGATCTCATCGCGACCACCGCGCACATGCCCGATCTGGAGCTCGCGCTGACCGACCCGCCCTGGATGAACCGGGCCCGGTTCGCCGACCGGGTCGCCGCCGAGTTGCGGCACGGCCGGGTGCTGCTGGTCGGCGATGCGGCGCACTCCTGGGCGCCCATCGGCGGGCACGGGATGAACGTCGGGATGCTGGGCGCGTACAACCTCGCCTGGAAGCTCGCCGCGGTGCACCGCGGTCAGGCGGCCGACACCCTGCTGGACACCTACAGCCTCGAGCAGCGCGCCCTCGCCCACGGCGTCATCCGCGACATGCGGGCCAACATCATGGAGATGTTGCTGCCGCCGCTCGCCCACCGGGCGCGCAACGTCTTCCTGAGGGCCACGCTTCCCTCCCCGACGTTCGCGCGCCGGACCGAATGGATGATGAGCGACTTCGGCCGGAACCACCGGAAGAGCCCGCTGTCCTGGGAGCGCTCCGGCCGACCGCGGCGTGGGCCCCGGGCCGGGGACCGGATCCCGGACGTCGCACTCGTCCCGCCGGCCGGCGTCGAGGCCCGGGTGCCGGTGCCCGCCGCCGGCCCTCTGACCGTCACCGCCGGTGAGCGGCAGGCGAGCCTGCACCAGCTCCTCCGGTACGACCGCTGGACCCTGCTGCTGAATGCGGCCGCTGCGGACACCGCCACCCTGGGCGCGCTGCGGAACGCCTGCGCGGCGTGCCCGGCCCCGGTGGCGGTCGTCCCCATCACCCCGGGACCGGACGCCGCGCGGACGCTGAACCGGCCCGACGAGCTCACCCTGGTCCGGCCGGACGGGTACGTCGGCCTGGTGGCACCGGCGCACCGCGTCGACCTGCTGCGCGACTACCTCGCCACGTTTCTCGCCGCGCCGCATCGCTGATCAGCGCTCTCAGCGTGGTTTCAGTGACTGGTCCCTATCGTCGCATTCGTGACGACCGCCCTGATCACCGGAGCGAGCGCCGGCCTCGGTGCCGCGTTCGCCCGCCGTCTCGCCGCCGAGGGCCACGACCTGGTCCTGGTGGCGCGCGACCGCGGCCGCCTGGAGGCGACCGCGGCGCAACTGCGGGCTGCGCACGGTGTCGGTGTCGAGGTGCTACCGGCGGACCTGACCGTCCCGTCGGCGCGGGCGCTGGTCGAGTGGCGGCTGTCCGAACCCGGGCTCACCCCGGTCGACGTGCTCGTCAACAACGCCGGCGTCGAGACCGACGACGAGTTCCCCGGCGCCCTGATGGCCGACCTGCAGGCCGAGATCGACCTCAACGTGACCGCCGTGCTGCGGCTGACCCGGGCCGCGCTACCCGGCATGCTGGCCCGCGACCGCGGCTCGGTGATCAACGTGGCCAGCTTCGCCGGTTACCTGCCGGCCCGTGGCTCGGCGTACGGGGCGAGCAAGGCGTGGGTGCTGAGCTTCACCGACACCGTCGCCGCGTCGGTGTCCGACACCGGGGTGCGCGTCATCGCGCTGTGCGCCGGGCGGATTCGCACCGGCAGCCACGAGCGGGCCGGCCGCCCCGTCGGCGCCCCCGGCTCCCCGCTGTGGCTCGACCCGGACGACGTCGTCGAGGCCTGCCTGCGCGACCTGCGTCGCGGCCGGCGGATGTGCACACCGGGCCGGCTGTACCGCAGCGTGGTCGCCACCCTGGAACTGCCGCGACGCACGCTGCGGCTGCTGGCCCGGCTGGCCGGGCGCAGCCGCGAGCAGCAGCCGGCCGCGGCGCCGGCCCCGTCGCTCGCCGGGGCGGGGGCGGGGGAACGGGACCGCGGCGAGCACCTGGTGGCCTGAGGGCCGTTGCCGGGCAGGACCGGGCCCGCGGCCGGGTCGGTGGACGACGTCAGCGGCCCAGCCGCTCGCGCAGCCCGCTCGCCCGGCTCACCGGCCGGCCGACGGCGACCCGCACCGCCTGCTCGGTGCCGACCACCCGGACCACCGCCCGCGCCCTGGTCACGGCGGTGTAGAGCAACTCCCGGGTGAGCAGCGGGGACTCCGCGGGCGGCAGCACCACGGTCACCCGGGCGAACTGGCTGCCCTGGCTGCGGTGCACCGTCATCGCGTACACGCTCTGCACCCCGGACAGCCGCGCGGGCGCGATCAGCGTCGGGCTGCCGCCGCGGGCGAACGCCGCCCGCACCCCCGTGCCGTCGCGGACGATGACCCCGGTGTCGCCGTTGTAGAGCCCGAGGTCGTAGTCGTTGCTCGTCACCAGCAGCGGACGACCGGGGTACCACTCGCCCTCGGTGCCGTCACCCGGACCGCCTGCCCCCGGCCCGGCCGCGGCCAGCCAGTTCTCGATCTCCGCGCTCCAGCGCGCGACCCCGTACGGGCCGCGGCGGTGCCCGCACAGCAACCGGTGCGCCTCCAGCGCGCGCAGCGCCGCCGCGGCGTCCCCGGCGCGGGCGGCGGCGGTGACCTCGCGGGCCGCGGTCAGCACGTCGGCACGCAGCCCGTCCAGCCCGGCCGGGTCCCGGCCCTCCAGCGAGTCGGTCTCCACGAACAGCAGGTCGTCGGTCCCGGCGCGCAGGTGGGCCAGCGCCTCGTCGGCGTCGCCGCGCTGCACCGCACGCGCGAGCCCGGCGATGGCCCCGCCGAACCGGAACGTGCGGTCCAGGGTGACCACCCCGTGCACGACCGGCGCGTCGCCGGACCGCAGCGCGCCGACCGTGCGCAGCCGCGCGTCGAGCGCCGGTTCGGGCTCGCCGGCGGCGCGGGCGAGATCGCCCAGGACGGCGCCGGCCTCGACCGAGGCCAGCTGGTCCGGGTCGCCGACCAGCACCAGCCGGGCGTCCGGCCGGACCGCCTCCAGCAGCCGCGCCATCAGGGTCAGCGACACCATCGAGGTCTCGTCGACGACGATCACGTCGAAGGGCAGCCGGTTGGTCCGGTCGTGCCGGAACCGGCTGGTCGAGCCCGGGCGACGGCCCAGCAACCGGTGCAGTGTCGACGCGGGCAGCGTGCCCAGCCGTGCCCGGTCGGCGGCGGACAGCTCGGCGGTGTGCTCGCGGACCGCCTCCTCCAGCCGAGCCGCGGCCTTGCCGGTGGGCGCGGCGAGCGCGACCCGCGGCGGCGGGCCGGGCTGGTCGTGCAGCAGCGCGAGCAATCGGGCGACGGTCGTGGTCTTGCCGGTGCCGGGGCCGCCGGCGAGCACGGTGACCCGGCGCAGCGCGCTGACCGCGACGGCGAGCCGCTGCCGGTCGGGGCCGTCGGCGGTGAACAGCCGGTCCAACCCGGCCCGCAACCGCTCCAGGTCGACCGGCGGCGGCGCCGCGGCCGCGCGGTCGCGCAGCTCGATGCGCACCAGTTCCTCCTGGCGCCAGTACCGGTCCAGGTAGAGCAGCCCCTCGGCCATCCGCAGCGGCCGGCCGGCCGGTACCTCGGCGTCGCCGGTGCCGGCGGCGACCAGGGGACTGCGCTCGCACGCCGCCCGCCACCCGGCCGGGGCGGGCCAGGGCAGCGCGGAGACGTCGAGCAGCTCGTCACCCTCACCGAGCACGGTGTGGCTGACCGCGTCGAGGTCCACGCAGACCGAGCCGTGCCGAATCCCGCGCACCACCAGCGCCGCGGCGAGCAGCGGCAGCTCGTTGGGCTCCCCGCCGAGCCGGCCGAGCCGGGTGGCGACGTGCACGTCGGCCGCGGTGAGCACGCCCGCGGCGTTGAACACCTGCAGCAGCCCGGACGCCGAGCGGGCGAACCGCGGGTCGTGGACGTCGATCTCGGTGCCGGACGCGGTCACGCCGCTCCCTCGTCGAGCAGTCGGGACAGGTCCTCGACCAGCGCGGCCGGGGGCGCCCAGCTGAACACCCCGCACGGCACGCCGCCGACGGTCGGGGTCTCCGGGCCGCACATGCCGCGCAGGAACAGGTAGAGCACCCCGCCGAGGTGCCGGTCCGGGTCGTATCCCGGCTGGCGCCAGCGCAGGAAGCGGTGCAGGGCAACCGAGTACAGCAGCGCCTGCAGCGGGTAGTGCGCCGCGATCATCGCGTCGGCGAGCAGCGGCGGGCTGTAGTGCGCGGCCGTCAACGGCTCCCGGCCGGCCGGGCCGACCGGGCCCAGCCAGTTGGTCTTGTAGTCGACGACGAGGTACCGCGGTCCGTCCGCGGACCGCAGCCGCAGCACCGCGTCGACGCTGCCGGTCAGGTAGCCGCGCAGCGGCTGGCGGGCCAGCGCCGGGGAGCCGAGCAGCTCGGGATAGCGGCGCAGCGGGTCGTCGCCGGGCAGGTGCCGGCGCAGCAGCGGGACGACCGCGCCGAGGGTGAGCCCACGGGTCGGGGCGTCGCCGCCGGCCAGCGGGAACTCGAAGTCGAGCTCGGCGAGCCGGTCGGCCGGGGCGACGTCGCGCAGCGCCATCCCGCCCGCGAGCGGACCCAGCGGGGTCTGCACCACCGGGACCAGCGCGGCGGCGAGCTGATCGGGGTCGAGCGCGGCGGGCCGGCGCTCCAGCTCGTCGCGGGCGCGGGCGGCGAGCTCGCCGAGCAGGTCGGGCGCCGTGGTGTCGGCGGTCTCGAACACCGCGTGCACGAGCGTCCCGAACCCGGTGCCCACGGGCAGCTCGGCCATCGGGGACGGCACTGCCGAACCGGGCCCGCCGGTGACCGCCGGCACCGCCACGCCGGCCGAGTCGATGTCGTCGGGCTCGTCGCTGATGCCGCGCACCTCCGGCTCGCTCCCTACCCCCGCCGGGCCGTGCGCGTCGGCGGTCAGCGCGCTGTAGGAGGTGCGCCGCCACGCGGTGTCGAGCACCCGGTCGAACAGCGCCGCGCTCATCCCCCGAACCGGCTCCACGGGCGGCCGCCACGTTCCGTCCGGGCGATTCCCGACCGTCTCCACGGCCAGGTTCGCCGACTCCAGGGCGCGCAACCCGGCGAGGACCGCCGCGTCGGCCGGCACGGCGTACGCCTCCGCCGGCGTCGTGCCCGGAGCGGGGCGGCCGATGAGCAGCCGGTGCAACGCCGACGGCGCGGTGTTCGTGCTCGGCACCCACCAGGTGACGACCTGGCAACGGGCCCGGGTCATCGCGACGTAGAGCAGCCGCAGGTCCTCGCCGGCCTCCTCGGCGCGATGCCGCGCGGCCCGCTCCGCCCAGCCCGGCCCGGCCTTGCCGCCGACGTCGAGCACCCGGCCCCCGGCGTCGTCGTGCAGCAGCAGCATGTCGGGCTCGCGGGGGACGAACCGGTCCCAGCCGAACGGCACGTACACGATCGGGAACTCGAGGCCCTTGCTGCGGTGCACCGTGACGATCTGCACCGCGTCGGCGTCGGACTCCAGCCGGCGGCTGCGCTCGGTGCCGGTGTCGGCCTCGGCGTCGGCGATGCGGTGCCGCAACCACTCGACCAGCGCCGTCGGGCCGAGATGGCCCTCGGTCGCGGCGCCGTGCAGCGCCTGGCCGATGTGCCGCAGGTCGGTCAGCCGCCGCTCCCCGTCGGTGACGGCGAGCAGCCGCTGCGGCAGCCGGGTGCTGGTCGTGACGGCCTCGAGCAGCGCGGCGACCCCCCGCTCGCGCAGCACCCCGGCCCAGCCGCGCAGCGTGGTGCCCAGCTCGTCGACCAGGTCCTCGCCGGCGCACAGCTGCGCGACGGTGTATCCGAGGAAGCAGGTCAGCGCGGCCGCCCGGACCCGGCTCGCCCGCTGCGGCTGCTCGACGGCCTCCAGCAGGGTCAGCCACTCGGCCGCGGTCGGGGTGGCGAACACGCTGGCCGTGCCGGTCAGCACGGCCGGCACCCCGGCGGCGTGCAACGCGTCGCGGACCAGCGAGCCCTGTGCGTTGGTCCGCACCAGGACCGCGACGTCGCCCGGGCGCACCGGCCGTTCCCCGTCGCGTTCCCGCAGCCGCGCCGAACCGGCCAGCAGCGTCGCGACGTCCGCGGCGACGTCCGCGGCCACCACCTCCCGGGCCGGGCCGACGGTGCCCAGGTTGCGGCCGGTCAGCGTCGGCAGCCGGTCGCGGCCCACCACCCGCAGCCGCAGCGGCGTCGTCACCGGGGCGCCGGTGAGCCGCTGCCCGGGATGCGCGGAGGCCACGGGCCGCACGACGATCCGCTCGTCGCCGAGCGCGGCGCCGCAGAACACGGTGTCCAGCGCGGCGAGCAGCCCGGCGTCGCTGCGCCAGTTGGTGCCGAGCGTCGCGTGCGCGCCCGCGGAGTCGGCCGCGGTCAGGTAGCTGACGACGTCGGCGCCGCGGAACGCGTAGATCGCCTGCTTCGGGTCGCCGATCAGCACCAGCGTGGTCGAGAGGTGGAAGGCCCGTTCCAGGATCTCCCACTGCACCGGGTCGGTGTCCTGGAACTCGTCGACCAGCACGACCTTGTAGCGGGCCCGCAGCCGGGCCCGGGCGGCCGCCCCCCGCGACCGGTCGGACAGCGCGTCGGCCAGCCGGGTCAGCATGTCGTCGTAGCTGAACAGCCGCCGCGTGCGCTTGCGCCGGTCGACCTCCCGGCGGACCGCCTCGGCGAAGCTGCGGCGCACGCCCGGCCCGCTGCGCGCGTCGGCACCGGCCGGTTCGAGGCGGGCCTGGCCGTCGGCGACGGCGCGGCGGGCCAGGTTCAGCGCGACCTCGCGGGTGAAGTCGGGGCTGCCCGCACCGGGAGCGGCGTACTTGCGCACGTAGAAGTCGTCGACGACCTCGGTGACCAGGTCGTCGACGGTCTCGACGAACACCGCGTCCGGATCGGCGTCGCCGACCACGCCGAGCCCGGCCAGCATCTGCTGGCAGAACTGGTGGGTCGTGGCGATGGTCGCCGCGTCGAAATGCGCGAGGGCGTGCGTGAGGCGGCGGCGCCGCTGGGCGACCTCCGCGTCGTCGGCGTCCGCCAGCAGCGCGAGGACCCGGTCGTCGCCGGACCGCGCCGCGGCCGGGTCGGCGAGCCCGCGCTCGGCCGCGACCAGGCGCTCCCGGACCCGTTCCCGCAGCTCCTGGGTGGCCTCCCGGCCGAACGTCACCAGCATCAGCTCGGGCAGCGCGGCCCGGCCCTCGGCCACGTAGCGGGTGGCGAGCGCGGCGATGGTGAACGTCTTGCCGGTACCGGCGCTGGCCTCCAGCACGGTGGTGCCGGTGGGCAGCGGCCCGCACACGTCGAACACGGCCGGGGCGAGGGTGTGGATCGTCACGGGTGGTCGACCTCCTCGGCCGCGAGCAGCGGCGTCCACAGCCGGACGGCCAGCGCGCCGAACCGGCCGGGTCCGCCGGGCGCCTCGAACAGCACCCGGGCCGGCGCGCCGCTGCCCCAGACCAGCTGGTGCGCCGGATCCTCGTTCTCCGGGCCGAACCCCTCCGACCAGGCCTTGCCCGCCGACGCCTCCGCCTCCTCGGCCGCCCCGCCACCGGCGAGGGTCCGGGCGTAGGCGCAGCTGCTGGCGGTGGCCAGCGGCAGCGGCTCACACAACCCGGCCCGGTGCAGCGCGACGAGATCGGCGAGCACCGCGGCGGCCACCGCCGGCTCGACCGGGCCGAGCGTGGACCGGGCGACCCCCGAGTAGCCGCGGCCCAGCGTGACCGCGCGCCACGCGACACCGGGGTGGGTGACGGTCAGCGCGAGCAGCTGGACCCAAGCGCGCAGCCGGTGCTTCGGTCCGAGCCGCGAGTACTCGACGCGGACCACGGCCTCCCCGTACAGCCCGCCCACGGTGCCGACCACCCGGGTGCCCGCCACCTCGGCGGCCACGTCGCGCGCCGCCGCCTCCCCGGTGCGCACCATCCCGGCCACCGCGACCAGCGGCTCGACGTTGCCCACCACCTTCTCCAGCAGCCGATGCCCCAGCGCCCCGGGCGGCAGCTCGCCGCGCCGCCACTCGGCCTGCCGGCAGCGGTCGAGCTCGTGGCCGGCCAGCCGGTCGCGCAGCAGCCGGTTGCCGACCGCCCACGTCGCGAGCCCGTCGAGGTCCACCGGCAGCGCGTCCGCGGGATCGTCGTCCTCGGCGAACAGGGTCACCCCGACCCGCTGCCGCAGGAACGCCTTCGCCGGGTGCTCCAGGAAACGGGCCAGATCGTCGAGCTCGACGGTGTCCCGGTACGGCGCCGGGGGCAGCGGTTCGGGAAGGAACCGCGCGGGCGGGGTGCGGTCCCCGGCGGCGGCCTGCGCGCCGGCCAGCCCGGCCCGGTCGAAGCTGAACGGGCCGCTGGTGCCGAGCGCGCCGTCGGCGAAGTTCCGGGCGTCGAACGGCTGCAACGGGTGGCGCACCACGACCTGATCGCGGGCCGGTCCGCCGCCCGCCGCGCGGGCGGTCGCGTCGAGGGTGTCGAGCAGCTCGCCGAGCGGGACCGCCGGTGGGCGGCGGGCGTTGGTGCGCTCGTCGGCGCCGGAGTGCACGACGACGAGATGCTCGGTCGCCGCGCAGATCGCGTCGAGCAGCAGCTGGCGGTCCTCGCTGCGCGGGTCGCGCTCGCCCACCCGGGGGTGGCGGGCCAGCACGTCGTCGCCGTCGGCCTCGCCGGCCCGGGGGAACACGCCGTCGTCGAGCCCGAGCAGGCACACCACGCGGTGCGGCACCGAGCGCATCGGGACCAGCGTCGCGACGGTCAGCGTGCCGGTGCGGAAGTTGGCCCGCGTCGGGCGGCCGCGCAGCCGATCCGTGAGCAGCCCGCGGATGTCGGCCAGGCCGAGCGGCACGGTGCCGGCATGCGGTCCGGCGGCGCGGGCGACGTCGGCGAGTTCGGCGCGGGCCTGCCCGGCCTGCCAGGCGTCCGTCGGTGCGGTCGCGGTGAGCGCGTCGAGCGCGCCGGCGAGCGCGGCGCACCACTGCGCGAGGGTCCGCTCTCCGGTGAGTCCGGCCAGCACCGCGCCGAGCCGGTCGACCAGCTCGGCGAACCGGCCGACCAGCTCGACGTCGGAGCTGTCCACGTCGTCGAGCGGCAGCGCGGTGCCCAGCCAGTGCTGGTCGTCGGCCGACATCGCGACGCCCAGCAGCATCCGGTCGAGCCCCGCCGCCCAGGTGTTCTGCGGAAAGCCCTCAAGCCGGTAGGGCCTGCGGTGCTCGCCGTCGAGGCCCCAGCGCACCCCGGAGCCGACGACGAGATCGCGCAGCCGGTCCAGATCGTCATCGTCGAGGTGGAAGCGGCGGCGCACCGGCGCGGACGCCGCCAGGTCGAGCACCTGGGACGCGGTGAGCCGGGCGTCGGCCAGCTCGAGCAGCCCGGCGACGGTGTCGAGCAGCGGGTTGACCTGGCGCAGCGCCCGGTCGGCCAGCCTGACCTGCAGCCGGTGCCCGGGATGGGCGAGATCGGCGCCCGGCGTGCCGCCCGCCTCACCCGGGCCCAGCCCGAACGACGCCGAGATCAGCGGCGCGAACGTCTCGATGTCCGGGCACATCACGAGGACGTCGCGCGGCTCCAGCGTGGGGTCGGCGGCCAGCAACCCGAGGACGACCTCGCGGAGCACCTCGACCTGCCGGTCGGGGCCGTGGCAGGAGTGCACCTGGACGCTGCGGTCGGCGGGATCCAGGCGCGGCAGCGCGTCGGTGACGGCGGGCGCGCGGTCGTCGCGCAGGGCGTGCTGCAGCAGGCCGAGCAGCGTGCCGGGGTGGGCGGCCCCGGGATGGTGGTGTACCGCCGCCCCGGCCGGCAGCCGCAGCTGCAGCTCCCGCACGTCGCGACCCAGCGACGCGAGCAGCGGGTGCTGCGGCACGTCGGCGCTGGCGTCGGTGGCCCGGTGCCGCACCGTGCCGGCGAACGGCGCGACCGCGTCCCACAGCGCCGGCGAGGGGTGCGGCAGCCAGAGGTGGACGTCGCGCTGCTGCGCCAGCGCGGCGAGCACCGCGAGATGGCCGGCGGGCAGCCGGGTCGGGCCGAACAGCGAGAACCGTGGCGGCAACTCGACGACGCCGGGGTCGGTGGACAGGGCGGCGCAGGCGGCGTCGAGGCGTTCGGCGGGGCCGGGGGTGCCGATCCGCTCCCGCAGCCGGCGCCACAGCTCGGGCTGCCAGCGCAGGTCCTCGGGCAGGGCCGTGCCGCCGGCTGTGTCGTCGACGTCCTCCCCGTCGCGCCACGCCCGCAGCATCCCGGGCCGGTGCGCGGCGTAGGAGGCGAACAGGTGCGCGAGCCGCCGGGCCACCGCGTACCGGCGGCCGTGCCGGTGATCGGGGCCGGCAGCGCCGTTCCCCGCGCCGTTCCCCGCGCCGTTCCCCGCGGCGCCCAGGTGTGCGCTCAGCGCCGCGAACCGGGCCTCGCCCGCGCTCTCGTCGACGACCTCCAGCAGCGGCCACACGGCGCGGGCCGGGTGCCACGGATCGGCGTCCGCGTCGACGCCGGCCGCGGCGCAGATCGCCTCCGCGACCACGGTGGCGGGGGAGGGGAACAGCACGTGCGCGCACACGCCGTCGCCGCGGCCCGCGGTGGTTCCGAGCCGGTGCGAGAGCCGCTGCCCCAGCCAGCGCTCGATGCCGCGCTCGGGCACGGCGACGATCTCGGCCGCGAACGGGTCGGACAGCGGCGTGCGCAGCACCTCGGCCAAGGCGTCGGCCAGCCGGTCGGCGCGTTCGGCGCGGTGCACGTGGAGCACGCCAGGGAACCTAGCCGGGGGCACCGACGGTGTGATCAGGTGGCCGTCACCAGTTCGATGGCGCGTAGTCCTTGAGGAAGCAGCCGTGGAGGTCCTCGCCCGCCTCGCCACGCACGATCGGGTCGTACACCCGGGCCGCGCCGTCGACCAGGTCGAGCGGGGCGTGGAAGCCCTCGTCGGCGAGCCGCAGCTTGGTCGGGTGCGGGCGCTCGTCGGTGATCCAGCCGGTGTCCACCGCCGTCATCAGGATCCCGTCGCGCTCGAGCATCTCACCGGCGCTGGTGCGGGTCAGCATGTTCAGCGCGGCCTTGGCCATGTTCGTGTGCGGGTGCCCCGGGCCCTTGTAGGCGCGGCTGAACTGGCCCTCCATCGCCGACACGTTGACGACGTACTTGCGCCGCGCCGCGGCCGCGGCCATCGCCGGGCGCAGCTTGCTGACCAGGATGAACGGCGCCGTCTGGTTGCACAGCTGCACTTCGAGCAGTTCCAGCGGGTCGATCTCGTCGACCATCTGGGTCCAGCTGTTGCTCTCCGCGGTGTCCGGCAGCAGGCCGCCGGCGTCGATGGCCGTCCCCGCGGCGATCCGCTCGGGCGAGGCGCTGCGCGCGGTGAGCGCGAGCTCGGTCAGCGTCTGCGGGGTCTCCTGCAGGGCGCTGGTCAGCGCGGCCGGGTGCGCGTCGCTGATGTGGGAGAACGTCACGACGTCGGGCAGATCCCCGGCCGGCAGCGGTGCCCGCTCGGCCTCGACGAGCGGGGCGTAGGAGCCGGGGGAGCGGCGCACCGTCTGCGCAGCGTTGTTGATCAAGATGTCCAGCGGGCCCTGCGCGGCCACGGTGTCGGCCAGCGCGACGACCTGGGCCGGGTCCCGCAGGTCGATGCCGACGATCCGCAGCCGGTGCAGCCACTCCGCGCTGTCCTCCATCGCGGTGAACCGGCGGACGGCGTCGTTCGGGAACCGGGTGGTGATCGTGGTGTGCGCGCCGTCGCGCAGCAGCCGCAGCGCGATGTACATCCCGATCTTGGCGCGCCCGCCGGTGAGCAGTGCCCGGCGGCCACGCAGGTCGGTCCGGGCGTCGCGCTTGCTGCGGTTGAGCGTGGCGCAGGGCGGGCAGAGCTGGTGGTAGAACGCGTCGACCAGGTGGTAGCGCTTCTTGCAGATGTAGCAGGCGCGCGAGCGCAGCAGGGTGCCCGCGGTCGCCCCGGTGGCCGTGGCGACGAGGGGCAGGCCGCGGGTCTCGTCGTCGATGCGGCCGGGGGCACCGGTGGCCGTCGCCGCGGTGATCGCGTCGTCGGCGGCGGCGACCGCCTCGCGCTTCGCCGCGCGGCGCCGCTGTTTGATCATCTTGTAGACGCGGGCGGTGGCCCGCCGGACCCGGACCGCGTCGGGGTGCTCCACCGGCAGGTCGTCGAGCGCGGCGAGCACCCGCAGACAGGTCTCCAGCTCGTCGGGATCGATGCCGGTTGCCGCCACGTCCCGGTCCTGCTCCGCCGTGGTCACAACCGCTTGCACTCCTCGCCCGTCCGCCGCATGGCCGCGGAGAACTGTACGCAGCCGGGTCCGGTCGACCGGCGTCAGTCCTCCAGCTCGGCCAGCGCCTTCTTGGCCTGCTCCAGCTCGGCCTCCAGCTCGGCGACCCGGGCCGCGCGCTGGGCACGTGCCGCGCCGATGATCTCCTCGATCGGCCCGGACAGCTCGGCGTGCAGTTCGGCGGCGGCTCGCGACACATCGGCCGCGCTGACCGGCAGCGCCCGGGCGAGCCACTTGGTGCCCTGCTTCAGGTCGGCCTGCCAGTCCCCGTCGGCGGTGCCGCTGACCGTCAGCGTGAGCTCGACGACCCGGGTGGTGCGTGCCGTGGAGCCCTTGGGCCGGCCGCGGCGACGCTTCTCCGGCACCGCGCCGGCCTCGGCGGCTGGTGCGGCCTTCTCCGGCTGGTCCTCACGCGTGTCCACGTTCATCTTGCGGCGTGTTCCCTCTCCTGGCGGCCCCGGCTGCCGGGGTCGGACGGTGCGATCGACAAGGGTGATCGTAGAACAGATGTTCGACGTGGCCGCCTCCGGGCGCGCCGGAGTGTGACCCGTGGAGCAGACCTGTGCATAGGTGACTTATATAAGTCAGTGATGTAATTGACCGGTGACCCGCTCCGCGCCGACGACCGGCACCGACCTCACCCAGCTCGCCGTGGCCCTGGAACGCACCGCGAGCTGGCTGCGCCGGGCGAGCCGGCCGGTCGAGTGGAACGCGGTGGCGATGTCGACGCTCGACGCGCTCTCCCGGACCGGCCCGCAACGCGTCTCCGGCCTGGTGACACAAGAACGCATCACCCAGCCCGGGATGACCGGTCTGGTCGCGCGGCTGGCGGCGGCCGGGCTGGTCGAGCGCAGCCCCGATCCGCGGGACGGGCGCGCGACGCTCGTCGCGATCACCCCGGCCGGGCGGGAGTACGTCGCGACGTTCCACGAGAGCAGGGCCCGGACCGTGGCGGCGCACGTCGGCAACCTGCCGGATGAACAGCAGCGGGCCCTGCTGAGCGCGACGGCGGCGCTCACCGCCCTCGCCGCGCAGCCGATCGCCGAGGACGCGGTGCGGGGGGACCGGCGATGAGCGACGCGTTCGAGCTCGGCTGCGACGGCCCGGCCACCGTCGTCGTCGGGGTCGACGGCTCGGACACCGGCTGGCGCGCGCTGTACTACGCCGTCGGCCAGGCCCGACGGCAGGGCAGCCGGGTGCTCGCCGTCTACGCCGAGCGGCTGCCCGCGGCGAGCTTCGCCGTCGCCGGCACGGTCGCGATCCCGACCCTCGACGAGGCGGCCGACGCGCAGTTCCGGGCCTCGCTGCGCACGACCGTCGAGGAGTTGGGGCGCGAGCAGGGCGTCGACGCGCAGTTCGTCCTGGCCGAGGGCGACCCGGTGCTCGCCCTGACCCGCGTCGCCGAACAGGTGCACGCCGACGCGATCGTGGTCGGGGCGAGCATGCAGGCGGGCCACCGCCTGTTCGGATCGGTCGCGGTCCGGGCGGTCCGCGCCGGCGGCCGGCCGGTGACGGTCGTCCCCTGAGCCTGCCCGGCGGCTCAGCCGCGGCGGCTGCGCGACGGGCGGCGTGCCGGGGCGGCGGTGAGCGGGTCGGCCGGCCAGTCGTGCTTGGGATAGCGGCCGCGCAGCTCGGCGCGGACCTGCGGATACCCCGTGGACCAGAACGACTCGAGATCCCCGGTCACCGCGGCCGGGCGGCCGGCGGGGGAGAGCAGGTGCAGCACGACGGGAAGCCGGCCGCCCGCCACGGTCGGCGTCCGGGTCCAGCCGAACACCTCCTGCACCCGCACCGGCAGCACCGGCCGGTCGCCGGAGTAGTCCAGCGCGATGTGCGAGCCCGACGGCACCTCGATCCGTTCCGGCGCCAGCTCGTCCACCGTCGACGCCAGTTGCCAGCCGGTCAGGGCGCGCAACGCCGCCCCGGCGTCGATGCGGCCCAGATCGGCGCGGCTGCGGGCCGTCGCCAGTGGCCCGGCGAGCCAGCCCGCCGGGTCCTCGGCCCCGGCGAGCAGCGACTCCTCGTCCACCGCAGGCCAGGGCTCCCCGATCACCCGGTGCAGCACGGCGAGCCGGTCGCGCAGGGAGCGGGCCGCGGTGGTCCAGTGCAGCAGGCCGGTGCCGGCCGCGCGCAGACCCGCGACCAGCGCGGCGCGCACCCGTTCCGGGTCCGGATCCGCCAGCGGCCGCTCCTCGAGCACGATCGCCCCGAGCCGCCGGACCCGTCGCGCCCGCAGATCACCGGAGCGCCACGCCACCTCCTCGCCGTCCGCCAGCAGCGTCGGCGCCGCGCGCTCGGCGAGCTCCCGGTCGGCCGGTGCGGCCAGCCGGACCCGGGCGTGCGCATCGCCCGGCCTGCGGTCGGCGATCGCCACCGCCAGCCACTCCTGCTCGGCCAGCGGGCTGCCCGCCGGCAACTCGACCGCGGTGCCGCCCGCCATGAGGTACAGCGGCGACCCGGGGCCGCGGCGGCGGGCCAGCCGTTCCGGGTGGGCCAGCGCGACGACGAGCGCCGCGTCACCGGCCGCGGCGGGTTCCGCCGCGGCGCCGGGCCGCCCGCCCGCCGCGCGCCCGCCCGTGGCGCGCACCTCGGCATCCGCGGCGCCGGGCACCGCTCCCGCCAGCCGCGTCAACCGCCGCACCTCCCGGCGCCAGCGCCCCGACCCCGGCGCCGCCCCGCTCCGCAGCCGTCCGAGCTCCGCGCCCAGCTCCGTCCCGGCGGTCAGCGTGTCGTCGTCGAGGACCGCGACGACCTCCGCCGCGGTCCGTGCGCCCACCAACGCCGCCCCGTCCAGCAGGGCGCGGGCCAGTCGGGGGTGCAGCCCGAGATCGGCCATCCGCTGTCCCCGCTCGGTCACGCGATCGGCGGCCAGCGCGCCCAGCGCCCGCAGCACCTCCTGTCCCGCCCGCAACGGGCCCTCCGGCGGCGCGTCCCACCAGCGCAGACCGCCCCCGTCGGGGGTGCCCCAGCAGGCCAGGTCGAGGGCCAGCCGGGTCAGGTCGGCGGTGCGGATCTCGGGTTCGGGATAGCGGGGCAGCGCGGCCGTCTCCGCCTCGGGCCAGCAGCGGTAGGCCCGGCCCGGTGCCTGCCGCCCGGCCCGGCCTGCGCGCTGCTCCGCGACCGCCGCCGACACCCGGACCGTGACCAGCCCGGCCAGGCCGCGGCGGTGGTCGACCCGCGGCACCCGCGCCAGTCCGGCGTCCACGACGGCACGCACCCCGGGCACGGTCAGGCTCGACTCCGCGATCGACGTCGCCAGCACCACCCGGCGCCGCGGACCGGCCACCAGCGCGGCGTCCTGCTCCGCGGCGGGCAGCCGGCCGTGCAGTGGCACCACGTCGGCGTCGGCGAGCCCGGCGAGCGCGTCGGCGGTCCGGCGGATCTCCGCGACGCCGGGCAGGAAGGCGAGCACGTCGCCGTCGCCGTCGGCCAGCGCGGTTCGCACGGCGCGGGCGACGGACGCCTCCGGACGCTCACCGCGGGCCGGTGGGACGTGGTGCACCGCGACCGGGAACGTCCGCGCCGCCACCGACAGCACCGGCACCCCGCCGAGCACCGCCGTGAGCCGGTCCGCGGCCACGGTGGCCGAGGTGGCGAGCAGCCGCAGATCCGGACGCAGGCCCTCCCGGGCGTCGAGCAGCAGCGTGAGCAGCAGGTCGGCGTCGAGATGGCGCTCATGGACCTCGTCGAGCAGCACCGTGCCCACCCCGGCCAGTTCCGGGTCGCGGGCGAGCCGGCGCAACAGCAGCCCGGACGTCACGACCTCGATCCGGGTGCGCGCCGACACCCGGGAGTCGCCGCGCACCGAGTAGCCGACGGTGTCGCCGACCTGCTCGCCGAGCAGCGCCGCCATCCGGGCCGCGGCCGCGCGGGCCGCGACCCTCCGGGGCTCGGCGACCAGCACCCGGCCGGCGCCGGCCGCGCCCAGGGCGAGCGGCACCACCGTCGTCTTCCCGGTGCCGGGTGGCGCGACGAGCACCGCGGCGCCGTGCGCGTCCAGGGTCTGCGTGACGTCGTCGAGGACGGCCCGCACCGGGAGATCGGGCAGGTCGGCGGGCAGTCGCACGGGGAACCAGTCTGCCCGCTACGCGCCGGGTGGTCCTCAGCCCACCCCGGTGGCGGGCGGCCCCGCATCGCGGGGGGCCGGCGGGGTCTGCGGCCGCGGGCGCAGCGCCCGGAAATGGACGGTCGCGCAGACCAGCGCGGTGCCCAGCATGCTCACCGCGACGGCCGCCACGCCGCCCAGGCCGCCGGCCAGGAGCGCCACGGCGAGCAGGACGCACGTCCCGCAGAACACCGGTGCCCGCACGGAATGCGACAGCAGAAGCGGCTGGCCGGTCCGGAGTTCCTCGGCCAGATCCGGGAACTGCAGGACGAGGTGGCTCTCGAGATCCTCGAGCCGTCGCTGCTCACCGACGGTCAGGCGCGGCTCGGACTCCGGAGGTGTCACGGCTGCGGGGTACCCCTGCACGCGTGCGGTCCACACACCTCCGATCGGACCCTTTCAGGTACGCCGGACGGCCGTTGCAGACCACCGGCCCGGGATCGGCGGCTCATCGCGTTTGCGGATCAGGTAGGGCGGCATGAGCAGGGCGTGCATCGAGGTGTTCTGCAGGCACGCCAGCGAGTCCTCGGGACTCTCGGCGAGCGGATCACCGGGTTCGCTCAGCGGATTGTTGAGCAGCACCGGGCAGCCGGTTCGGGCCCCGAACGCGGCGAGCAGCGCGTGCAGGAACGGGCTGTGCGCCGGATCCACCGTCTGGATCCGCGCGGTGCCGTCGACATGGGTGATCGCCGGCAGCACCGCGCGGCAGGGCTCAGGGACGCCCGTCGCGAGCAGCCTCGACGGCGCCGGGCCCGCGTGGTCGACGATCCCCGCCGCGGCGTCGCGCGGCACCACCGATGCCGGCGGGTGGAACCACTCCCGGCCGGTGACCCGGGAGTTGATGAAGTCCTGCATCCCGGGACGGCGGGGGTCGGCGAGAATGCTGCGGTTACCGAGCGCGCGCGGCCCGGACTCGCTGCGGCCCTGGTGCAGGCCGACCACCCGGCCGAGCTCGAGCAGGTCCACGGCGTCGGAGACGAGGTCGGCGGGCTGGGAGGCGACCAGGCCCGCCGCGGCGGCCGTGACGGCCTCCTTGATCGCCCGCTCGTCGGGCGGGGGGCCGAGGAAGTCGTCGGTCCAGCGGAACTCGCTCGGCTCCCCGAGGCACTCGATCATGCCGTACAGGGCGCAGCCGAGCGCCGTACCGCCGTCGTGCGGGCTGGGTGGGACGAACACCTCGTGGAACGGCCCCTCGCGGATCAGCCTGCTGTTCGCGGAGCAGTTCAGTGCGGTGCCGCCGGCGAAGCACAGGTCCTCCAGGCCGGTCTCGCGGTGCAGCCAGTCCGCGATCTGCAGCATCGCCGCCTCGAACGCGGCCTGGCCCGCCGCGGCGAGGTCCGCGCAGTCGGTGAAGGAGCCGGTGCCGTCGCAGAAGTGGGTGAACCGGTCGTGCTGGGCGAACAGTTCGAGCCAGGCGTCCGGGATGAGCACCCGGTTCCCGTCGACGACGAGGCCGGGCAGCCCGAACGCGCCGGGCCGGCCGTACGGGGCCAGCGCCTCGACCTTCGCCTCGTTGCCCTCGCCGGGGAACATCGCGCGGGTCAGCAGTGCGTAGAAGCAGCCCAGGCCGGTCGGCTCGCGCCAGTCACCGTGCCACAGGTGCTTGCCGAGGCACTCGACCCGGCCGCGCTCGCACACGTAGAACGACGCGACCTCGAGCATGTGCGGGGTGGCGTCGTACCCGGCCGGCTCGGTGAAGTCCGGCGCCCGGCTGCCCTGGGCGTCGATCACCATCACGGCGGCGGCGTCGAACGGCGACGGGGGGAACGCGCTGAACAGGTGCGCGAGGTGGTGGGACAGCCGGGTGACCGGCGTGCCGGTGCGGAAGGTGAGGACCGTGGCGAGTTCGTCGCGGTAGGTCTCGAGGTTCTCGCTCTCGGGGTCCGAGGAGTAGCACTCCACCACGAGGTCGACGGGCTCGGTGAGCGCGGGAAGCCGTGGCACGTAGAGGTTCGTCAGGTCCCCGGGGCGGCCCCAGTGGTGCCGGTGCCGGGTGATGCGCTCCTTCTGCAGGCTGTACACCGTCCGGGGTCCGCGGGCGAGGCAGACCGATGCGCCCTCGGCCCGGTTGATGCCGATGACGGTGGGAGCGTCGCGCATCGCCCTCACCTCCTGGGGTCGCGCGAGACGCTGGAGCTACCCCGGTCGGGCGCCCGCAAAACGCCGCGCGACCCCGCTCGGCGCGGGGCCGTTCGGCGGTGCCACGACCGGCTCGGCTACGCCGCCGGTGCGGCGACCGGGCCGCGCCCGGTGGCGCCGGCGGCGGTCCGCGGCGCGGTCAGTGCCGACACCACGACGACGGCGAGGGCAGCGCCGGCGGCGACGGCGAACAGCACCGTGTACGCGGTCCCGGCGGGGATCGTCCGGCCCCCGACCTGAACGGTGAACCCGGCGGTCACCGCGGCCACCACCGCGCGCCGCGACAGCAACGCCGACACCGGGCTGAACAAGGCCATGGAGATCCCGATCGGGAGCAGCAGCAGGCCCGCGGCGACCAGCGACTGCCCGAAGCCGTACCCCGTCGCGACCGGGGCCTGCAACACCTGGGTGCTCGTCATCAGCGAGGCGAACATCGCGAACCCGACGAGCACCGAGGTCACGTTGGTCCACAGCACCGCGGGGCGGGCGCAGACGCGAGGAACTCACCAGCGCGATGCCGCCGCCGACCCGATGTCCGGTCGAGGCGCTTCACGGGACTGCCGCCGCAGCCCGCCGTCGTTTACGGTCAGAACTGACTGCCACGCGGGCAGCTCGGAGGAGTCGCGGGGAGAGCAGTTGAGTCAGGTGAGTACCGGCACGGACGCCACGGACGCCACGCGTGTCGCGGAGGCCGCCCGGCGGGTGATCGCGGAGCACGATCCACGGTCGGTGCCGCAGCGGGAGTTCCTCGGGGCCTGCTTCGCGGCCGGCCTGTCCTGGGTGCACTTCCCGGAGGGCCTCGGCGGTCTCGGGGTGTCCCGGGGGCTGCAGGCCGTCGCCGACGAGATCCTGCAGGGTGCGGGTGGTCCCGTCCCGTTCTACGTCAACCCGATCGGCTACGGCATGGCCGCGCCGACGGTGCGGGAGCACGCGCAGTCGGCCGGCCTGGCGCGGGAGTGGCTGCGCCCGCTGGCCACCGGCGAGCACATCTGGTGTCAGCTGTTCAGCGAGCCCGGCGCCGGGTCCGATCTGGCCGGGCTGGCCACCTCGGCGGTCCGCGACGGCAACGACTGGGTGATCAACGGGCAGAAGGTCTGGACGAGCCTGGCGCACCGCTCCCGGTGGGCGCTGCTGCTCGCCCGCACCGACCCCGACCAGCCCAAACACAAGGGCCTGAGCTACTTCGTGCTGGACATGCACGCCCCCGGCGTGCAGACCCGGCCGCTGCGGCAGATGACCGGGCAGGCCGAGTTCAACGAGGTCTACCTCAGCGACGCGCGGATCCCCGACGCGCACCGGCTCGGCGCCGTCGGCGACGGCTGGCGGGTCGCGATGACCACGCTGATGAACGAGCGTTCGGCGATCGGCGGGGGATCCAGCGTCCGCGGCACCGGCACGATCGCCGATGCCGTCGCGCTGTGGGCACAGCGTCCGGACCGGCACACCCCGGTGCTGCGCGACCGGCTGGCGGCGCTGTGGACCAGAGCCGAGGCGCACCGGCTCACCGGCGAGCGCGCCCGGCGGTCGGCCACCGCCGGCTCGCCGGGGCCGGAGGGCTCGATCAGCAAGCTGGTCTCGGCCGAGCTGAACCAGCACGTCTACGAGTTCTGCATGGAACTGCTCGGCCCGGAGGCCACGCTCTACGGCTCCTACGCGGTGAGCGAGAACGGCAGGGACGCCGACCGGCGGGGTCCGGTGCAGCAGCGGTTCCTGCGCTCGCGCGCCAACACGATCGAAGGTGGGACGTCCGAGGTGCTGCGCAACATCCTGGGGGAGCGGGTGCTGGGCCTGCCCGGTGACCTGCGGGCCGACGCGAACCGGCCGTGGCGGGAGGTGCCCCGTGGCTGAGCCGTCGCCTACCTTCGTCTTCTCCGCCGAGCAGCAGGACCTGCGCCGGGCGGTCCGGCAGTTCTGCGCCGAGTTCTCCGACGAGGCGACGGTGCGCCGGCTCATGGAGTCGCCGATCGGGTACGACCCGAAGCTGTGGTCGCGGCTGGGCACCGAGCTCGGGGTGCTCGGGCTCGCCGTGCCCGCGGAGTACGGCGGGGCCGACGGCGGGCTGGTCGACCAGGCCGTCGTCGTCGAGGAGTTCGGGGCCGCGCTGCTGTGCGGCCCGGTGTTCGGGACGGTTGCGCTGGCCATCCCGGCACTGGTCGCGGCGTCCGATCACGCGGCGAAGGCCGAGCTGCTGCCCCCGCTGGTCGAGGGCGCCCGGACCGCGGCGCTGGCCGCGCCGGAGCGGGGCGGGCGCTTCGAGCCGGCCGCCGTCGCGGTCCGGGCCCAGGCCGCGGGGGAGAGCTGGACGCTCACCGGGGAGGTGGCCCAGGTCGTCGACGCGGCCGCGGCCGACCTGTTGCTCGTCACCGCGGCAGGCCCCGACGGTTTCGCGCTGTTCGCCATGGAGGGCGCGGCCACCGGAGTGGCCCGCACACCGTTGTCCACGCTGGACCTGACGCGGCAGCAGGCGGCGCTGCGGCTGGAGGACGCACCCGCGCGGCTGCTCGCCGGGCCCGACGAGATCGCGCGGGTCGTCGGGCACGCGTTCGAGGTCGGCGCGGTGCTGCTGGCCGCCGAGCAGGTCGGCGGCGCGCAGCACCTGCTGGACCTGACCGTGGAGTACGCGAAGAGCCGGATGCAGTTCGGGCGCCCGATCGGCTCGTTCCAGGCCGTCAAGCACCGGTGCGCCGACATGCTCGTGGCCGTCGAGCACGCCCGTTCCACGGCCTACCACGCGGCGTGGGCGCTGCAGGACGGCACCGACCACCCGGCGCTGGCGACCGCCATCGCGCAGGCCACCTGCTCGGACGCGTACTACCGGGTCGCCGCGGACACCGTGCAGGTGCACGGCGGTATCGGCTTCACCTGGGAACACCAGGCGCACCTGTACTACAAGCGCGCGGTCACCGACGCCGCGTTGCTGGGCGGCGCCGAGGCCCACCGCGACCGCATCGCAACCCACGTCCTCGACACGGCCGCCCCGTCTCCCGTCGCGCCACCCGTAGCGGCAGGCTGAGCGAGGTTCGTCGAGAACGGCGTTGCGGTAGAAATCCCGCGCTGAAACGACCGTAACGCCGTTCTCGATCAAACGCCCACGGGAACGGGGCCCGGTCGGTGATCGTGGTCGAATGCTGGACGGGCCGTTTCGGGGTGCGGAGGCGATCGCGCGCGGAACGGTCACGCCCGGCCGGTTGCGCGGCCCGGCGTTCGACCAGGTGTTCCGCGGCATCTACGTCCCGGCCGGGACGAAGGTCGATCTGGTGGTCCGGTCGCGTGCGGCGGCGCTGCTGCACGGCGGTCGTGGTGCGCTCGCCGGGTACTCCGCGGCGGCGTTGCTCGGAGCGGGGTGCCACCCGGCGAACGCGCCCGCCGAGATCGTGGACCCGTGGGGGACCGTCCGCGCTCGCCCGGGCCTGCTCGTCCGCCGCGGCCGGCTCGCCGCGGACGACGTCTGCACGGTCGCAGGCTGCCGGGTCACCGGCCCGGTGCGCACCGCCTGGGACCTGGCCCGCCGTCTCGAGCTCGTCGAGGCCGTCGTCGCCGTCGACGCGCTGGCCCGGTGCGCAGGCTTCGCACTGCGCGCCCTTCTGGACCACCGCACCGCCCACCCGGGAGCCCGCGGCTGCCGGCGCCTCGACCGGGTCGTCGCCCTCGCCGATCCCCGGGCCGAGTCCGCGATGGAGACGCGGTTGCGGCTGCTGCTGATACTCGGCGGGCTGCCGGTACCGGAGTCGCAGTATCGGATCGTCGACGAGCGCGGACTCGTCCTCGCCCGCGCCGACCTGGCCTACCCGGATGCGAAGCTCGCCATCGAGTACGACGGCGAGTTCCACTTCCGGCGCGACCGCTCCGGCCGTGACAACCGCCGCGACGACGCGTTGGCGCAGATCGGCTGGGAGACCGTGCGCTGCATCGACGAGGACGTGCTGGCCTACCCCTCCCACACCCTCACCCGCATCACTCGCCTCCTCGCCGCCCGGGGTGGGTCGACGAGAACGGCGTTACGGTAGCGAATCCGCCCAGAATCGACCGTAACGCCGTTCTCGATGCCGGCTCACACCGGGACCAGGGCTGTCGCGCGGGCCCAGGCGCCGCTGCCGGCGGCGACCTTGATCGGGAAGCAGGTGATCGTGGCCCCGGTGGGCGGTAGCTCGTCGAGACGGGCGAGCTTCTCGATCTGGCAGTACCGCCGGTCCGCGCCGGCGAAATGCGCGGGCCACAGCCGGTCGGGGTCGCCGGTGGTGCGCCACTCCTCACCGATGCGGGGGTAGGGCCGGTCCAGGCTCCAGGCGTCGGTTCCGATCAGCCGTACGCCGGAGTCGACCAGGTGCAGCACGGCGTCGCGGCCCAGCCCGGACCCGTGCTCCCAGAACTCCGTGCGCCCCCACAGCCGGTCGGCGCCGGTGCGGAACGCGACGACGTCACCGGGGGTGAGCGCGTGGCCGATCGCGCGCAGCCGGGCGTCGATCAGCGCGGGCGTGATCAACTCCCCGGTGCGCAGGTCGGAGACGTCGAGGACGACGAGCGGCCCGATGAACCACGACAGCGGGACCTCGTCGATCGTCCACGCCGGGGCGCCCTCGGCGGTGGCCGCGTAGTGCCACGGGGCGTCGACGTGGGTGCCGGCGTGCGTCGACGCGGTGACCACCTCGCCGGCGAACCCGGCGCCGAGCGGCAGCGCGCCGGCCGGGATGCCGTACCAGTGTTCCCACAGCTGCGCGCCGTCGGTGTGCGAGGTGCGGGCGATCTGCGGTGGCGCGGGCTCGCTGGGGGTCGGCCCGAGCGGATGGCTCAGGTCGACCGGGCGGACCCGGCCCCCGGGCAGGGTGACGACGTCCTCCGGGGCGGCGCTCATGCCGGCGACGCTAGGCCCCGCCACGCCGTGGCTCTGGGCCGGCCGGCCCCCGGTGTGCGACGGTGATCGGCGAGGCGAGGCGAGGCGAGGTGAGGGAGAGCCGATGGCTGTATCGACTCCGGCCGGACGACGGGCGCCGTTCGCGCGACTGCTGGTGGCCAACCGCGGGGAGATCGCGGTGCGGATCCTGCGTGCGGCCGCGGAGCTGGGGATCGCGACCCTCGCGGTCTACGCCGCGGACGACGCCGACTGCCTGCACGTGCACAAGGCCGACGCGGCGGTGCCGCTGCGCGGCTCCGGGGTCGCGGCGTACCTCGACGTCGAGCAGCTCGTCGAGGTGGCCCGCGCGCACGGCTCCGACGCGGTGCACCCCGGCTACGGTTTCCTCAGCGAGAACCCCGCCTTCGCCCGGGCCTGTGCGGCGGCGGGGGTGCGGTTCGTCGGCCCGCGCCCGGAACTGCTGGACGTCTTCGGCGACAAGACCCGGGCCCGGTCGCTCGCGGCGGGCGCCGGGGTGCCGGTGCTCGCCGGCACGGCCGGGCCGGTCGACCTCGCCGGGGCACAGGCGTTCTTCGCCTCGCTCGGGCCGGACGCGGCGGTGATGCTCAAGGCGGTGGCCGGCGGCGGGGGCCGCGGGATCCGGCCGGTGACCCGCGTGGACGACCTGCCGGCCGCGTTCGCCGCGGCGTCCCGGGAGGCGGCGACCGCGGTCGGGGACGGGGCGGTCTACGTCGAGCAGTTGCTGCGCGGCGCCCGGCACATCGAGGTGCAGATCCTCGGCGACGGCACCGCGGTGGCGCACCTCGGCGAGCGGGACTGCAGCATCCAGCGCCGGCACCAGAAGGTCGTCGAGATCGCCCCGAGTCCCGGGCTGGCCGCCGACCTGCGGCAGCGGCTCACCGCGGCGGCGGTCGCGGTCGGGGAGGCGGCCGGGTACTCCGGCGTCGGCACGGTCGAGTTCCTCGTGGGCGGGGAGGGCTTCGCGTTCCTCGAGGTGAACCCCCGGTTGCAGGTCGAACACACCGTCACCGAGGAGGTCACCGGCGTCGACCTCGTCCGCGCGCAGTTGCTGCTGGCCGCCGGGGCGACGCTGGCCGAGCTGGGCCTGACCCAGCCGCCGGCCCCGCGGGGGTTCGCGCTGCAGGCCCGGATCACCACCGAGACCGTCGCGCCGGACGGCGCGCTGCAGCCCGCCGCGGGCACGATCGCCGCCTTCGACCTGCCGTCGGGACACGGCATCCGGGTCGACGCCGGCGGTTACCCCGGTTACCGCACGAGCCTGCGGTTCGACCCGCTGCTGGCCAAGCTGATCGTGCACGCACCGGACTTCCCGACGCTGGTCGCGAAGGCGTACCGGGCGCTGTGCGAAGCCGACATCACCGGCGTCGGCACCAACCTCGCGCTGCTGCGCGGCGTGCTCGCGGACCCGTCTGCTGGCCGCCTTCGCGATGGCCAGGGCGCCGTACTCGACGAAGCTGCCCGGATCGCACAGGTCGTCGAGGTTCTCGCGGGCGGTGCGGTGCCCGGTGCGGCGGCGCCGCTGCACGGCTTCGGGGCGGGCCGCGTCGAGCC
>NZ_JAAXLA010000041.1 GCF_012911935.1 Pseudonocardia acidicola | reverse complement strand
AGGGGCTGACCGAGGTCCTCGCCGCGGCCGCCGCGCACCGCGGCACCGCCCTGGTCGAGATCTACCAGGACTGCCCGATCTTCAACGACGGCAGCTTCGACCTGCTCCGCAAACCCGACACCGCCCCGCAGCGGCTCATCACCATCCGCCACGGCGAACCGATCCGCTTCGGCCCCGCCGACCCCGGCAGCCCCGACGGCCTGGGCAGCTACGCCGTGGTCCAGGACGGCTTCGGGCTCGCCGTGGCCAAGGTCGACGAGATCGACCCCGGCCAGATCGTGGTCCACGACCAGACCGACCACAACCTGGCCTTCGCCCTGTCGAGGCTGTCCGACCAGGACCTCACCCACACCGTCACCGGCATCTTCCGCAACGTCGACCGCACCACCTACGACGACGCCGCCCGCGCCCAGCTCACCCAGGCCCGCGAGAACGCCACCGCCAACGGCGGGGCCGACCTGCAAGCCCTGCTCAACGGCCGCGACACCTGGACCGTCGCCGGCTGACACGCACCACCGATCACCGACCGCCGGGCCGGCTCTGCCGGCCCGGCGGTCGTGTGTCCGGGGGTGTCAGCGGTCGTTCCACGAACTGAAACCGGCCCGCTCGGCGTCCTCGGCGCTGTGGAACCACAGGTCGGCGCGGGTGCGCACGTAGTAGGGCGACCCCAGGTCGTAGTAGCGCTTCGCCCCGTTGTTGGCCTTGATCATGAACTCGGTGGACGGCGCGTAGCCGTCCGGGTTCGGCAGCGCCGAGCCGGGGTGCGGGCCCGGCCGGGCCTGCGCCACGACGGAGGACACGACATCGGCCGCCGACCTCGGCCGCGGTGCGGACGCGACGCCGCCGGTCAGCCCCGCGTCCAATGACGCGAGCGCGGAGTCCACGGCCGGCGGCCGCTCCTCCGTGCCGGGCTCCGGCCGGGCAGGTTCGGCCGTGGCCGGTTCCGGGGGCGTCGGGCCGGCGGGGGCCGCGGTCCCGACCGCCCTGCTGGGCGCGGCATCCCGGGTGGCCGCGGTGTCGGTGGCCACCGCCGTTCCCTCGTCCACCGCAGTGGTCACCGGACCGGCGGTGACGGCATCGGGGTCCGCGGTGGCCGGCCCCGGGGTGACGACGTCCCGCGCCTCCACCTCAGCCGTGGCGTCCGGGCCGACCGGCGCGGTCGCCGTCGACCGACGCCGGGCCAGCAGCGCCACCACGGCGACCAGCCCGACGATCACGATCACCAGCACCCACGGCCAGACCTGATCCGTCACGACGAGGCTCCCTCGGTTGGGTGCGACCGGGGCCGTGGTCCGGCCCCGAAATGATCAATGGGTAGATATCACGGCGCACGTCGTCGTGGGCACCCGGCGGTGCAGCCGGCCCGGATGGGCGATGACGGGCAGGTTCACGGCGGCGGCCGCCTCCCGCCGGTGTCCGGGCGCCGGGGCAGCGGCGGGCCGGGAGCGGGGCCGGGCCGGGCGGCAGCGGTTCCCGAGGTGGGGGCGCGGCAGGCTGTTCCGAGGCCCACAGCAGCGGAGTCCAGGACGGCCCCCCGGGCCCGTCGACGCCCGGTCGCCGCGCGGCCCGGCGCAGCGGCGTCACGAACGCCGACCACGTCACGAGGGCACCGAGCAGGAACGCCACCAGGCAGAGCGCCCATACCTGACCGAAGAGCCAGCCCATACCGCTCACCCCTCCTCGAGACTGATCTCGACGCGCCTGCTGGCGGCCTCGGTGGCGAGTGGCCGGCTGTCCCCGAGGCCGCGCGCGGTGATCCGTGCCGGATCCACCCCACCGGCGCGCAGGGCCTCGGCCACCACCCCGTCCACCCGGGCGACCGTGGCGAGGGCGGCTCGCTCCGCCCCGGCCGGCACGGCGGCCAGCGTGACGTCGCGGCCGGACACCTGCACCGAGACGTCACCCAGACTGGCGCCGGCGAGGGCTTCCACGGCGCGTTGCCGGACGTCCTCGGTGATCCGCGCCCCCGGCCAGATCAGGGCGATCCCGCCGAGCGCCAGCGGCACCACGACCACCGCGGCCCGCCACAGCAGCCGCGAGCCGGGATCCCGGTCGGACACGCCGCGTCTCGCCTCCGCTCGGCCGAGTGGGATCCCGGCGAACCATCCTGGTGATGACCGCCACAGAGCGTACGTTCCTTCGCCCGGAAAGGTCACGCAACTCGGTCTCTCGCGCTACGGATCGTGACCTTCTGCGGGAAGCACCCGATGCGTGACGAGCGCCACGCCAATGGCCGGAGCAGCGGATGTCGTGATGGCCCGGGTGGCGTCGGCACCGGAGCATCGCCGCCGTCGCCGTGCTCGTGATCAGCATCGGGAACGGGCGGCCGCCGTGCCTCGCTCGGGGTGTACGGGCTGCTGAGGAAGATCGTCCCGCTGTCGTCCACCGCGAGCCTCACCGGCGAGGGGATCGGCTCGTCCGGCTCGCTCTGTTCGTGGTCACGGTCGACCTGCTGCGCCGGACCCGCCCGGGACGTCGAGGCCGGGCTCGCCGTCCCGGCCCCGGAGTCCCGCTGAGCCGCGTGGTCAGCCGGTGCGGTCGACCACGTAGCTCGTCAGTGCGGCCAGCGCCGCGGTCGCCGCGCAGTCCGGCAACAGGTTCAGCTCGGCCCGCGCCTGCCCGGCGTACGACGCGAGGGTCTCGTGCGCCCGGGCCAGCCCGCCACCGGCCCGCAGCAGCGCGAGCGCCTCCTCGACCTCGGCGTCGGCGGTGATCGGGCGGGCCAGCAACACCCGCAGCCGATCGGCGGCCGAGCCCTTCTCCTCCAGCGCGTACAGCATCGGCAGCGTGTGCACGCCCTCGCGCAGGTCGGTGCCCGGTGTCTTGCCCGAGCTGTCCGACGCGGACGCGATGTCGATGATGTCGTCGGAGATCTGGAACGCGGTCCCGATCGTCGCGCCGAACCTGTGCAGCGACTCCACCTGCGCGTCCGTGCACCCGGAGAACATGCCGCCGTAGCGGCCGGACGTCGCGATCAGCGATCCGGTCTTCTCCGCGATCACGGCGAGGTAGTGCTCCACCGGGTCGTCGTCCGGGCGCGGCCCACGGGTCTCCCGCATCTGGCCGGTCACCAGCTCGGCGAACGTGTCCGCGATGATCCGGACCGCGATCGGGCCGAGGTCGGCCACCAGCCGCGACGCGTGCGCGAACAGGAAGTCGCCGGTGAGGATCGCGACCGTGTTGTCCCACCGCGAGTTGGCGCTCTCGGCCCCGCGGCGCATCGTCGCGGAGTCCATGACGTCGTCGTGGTAGAGCGTCGCCAGGTGGATCAGCTCGACGACGGCCGCGGCCGTGATGACCTCGTCCCCATCGGGATGCGGCCCGACGTGCGCCCCGAGCAACGTGAACAACGGCCGGAACCGCTTCCCACCCGCGTCGATCAGATGCAGCGAGGTCTCGGTGACGAACCGGTAGTCGCTGTGCACCTCGCGGTGCAGCAGGTCCTCGACCCGCTTGAGGCCATCCGCCGCCGATGCGGCCAGATCCGGGTCGCCGAGTTCGACTCCCGCAACGCTGTGCGTCTCCACCCGGTCAGCCTACGAAGTTGCCACCGCTGGCCCAGTTCAAGGCCAGCGTCGGGACAATGCCGAGCAATAGGGTGACGAGCACACCGAGCGTGATCGCCGCGGTGGTGAACGCCCCGGGCACCGCCACCGACGGCCCGTCCGGGGCCGGGTCGCTGAAGTACATCAACACGATCACCCGCAGGTAGAAGAACGCGGCGATCGCACTGGCCACCAGCGCGATGACCACCAGCGGCGCCATCCCGTCGCCCAGGGCCGCGGAGAACACCGCGAACTTGGCGGTGAACCCGCTGGTAAGCGGGATCCCGGCGAGGGCGAGCAGCAGGAACGTCATCACCCCGGCGACCAACGGCGAGCGCTTGGCCAGCCCGGCCCACTGGGACAGGTGGGTGGCCTCGCCGTCGGCGTCACGCACCAGGCTGATCAGACCGAACACGGCCACCGTGGTGAACCCGTAGGCCAGCAGGTAGAACAGCGTGCTCGACGTGCCCGCGCTGGTGATCGCCATGGCGCCGAGCAGCAGGAAGCCCGCGTGTGCGATCGAGGAGTACGCGATCATGCGCTTGATGTCGGTCTGGGTGAGACCGATGACCGCACCGATCACCATCGACGCGATCGCCACCGCCCACAGCACCCCGCGCCACTCCCACCGGGTGTCGCCGAAGGCCACGTGCAGCACCCGCAGGATGGCGCCGAACGCCGCGACCTTGGTGCAGGCCGCCATGAACGCGGTGACCGGCGTCGGGGCGCCCTGGTAGACGTCGGGCGTCCAGGTGTGGAACGGCCCGACCGAGCCCTTGAACAGCAGCCCGACGATCAGCAGCGCCAGCCCGCCGAACAGCAGCGCGTCGGACTTGTTCGAGCCGACGGCGGCGTCGGCGATGGCCGACAGCCGCACCGAACCGGCGTAGCCGTAGAGCAACGCGAGACCGTACAGGAAGAACGCCGAGGCGAACGCGCCCAGCAGGAAGTACTTGACCGCGGCCTCCTGCGACAGCAGCCGCCGGCGCCGCGCGAGCCCGCACATCAGGTACAGCGGCAGGCTCAGTACCTCGAGCGCGATGAACATCGTCAGCAGGTCGTTCGCCGCGCAGAAGGCCATCATCCCGCCGAGCGCGAACAGCGTGAACGGGAAGACCTCGGTCTGCATGGTCGGCTGCTCGCCGGCCAGCCCGTACGGGCGGTCCTCCGCGCCGTCCACCGGGCCGCCGATGGCGCCGCCACCGCCGGCGGCGACCCGGGCCGCCGGTGCTGCGACGAACGCGCCGCCGGGCTCGACCGAGCGGTCCGCGATCAGCAGCACGCTGGCCAGCGCGAGGGCCAGCAGGGTGCCCCACAGGAACAGCGTCGGGCGGTCGACGGCCACCATGTCGGCGAACGTGGTCAGCCCGCTGGGCCCGGTGCCGGCGTAGAAGCCGAGGGCCAGCCCGGCGCCGGCCAGCGTGACGAGGGTCAGCGTGACCTGCACCGGCCAGCGCTGGTGCCGGGGCAGGAACGCCTCGGCCAGCACCGCCAGACAGGCCCCGCCGAAGACGATCAGCATCGGCGCGACGGCCGCCCAGTCGATCGGCGGCGCCGAGAGCTGACCGGGAACCTGGGCAGCCTGCGCGAGGCTGATCTGCGCGCTCTGCGCGAAAACGGCCGGGATCACCGGGACATCCCTCCCACCGGGTCGGCCAGGCCGACCTCGGACATCGTGGCCGCCACCGACGGGTTGATCACGTCGAGCACCGGGCCGGGGAAGAACCCGAGCACCACGATCAGCACCACCAGCGGCGTCAGCAGCGCGATCTCCCGCTTGGACAGATCAGGGAAACCGGCCGCGCCGCGCTGCGCGGCGACGGCCGGGTCGAGCATCGTGCCGGGGCCACCGGGACTCGGCCCACCGGCCCCGCGCTCGAGTGCCGCGAGCACGGCGTTGCCGCGCACCGGGCCCTGCATCGTGCGCTGGTACATCCAGAGCACGTACAGGGCGGCGAAGATGATCCCGACGGTGGCCAGGATCGTGTAGACGGGTTCGCGCGGGAACGCGCCGATCAGCACCAGGAACTCGCTGACGAACGAGTTCGTGCCGGGCAGCGCCAGCGAGGACAGCCCCGCGAGGAGGAACAGCCCGGCCAGTACCGGGGCCAGCTTGTGCACCCCGCCGTAGTCGGTGACCAGCCGCGAGCCGCCGCGGGCGATCAGCAGGCCGACCACGAGGAACAGCATCCCGGTCGAGATGCCGTGGTTGACCATGTAGAGCGTCGAGCCGGCGAACGCCTGCGTCGAGAACGCGAAGATGCCCAGCGCGATGAAACCGAAGTGCGCGATCGAGGTGTAGGCGACGAACCGCTTCATGTCGGTCTGGCCGACCGCGAGCAGTGCGCCGTACAGGATCCCGATCACCGCGAGCGTCAGCACCAGCGGAGCCAGCTTCTGCGAGGCCGCCGGGAACAGCGGCAGGCAGTAGCGCAGGAAGCCGAACGTGCCGACCTTGTCCAGCACGCCGACGAGCAGCACACCCGCACCCACCGGGGCCTCGGCACCGGCGTCGGGCAGCCAGGTGTGGAACGGCACCAGCGGCGCCTTGATTGCGAAGGCCAGGAAGAAGCCCAGGAACAGCCAGATCTGGGTGGACTCGGGGATGCCGGCCGCGATCCGCTGCAGCTCGGTCCAGGTGAACGTGCCACCGGTCGGCAGCCGCTCGCCGCTCACCACGAACAGCCCGATCACCGAGGCGAGCATGACCAGCCCACCGAGCAGCGAGTACAGGAAGAACTTCACCGCGGCGTATTGCCTGCGCGGCCCGCCGAACCGGCCGATCAGGAAGTACATCGGGACCAGCATGGCCTCGAAGAACACGTAGAACAGGAAGACGTCGGTGGCCGCGAACACCCCGACGAGCAGGCCCTGGGTGGCCAGGATCAGCGCGAAGAAGCCGGCCGGATGGCGGCCCTCGGGGAGCTTCTCCTCCCAGGAGTAGGCCAGCACGATCGGCACCAGCACGGCGGTCAGCGCGAGCATGACCAGCGCGATGCCGTCGATGCCCAGCGCGAACCGGGCACCGAACTCCGGGATCCAGTTGACGGCGAACTCGAGCTGGAAGCGGGCCCCGGCGGCGGCGTCGGCCACCGAGTAGGAGAACCACGCGACCGCGGTCAGCACCAGCTCGACGAGCGCGACGCCCATCGCGACCAGCTTGGCCATCCGCGGGTCGCCGCCCTTGAGCGAGGCGACCACCAGCGCGCCGGCCAGCGGCACCAGTAGCAGGACGAGCAACAACACGCTTCCCCCAGTCACGCGAACCTCACCGCCAGCAGCGCCGCGATGACCAGCACCGACCCGCCGAGCATGCTCAGCGCGTACGACCGGACGAAGCCGGTCTGCGCCCTGCGCAATCGCCCGGAACTACCGCCCAGCAGCGCCGCAGTGCCGTTGACCACACCGTCCACCCCGCGGTTGTCGACGTAGACCAGCGCCCGGGACAGCCAGGTGCCCGGCCGGGCGATGAGCGCCTCGTTGATCGCGTTGGCGTACAGGTCGGCCCGCGCCGCCCGGACCGGCAGCGCGACCTGCACGGGCCGCTGCACCGGCACCCGGTGCCGCCCGACGGTCAGGTAGGCGATCAGCACCCCGAGCGCCGACAGTCCGAGGACCAGCCAGGGCACCACCGCGTGCGGCAGCGCGCCGCCCGGTAGTTCCTCGAGCTCACCCAGCGTCGGGGCGAGCCAGCGGACGATGCGGTCTCCGTTGTAGAGCAGGAAGCCCGCGAACACCGACCCGAACGCCAGCACGATCATCGGCACCGTCATCGACGACGGCGCCTCGTGCGGGTGGTACTCCTCGCCGTCGGCAGTGCGCAGGTCCTGCCAGCGCTTCTCACCGAAGAACGTCATCAGCACCAGCCGCGTCATGTAGAACGCGGTGATCCCCGCGGCGAGCGCGGCGAGACCGCCGAACACCCAGCCCTGCCAGCCCGGCTGCGTGAACGCGGCCTCGATGATCGCGTCCTTGGAGTAGTAGCCGGACAGGAACGGGAAGCCGATCAGGGCCAGGTAGGCGAGCCCGAACGTCACGAACGTGATCGGCATGTACTTCGCCAGCCCGCCGAAGCGGCGCATGTCCACCTCGTCGTGCATCGCGTGCATCACCGAGCCCGCCCCGAGGAACAGCCCCGCCTTGAAGAAGCCGTGCGTGAGCAGATGGAAGATGCCCAGCGCGTACCCCGCCGGGCCCAGCCCGACCGCGAGGATCATGTAACCGATCTGGCTGACCGTGGAGTACGCGAGCACCTTCTTGATGTCGTCGTACGCGCAGCCGACGATCGCACCGATCATCAGCGTGATGACGCCGATGAACGCGACGACCAGCCGGCCCGTTCCGGTCAGGTTGTAGATCGGGTTGCACCGCGCGATGAGGTAGACCCCGGCGGTGACCATCGTGGCCGCGTGGATCAGGGCCGAGACCGGGGTCGGGCCCTCCATTGCGTCCGGCAGCCACGACTGCAGCGGGAACTGGCCGGACTTGCCGCAGGCGCCGAGCAGCAGCAGCAGCGTGATGGCGAGGATGTCGCCGGGCGGCACCTCGCCGATCCGGGCGAAGACCTCGGTGTACTGCAGCGTGCCGAGATCCCGCCAGATCAAGAAGATCGCGATGGCCAGGCCGACGTCGCCGACCCGGTTCATCAAGAACGCCTTCTTCGCCGCGGTCGCCGCGGACGGCCGGTCCTGGTAGAAGCCGATGAGCAGGTAGGACGCGAGACCGACGCCCTCCCAGCCCAGGTACAGCATCACGAAGTTGTTGCCGAGGACGAGGATCAGCATCGCCGCGACGAACAGGTTCAGCTGCGCGAAGAACCGGCGCCGGCCGGGGTCGTGGCTCATGTAGCCGACCGAGTAGATGTGGATCAGCGACCCGACACCGGTGATCAGCAGCACGAACGTGATCGAGAGCGGGTCCAGCCGCAGCCCGAAGTCGATGTTCAGCGCGCCGACGTGGATCCAGTCGTAGAGCGACAGCTCGCGGGTGCGCTGCGCCGCGGCGAGGCCGAGGGTCTGGACGAAGATCGCCAGCCCGAGCACGAACGACGCGACCACGCTCAGCACGCCGAGCCAGTGACCCCAGCGGTCGGCGCGACGACCGGCGAGGAACAGGATCAACGCGCTCAGCGCGGGCAGTACGAAGAGCAGCCAGGCCACGGACGCGGCGCCGGTGGCCGGAGCGACGGAGCCGGCCTCGGGGAGCTCGGTAAGCACGGGGGCGCTCCTAGTACTTGAGCAGGTTCACGTCGTCCACCGAGGCGGAGCGACGAGTGCGGAAGATCGACATGATGATGGCCAGGCCGACGACGACCTCGCAGGCCGCGACCACCATCACGAACAGCGCCATGACCTGCCCGTCCAACGCGCCGTTGATCCGCGCGAACGTCACGAGGCTGAGGTTCACCGCGTTGAGCATCAGCTCGATGCACATGAACACGACGACGGCGTTGCGCCGGACCAGCACGCCGACCGCGCCGATGGAGAACAGCAGCGCGGAGAGCAGCAGGTAATACGTGGGGGTCACGACTCGTCCCGCTTCTCGATGCCGGTGGTGACAGGGGCCGCCGCGCCGTCGGCGGCGGCCGACCCGTTGGCGCCGGTCGGGCGGGCGCCGTCGCCGCGGCCGCCGGTGAGGGCGTGCGCGTCGGGGTTGTACCGCTCGATCTCGCGCACCGGCGTCGACTCGATGATCTCGGAGAGCGACTCCGGGGCGATCGAGCCGTCCGGCAGCACCGCCGGCATGGCCACCGAGTTCGCGGTGGCGTACACGCCGGGACCGGGCAGCGGGGAGACCCTCGCGTGCTCGCCGCGCAGCCGGGCCGTCACGGTGGCCCGCTGGCCGCGCTTCTCACGCGCCCTGGTCTGGGAGAACGAGAAGACCATCGCGCCCAGCGCCGCGGTCATCAGCAGCGCCGCGGTGAGCTCGAACGGGAACAGGTACTTGGTGAAGATCAGCGCGCCGAGGCCGGTGACGTTGCCGCCCGAGCCCGCCGCGTTCTGCCCGAGCCCGGCCGGGGTGACCGCGACCAGCGACCGGCCGATCCCGGCCACCAGCAGCGCGGCCAGCGCGACGCCGAGTACCAGGGCCGCCACCCGCTGCCCGCGGAGCACCTCCACCACCGAGTCGGAGCTGTCCCGGCCCACCAGCATGAGCACGAACAGGAACAGCATCATCACCGCGCCGGTGTAGACGATGATCTGCGCGAAGCCGAGGAACGGCGCCTGCTGCACCATGTAGAGCACCGCGAGGCTGAACATCGCGACCACGAGCATCAGCGCGGAGTGCACGGCGTTGCGGGCGAAGACCATGCCCAGCGCACCGGCCAGCGCGAGCGGGCCGAGCACCCAGAACGCGATGGCCTCACCGGTGGTGACCTGGCCCGCCCCGCTCTGGGCGGCCTGTGCGAGGACCGTGGTGATCGTCGGGGTGATCGTCGGGGTGATCATCGAACCTGCTCCCCCACCGGATCGGAGAGGTCGCCGCGCTCCGCCGCCTTGCGGGCGAGCTCGGGGCCCTCCACGTAGTAGTCCTGCTCGTCGGAGCCCAGCCGCATCGGGTGCGGCGGCTGCTCCATGCCCGGCAACAGCGGGGCGAGCAGCTGCTCCTTGGTGTAGATGAGGTCCTGCCGGTTGTCGTCGGCCAGCTCGTAGAAGTTGGTCATCGTGAGCGACCGGGTCGGGCAGGCCTCGATGCACAAGCCGCAGCCGATGCAGCGCAGGTAGTTGATCTGGTAGATCGCCCCGTAGCGCTCACCCGGGGAGTAGCGCTCCTCGTCGGTGTTGTCGCCGCCCTCGACATAGATCGCGTCGGCCGGGCAGGCCCAGGCGCACAGCTCGCAACCGACGCATTTCTCCAGGCCGTCCGGGTGCCGGTTGAGCTGGTGGCGCCCGTGATAACGCGGCGCTGCGGGCGGGAAGTCCTCCGGGTACTCCTCGGTGACGACCTTCTTGAACATCGTCGAGAAGGTGACGCCGAAGCCCTTGAAGAACTCAAACATCGTCGGTCTCCTTCCGGGAGTCCGCGGCGTCGCGGACCCCGCCGGCGAGCGCCCCGGCGGGCGGGCGCCCGTCGGGCGTCACCGCGGGGCCGCGCAGCTTGTGCCGGGGCGGCGCCGGCACCTTGAGGTCCAGCGGGGGCACCGGGTAGTCCGAGGCCAGCTCCACGGTGGCCTCCGGCTGCCGCTTGTCGGGCACCAGGAAGGCGATCACCAGGACGACGGCCAGCACGATGCCGAGGGTGAACAGCAGCGCGGTGACGTCGCCGCCCGCGCTGTTGCGGTAGATCCGGATCGCGAAGATGACGGTGATCCACAGCAGGCTGATCGGGACCAGGACCTTCCAGCCCAGCCGCATGAACTGGTCGTAGCGCAGCCGGGGCAGCGTGCCCCGCAGCCAGATGAAGAGGAACAGGAAGATCAGCGTCTTGATCAGGAAGGCGACCATCTGCAGCCACCCGTTGGAGTTCAGGAACGACAGCGGCCACGGCCAGGACCCGCCGCCGAGGAACAGCGTGGTGGCCATGGCGGAGACGGTGACCATGTTGACGTACTCGGCCAGGAAGAACAGCGCGAACTTCAGCGACGAGTACTCGGTGTGGAACCCGCCGACCAGCTCCGACTCGGCCTCCGGGAGGTCGAACGGAGCCCGGTTGGTCTCGCCGACCATGGAGATCACGAAGACCACGAAGCTCGGCAGCAACAGCCAGACGTACCAGCCTCCGGACTGGGCGGCGACGATGTCGGCGGTGGACAGCGATCCGGCGTAGAGGATCACCGCCACGAGCGACATGCCCAGCGCGATCTCGTAGGAGATCACCTGCGCGGCGCTGCGCAGCGAGCCGAACAGCGAGTACGGCGACCCGGAGGCCCAGCCGCCGAGCACGATCCCGTAGACGCCGAGGGAGCTGCACGCGAGCACCACCAGCACGCCGACCGGCAGGTCGACCAGCTGCAACACGGTGCGCTGGCCGAAGATCGAGACCTCGCCGCCGAACGGGATCACCGAGAACGCGACGAAGGCCGGGATCGTCGAGAGCACCGGGGCGATGAAGTAGACCTTCTTGTCGGCCAGGGCCGGCATGATGTCTTCCTTGAAGGCCAGCTTGAGGCCGTCGGCCAGCGACTGCAGCCAGCCGTTGGGGCCGACCCGGTTCGGGCCGGGACGCTGTTGCATCCGGGCCACGACCTTCCGCTCCCAGTTGATCATGAACAGGGTCAGCAGGACGCCGATCGCGAACAACGCGACGACCTTCAACGCGATGAGCCAGAACGGGTCGTCGGCCAGCAGCTGCTGCGTGTGGGTCATGCGGCACCTCCCGCGCCGTTGCTCGAGCCCGCGAGCGACTGCTCGGCGACCACACCCGTCACGGCGGTCACGCCGACGAGGTCACCGTGGCCCGCCCCGAGGGTCGCCCGTACCCGGGAGCCCGCCGAGTTGGCCGGCAACCAGACCACGCCGTCGGGCAGGTCGGTCAACGCCACCGGCAGCGTGATCGCGCCGAGGTCGGTGCGCACCGTGGCCGGCAGGCCCTCGGTGACGCCGAGCCGCTCGGCGGTCGCGGCGTTCAGCCGGAGGAAGGCGGCCCGGGCGGTCCCGGCCAGGGCCAGCTCGTCGACGGCCAGCGTGCTCTCATCGACGAGCTGGCGCCAGGTGGCGAGCACGGCCTGTCCGTAGGCCGGGCGCCGGGCCTCGCCTGCGGCCACCGACGGGCCGGGCGGGGCCGCTCCGACGAATCCGCCGAGCCGGGCGAGCTCGCCGGCGGCCGCCGCCGGGGTCTGGGTGAACAGGTCGACGTCCATCTCGACCGCGAGGGTGTCCAGCACCCGGCAGTCCGGCAGCACGCCGCTGGCGTCGAGGGTGATGTCGAACCGCCTGGCCCGGCCCTCCCAGTTGAGGTAGCTGCCGGCGCGCTGCGCATCCGGGGCGACCGGGAGTACCACGTCGGCGAGCTCGGTGACCGCGGAGGTGTGCAGTTCCAGACTGACGAGGAAGCCCACCTCGCGCAGCCCGGCCAGCGCCACCTGCGGGTCCGCCAGGTCGTACGGGTCGACCCCGCCGACCACCAGGCCGGCCAGCTCCCCCGCCGCCGCGGCGGCGAGGATCTCGTCGGTGCTACGGCCCGCCGCGGCCGGGATCGCGCCCTGGGCCAGGCCCCAGGCCCGCTCGATCTCGGCCCGGGCGGCCGCGTCGGCGACCGGCCGCCCGCCCGGCAGCAGGGTCGGGACCGCACCGGCGTCGAGCGCGCCGCGGTCACCGGCACGCCGCGGGATCCAGCCCACCGCCGCCCCGGTGCGCCCGGCCAGCGCGGACACCGCCGAGTACAGCCCGGGCACCTCGGCCGCGCGCTCACCGACCAGGATCACGCCACCGCCGGTCAGCGCCTCGACGACCTCGGCCGGGAGGTCGGCCAGCACGGCCGCCTCGGCGCCGGGCACCGCGTGGATCAGGTTGTCGTGGGCGGCGGGCTCGGCCGCGCCGCGCTCGAGCGCGCTCTTGCGCACCGCCGGCGTCGTCCACTGGCCGAGGTGGAACACCAGCTGGGCGTGCTTGCGGGCCGCCTTGCGCAGCCGCAGGAAGACGATCGGTGACTCCTCCTCGGGCTCGAACGCCACACAGAGCACCGCGGGCGCGGCCTCGAGCCGGGCGTAGTCGAGCACCTCGGGACCCTTGCCGACGACGTGTGCGGCCAGGAAGTCCAGTTCCTCGGCCGAGTGCGGCCGGGCCCGGAAGTCGATGTCGTTGGTGCGGACCGCGACCCGGGCGAACTTCGCGTAGGCGTAGGCGTCCTCGACCGTGAGCCGGCCGCCGGGCAGCACCCCGACCCCGCCGGCCGCCCGCGCAGCGAGCAGGCCCTCGGCGGCCTTCTGCAGCGCCTCGGTCCACGACGTCTCGGCGAGCACGCCGTCGGCCCTGCGCACCAGCGGCCGGGTGATCCGCTGCTTCGAGGTCAGGTAGCGGAACGCGAAGCGGCCCTTGTCGCAGGTCCACTCTTCGTTGACCTCGGGATCGTTGCCCGCGAGACGGCGCATGACCGTGCCGCGCCGGGAGTCGACCCGCTGCGCGCAACCCGACGAGCAGTGCTCGCACACCCCGGGCGTCGACACCAGGTCGAACGGCCGGGACCGGAACCGGTAGGCGGCGCTGGTCAGCGCACCGACCGGGCAGATCTGGATCGTGTTGCCCGAGAAGTAGGACTGGAACGGCTTGTCCTCGGCCACTCCGATCTGCTGCTCGGCGCCGCGCTCGAGCAGGTCGATGAACGGGTCCCCGCCGATCTGGTCGGAGAACCGGGTGCAGCGCTGGCAGAGCACGCAGCGCTCGCGGTCGAGCAGCACCTGCGAGGAGATCGGCAGCGGTTTGGGGAAGGTCCGCTTGGTCTCGACGAACCGGCTGTCGGTGCGCCCGCTCGTCATGGCCTGGTTCTGCAGCGGGCACTCGCCGCCCTTGTCGCAGATCGGGCAGTCCAACGGGTGGTTGATGAGCAGCAGCTCCATCACGCCCTGCTGCGCCTTGCCGGCCACCGGCGAGGTGTGCTGGGTCTTGACGACCATCCCGTCGGCCACCGTCATCGTGCAGCTGGCCTGCGGCTTCGGCATCGGGCGCCCGCCCATCTCCACCTCGACCAGGCACTGCCGGCAGGCACCGGCCGGGTCGAGCAGCGGGTGGTCGCAGAACCGGGGGACGATGATCCCGAGCCGCTCACAGGTGCGGATCAGCAGCTCGCCCTTGGGCGCGTCGACCTCGATGCCGTCGATGGTGAGCCGGACGTGGCCCTCCGGTACCGGCCGGGCGTCGGTGCCCGAGTCCTGGGTCAGGGTCATCTCGCCGCCTCCGCGGGAAGAAGAACGTCGGCGGGTGTCATGCTTGGGCTCCCACGAGATCGTCGAGCTGCTCCGGACGCTTGACCGCGGGCTGCTCGGCGATCAGGTCCAGGAACTCCTGGCGGAAGTACTTGATGGCGCTGGTGATCGGGCTCGTCGCGCCGTCACCGAGGGCGCAGAACGAGCGGCCCAGGATGTTGTCGCAGACGTCGAGCATGGTCTCGATGTCGGCCTCGGTGCCCTCGCCGTGCACCATCCGCTCGAGGATCTGGACCAGCCAGTAGGTCCCCTCGCGGCACGGCGTGCACTTGCCGCAGGACTCGTGCTTGTAGAACTCGGTCCACTTCATGACCGCCCACGGCACCGACACGGTCTCGTTGAAGACCTGCACGGCGGTGGTGCCCAGCATCGAGCCGGCGGCCGCGGCCCCCTCGAAGTCCAGCGGGACGTCGAGGTGTTCTGCGGTGAACAGCGGGGTCGACGAGCCGCCCGGGGTCCAGAACTTCAGCGGGATCCCGTCCTTCATCCCGCCGGCCAGCTCCAGCAGCTCGCGCAGCGTGATGCCGAGCGGGGCCTCGTACTGGCCGGGCCGCTCGACGTGCCCGGACACCGAGTAGATCTTGGGGCCGGGGCTCTTCTCCGAGCCCATGGTGCGAAACCAATCACTCCCGCCCTGCACGATCGCGGGAACCGAGGCGATCGTCTCCACGTTGTTCACCACAGTGGGCGATGCGTAGAGCCCCGAGGTGGCCGGGAACGGAGGCTTGAGGCGAGGTTGACCGCGACGCCCCTCGAGCGAGTCGAGCAACGCCGTCTCCTCGCCGCAGATGTACGCCCCCGCGCCGGCGTGCACCACGATGTCCAGGTCGAACCCGGAGTCGAGGATGTTCGTGCCGAGGTAGCCCTTGGCGTAGGCCTCGTCGACCGCGTTGCGCACCCGGCGGATGCAGTGCAGCGCCTCGCCGCGGACGTAGATCGCGCAGAAATTCGCGCGGATCGCATAACAGGTGATGATGCAGCCTTCGACCAGCGCGTGCGGGTCGGCCATCATCGTCGGGATGTCCTTGCAGGTGCCCGGCTCGCCCTCGTCGGCGTTGACCACCAGGTACTTGGGCTTGGCGCCCGGGCCGGTGCTGCCCTGCGGGATGAACGACCACTTCATCCCGGTCGGGAAACCGGCGCCGCCGCGGCCGCGCAGGCCGGAGTCCTTGACCAGCGCGATGAGCTGGTCGGGGTGCGCGGCGAGCGCGGTGCGCAGCGCCCGGTAGCCCTCGAGCTGCTCGTAGGTGTCGATCGACCAGGAGCGCGGCGACTGCCAGCGCCGGGTGAGGACCGGGGTGAGCGGGTCTGGACGCGCGATGGTGGGCTCGGTCATGACGTCACCTCTTCTCCGGCAGGTCCGGCATGGCCGGCGGTTCGTCGGGCATCGGCGGCGCGACCCAGCCGCGCTCGGCGGCCAACTGCGCTCCGCGCAGCGTCTCGGCTGCGGCGGACGGGCCCTCCACGCTGACCTCCAGGTTGGGGAAGATCCCGGCCAGCTCGAGTTCGACGGTCGTGAAGTCGGTCAGCGGAGCGCCCCGGGTCGGCGCCGGCCGCTCGCCGGCGCGCAGCGCGTCGACCAGCGCCTCCGCCGACTCGACCGTCTGGTTGTCGAAGTACTCGTAGTTGACCTGGATGACCGGCGCGAGGTCGCATGCGGCCAGGCACTCGGCGTGCTCCAGGGTGATCGAACCGGGCGTGCCCGGCTCGCCCGCGGTCTCCTCGTGGCCCAGCGGCCTGCCGTCGGTGCCGAGCCGGGCCTGCAGCGCCGCGTAGATGTCGTCGCCGCCCAGCGCCGCGCACAGCGTGTTGGTGCACACGCTGACCAGGTGCTCACCGCACGGGGTGCGCTTGTACATGGTGTAGAAGGTGGCCACCGCGCTGACCTCGGCGGTGGTCAGCTCCAGCGCCTCCGCGCAGTACCGGATGCCGTCCTGGCTGACATACCCCTCGACCGACTGCACGAGGTGCAGCAGCGGGAGCAGCGCCGAGCGGGACTGCGGGTACCGGGCGATGATCTCCTTGGTGCGCCGGCGGGTGACCTCGTCGAAGGTCGGGGAGACCGGCGACGGCTCGGCCACCACCGGCTCCCACAGGATCTCCTCGGGTGCGGCCACCGGGCCGTTCGTCTCCGGCGTCCCTTCGGGCAACGTCATCGGTCCACGCCTCCCATGACCGGGTCGATGCTCGCGACGGCGGCGATGACGTCGGCGACCATGCCGCCCTCGCTCATCGCCGGCATCGTCTGCAGGTTCACGAAGCTGGGGTCCCGGACGTGGACGCGTACCGGGCGGGTCCCGCCGTCGGAGACCAGGTGGTAGCCCAGCTCGCCGCGCGGCGACTCGATAGGCACGTAGACCTGCCCGGCGGGCACGTGGAAGCCCTCGGTCACCAGCTTGAAGTGGTGGATCAGCGACTCCATCGACTGACCCATGATCTTGCGGACGTGCTCGAGCGTGTTGCCCATGCCGTCGGAGCCGATCGAGAGCTGCGCCGGCCAGGCGATCTTGCGGTCCTCCACCATGACGGGCCCCGGCTCCATCTTCTTCACGGCCTGCTCGATGATCTTGAGCGACTCGTGGATCTCGGCGACGCGCAGCCGGTACCGGGCGTAGCAGTCGGCCTCGGTGGCCGTCGGGACCTCGAAGTCGTACTCCTCGTAGCCGAGGTAGGGCTCGACCTTGCGCTGGTCCCAGGGCAGCCCGGCCGCACGCAGGATCGGGCCGGTCGCGCCGAGCGCGAGGCAGCCGTCGAGCGGCAGGTAGCCGACGCCCTCCAGGCGCTGCCGCCAGATCGGCTGGCCGGTCAGCAGCTTGTCGTAGTCGGGCAGCCGGTAGCGCATCACCTTGATGAAGTCGGTGACCTTCTCCGCCCAGTCCTCGGGGAGGTCCTGGGCCAACCCGCCGGGGCGGATGAACGCGTGGTTCATGCGCAGGCCGGTCAGGTACTCCAGCAGGTGGAGCACCTCCTCGCGCTCGCGGAACCCGGCCGTCATACCGGTCAGCGCGCCCAGCTCCATGCCGCCGGTGGCCAGGCACACGAGGTGCGAGCCGATCCGGTTGAGCTCCATGAGCAGCACCCGGGCGACCTGCGCGCGGCGCGGCGCCTCGACACCGAGCAGCTTCTCCACGGCCAGGCAGTACGCGGCCTCGTTGAACAACGGCGCCAGGTAGTCGGCCCGGGTCACGAACGTGACGCCCTGGGTCCAGGTCCGGTACTCGCAGTTCTTCTCGATGCCGGTGTGCAGGTACCCGATCACCGAGCGGGCCTGTGTGACGGTCTCGCCCTCGAGCTCGAGCACCAGCCGCAGCACGCCGTGCGTGGACGGGTGCTGGGGACCCATGTTAATGATGATGCGGTCGTCGTGCTCGGAGTCGATCAGGGTGTCCCAGTCGCCACCGGTGACCGTGTAGATGGTGCCCTCGGTGGTCTCCCGTCCCGGGGCGTAGGCGTCCGGCGGTGGGATCTCACCGAAGTTCGACGCGTTGATGACGTCGTCGTGAGTGGTGTCCGTCATTCCGCCGCCTCCGCGGTCATGAGTAGGCCCTGCCCCGGTCGAGGACGGAGCGGGGATCTCCGCGCCCTACGCGTTGTCACGAGTACGCCCGCCGCCGGTCGAGGACGGAGCGGGGATCTCCGCGCCCTACGCGTTGTCACGAGTACGCCCGCCGCCGGTCGGGCGGGGGGATCTCCGCGCCCTTGTACTCCACCGGGATCCCGCCGAGCGGGTAGTCCTTGCGCTGGGGGTGGCCGTCCCAGTCGTCCGGCATGAGGATCCGGGTCAGCGCCGGGTGACCGTCGAAGATCACGCCGAACATGTCCCAGGTCTCGCGCTCGTGCCAGTCGGCCGTCGGGTACACCTCGACGACGCTGGGCACGTGCGGATCGTCGACGTCCAACGCGACCTCGAGCCGGATGCGGCGCCGGTAGGTCATGGACAGCAGGTGGTAGACGACGTGCAGGCGCTGCGCGACGTCCTCGCCGTAGTCCACACCGGACACCGAGGAGCACAGCTCGAAGCGCAGCGCGGCGTCGTCGCGCAGCGTGCGGGCCAACTCCAGCACCCGCTCGCGCTGCACGTAGAAGGTGATCTCGCCGCGGTCGACGGTCACCTGCTGCACCGCACTGCGCGGGATGCCGCGCTGGTCCAGGGCGTCGGCGAAGTCGTCGGCGAGTTCGTCGAACCAGCCGCCGAAGGGCCGCTCGGCCGGGGCCGGCGCGTACGCCGGGAGGCGCAGGCCGCCGAAACCCGAGGTGTCACCGGTGCCCCGGACCCCGAACATCCCGGCGCGCTCGCGCCCGGCCGGCGCGGCCGGGCGGGTGCCGCCCTCCGGCGCCATCCCGTTGCCGGAGCGGTGCTCGGCGAACTCGGTCGCGCCCGCCTCCGGCGCTTCGCCACCTCGGACCCGGTGCTCGGCGACGGCGGCGCCGCTCTCCTCGGCCGAGGACTGCGGCCCGCCGGTGGGCTCCGCGTCGTCCTTCGAGGTTCCCGTGGGTTCGGTCATCGCTGGATCACTTCTTCTTCGCGTACTTGATCGAGGACGGGATCAGCTCGGTCCTGTGCCCGCTCTCGGCCAGCGCCGCAGCGCGCTTCTGGCCCAGCGGCTCGTCCATGATCTTGGCGTGGATCTTGAGAATCGCGTCCATCAGCATTTCCGGGCGCGGCGGGCATCCCGGCAGGTACATGTCCACCGGCACCACGTGGTCGACACCCTGCACGACCGCGTAGTTGTTGAACATCCCGCCCGAGGAGGCGCAGACCCCCATCGCCAGCACCCATCGCGGTTCCGGCATCTGGTCGTAGATCTGCCGGAGAACGGGGGCCATCTTGTTGCTCACCCGGCCCGCGACGATCATCAGATCGGCCTGCCGCGGTGAGGCCCGGAAGACCTCCATGCCGAATCGCGCCAGGTCGTAGCGCGGGGCGCCGGTCGTCATCATCTCGATCGCGCAGCAGGCCAGCCCGAAGGTGGCCGGCCACAGCGAGGATTTGCGGGTCCAGTTGACCAGCTTCTCGACGCTGGTCAGCAGGACGCCGTTCGGCAGGTGCTCTTCGAGACCCATGACCTCAGTTCCAATCCAGCCCGCCGCGCCGCCACACGTAGGTGTAGGCGAAGCCGACCGTGGCGATGAACAGCACGATCTCCACCAGCCCGAACAGGCCCAGCGCGTCGGCGTTGACCGCGAACGGGTAGAGGAAAATCGTCTCGATGTCGAAGAGGATGAACAGCATCGCCGTCAGGTAGAAGGCGACCGGAACCCGGCCACCACCCACGATCGGCTGCGGCGACGGCTCGATCCCGCACTCGTAGGAGTCCAGCTTGGCCCGGTTGTAGCGCCGCGGCCCGATGTAGGGCGCGGCCGTCACCGAGAACAGTGCGAACGCGCCGGCCAGTGCGAACATCAGCACCAGCGGGAGATAGGGATCGAGCATCGTGACACCTTCGTCGTCTGCGCGGTCAGTTTTCCCTGATCGACACCGTCCGGCCGACCCTAGGTCGGGTCGATCATGCGGCCGTATTCAGGACAGCCTTACTACAAACTCGGTGCGAGCCTGGTCATCGCGGTGATGACCCGGTCGCTGATATTGCCTTCCTCGGGGTCGTAGAGATTCGCGAGCAACTTGAGCAGGAACGCCATCACCGTCTTGCGCGGCAACCCGTGCCGGGTCGCGATATGCATGACCGCAGGGTTGCCGATCAGCTTCGAGAAGGTGTTCCCGATCCGGTAGTAGCCGCCCAGCGCCTGGCTCATCCGGGCCGGGTACGCGGCGAGCGCGGCCTCCCGGGACGCACCCGCGCGGGCCAGTCCCTGCACCGCGCAGCGGGCCGCGATCGCGGCCGACTCCATCGCGTAGGCGATGCCCTCGCCGTTGAACGGGTTGACCATCCCGCCGGCGTCACCGACGAGCAGCAGGCCCGGCCGGTAGTGCGGGGTCCGGTTGAAGCCCATCGGCAGCGCGGCGCCGCCGACCTGGCCGATCGCGTTCTCCTCGCGGTAGCCCCACTCCTGCGGAGTCCCGTCGAGCCAGGACGTGAGCAGCGCCCGGTAGTCGGTCGAACCGAACGCCCGGCTGGTGGACAGGATGCCCAGCCCGACGTTGGACGTGCCGTCGCCCATCCCGAAGATCCAGCCGTAGCCGGGCAGGAGCCGGGGCCGCGCCGGATCCCTGCGGTCCCACAGTTCGAGGTGCGACTCGAGGTAGTCGTCGTGGCTGCGCGGGCTGGTGTAGTACCGGCGGACCGCGACACCCATCGGGCGGTCGTCGCGCCTGGCCATGCCCAGGCTCAGCGCCACCCGGGCGGACACGCCGTCGCAGGCGAGGGTGAGCGGCGCGCGGAAGCTGACCGGGCGCCTGTCCTTGCCCTTGCCGACATGTCCGGCGACCCCGGTGACCCGGCCGCTCCGCTCGTCGGTCACCGCCTCGGTGACCGCGGTGTCCTCGTGCAGCCGGGCACCGCACTTCTCCGCGTGCCGCGCGAGCAACTCGTCGAAGTCCTGCCGGGGCCGCACCGCGCCGTAGTCCGGGAACGACGCCAGCGTCGGCCACTCGAGTTCCAGACTGACCCCGCCGCCGACCACGCGCAGGCCCTTGTTGTGCAGCCAGCCGTTCCGCTCGGAGCAGTCGATGCCGAGATCGATCAGCTGCTTCATCCCGCGCGGGGTGAGGCCGTCACCGCAGACCTTGGGCCGGGGGAAGGTCGACTTCTCCAGCAGCAGAACGTCGAGTCCGGCACGGGCGAGGTACGCGGCAGCGGTGGAGCCCGCCGGACCGGCGCCGACGACGATCACGTCAGCCTCGGCGTCCGGGTGTCGGGTCCCGGCGCCGGTGGTGGGTCCGGGCGCGGCCATGCGGCTCCTTGTGAACAGATTCACGAAGTCCGTGGGCGAGTCTATGCGCCGCGTCCAGATCATGCGCGCCCGGTCCGTCACGCCATGTGCCGGAATGTCCGCCCCGATTCCGGGCGAAACATGATCGTTACCCGCGCGGACGCGGGGAGAGCTTCGTCACGGGCCCTTTCAGGGCCGGCGCGCGCGGTGCAGCGCGACAGCGCCGAAAGTCAGATCCCGCCACGCCACGTCGGCCCAGCCGGCGGCGGCGATACGCGTCGCCAGCAGCGGCTGCGCGGGCCAGGCCCGGATCGATTCCGCGAGGTAGGTGTAGGCCTCCGGATTGGACGACACCCGCTCGGCGACCGCAGGCAGCACGTGCTTGAGCACGACGTCGTGGTAGGCCACCCGGAACGGGGTCCACGTCGGGGTACCGAACTCGCACACCACCAGCCGCCCCCCGGGCCGGGTGACCCGGGCGAGCTCGGCGAGCGCCGCGTCCGGGTCGGCGACGTTACGCAGACCGAACGAGATCGTCACCGCGTCGAAGACGCCGTCGCGGAACGGCAGGTGCAACGCGTCGGCGGCCACCTTCGGCACGGCGCGCTTGTGCCCGGCGCAGAGCATGCCCAGCGAGAAGTCCGCCGCCACGCACCAGGCGCCGGACCGGGCCAGCGACACCGTCGACACCGCCGTGCCCGCGGCCAGGTCGAGCACCCGCTCGCCGGGCCGCAACGCGAGCGCCTCGCGGGTCAGCGAGCGCCACCGCCGGTCCTGCCCCCCGGTCAGCACCGTGTTGGTCAGGTCGTACCGCCGTGCGACGCCGTCGAACATCGCGGCGACGTCGTCGGGGTCCTTGTCGAGATCGGCGCGGGCCACGGTTGCGACCCTACGGCGGCACGCCCCGTCCGGCGCGCCCGGCCACCGAGTGCCACGCCACGGTGGTTCGATCATGCGTCGACGACCGTGGTGTGGCACTCGGCGCCGGTCAGGCGCCTGTGAGCGCGGCCAGCATGCGGTCGACCGAGGCCGGCCAGCCGAACTGTTCGGCGCGGGCGCGGGCCGCCGTCCGGCGCACCGCCTCGTCACCGGCCAGCAGCCCGCTCACCCCGGCGGCGAACGCGTCCGGATCGTCGGCCGCGGCCGCCCCGCAGGACGGCCGGACGATCTCCGGCAACGCCGACGACGCCGACACCACCACCGGCGTCCCGCTGGCGAGCGCCTCGAGTGCGGACAGCCCGAACGTCTCGTGCGGGCCCGGCGCCAGCGACACGTCGGCCGACGCGAGCAGCCGGGCCAGCCGGGGCCGTTCCGGCACGAACCCGATGAAGGTGACCGGCAGCCCCGCCGCCCGCCGCTCCAGCGCCGACCGCTTCGGCCCGTCGCCGGCCACCACCAGCCGCACCCGGTGCCCCCCGTCGCGCAGCGCGGCGACGGTGTCGATGCTGCGCTCCGGATGCTTCTCCGGCGACAGCCGCCCGCAGTGCACCAGCAGCGCGTCCGCCCCCTCGGCCAAGGACGTGCGCAGGCGCGCGTCGTGATGCAACGGCGAGAACGTCGTCAGATCCACCCCGAGCGGGACCTGCCGGACGTTGGCCGCCCCGATCCGGTCGAACTCCGCCCGCGCGAACGACGTGGTGCACACGACCGTGTCGTAGGCCGCCGCCATCCGGGCGTTCGCCACATCGGCGACCCGCCGGGCGGCGGGCGCGGGCAGCAGGAACTGGCCGAGCAGCCGGTCCAGCCGCTCGTGCGAGATCACCACGCCGGGCACCCCGCGGCGGGCCGCCCAGGCGCCGAGCCCACGCAGGGTGAGCCGGTCGGACACCTCGATCGCGTCGGGCCGCAGCGTGCCGAGCAGCCGCTGCACCCGCCACGGATCGACGGCCCGGTAACCGCCGGTCCCGGGCAGCTGCGGAGCCGCGACGGTGATCCGCCGGATCCCGCCGGGCAGCATCTCGACGCCGTGACGCGGCCCGGGCACGACCAGCACCACCTCGTGCCCGCGAGCGGCGTACCCGGCGCCGAGATGGTGCAACGCGGTGCGCAGCCCTCCGGAGCGTGGTCCGTAGAAGTTCGCCAGCTGGACGATGCGCACGCTCAGGCGGCCCGGGCCGGCCGGTGCGCCGCCGCACCGACCACGTCGGCGTAGTGCGCGAGGAGTTCGTCGCACACCGTGGACCAGGTCCGGCGCAGCACCGACTGCCGGGCGGCGGCACCGAACGCCGCGCGCAGAGCCGGGTCGGTCAGCGCGATCACCGCCTCGCGCAGCTGCGCGTCCGCCGCCACCGCGCCCGGGTCACCGGCCTCGGTCCCGTCGGGGCGCGGCGGCACCAGGAACCCGGTGCGGCCGGGCAGCACCAGGTCACGCGGGCCACCCGCATCGGGGGCCACCACCGGCAGCCCGGACGCGAGCGCCTCCTGCACGGCCTGGCAGAACGTCTCGGACGGCCCGGTGTGCACGAAGACGTCCAGCGACGCGTAGATCCGCGCCAGCTCGTCCCCGCCGCGGAAACCGAGGAACGCCGCCGCCGGCAGCAGGGCGCGCAGCCGCTCCTCGCTGGGCCCGGCGCCCACCACGACCAGCCGGACCCCGGGCACGCCGGCCAGCGCCGCCAGGCGCTCGACCTGCTTCTCCGGCGCCAGCCGGCCCACGTACCCGACCAGCAGCTCACCACCGGGGGCGAGCTCCGCGCGCAGCCCGGCATCACGCTTGGACGGGGTGAACCGGCGGGTGTCGACGCCGCGCGCCCACTGGTGCACCCGCGGCACGCCGCGGCCCTGCAGCGCCTCGGCGGCCCAGCTCGACGGCGCCAGCGTCCGGTCCGCCTGGCTGTGCAGCCGGCAGGTCCAGCGCCACGCCGCGCGCGCCGTCAGCCCGAGCCCGTAGGAGCCCGCGAATCCGGCCACGTCGGTCTGGTAGATCGCCACCGTCGGGATCCCGAGCCGGCGGGCCGCCGCCAGCCCGCGCGCGCCGACGACGAACGGCGCCGCCAGATGCACCACGTCGGGGGCGAACGCACGCAGCGCCTTGAGGATGCGCCGGCTGGGCATCCCGACCGGCATCGAGTTGACCACCGGGAGGTCCACCGCGGGCACCCGCACCACCGGTACCCCGTCGTGGGAGGCCGGTTCATCGGTTCCGGGCGCGATGACCAGGGCCTGATGGCCGGCCTCGCCAAGGTGCTCGAGGACCCGGAGCACCGAGTTGGTCACACCGTTGACCACGGGTAGGAAGCACTCGGACACGATCGCCACGCGCACACCGCAGACGGTGCACCCGCAGGCGGCCCGCGAGCCGACGCCGGGCTGACAGGTGGCAGAACGCAGGCCCAACAGCCCGTGCCGGTCGCGGAGTTGGCCGGGTGATCGGCCATCCGTCACCTGCGGGTCTCACCCGAGACACCCGACACGCCGACGCTGGGGCGGCATGACGGTCCTGCCTCACCCGAGCACTCCGGTCCACCCCATGCCCGTACCCCGGATGTCGGCGCCGCCGCCCGTGGAACCAGGGCTGCTGTCCCGGGCGCTGGAGGTCGCCGGGCGGCTGGCCAACGACGCCGCCGAGGTGATCATCGCGACCGCCGGGCGCGACCGCCGGTGCGGCGAGCCGGAGAACGGCCCACCCGGCGCCGAGTACAAGGCCAACCCCTTCGACTGGGTCACCGACACCGATCGGACCCTGGAGCGTCACACCCGCCGGGTGCTGGCCGCGGAGTTCCCCGGGATACCGGTCGTCGGCGAGGAGTACGGGGCCGACCCCGGGGTGGCGGGCGCCGAGTACCGCTGGGTGGTCGACCCGGTCGACGGCACGGCGAACTACGTCGCCGGGCTCCCGTGGTGCGCCTACAGCCTGGCCCTGGTCGACTCGTCGGGGCCGGTCGTGGGGGTGATCGCGGACCCGAACCGGGCGCAGATCTACGCCGCCGCCCGGGGCCGCGGGGTGCGCTCCAACGGGGTGCCGGTGCGGATCGCGCCCCGGACCAGCCCGTCGGGGGGCCTGGTCTGCGCCGAGCAGGTCACCGAGCCGCTGCTGCGCCGGGCCGCGGCCGCGCACACGGGCATCCGGGTGCTGGGGTCGGCGGCACTGGCCGTTGCCCAGGTCGCGCTCGGTCACGCGGTCGCGGCGGTGCTGGACAGCTACCACGAGTGGGACGTCGCGGGCGCGCTCGGGCTGGCGCTGGAGGCGGGCGCCGTCGTCGTCGACCGGGACGGCAGGGCGAACCCGCTGCCGGCCGGTGGGCTGCTGGTCGCGGTTCCGGGGGTGCTGGATGAGGTGTTCGGCTGGTGGCGGGCGAGCGGGTGATGCCGCGCAGGGTCTCGCGGCCGGGCGGGTCGGCGACCTAGGGTCGGAGCATCGCCACGACATCGACGTCCGCGGGGCCCACGCCGGCCGTCCGGGCCACGCCGTTCCTGTTCGCGATCATCTGGGCGTCCGGGTTCGTCGTCGCCAAGTACGCCGCGCCGTACGCCGAGCCGCTGAGCTTTCTGATCCTGCGCTACGCCGGCGTGGTGGCGATGATGGGGGCGCTGGCCCTGATCGCCCGGGCGGCGTGGCCGCGGGGGCGCCAGGCCGGGCACATCGCGGTGGCCGGGATCGGCATCCAGGCCGGCTACCTCGGCGGGGTGTGGGCCGCGGTCGCCGCCGGGATGCCGGCCGGGGTGGCCGCGCTGGTGGTGAACCTGCAGCCGGTCCTCACCGCCGTCGTCGCCTGGCTGCTCGGGGAGCGGATGGGCCTGCGCCGGGGCGCCGGGCTGGTGCTCGGCTTCCTCGGGGTGACGCTGGTGGTGTCGAGCAAGCTGACCACGACCGGACTGTCCTGGCTGACCCTCGGTCTCACCACGCTGGCCCTGCTCGCGATCACGGCCGGCACGCTCTACCAGAAGCACTTCTGCCCCGACTTCGACCTGCGCACCGGCCAGGTCGTGCAGTTCGGCGCGTCGATCGTGGTGACGCTGCCGTTCGTCCTCGCCTTCGAGTCGTTCCGGATCGCGTGGACCCCGCAGCTCATCGGCTCGCTGGCCTTCTCGGTGCTGGTGCTCACCGGGGGCGGGCTGTCGCTGCTGTTCCTGATGCTGCGCCGGGCCGCCGCGTCACAGGTGACCAGCTACTTCTACCTGGTCCCGGGGCTCGCCGCGCTGATGGCGTGGCTCATGTTCGGCGAGACGCTGGGCTGGATCGCGGTGGCCGGGATGGCGACGACGGTCCTCGGGGTGGCGCTGGCCGCCCGCGACCGGACACCGGTTCAGGCGGGATCGTGAGCGCGTCGGCGGCGCAGCCACAGCACGAGCGGCCCCAGCACGACCCAGACGCCCAGCAGGCCGGCACCCATCGGCGCCAGGCCGTCGAGCACGCTGCGCCCGGCGACGCGCACGAGTTCGGGCTTGGCCGCGTCGTACTCGATCGTGATCGTGTCCCCGGCGGCGAGGGCGTTCGGGTAGAACACGCCGCGCTCGGGCACCACCATCTGCCCGGTCGGGAGCAAGAACCGGACCAGGGTGCGCTCGAAACTCGACCCGTCGAGCACGTCCGCGGTGGTCACCACCCGGTGGGCGTCGATCGCGTGGTCGTCGAGGGCGGCGCCGGCGAGGGCCACCCCACCGAGCGCGGTGAGCAGCAGTGCGAGCCCGATCACGATCTGCGGCAGCCGGCGCCCGACCCCGCGCAGTGCGCTCCGCCCGGACCCCGCCAACTCGTCGATCAGCTCGATCGCGCTGCTGGTCACGGCGCAGGAGTCTAGGTGGTTCCGACCGGAGTGTGGCCCGTGCCTCCCGGGCCGGGCGCGCATCGGCATCGGGAGTTCCTTACGCTCGCAGACGTGACCATTGCCCCGCTGCCGTCCGGGTTGCGCGTGCGTACGCGGGCTGTGGACGACCCGGGTCGGCTCCTGGACCTGCTCCCCGACGACCGCAACCCGCTGTCCTGGGTACGCGGATCGGACGGCCTGGTGGGCTGGGGCGAGGTCGCTCGGATCACCGTCACCGGGCCGGATCGGTTCGCCGAGGCCGACGCCTGGTGGCGCGATTTCGCCGAGCGTCTCGAGGTCCGCGACGAGGTCGACGTCCCGGGCACCGGGGCGGTCGCGTTCACCAGCTTCACCTTCAGCCCCCGGTCCGCGGGGTCGGTGGTGATCGTGCCCCGGGTCGTGGTGGGCCGCCGCGACGGGCAGGCCTGGATCACCGAGTTCGCCGCCGGGGGCGGCCCGTCCGCGGTGCGGTCGGTCAGCCCGGTGCGCGCGAGCGGGCCGCTGCGCTACGGGGACGGGCGGCTTCCGGTGGGCCGCTACCGGCAGGCGGTCGCCGAGGCGGTGCGCCGGATGCAGGCCGGCGAGTTGGAGAAGGCCGCGCTGGCCCACGACCTGCTGGCGATCGGCGAGGAGCCGCTCGACCCCCGGTTCCTGCTGGGCGGGCTGGCCCGGCGCTACCCGACGTGCTGGTCGTTCGCGGTCGACGGGCTGGTCGGGGCCACCCCGGAGCTGCTACTGCGCCGCGACGGCGAGCAGGTGTCCTCCCGGGTGCTGGCCGGCACGATCTGGCCCGGCGAGCGCACCGGTTCCGACCTCGGCGGGGCTCTGCTCGCCTCGGCCAAGGACCGCCGCGAGCACGCGCTGGCCGTCGACTCGCTGGCCACCGCGCTGCGCCCACTGTGCGCCGCACTCGAGGTGCCGGAGGTCCCGGCCATCCTCGCCTTGCACAACGTCTCGCATCTGGCCAGCGACGTGTACGGGCAGCTCGACCCGGAAGCCCCCGCGTCGCTGCTGCAGCTGGCCGAGGCCGTGCACCCCACCGCAGCGGTCGGCGGCACCCCCCGCGACGCCGCCCTCGAGGTCATCGAGGAGCTGGAGGGCATGGACCGCGGCCGCTACGCGGGCCCGGTCGGCTGGGTCGACGCCGACGGCGACGGTGAGCTCGGTATCGCGCTGCGCTGTGCCCAGCTCGACGGCCGCACGGTCCGGCTGTTCGCCGGCTGCGGCATCGTCGCCGACTCCGACCCGGACACCGAGGTGCGCGAGGCCGCGGCCAAGCTCGTCGCGGTCCGGGAGGCGCTCGAAGGCACGGGGTGATCAGGAGTCAGCCGCGAGCTCCGGGGCCTTGCGGGCGCGGCCGTTCACGGGCCAGTGCGGCCACCTCGAGCTGCGAGCCGACCTCCAGCTTGCCCAGGATGGAGCGGATCTGGGTCCGCACCGTCGCGACCGACACGACGAACCGCGCCGCGATCGCGGCCGGGCGGTGGCCGGCGGCGATCTGCTCGACGATCTCGAGTTCGCGCGGGGTGAGTCGCTCCCAGCGGCTGCGCTTCAGCTCGGCCTCGCGGTCCGCCTCGGTGGCCAGCACCCGCAACCGCTCCCGCTCCTGCGCGGACAGCAGCGTCCGGCCCTCGGCGGCGCGCACCGCCGTCTCGACGAGGTCGTCGAACGGCGCGCTCTTGGACACCCAGCCCAGCGCACCGGCGGTGACCGCGGCGGCGATCCGGGAGTGATCGGTCGATCCGGTGACCATGAGCACCCGCCACCCGGCCCGCCGCAGCCGGGGCACCAGGTCGGCGCCGTCGCGGTCCCCGCCGAGGTCGAGGTCGAGCAGCACCAGACCGCCCGGCGGCGCCGGCTCGTCGATCCGGCCGAGCAGTTCGCCCGGGGACACGGCGGACGCCGACACCCCGCGCGTGACCAGCGCCATGGCCAGTGCCGCACCGACCAGCCCGTGATCGTCGACGATCAGGATCCCGGGGTGTTCCGCGGTCATGCGCCGACGCAGTCGGCCGTCGGGGCGCCCAGCCGTTCGGCGGGCAGGTCGATCACCGCGCTGCAGCCACGGCCGCCCGACGCCAGCGTGAGCGTTCCCTGGTGCTGGCCGACGATGTCCGCGGTGATCGCGAGGCCGAGCCCGGAACCGGTCGAGCCGGGCCCCCGCGCACCGCGTCGCAGCAGATCCTCCGCCGCGCCGGGTGGGAGCCCGGGGCCGTCGTCGGCGACTTCGATCCGCACCCGGCCGTCGGCGCTGCGGGCGCGCAGCCACACCTGCGCCCCGGGCGCGTGCCGCTCGCAGTTGACCAGCAGGTTGGCGATGACCTGGACGAGCGCAGCCTGATCCATCGCGACCCGGACATCGCCCTCGACCTCGACCTCGACGGCCAGACCGCCCGCTCGGTGCATCGCGGCGAGGTCGCCCAGCAGCGGCTCCACGGCCGACCCGGCGGGCAGCGGGGACCGCTCGCCGTCGCGCTGCAACATCCGTTGCAGCCGCTCCAGCTCTGCGCCGGCGGCGAGCAGCAGTCGCTGTCCGTCGGGTGAGGCCACCTCGTCCACGCTCAGGACGCGCGCCGCGCCGGAGAGCCCGGCGACCAGGTTGCGCATCTCGTGGTCCCGCTCGGCCACCGAGGCCATCGCCGCTTCGGCCTGCGCCAGCCGGGCCCGGGACGCCTCCTGCTGGCTCCAGACCTCCAGCACCGCGGAGAGCAGGGCGGGCACCGCGGCGACCAGGAGCATGGCCACCCCGGCCAGCTCCAGTGCTCCGACCAGCGGCCCGGGATCGGCACCGTACGGCAGCCCGTGGCCGAGGCGGATTCCGTGGCCGACGGCCACCGTGACGAACGCGAGTCCCACGAGCCTCAGCAGCGACCGGGCGGTGAGCACACCCCCCACCAGGAGGAGCAGCCCGGCGGCACCGGCACCCGACCACGCGAACAGGTCCACCGTCGACAGCAACGCGCGCGGCACGATGAAGTCGGGCGCCACCGCGTCGACCACGCCTGCGGCGGCGACGCCTGCCACGACCAGCGCGATCAGGACCACGACGAACACCCGGTGCCGGCGTCCCACCTCGGGGCCGGGGACGGCCGTGACGAGCAGACCGACGACGCCGAGCACCGCGACGCCGACGGCCAGCGGCCACATTCCGTCGCGGAGGTCGACCTCGACGGCCTGCGCCAGGAGCGCCACCCCGGTGAAGAGGCCGACCGCAGCCGCGATCTGGCCGGCTCGGCCGTTCGCACTCAGCCATGCGGTGACGACGAGCAGGATGGATGCCGCGATCCCGGCCGCGAACGTCAACACCCCCAGCACCCGCCCCACCATGAGGTGGCCGCTCTCCAGCCGGACCACCAGCAGGCCGGCCACTGCGCCCAGGGCGCTCAGTGCCAGCAGTTCTGCTGCGATCGCGCGACGGGCAGTAGGACGCCAGTGTCCGAGAACGTTCACGATCAACGTGCTGACCCCTTGAAAGACTGGGGACGACCACGCCGCGCCGGACGGGGTCGGGTGCTGGGGAGCGCCGATTTCCTGTTCGAACAGGAAATTGAGAGCGTTACGGGAAATGTCCGAACCGCCACACGGCGTCACCTGGACGTCGCATCACGGGCGGCCGCGCGGGCGCCCCGTTGCGCCTCAATGGAGCAGCCGTCATCTGCGGTGTGCGCTCCTCGGCGGACGGCGGCGCGCGTCCGTCCGTTCCGCCGGCGCGGCGGAGCCGGGCAGGAGCAGACCCGCCGCGACGACCAGTAGCGCCAGCCCGATCGCGAAGAACAGCCCGACCCTGCTGAACAGCCGGTCCTTGACCAATCCGACGAACGGTACGTCGTACCACTCGACTCCGTGCACATCGGCTGCAGCGACGGGATTCGGGTCGGGGGCGTTGTTGGCGTCGCCCTTCGTCCGGAACGCCGGCCCGGGCTGCACCTCGATCACCCGGTGGGTGACGATCCGGGTGTCGCCGCTCTGCCGGTCGCGATCGGTGAAGGTGATGACGTCGCCGACCCCGATCTCGGCGACCGGACGCGGCCGGATCACGACGGTCGACCCGACCGGCAGCGCCGGCTCCATGCTGCCGGAGAGCACGGTCAGCGCGGCGGCTCCGGTGACGGCGGGCACGACCGCGACGGCCCCGGCGGCGGCGACCATCGCGACGAGCACGAGTGCGGCGATCCACCTCCCGACCCGGCGAACCGGATGCGGCCGCGGGCCGGCGACGCGCACCGCCGGTATCCGCCCGGTCTCGGGCTCCACCGACATGGGCTCCTCCTGAAAGAAGACGAAACCCCGAGCGTTGCAGAGGCGAACCGCCGCGTCGTACCTCCGATGCGGTATTCGCGAGACCGATGCAGATACCTCGGTTGAGGTATGCGCGCAATCCGCCGGCACGCCAGAGTTCTGTTCCAACGCGGTCCATCAGGCCGCCGCTCCCCTCCCGCCGCGGACCGACCGCGATGATTTCAGGAGAACTGCCGTGAGCATTCTGCAGAAGAACAAGAAGGTCGCCGCCGGTATCGGCGTCGCCGCCCTGGCCGCCGCGGCGCTGGCGCTGGGGACGGGGACGTACGCAGCGTTCCAGGACACCGAGGCGGGCCCGGGCGGCACCCTGGCAACCGGCACCCTGGACCTCGTCGTCGGTGGCGGTGCCAGCCAGGCCGAGCTCTTCAGCGCGACCAACATCGCTCCGGGTTACAAGTCGCCCACCAAGACCCTGACGATCAAGAACGACGGCACGATCGACGGCGTTCTGTCCGGAACCATCAAGACCGAGGGCAGTGACAACGGCTGTACCGATCCTGAGCAGAAGGCTGGCGGCTGCACCAAGACGGAAGGCGACCTGCCGGAAGCCCTCCTGGTCACCATCTCCGGCACTGGAGTCCCCGGCACCGTCACCGTGCAGGCCAACCAGCTGCAGGGCGTCCTCCGGAACGTGCCGCTCGGTGCCGGCAAGGACCTGAAGTACGACTTCGTGTTCGAGCTGCCGCAGACGACCGGCAACAAGGTCCAGAGCGACTCGGTGACCATCACGTCGTCGGTGACGCTCGACCAGGGGAACTGAACATCTGACTGAATCAGGGTGGTGGATGCGATTCCGCGTCCACCACCCTTTCGGCACTTCCGACAAGGCGCACTGATTCGGAAGTCAAAGACGCATCGACCGATCCGCTGAACTGCGGAGACGGATTCTACCTCTGTGATCGATCCGGGAGTCCCGTGAACACGCGCACCGCATTCGCCATCCTCGCCGCCGCCCTGGCAACGGCCGGAGCGGGAGCGTTCGTCGCGATCTCCGGGTCCACCCTGGCGTCGTTCTCGGACACCGTGACGAGTACTCCGACCACCATCGGTGCGGCGACCGTGGTGCTCGGCCGCGACGGCAAGGGCCCCGACCTCAGGTACGACACACTCAAGCCCGGCAGCCCGCAGACCGTCAAGCTCACGGTCGACTACCAGGGCACCGTCCCGGCCGATGTGAGCCTGTCGATCACCCCGACGGACAAGAAGGGTGGCTCGACGTTCTGCCAGCAGAAGAACGGGAGCTGGCAGGCCCGTCCCGGCGCGGCGCTCCTGATCACGGTCGGCGACGCCGGCACGGTCAGCTACTGCTCGCTCTACAACGGGACGAGGATGCCGCTCCGGGCCGGCGTGCAGCCCGGCGCGAAGGTCGAGGTGCCCGTCACGGTGGCCCTCGCCGCCGACGCCAGGTCCGCCTTCGACATGAGCCAGGAAGACGGCGTGACCGTGTACGCCGACGGCGGCTTCACCGACCAGGCCACCGGCAAGATCACCGTCACCACCGCCGGGAAGAGGGGCGGGGACGACAGGTCGTCGTTCCTCGCCGCATCTCCGGCTCTGGTCGCGGCCGCTCCGGGAACCACGCCCGGAGCGATCGCCCCCGATGCGACCGATCCCGGCGCCGCCGCCCGCACCGCCTCGGCCGCGACACCGATCGAGCTGCCGGCCGAGTGCGCCGAAGCCGGCATGAAGCCGGACGACTTCGCCGAGGTGATCACCGTCGATCCCACGCACCGGAGCTGGAACGCCGCCGTCGAGCGCGGGGCCGGGGCGGGACCGTTCCTGATCCTGGGCACCGCGGGTGACGACACGATCGCCGGTTCGGGCGCCGCGGACTGCATCCTGGGGGGTGCGGGACGCGACACCATCTCCGGCGGGACCGGCAACGACGTGATCATCGGTGGCCCGGGCGACGACGTACTGCGCGGCGAGCAGGGCGACGACCGGCTGTACGGCGGCCCCGGCCGCGACGAGCTGCAGGGCGGGGACGGCACGGACCGGTTCGACGGGGGCGCCGACAGCGCCACCTGCGACCCCGTCGCCGGCGAACGTGCTGTCCGATGCACCCCGCCGCCCCCGGCGGCACCCGCGAGCCCGGCACCGTCGGCTCCCGCGCCCGTTCCATCTCCGGCACCGGCACCGGCACCCGCACCGCAGTCCACCCCGGAGCCCGCGGCTCCCAGCGCTCCCCCGTCCGATGCCGTCGTCGCTCCGCCGGCCGGGCCGTCCACGGCTCCGGCGGAGTCGCCCACTCCGGAACCGGTCCGGACGGAACCGGCCGCACCGTCGACCGCCACCGGAGCGCCGGCCTGACCGGTCGGGCTCAGCCCGCAGCGAGCACCGGCGCCACCGCGGTCTCGACGACCTTGCGCAGCGCGGCGTGCCCGTCGCGCAGCGACGCCCGCTGCGCCCGCACCTCCACCACCCGGATCCCCGGCACGGGCGCCACCGCGGCGGCCACCTCCGCCGGGTCCGCCACGGCGGTGTGCGCCACCCCGGTCGCCGCGCACAGCGCACCGAGGTCCACCCGGTGCGGGGTGCCGAAGACCCGCTCGAACGCACCGGCGTGCTCCGGCGCGCCCTGCTCGAGGAGGCTGAAGATCCCACCGCCCTGATCGTTGAGCACGACGAGGGTCAGGTCGGGCCGCGGTTCGCCGGGCCCGACGACGAGGCCGGTGGTGTCGTGCAGCAGCGTGAGGTCCCCGAGCAGCGCGTAGCTGGGGCCCGGGTGGGCCAGCGCCGCGCCGGCCGCCGTCGAGACCGTGCCGTCGATGCCGGCCACCCCACGGTTGGACAGCACCGTGAGGCCGGCCCGCGGCACCGCGGCCAACGACACGTCGCGCACCGGGTTGGACGAGCCGAGCACGAGCGCCGCGCCGCCGGGCAGGGCCGCGAGCAGCGCCCGGGCCAGCCGCAGGCCGGCCGGAGAGTCCGGCCCGTTCAGCGCGGCGTCCAGGGCGGCGCTCACCGCCGCGTCGGCAGCGCGCCAGCGGTCCGCCCAGCCGTCGGGCGGGCAGAGCGCGGGTGCGGCGCCGACCGCCCGCACCGTCCCCGCGACGTCGGTCCAGGGCGCACCGGCCGCGTCGGCGACCGCGTAGACGGCGACGTCGGGGTCTGCCAGCAACCGCTGCACCGGGCGGTGCAGCGTCGGCCGGCCGAGCACGAGCACCTGCGCCGGCTTGAGCACGGCCATCGGCGAGGCACCCAGCAGCCACGGGCCGGTCCGCAGTCCCTCCGCCCAGCGGCCCGACGACGGCTCGGCGATCACCGGCGCGCCGCCCAGGTCGACGTCGGCGGGCGCGCCGTGCCCGGCGATGACCACTGTGGGCGCCGCCGGGTCCAGCGGGAGCGTGGGCACCGTGCGGCGCCCGCCCGGCACCGTCGTCCACGGGCTGCCGTCCGGACGCCCGGCCAGCGGCTCCGGCCAGTCCGGGCCGGCCTGCGGCACCAGCGGCTCGGCGAACGGCACGTTGAGGTGCACCGGCCCGGGCGGCCCGCCCGGCACCCCGGCGGCGGCGGCCAGGACGCGGTCCACCGCGGAGCGCCAGCGAGCGGCGACGCCGGGCGCCGGGGTGGCCACGGCCGTGGTCAGGCCCAGCCGGACGGCGTCGCCGAAGATCCTTGGCTGGCTGATGGTCTGGCTCGCCCCGCTTCCGATCAGCTCCGGCGGGCGGTCCGCGGTGAGCGCGAGCAGAGGCACCCCGGCGTGCGAGGCCTCCAGCACGGCCGGGTGCAGGTTGGCCACCGCGGTGCCCGAGGTCGTGCACACCGGGACCGGACGGCCGGAGCGCAGCGCGAGACCCAGCGCGAGGAAACCGGCGGTGCGCTCGTCGATGCGCACGTGCAGCCGCAGCCGGCCGGCCGCGTCGGCGGCGTGCAGCGCGAAGGACAGCGGGGCGTTGCGCGAGCCCGGGCAGAGCACGGCGTCGGTGACACCGCAGCGCACGAGCTCGTCGACGATCACCTGAGCCTGCGCCGTCGAGGGATTCACGCCCGCAGCGTAGGCGGGCTCCCGGAAACGTGATCTTTCGCATCCTCGGGTGGGGAAGGCTCCCGGGGGCCGACTGGTTGAACTCTCACGTACGAGCATGCCATCGCAGGAGGTTCGAAGAATCGTGACTCGCCCGCTCGCCGCCGACAGCCCGCTGCTGCAGCCCCTCACCGTGGGCACGCTGCAGACGGCCAACCGGATCTGGATGGCCCCGCTCACCCGCAACCGGGCCGACACCGACGGCACCCCGAACGAGCTGCAGGCCGAGTATTACGCCCAGCGCGCCGGCGCCGGCCTGATCATCAGCGAGGGCTCCCAGCCCTCCGCGATCGGCCAGGGCTACCCGAACACCCCGGGCGTGCACAACGACGCCCAGCAAGCCGGCTGGAAGCGCATCGCCGAGGCCGTGCACGCCAAGGGCAGCAAGATCGTCATCCAGCTCATGCACGCCGGGCGCATCTCCCACCCCGACACCGTCGCGGGGCAGACCCCGGTCGCCCCCTCGGCGGTCCGCCCGGCCGGCAAGGTGTTCACCACAGGCGGGGAGCAGGAGTTCCCCACGCCGCGTGAGCTGGCCACCGACGAGGTGCCCGGCGTGGTCGCCGAGTACGCCGACGCCGCCCGCCGCGCCGTCGCCGCCGGTATCGACGGCATCGAACTGCACGCGGCCAACGGCTACCTGCTGCACCAGTTCCTGGCCGACGGGATCAACCAGCGAACCGACAACTACGGCGGCTCCGCGGAGAACCGGGCCCGCTTCGTCGTCGAGGTCGCGAAGGCCACCGCCGACGCGATCGGCGCCGACCGCGTCGGCATCCGGATCTCCCCCGGGAACACCTTCAACGACATCAGCGAGGACGACCTCACCGTCTACGAGACGCTGACCAGCCAGCTCGCCGAGCTCGGCCTGGCCTACCTGCACGTGCTCGCCGAGGCCGACGATCCGATCGTCGGCAAGCTGCGCGCGCTGTGGCCGAACACCTACGTGCTCAACACCGGCTTCGGTGTCGAGTCCGACCGCGACCAGTTCGAGCGGCTGATCGCCGACGGCGCCGTCGACGCGGTCACGGTCGGCCGCAAGTTCATCGCCAACCCCGACCTGGTGCGGCGCTGGACCGAGGACGCCGAGCTCAACGAGGCCGACGACACCACCTTCTACGGTGGCGACGCGAAGGGCTACACCGACTACCCGGCGCTCTGAGAGCACTCGTGTGCGGTAACTGGTGCCCTGGCACCACTTACCGCGCACGAGCGACTCACACGGGGATGAGTTCCCAGGCCACGGCCAGCTCCGCGCCGGGCAGGCGGGCGCCGTCGGCCTCGGCGATCGGGCGCAGGAACTCCTCCGGATCCGCCATCGCGCCACCCAGGGCGGCCAGGTAGGCGTCATGCGCCCGCAGCGAGGCGACGGCCCGGTCGAACGTCGCGCCGATGTCCACGGCGTGCCCGGCCAGCGGCGACGCCGCCACCGCGACCCACCGCACCCCGTCCCACGGCTCCCCGCCCTGGTCCGGGAACACCCATCGGTTGCCCGCGTCGTGCACCGCGTCCAGCGTCGCGAGCCCGACGTGACGGTGGTCGGCCATGTTCAGCCCGCCACCGGGCCAGGTCTCCCGGTGGTTGGAGATGATCACCAGCTCGGGCCGGTGCCGGCGAATCGCGACGGCGATGTCCCGGCGCAGCGGCAGCCCGTACTCGACCACGCCGTCGGGGTGGTCGAGGAACTCCACGTCCGACACCCCGACCTCGGCCGCCGCGGCCCGCTGCTCGGCCTCCCGCAGCGGCCCGCACTCGGCGGGCGGGAGCGTGTCGATGCCGGCCTCGCCCCGGGTGGCGAGCAGGTAGGCGACGGTACGGCCCTCGCCGGTCCACCGCGCGACGGCGCCGGAACCGCCGTACTCCAGGTCGTCGGGATGGGCGACGACGGCGAGCGCCCGCTGCCAGTCGGTGGGCATCGGCTCATACGGGTCGGTCATGCCCGGCATCCTGCCGCCGCCGATCCGCGAACGGGACCCTCCGGATAACGTCGCCCTCGATGAGCGCGATCCTGCAGGCCTCGGGCCTCGCCGCGGGCCACGGCGACCGCACCCTCTTCTCCGGCCTGGACCTCGTGGTCGCCCCCGGGGACGTCGCCGGGCTGGTCGGCGCGAACGGCGCCGGGAAGTCGACGCTGCTGCGGCTGCTCGCCGGCGTGGACGACCCCGAGCAGGGCACGGTCACGGTGAGCCCGCCGGAGGCGACGATCGGGCACCTGCCGCAGGAACCCGACCGCCGCCCGGGCGAGACCGTCGCCGCGTTCCTGGCCCGGCGCACCGGTGTGGCCGCCGCGCAGGCCGAGATGGACCGCACCGCCGCGGCGCTGGGCGAAGGCGCCCCGGGCGCCGACGACGCCTACGCGGCCGCGCTGGACCGCTGGCTCGCCCTCGGCGGCGCGGACCTGGACGAGCGCACCGGTGAGGTCGCGGCCACGGTCGGGCTCGGCGTCGCGCTCGACGCGCCGATGACCGCGCTGTCCGGCGGGCAGGCGGCCCGCGCGGGGCTCGCCGCCCTGCTGCTGTCGCGCTACGACGTGCTGCTGCTCGACGAGCCCACCAACGACCTCGATCTCGACGGGCTGGAGCGCCTGGAGCGGTTCGTGACGGGGTTGCGCAGCGCCTGCGTGATCGTCAGCCACGACCGGGAGTTCCTGGCCCGCACCGTCACCCGGGTCGTCGAGCTGGACCTGGCCCAGCAGCAGGTCGCGGTGTACGACGGCGGCTACGAGAGCTACCTCGTCGAGCGCGAGGTGGCCCGGCGGCACGTCCGCGAGGCCTACGAGGAGTACGCCGACACTCGTTCCGCCCTGCACGAACGGGCCCAGATGCAGCGCAACTGGATGGCCGCGGGGGTGCGCAACGCCCGGCGCAAGTCCGGCGACAACGACAAGATCAGCCGCAAGCACCGGGCCGAGACCAGCGAGAAGCAGGCCGCGAAGGCCCGCCAGACCCAGCGCATGATCGAGCGGCTGGAGGTGGTGGAGGAGCCGCGCAAGGAATGGGAGCTGCGGATGACCATCGCCGCCGCACCGCGCTCCGGCACGGTCGTGGCGACCCTGGGCGGCGCCGTGGTGCGCCGCGGGGACTTCATCCTCGGCCCCGTCGACGCCCAGGTCGACTGGGCCGACCGGGTCGTCATCACCGGGGCGAACGGCTCGGGCAAGTCGACGCTGCTCGGCGCGCTGCTGGGCCGCATCCCCGTCTCCGCGGGCACGGCCGGGCTGGGCTCGGGGGTACGGGTCGGTGAGATCGACCAGGCCCGGGGGTTGTTCCTCGGCCCGGAGTCACTGGCCCGCGCGTTCGGCGACGCGGTGCCGGACTGGTCGGAGTCCGAGGTCCGCACGCTGCTGGCCAAGTTCGGGCTCACCTCCGCGCACGCCCCGCGGCCGGCCGCGTCGCTGTCGCCGGGCGAGCGGACCCGCGCCGCGCTGGCACTGCTGCAGGCCCGCGAGGTGAACCTGCTGGTGCTCGACGAGCCGACCAACCACCTCGACCTGCCGGCGATCGAGCAGCTGGAGTCCGCGCTGGACTCCTTCCCCGGCACCGTGTTGCTGGTCACACACGACCGCCGAATGCTCGACAGCGTGCGGACCACCCGGCGCTGGACCGTCGCCGGCGGGCGGCTCACCGAGCACTGACCGGTGCCGGCCCCGGGACACGAAAGGGCCGGTGTGCGCGGCTGCGCACACCGGCCGGGAATCGTGCGGGTCAGGCCCTCACGCGTTCGGCGCCGCCTGCGGGCCGATGGCGAAGCGGAGCTCCTCCTGGCCGTCGGGCGTGGTCACCGGCTGCACGTCGAGGACCTTGTCGTCGAGCACCTGAGCCGCCACCGGCTCGAGGAAGACCGTGATCCCGTCGCCGCTGAGCACGGTGTCCTGCTCGATCGGCTGGGCCGCGAGGGAGAGCTCGAGGCCCTGATCCGGGTCGGTGGCCGCAATGCGCAGCCCACCCCCTTCGGGAAGCTCAGCGCCGGCGGTCAGGGACTTGATGGCTTCGGCCGCGGTATCGGTGATTGCCAACATGCCGCACCACGGTAGGCCCCCGCGGCGAACCCCGCAGGACCGCTGGGCGACTCAGCCGAAATCGTCCGGGTCGGGCCCGAGCCGGGTGCCGGTGTCGAGCTCGTCGATCGTCGCGACGTCGTCGGCCGCCAACTCGAAGTCGAACACGGCGATGTTCTCCCGGATCCGGGACGGGGTGACCGACTTCGGGAACACGATGTTGCCCAACTGCAGATGCCATCGGAGCACGATCTGGGCGGGGCTCTTCCCGTACTTCTCGGCGAGTGCGACGAGCCGGGGGTCGGCGAGCAGCTCACCGCCCTTCGCGATCGGGCTCCACGCCTCGGTCGCAATGGCGTTCTCCCGGTGGTAGGCGCGCAGCTCGGCCTGCGGGAACCACGGGTGCAGCTCGATCTGGTTGACCGCGGGGACGGTGCCGGTCTCGGCGGCGAGGCGTTCCAGATGCGCGATCTGGAAGTTGGAGACGCCGATCGCGCGGCTCTTGGCCTCGCGGGCGATCTGCTCGAACGCCTTCCAGGTTTCGACGTACCGGTTCTCCCCGGGCCGCGGCCAGTGGATCAGGAACAGGTCCACGTGGTCGAGGCCGAGCCGGTCCAGGCTCTCGTCGAGAGCCTTGAGCGCCTCGTCGTGGCCGTGCCGGTCGTTGCCGAGCTTGGTGGTGATGAACAGCTCGTCGCGCGGAATGCCGGAGGCGGCGATGGCGCGCCCGACGCCCTCCTCGTTGCGGTAGCCCTGGGCGGTGTCGATGTGCCGGTACCCGGCGTCCAGGGCTGCTCCGACGGCGTCGGCGGTGTGGGCCGGCTCGATCTGGAAGACCCCGTAACCGAACTGCGGGATCTGCACTCCGTTGTTCAGCGTCACCGTGCTGACCTCTGTCATGCTCCGGCCTACCCGCACGAACCGACCGGCTAATCGGGAGGCCGGCGCCGCCGGTTCAGCCGGCCCACACCTCCCGCACCGCCGCGGCCGCCGCCCGCGCCTGGGCCCGGCCCGCGCGGGCGGAGAACGCCCTGTGCGCCGGGTCGAGCACGGTGCGCCCGATGGCGTGCCGGGCCGCGTCGTCCGGGCTGACCACCGCCACCCGGAACCGCGCCCGCAGCGTCTCCACCTGGGCGTCGACGCCCACCACCGGGCCGAATCCGCGGGTCAGCGGGGCCAGCACGACAACGCGGTCGTACCCGGCGGCGAGATCGGCGTTGGCCACCGAGCGCACCCCGCCGTCGATCCAGCGGCTCCCGCCGGTGGTGATCGGCGGCCAGATGCCCGGGACCGCGCAGCTCGCGGCGACGGCCTCGACCAGCGGCGCGCCGGCCGTCCGGTCGAACGCGCGGAACTCCCCGGACCGGGCGTCGACGACCGGTACCGCACGATCCGTTCCCGGCCCGTCACCGCCGGCCCCGGTTCGGCGGCGACGAGCGAGGGGCGGCGCCCGACCCGGCTCGCCGCCCACGCCGGCGACCGGCCCGGGTCGCGGCAGCGCCGCTCGGCATGTCCCATCCGGCCACTGCGTCCGGCGGCCATCGGTCGGGTCCGGGCGGCTCCGGTTCGAACTCGGCCCAGCCGTCAGGCCGCGAGCCCGACGTCGGAACGTCCGCGACGAGCGCTCCCCGCGCCATCTGCTCGTTCAGGTACTCCGCGGACTCCCGGTAGGGCAGGTAGCACTCGCACGGGATCGGTGACCGATCGCCCTCCGGCCGCGGCCTGCCGTCCAGGCCGGGCCCGGCGTAACAGATCAGCGGCGTGCGCAGCTCCCACAACGGATCGCTGCCCTCGTCGAACCGGCCGGTGCCGTCGAGGAAGTCGAGGAAGTGCCGGAGTGCGATCTCGACACCTTCGGGCCACCGCGCCCGGTGCCGGAAACACCAGTTCGGGATCTCGCAGCGGAGCAGGCCGCGTACTCCGACACGCGTCCACAGGGTGAGCGAGTCGTGGTCGCCCTCGAACGGCCGGACGCCCGCCAGGACGAGCGCCAGCAGATCGGGATCGACCGGCTCCGCCTGATCGCAGCTCCAGGCGCAGACCTCGTCGATCAACAGCCGGTGTTCGACCCGGACCGCAGCGATGGCCTCGGCGAAGGGGACCGGACGGGGCATGACGACCTCCCATACTCGAACTGACGTTCGAACAAGAGGTTGTCACGCAACCCCGACAGTCGCGGCCGCGCCACGGGTCCCGCGCCGGTCGCCGCGATGCGTTGACAAGCCGGCACCGCCGACCTGAAACTCAACAAGCAGCGAATTTTCCAGCCGGGAGCCCCGATGTCCCCCTTGCCACGGGCCGTGGCTCGCTTCAACCGCAAGGTTCTCAACCACGTCACCACGCCGATCGCGTCCTGGCTGCCGGGCTTCGGCGTGGTCGTTCATCGCGGCCGTCGTTCAGGGCGCACCTACCGGACCCCGGTGAACGTCTTTCCGACCTCCCACGGCTACGTGGTCGCCCTGACCTACGGGCCCGGCGCGGACTGGGTGCGCAACGTCGCGGCCGCGGGCGGCTGCGTCCTGCACACGGGCAGACGGCACCTGCACCTCACCGAACCCCGGGTGTTCCACGACGAGAGCCGACGCGACACGCCGCTCGTCGTGCGCCGGATCCTCGGCCTGACCGGCGTCGCGGACTTCCTCGAACTCCGGCTGGCACCCGGTACCGGTGCAGACGACCGCTGACGCCGGTACCGGCCCGCAGGGCGCGTTCTACCCGTTCGCGTCATCTCCCGAGCTCAGGCCGAGCGCGGTGGCCGCCAGCTGGGCCAGGTGCACCGGTTCGCGCGTCCCGGCCTGGCGCAGCTGGGTGCGGCAGCTGAACCCGTCGGCCAGCACCGCGACGTCGGCGTCCGCGGCCCGCACCGCGGGCAGCAGCACCCGCTCCGCGCAGGCCATCGACACCTCGTAGTGGCCCCTCTCGAAACCGAAGTTGCCCGCGAGCCCGCAGCAGCCGGAGTCCAGCACCTCGGCCTCGACGCCGAGCGCGGCCAGCACGGCTTTGTCGTCGTCGGCACCGATCTCGGCGTGCTGGTGGCAGTGCACCTGCACGAGCGCCTTCTGCCCGGCCACGACCACGACCTCGGGCAACTCGTCGATGTGGTGGGCGAGAACCTCGGCGAACGTGCGCACGCCACCCGCCAGCGCGGCGGCCAGCGGCTCGTCGGGCAGCAGTTCCGGGCCGTCGGCGCGCAGCGCCGCGGTGCACGAGGGCTCCAGCCCGACCACCGGGACGCCCGCGGCCAGCCACGGCGCGATCGTCCGCAGGCTGCGCCGCAGCACCTTGCGTGCGGCGTCCACCTGGCCGGTCGAGGTCCAGGTCAGCCCGCAGCAGACGTCGCGCGGCGGGAGCTCCACGACGTAGCCCAGCGCCTCCAGCACCGCCACCGCATCGGCGGCGATGACCGGGTCGAAGTGGTTGGTGAACGTGTCGGGCCACAGCAGCACCCGCCCGCGCGGCGCCCCCGTCTGCCACGAACGGCACTTTCGTTCAATAGGTTCGACCGAACGTGCCGTTCGTGACAACGGGGAACGGGTGGAGCGGGCGGCGGCGGTCGCGGTGAAGGGGCGGCGCGCGATCGGCGGGATGGCGCGCTCCGGGGCGATGCCGCCGGCCCGCTTCACCGCGGCCGCCAGCGGGCCGCGGGCCGCGGCGTTCAGCGCGTCGACGGCACGGGCCGGCAGCCTGCCGACCATCCGCAGCCACCGCGGCAGCGCGCCCATCGAGTAGTGCGACGCCGGGCGCCGCTTGCCCTTGTAACGCTGCGCGAGGTACTCGGTCTTGTAGGCGGCCATGTCCACGCCGACCGGGCAGTCACGCTTGCAGCCCTTGCACGACAGGCACAGATCGAGGGCCTCGGCGACCTCCGGCGACTCCCAGCCGCCCGTGATCACCTGGCCGTTCGCCATCTCGAACAGCAGCCGGGCCCGGCCGCGGGTGGAGTGCATCTCCTCGCCGGTGGCCCGGTAGCTCGGGCACATCACCCCGCCCGACGCGGTGACGCACTTGCCCACGCCCAGGCAGCGCCGGGTGGCCCGGGTGAAGCTGCCGCGGTCGTGCGCGAACGCGAGCTCCGGCTCGTCGCGCAGCGTCGGCATCCCGACGAAGATCCGCAGGTCGTCGTCCATCTTGGCCGGCCGCACGATGCGCTCCGGGTTCATCCGCTCGTCCGGGTCCCAGATCGCCTTGAACTCCTCGAACGCGGCGATGATCTGCGGCGGGTACATCCGGGGCAGCAGCTCGGCGCGGGCCTGCCCGTCGCCGTGCTCGCCGGACAGCGACCCGCCGTGCGCGACGACGAGGTCGGCGGCGTCGGTCATGAACGCCCGGAAGTTCGCGATGCCGGCCCGGGTGAGCAGGTCGAAGTCGATCCGGACGTGCAGGCAGCCGTCGCCGAAGTGCCCGTAGTAGGCGCCGCGCCGGTCGTGGCGGGCCAGCAGCGCGTCGAACTCGCGCAGGTAGGCCCCGAAGCGCTGCGGCGGGACCGCGGCGTCCTCCCAGCCCGGCCAGGCCTCGCCGCCGTCCGGGCTGCGGGTGAGGATCCCGGCGCCGTCCTCGCGGATCCGCCACAGCGCCTTCATCGCCGCCGGGTCGCCGACCACGACGCTGCCGGTGACGCCGTAGGGCCTCATGGCCGTGACGACGGCGTGCGCGGCGGCCTCGGCCGCCTCCCGGGTGTCACCGCCGGTCTCGACGTAGAGCCAGCCACCGCCCTCCGGCAGCGCCCGGCTGGCCCGCTCCACGGGGTTGTGCGCGCGCAAGGCCGCGATCAGCCCGGCGTCCATGCCCTCGATGGTCAGCGGGTTGTGCTCCCGGACGACCACCACGTTGTCGGCGGCGATGTAGGCGTCGGGGAAGCCGAGCACGGCCAGCGCCCGGGCGGCCGGCGACTCCACCAGCCGGACCGTCGCCCCCAGCACCGTGGCGCAGGTGCCCTCGGTGCCGACCACGGCCTTGGCCAGGTCGAACCCGTTCTCCGGCAGCAACTGGTCGAGGTTGTAGCCCGACACCCGGCGGGTCAGGTCGGGGAAGCCGGAGCGGACGTCGTCGGCGAGCTTGTCGCGCAGGTCGCGCAGCGCACCGGGGATGCCACCGGCGCCCGGACCCGGCTCGCCGCGGCCGAGGGTGAGCCGCTCGCCGCGGTAGGTGAGCACGTCGAGGGCGTGCACGTTGTCGACGGTCTTGCCCCAGGCCACCGAGTGCGAGCCGCACGCGTTGTTGCCGATCATCCCGCCGAGCGTGCAGCGGTTGTGCGTGGACGGGTCCGGACCGAACGTGAGCCCGTGCGGGCGGGCCGCGTCGCGCAGCGTGTCGAGCACCAGGCCGGGCTGGACGCGCGCGGTGCGCGCGTCCGGGTCGATCTCCACGATGCCGTTCATGTGCTTGGTGAAGTCGAGCACGACGGCGGTGTTGACGGCCTGCCCCGCGATCGACGTGCCGGCGCCACGGGGCAGCACCGGGACCCCGTGTTCGCGGCACACCGCGACGGCGGCCTCGACGTCGGGGGCGTCCCGGGGCGCGACCACCCCGATCGGCACCCGGCGGTAGTTCGACGCGTCGGCGGAGTACATCGCCCGATGCGCGGCGTCGAAGCGGACCTCGCCGCCGACGGCGGCGGCGAGGTCGCCACGCAGGGCACGGAGGTCTCGGGGAAGGTCCTGCTGACTCACGCGCTCAGTGTGAACCGGACGATGAACCCGGCGACGACCCGGACGGTTTCGGGGGCGCGGCCGTGGAGGGCTTCTCGGCGGCCGGCTCGGCCGGGCCGTGCGAGTGCCCGTGGCCGTGCCCATGCCCGTGTCCGTGCCCATGCCCGTGCCCGGTGCCCGCGGAACCCGAACCGGCGCCGCTTCCGAGGACCGGGTCCCCGGCACGCAGCGGTGCGTCGTGGTAGCGGCCCTCGTGGGCGAGGATCGGCCGCTGGTCGCCGGCCAGTTCGGGATACGCCGACTCGAGCTTCTGGCGGCGCTCCCACTGCTTCTGCATCCGGGTCACGTACTCCCGGTTGCCGTTGTAGACCCCGCGCCAGGTCTGCGGCATCTGCTCCTTCGACAGGCCCGCGTCGGCCTGCCCGCCGAGGCTGAAGCCGGCCGGGATCTTGCGCGTCGCCCCGCCGCACTCCGGGCAGGCCGGCGCGTCGGCGTCGAACGAGGTCAGCCGCTCGAAGCGCAGGCCGCAGTCGCAGCGGTAGACGTAGATCGGCACTACAGGCACCTCCGGTGCTCGTGCGCGGTAAGCGGTGCGCCGGCACCACTTACCGCGCACGGGGGCTTTACCAATTGGAGATGGACTTCGTGAGGATGCCGGCGATGTCGTCCTCGGTCGGCGTCTTCGGACAGGTCGCCAGCAGCCGCTGCTGCTTCATCGTGCCGGGCACCAGGTCGGGCACGTCGGCCTCGGTGTAGCCGACGCCGCCGATCCCGTTCGGGATCCCGATGTCGCGCATCAGCCGGATCAGCACCGACGGCAGCTGCTCACGCGGGTCGTTGACCTTGTCCGCCCGCGGGTCCATCAGTTCCGCGGCCCGCAGGTGGCGCTCCGGGGCACTCTCGAACGAGAACCGGAACGCCTCCGGCGCGGTCAGCGACACCGACTGCCCGTGCGGGACCATCGGCTCGTCCTGGGGATAGCCCGCCGGCCGGTAGTCCTTGACCATGCCGGCGATGGGGTAGGCGTTGGCGTGCGGGATGTGCACGCCGGAGTTGCCGAAGCCCATGCCGGCGAAGGTCGCCGCCATCATCATGTTCGACCGCGCCTCGAGGTTGTCCCGCCCCTCGTGCACGGCCTTCCGGAACGACTGCGCGAGCAGGGTCATCGCCTTCTCGCACCACAGGTCCGACACCGGGTTCGACCCGCAGTAGGTGACCCGCTCCTCGGGCTTGCGGCGGTCGAACGTCGTGTACCAGCGCGCCGTGTAGGACTCGAGCGCGTGGCACACGATGTCCATCCCGGACGCCGCGGTCACCTCCGGCGGCAGCGACAGGGTCAGCAGCGGGTCGATGACGGCCAGGGTCGGCCGCAGCCGCCAGTGGCTGATCCCGGTCTTGACCTTCATCGACAGGATGTCCAGCACGCACATCGCGGTCGACTCGGAACCGGTACCGGCGGTGGTCGGGATGGCGACGAGCGGCTTGAGCTGACCCGGCGGGACCTTCGCGCTACCGATCGGCTTGTTGATGTAGTCCATCAGCTCGCCGGGGTAGCTGGTCAGCAGATTGATCGCCTTCGCGGTGTCGATCGCCGAACCGCCGCCCACGGCGACGAACCCGTCCCACGGGCCCTGCACCCGCGCGTACTCCGTCGCCTTGTTCATCGAGTCGTCGGTGGGCTCGACGTGCACGCCGTCGAAGATCTCCGACTCGATGTCGTAGCGCTTGAGGTTGTCCGCGATGCGCTGCGGCGCCCCGATCGCGTTGATGCCGGGGTCGGTCACGATGAGGACCCGCTTCACCCCGTAGCCGGACATCTCGAATCCGACCTCGTCAGAGGCGCCGGCACCGAACTTCAGCGGCGGCGCACCCCAGGTGAAGATCGTCTCCTCGGTCAGGTCGACGTCGGTCATGCCTTCCTCCTGCCGGGCGTGTGCACTGCCGTCACGTGTAGGAGCCGTCCGGCACCACACGCAGTTGGTGGATCTGGTCCGGGTCGTGGCCGAAGATCATCTGTGCGCCGGTCTTCTCCTGGATGCCGCGGAGCTTCTCCACCGACGAGTAGAACTGCTCCATGTTGTTGACGATCGCGGCCGGCGTGGCGGGTGGGCCGTAGCTGTCACCCATGTACACCGCATCCGAAGTGAAGATCATCGTGCCGGTGTCGGGCAGGTCGACCTGCATCGACATACAGCCCGGGGTGTGCCCCGGGGTCTGGATCAGCCGCACCCCGGGCAGGAAGTCGGTGTCGCCGGAGACCGTCTCGAAGTTCAGGCCCTCGTAGTCGGTCTTGAGGTGGGCGCCGTTGAACAGCTCGTCGAAACCGGTGGCGAACTCCAGCTCCTTGTCGCTGACCACGAGCCGGGCGTTGGTGTTCTCGAACATCCGCACGTTGCCGGCGTGGTCGAAGTGCAGGTGCGACAGGATCACGTAGTCGATCTCGTCGAGGCCCACGCCCATCGTCTTGAGCCGGGAGTCCAGGTACTCGTCGTCGCCGACCGCGTCGTAGGGGAAGAAGTCCTGGAAGCCGGTCGGCGCCCAGCGCTCCTGCCAGTCCCGCGGGCAGCTGGTGTCCCAGAGCACCTTGCCCTCGTCGGTCTCCACGAGGACGCAGTGCGTGGGCACCTCCGACCACGGCGCCGGCTGGTCCTTGTCGTGGATGGAACGGATGGTCCGGCCGGGCTTGAGCAACAGCCAGGTCAGGTCGGCGTGCATGGCCCCGCAGGGGATGATGCTCACCTTGTTCGCAGTTGCCATCGTGGTCCCTTCGGCACTGAGGGGTAGATGACGCGCGCTCGCGCGCGTGCAGCGTGACCGTGACATGTGGCATGTCACACGTCAATCCGTGCGCACACATGGATGCGTCAGGCCGGGTTGGTCCAGCCGAGATCGACGTCCACCGCACCCGGCCCCGCGCCCGCCTCCTGGGAGATCAGCAGCTCGGCAGTGTGCTGGATGTGCGCGCGCATCGCCTCGGCCGCCCCGTCGGCGTCCCCGGCCTCGATGCGCTCCAGCACCTCCCGGTGCTCGGCCACGATGTCGCCCAGGCTGCGCGATGCACGGGCGGTGGAGACCCCGCGGCGCAGCACCGTGTCGCGCAGCCCGTCGACGTACTCGGCCAGCCGCCGGTTGCCGGCGGCTTCCAGCACCGACCGGTGGAACCGCCGGTCGTGCTCCATCAACCGGAACTCGTCGTCGGCCTTCGCCGCGCGCTCCATGGCCTGGTAGAGCCGCCGCAGTTCCTTGCACCCGGCGACGTCGAGCTGCCCGACGGCCCGCCGGGTGGCCGGCACCTCGAGCAGCAGCCGCAGCGCGAAGACCTCCTCGAGGTCGTGCAGCGAGGTCTCCAGGACGCGCACGCCGCGGTTGCGCTCGAACCGCACCATGCCCTGCTGGGCGAGCTTGATGAGCGCCTCGCGGACCGGGGTGCGGGACACCCCGAGCTGGCCGGCGAGGGTCTGCACGGAGTGCAGCGTGCCGGGCAGCAGCTCACCGGTGATCACCGCGGTGCGCAGCGCGTCGAGGACCTGCGCGTTGACCGTCTCGGACGGCCTGACCTGCCTCACCGTTGACGCCCACGCACCGGGCGAGCGTGGCACGCCGTATTCCGCTCGGTCAACGAGCGCTGCGGTCACGGCGCGGTGGACGTCCGCGCCGGGTCCGGGGCCGGCGACAGCGGGCCTGCGGCCCGGTTCACCGCATCCTCGTGGACCGCCCTCGCCGCACCGCCGACGCCGCCGCGCGGCTGCGGCCCGGCAGCCGGCCGGCACCGGCGTCCTCCTCGGACGGTGAGCACGGGCACAGCCCGATTGGTCGTCTTCGGCCGGGAGCACTGCGTCCGCCGCCCCCGCGGCTTGCTAAATTCTTCCGGCGCAGGTCCAGCAGCGAGGCCGGCGGTCCCCCGTAGACCGATCCCGCTGGACAGGTGCCCATGCCCGACGACCTCGATCTGTCACGCTCGATCGAGGCCTTGACCGGATCCGACACGACCGACCAGGTCGGCCGATTCCGCCTCGACCTGCGCACCGGCCGGTGGACCTGGTCGGACGAGCTGCTCGCACTCCACGATCTCGCGCCCGGCGCCGCGCAGGTGGCCCCGACGCTGCTGGCGCTGCGGCATCCCGACGACCGTGGCGCCGACCAGGGACCGGTGACGGCCGCGATCGCCGCCGCCCGCCCGTTCGCCTCCGCCTTCCGGATCGTCAGCCCGGCCGGGCGCACCCGCACGGTGCTGGTCGTCGGCGAGCCCGAGCGCGACGCGGACGGCGCCGTGATCGCGGTGCGCGGCCACCTGGTCGAGCTCGCGGGCGCGGCGCGCCGGGAGTCCGAGCTGCAGGCACGGGCCGAGCAGTTGGAGACAGCGCTGCGCACCCGGCCGGTGATCGAGCAGGCCAAGGGCATGTTGATGCTGATGCACCGGTGCTCCGAGGAGGCCGCGTTCCGGTTGCTCATCGGTGTCTCGCAGGCGAGCAACCGCAAGCTGCGCGACGTCGCCGCCGAGATCGTGGAGGCGCTGGCCGGAGACGATCCGTTGCCGGAACCCACCGCACGGGTCCTCGCCGCCGAACTCGCCCAGCTGGCCCGCCGCGACGGGGCCGACCAGGCCGCTCGGCACTGAAAGTACTGTCGCAGGCGTGACCGACGCCGTCTCCGAGTTGTTCGATCCCGAAGCCTGGCGGGTCGTCCCCGGCTTCGACTTCACCGACATCACCTACCACCGGGCGGTGTCCACCGGCGCGGTGCGGATCGCGTTCGACCGCCCCGAGGTGCGCAACGCGTTCCGCCCGCACACGGTCGACGAGCTGTACCGCGCGCTGGACCACGCGCGGCAGACCCCGGACGTCGGCTGCGTGCTGCTGACCGGCAACGGGCCGTCCCCCCGCGACGGCGGCTGGGCGTTCTGCTCGGGTGGCGACCAGCGGATCCGCGGGCGCACCGGCTACCAGTACGCGAGCGGCGAGACGGCGGAGTCGGTGGACCCGGCGCGCGCGGGACGGCTGCACATCCTCGAGTGCCAGCGGCTCATCCGGTTCATGCCCAAGGTGGTCATCGCGGTGGTGCCGGGCTGGGCCGCCGGCGGCGGGCACTCGCTGCACGCGGTCGCGGACCTGACCCTGGCCAGCGCCGAGCACGCCCGGTTCAAGCAGACCGACGCCGACGTGGGCTCGTTCGACGGCGGGTACGGCTCGGCGTACCTGTCCCGCCAGGTCGGGCAGAAGTTCGCGCGGGAGATCTTCTTCCTCGGCCGGACCTACACCGCCGAGCAGATGCACCACATGGGCGCGGTGAACGAGGTGGTCCCGCACGCCGACCTGGAGAAGGTCGCGCTGCAGTGGGCGACGGAGATCAACGGCAAGTCGCCGACCGCGCAGCGGATGCTCAAGTATGCGTTCAACCTCGCCGACGACGGCCTGGTCGGCCAGCAGCTGTTCGCCGGGGAGGCGACCCGGCTGGCCTACATGACCGACGAGGCCGTCGAGGGCCGCGACGCGTTCCTGCAGAAGCGCGAGCCGGACTGGGCACCCTACCCGTGGCACTACTGAGCGGCTCCCGATGACGGCTCTGCTACGCGCGGTCCCGGTCGACGGCGCGCCGGAAACGATCGACGGCCTGGTGGACGCGCTCGGCGCCGCCCTGGACGGCCGCGGGCCCGCGGTCCTGCCGGTCGGCCCGCAGGCGCGGGACCGGGCCGACCCGGCCGCGCCGCCGGCGCCGGGCACCGCAGTGGTGATCACCACGTCGGGGTCCACGGGTGAGCCGAAGCACGTGATGCTGAGCGCCATGGCGCTCACCGCGTCGGCGCGGGCCACCGAGACCCGGCTCGGCGGGCCGGCCCGCTGGCTGCTCGCCCTGCCCGCGGATCACGTGGCCGGGGTCCAGGTGATCGTGCGCGCGCTGCTGGCCGGGGCCGGCCCGGTGGTGCAGGACGTCCGCGACGGCTTCCGGGCCGACGCGTTCGCCGCGGCGACCGCGCGACTCGACCCGGCCGCCCGGCGCTACACCAGCCTCGTGCCCACCCAGCTGCTCCGGCTGCTCGACGCCGGCGGTGCCGGGCTCGAAGCGCTGCGCAGCTACCACGCGGTGCTGGTCGGCGGGGCCGCGCTCGACGCCGCGCTGCGCGCCCGTGCCGAGGCGGCCGGGGTGACGATCGTCGCCACCTACGGGATGAGCGAGACCGCCGGCGGCTGTGTCTACGACGGGGTGCCGCTGGACGGCGTACAGGTCCGGTTCGCCGCCACCGGCCCCGACGGTACGGACGGCGCAGGGGGCCGGATCCTGCTCGGCGGCCCGACGCTGGCCGCGGGCTACCTCGGGCGCGCCGAGGAGACCGCGGCCGTGTTCACCGACGGCTGGTTCCGCACCGGCGATCTCGGCCGCTGGACCGGCGGCCGCCTCGAGGTGCTCGGCCGCGCCGACGACGTGATCATCACCGGCGGCGAGAAGGTCGCTCCGGCGGCGGTCGAGCGGGTGCTGGCCGGCCTGCCGGGGGTGAAGGCGGCGTGCGTGGTGGGGCTGCCCGACCGGCAGTGGGGTGAGATCGTCGCCGCCGCGCTGGTGCTGGCCGACCCCGCCGCTGATCTCGAGCCGGTGCGTGCGGCGGTACGCGACGAGATCGGCCGGGCCGCGGTGCCGCGCCGGCTGCTCGCGGTGGCCGACATCCCGTTGCGCGGCGTCGGCAAGCCGGACCGGACCGCCGTCCGGCGACTGCTCACCGCAACCACCGAATCCTGACCAATTGCCCCGATCGGGTTATCTACTACTACACCCCATGGTGGTGCTCACTCTGCGTTGATTGACCACTACTGACTTGTTCGATCTGCTGCGATCACTGACGGAACATGCATCACTGCCGTCACCCGAGTCACACAGGTCGAGCCAGAGGGAGTCGACAGAATGCCGACGAGGCTGCGCACCGCGCTGCTGATCGCAATCGCCGGCGCACTCATGGGCGGCACCGTCGTACCCGCCTCGGCACAGGAGCCCGCCCAGACGTCCTGGTCACCGGATCTCTCCACGGGCGAGGCCGCCGGTGTCTCGGTACGCAGCGACGGGGCCGAGCTGGACCCGGCACAGGCCCACCTCGCTCCACAGGACGACGCGACCGCCGGCGCGATGACCGAGGGCGGCCCCGACGCCGCCGGTGCGCTCGTGCCGACCGGGATGCTGACGCTCGACGCCCGCACCCTGGACCACGCGACCGACCGGGTGGACTCCACACTGGATGCCGACCTCCCGCCGGGCAGCACCGCCACCGTCGACGTACGCGGCCGCCGCGCCAACGGGAACTGGACCGAGTGGATCCCGGGCACGCCCGCCTCGGGTGGCACCACGGGCGCCAGCACCAGCACCGTCGAGCTCCCCGAGCCCAGCACCGTGGTGCAGAGCCGGCTCGTCCTCGCCGGTCCGCCCGGCACCGAGCCGCTGGTCCGCGACGTGCGCCTCACCGCACACCCCGCGTCGCCGTCGTCGCTGACCGAGGGCGGGGCCGAGCAGGGCCCGGTGCTCAGCTACCCGGTCTTCGCGACCCGGGAGGGCCTGGTCGGTGGCACCACGGCGAACGGGCACGTGATCGCCCCCCGGGACCACTTCGTCGCACTGCCCTCCCGCAGGGCGCTCTCACCGCGTGACACCAGCGACTACTCGGTCAAGGTCTGCGCCCCCAACCGCCGGTGCGCCTTCGCCCCCGTCTGGGACATCGGCCCGTGGAACACCCGCGACGACTACTGGAACCCCGGCTCGATCCGCCAGAACTGGGGCGATCTGCCCCAGGGCGTGCCGCAGGCGCAAGCCGCCTACCGCAACGGCTACAACGGCGGCAAGGACCAGTTCGGCCGCAAGCTCGTCAACCCGGCCGGGATCGACCTCGGCGACGGCGTGTTCTGGCACGCTCTCGGCCTCCGGGACAACTCGATGGTCACAGTGGACTACCTGTGGACCGGATCGGTCCGGCTGTCCAAGGTGAGCGCCCGGTCCGGGTCGGTCGACGTGTACGCCGCACCACGCAGCGACGCCGAGGTCGTCGGGATCGCCGCGGACAACGCGGACGTGCCGGTGGAATGCGGCCTCGGCAGCGGCCCGAACGCGTGGCTGCAGATCGGCGACGGCCAGTTCGTGGTGGCCGCCGCAGTCCCCGACCCCGGTCGGGTCAAGACCTGCGCCGGCGCGGGATAAGTTTCTCCCGTGGCCACTCTGGCGCAATGGATCGAAGGCGCCCGCCCGCGCACCCTCCCGACGGCGATCGCGCCGGTGCTCGTCGGCACCGGAGCGGCCCTCGGCGACGGCACCGTCGCCCCCGGGCGGGCGCTGCTCGCGCTCGTCGTGGCCGTCGCGCTGGTGATCGCGGTGAACTTCGCCAACGACTACTCCGACGGCATCCGCGGCACCGACGACGAGCGGGTGGGTCCGTTGCGGCTCGTCGGGTCGAAGGCGGCCGCGCCCGCGGCGGTGCGCACCGCCGCGTTCGTCGGGTTCGCGATCGCCGGGCTCGCCGGGCTGACCCTGGTCTCGCTGAGCCGGCAGTGGTGGCTGATCGCCGTCGGCGCGGTGTGCATCGCCGGCGCCTGGTTCTACACCGGCGGCAAGCGCCCGTACGGCTACGCCGGCCTCGGCGAGGTCGCGGTGTTCGTCTTCTTCGGCCTGGTCGGAGTGTTCGGCACCGTCGTCACCCAGAGCGGGCCGCCCGGGGCGCTCGCGATCATCGGCGCCGTCGGCGTCGGCCTGCTGACCTGCGCGGTGCTGGTGGCCAACAACCTGCGCGACATCCCGACCGACGAGGTGGCGGGCAAACGCACCCTGGCCGTGGTACTCGGGGAGAAGGACACCCGCCGGTTCTACGCCGCGCTGGTCCTGGTCCCGTTCGTGCTCAGCGCACTGGCCGGGCTGCGCAGCCTGCCGATGCTGCTCGGGCTGCTGGCCCTCCCGCTCGCCGTCGCCCAGGCTCGCCGGGTCCTCGGCGGGGCCGACGGCCGGAAGCTGATCCGCGTGCTGCGTGACACCGGCTTCCTGCTGCTGGCTTGGTCAGTCGCGACCGGTGTCGGACTCGCGCTGGGCGGCCTCGCCTGACGACGGCTCGGCCGCGGGGCGCGCCCAGTAGGCCGCGGCCACGTCGACCCGCGGTGGATCCGCCGGCGACCGGTCACCCGGCTGCTCCTCCCCGCGCAGCCGGGCCCGCAGCGCCTCCCGCTCCGCGGCCCGGCGCTCCCGCGCGACGGCCAGCGCGCCGTCGAGGCGCCGCCGCAGCCCGCGGAAGAGCACCAGCGACAGCGGCAGCGCCACGATCAGGGCCAGCAGCAGCGCGAGCAGGAACGGAATACCCGCCAGGGCGAGGACCGCGGTCAGCACCGCGAGGAGGCCCAACCGGGCCAGCGTGTAGAGCGCCAGCGTCATGCCCAGTCCGGGCTGCCGCCCCGGTCCGGCGCCGGTGGGTCCGGGAGGGGTCAACGCGGAGTCGGTCATGCCCCGAGGGTACGGCCGTGGGCACCGGCGCCGCCGGGACGGGCGGGGTGCATCATCGACACCAGGAGCGCCACCCGCCGCTGCGCCGTTTGCGCATCGATGTTGTCGATCATCCGGTTGGGAACACTCGCCCGATTAGTCCTTGGTGAGCCCTTTACCTTCGGACAACCGTTCGAGTACCCGGGGTCCGAGGTGTCACGATGGCCCGGAAATCAACGAAGTGTGGGAGGCCCGGATGTCCACTCCGACCCAGAACGCGAACGAGCGGCTGCTCACCCCTGGCGAGGTGGCCACCCTGTTCCGCGTCGATCCCAAGACCGTGACCCGCTGGGCCTCGGCCGGACGGATCGGCTCGATCCGCACGCCGGGCGGTCACCGGCGGTTCCGTGAGTCCGAGGTTCGCGGCATGCTCGCCGACCTCACGAGCGAGGCGACCCTCCCCACCCGGGGCTGAGTCGACTCATCACCGAGTGAGGGGCCCGATACCCGACCGTAGCCGGGTGTCGGGTTCCTTTACCCGGCTCCAGCGCCCTCTCCGCTAGCCTCGGAGGCGGAGGTGGTGGCGATGCTGTTCCTTGTCGCGTTCGCAGGTGCCGCGATCATTGCGCTGCTGCTGTGGAGGGCGATGAACACCGAGCGCGCAGACATCCCCAGCGCGCCCCGACGCCCGGCGACCGGCCACGCGCGGCCCCGCACGAGTGGGCCCGACGACGACCCCGAGTTCCTGCGTCAACTCGACGAGAAGGTCAAGCGCCGCGACGATCCGCCCGCGGTCTGAGGCCTGCGCCGCAGTACCGCTCGCGGCGCCGTCCCGCGGTTCAGGACGGGAACCCGTCCGCCACCGACGCCGCCAGCTCCAGCAAGGCGATCCGCGTCCCCGGCTCCAGCCGGTCCAGATCCACCTCCGCACCTTCCTCCAGGTGTGCGTCGAACGGGATCCGTACCACCGCCCGGCAGCGCAGCGCGAAGTGCTCGGCCACCCGGTCCAGGTCCACGCCGCCGGCCGAGCGGTGCACGCAGTTGATCACTGCGACCGCGTTCTGCACCAGGTCGCCGTGGCCGTGCGCATCCAGCCAGTCCATGGTCGCCGACGCGCTGCGGGCACCGTCGATCGAGCCTGACGAGACGATGATCAGCTGATCGGCCACACCCAGCACGCCGTACATCGCCGAGTGCATCAGTCCGGTGCCGCAGTCGGTCAGCACGATGTTGTAGAAGTGCTCGAGCAGGTTGACCGTGCGCCGGTAGTCGTCCTCGCTGAACGCCTCGGAGACGGCGGGGTCCTGCTCGCTGGCCAGCACCTCCAGCCGGGAGGGGCCCTGCGAGGTGTAGGCGCGCACGTCTGTGTAGCGGCGGACCCGCTGCGCGTCGCGCAGCAGATGCCGGACCGTGGCGCTCGTCTCCAGCGGGATCTTCTGGCTCAGCGTGCCGCGGTCGGGATTGGCGTCCACGGCGACCACCCGGTCCCCGCGCAGCGACGCGAACGTCGCCCCGAGGGTGGCCGTCATCGTGGTCTTCCCCACACCGCCCTTCAAGCTCAGCATCGCGATCTTGTAGCAACCCAGCAGCGGCTGGTTGACCCGCGCGGTCAGTTCGCGCCTGCGGATGTCGGCGGGGCTCTCCCCCGGATTGATCAGCCGCCCGGACGCCCGGTAGATCAGCCGCCGCCAGCCGGACTGCGGGGGCCGCTTGGTGGGGCGCAACAACCGCGCCGAGGACAGGTCGGCACCTCCGGTGAGATCCGCCTCGCCGTTGCGGGCTCGCTGGGCCTCCTGCGCCGCGACGGCGCCCGGATCGATCCAGCCCATGCCCCGGGGCGGGGTACGCAGGTCCGGCTGCCCGACGGGGGGCCGCAGGGGCGCGACGTCGGCCCGGGCCGCGGCGGCGGGCGGCTGCGGCGCCGGGGCGGCAGGCGGCGCTGAGGCGGCAGGCGGCTGCGGCGCCGACGGGTGCGGCTCCCGGGCCGGGGTGGCCGGCGGCGCGGTCTCCCGCTGCCACTCAGCGGGCGCCGCAGCGGTGGACCGGGCGGCCACGGGCGGTGGTGGCGCCTGCTCGCGCGGGATCGCCGCCGAGTGGACGACGGAGGGCCGCTCCGGCCGCTGGGCTGCGGGCGTGGCCGGTGCCGGCCTGGCCGCGCGGTCCGAGGCGATGGTCTCGACCGGGCGCTCCTCGGCCGGGGCGGAGCGCAGATCGATTCCCGACGGCGGGGTGGTCGGGTCGATCTCCGACACCAGGTCCTCGGCCGCCTCGGCGTCGAGCCCGGAACCCCAGATGTCGTTCTGTGCGGTCCCCTCCCAGCCGGTGGCCCGGCGGTGGGCGTCCGGCGCAGCCGGCTTGGACTCGATCACCGGCTCCGATCGGGGAGCGGGCGGGGACGTGTCGCGGCGGGTCGGCCGGCTCGCGGCCGACGGATCGGCTCCCCAGCGTTCGCGCACGTAACGCCCCACTGAGCCATCCGGGAAGTCCTCCGGCTCTCGCTCGCTCACAGAAGCCGACCGTAGTCGCGCGGGGCGCCGCGGTCGAGGTGCGGCCCGGCCGGTCGGCCTACCGGCTGATGCTCCGGCCGGCAGGCACGTCTGCTCTCAGGAGGGAAGACCGGCGTAGGAGTGCAGGCCGGCGACGACCATGTTGATGAAGAAGAGGTTGAACACCACGACCGCGAAGCCCAGCGCGTTGATCCATGCCGCGCGGGTCGTGCGCCAGCCCGCGGTGGCCCGGGCGTGCAGGTAGGCGGCGTAGACCACCCAGGCGACGAACGCGACCGTCTCCTTCGGGTCCCAGCCCCAGAACCGGCCCCAGGCCGCTTCGGCCCAGATCGCACCGGCGATCACCGCGAAGGTGTAGATCGGGAAGGCGACGGCCGTCACGCGGTAGGCGAGCCGGTCGAGCGAGGCCGTCGACGGCAGCTTCTCGACCAGCCCGGCGGCCTTGCCGGTGCGGCTGAGGAGGTACAGCAGGCTCGCGACGCCCGCGACGAGGAACAGGCCCGAGGCCAGCGTCACCGTCGTGACGTGAATGACCAGCCAGTACGACTGCAGCGCCGGCACCACCGGGGCGGCCTGCGCGTACAGCACGGTCCCGCCGAGGAACATCAGGATCAGCACCGGGGTCAGCACGAACACCCCCGCCCGGCGCAGCGACGGCGAGCGGCGCAGCACGACCAGCCAGGTGACCATCGCCGCCAGGCAGATCGCCGCGGTGAACTCGTACATGTTGCCCAGCGGCCAGCGCTGGGCGGCCAGGCCGCGCAGCACGATCGCGGTGAGGTGCAGCAGCACCCCGAGCACCGTCAGCGAGACCGCCATCCGGCCGAAGCGCTCCGAGCGGGGCCGGCCGGCCGGCGCTGCGGGCTCCGTGGGCTCGTCCACCGCCGCCACGGGCGGCTCGGACCCGGTCTCGCCGCCGGCGCCGACGAGGGCCGCCGCCTTGACGTCGGCCTTGGCCGAGTCGCGGGCGGCCACGTACTCCGCGGCGTGCAGCAGCATGGCGAGCACGTAGACCGCGACCGCGCCCATGTAGAAGCGGTCGCTGAAGAGCGAAAGGACCGGGTCGATTGGCATCAGGTGTCCTTCGGTGGTGATTCCACAAGGTCCGCCCGCAGGCGGTGGAACTCCTCGCCGTAGCCGGCCTGGTCCGTGCGGGCCAGACCGCCGATCTCCACGACGGTACGTCCGGCACCGTCCGGTCCGGTACCCGGGGTGACCCGGACCCAGAACCGCCGGCGTTTGATCGAGAGCGACAGCCCCAGCCCGAGCAGGATGAGGATCGCGAACACCAGAACGGCGTCCTCTCCCGGGTCGTGGCTGACCTGCAGCGACACCCAGGGGATGACGTCGTCGAAGCGCACCGTGGTGCCGTCGTCGAGGCGGACGCTCTCCCCGGGGCGCAGGTTGGCCCGCGCCACCCGCTTGAGCTCGCCGGAGTCGACCTTGCTCTGGTCGATGGTGAAGATCGACTGGCCGCGGCCGTCGTCGAGGCCGAGGTCGCCGCGCAGGACGTCCACCGCGACCTCGGGGTCGCGCAGCTCGGGGAACACCGACGTGACGACCTTGCCGCCGGAGCTCGTCGGCGCGAACAGCCCGGTGACGGCGAGCTGGCTGGTGCGGCGCTGCTCGTCGTCGGCCACGCCGGGGCGCTCGAACTTCGTGGCGCCCTCCGAGAGCAGGGTGCCCTGGTCGACCGGCTTCCACTGGATCTCACCGGTGCGCTGCTGCCCGTCGGGCCAGGTGACGGTGAACCGCGGCGCGTAGCCGTGGCCGAGCAGGTAGACCCGGGAACCGTCGAGCCGCAGCGGGTGGTTCACCGACAGCGGGTAGGGGGTCCAGGTGGTGCGACCGGCGGCGAGGTCCGCGGCGCTCTGGTAGCCGATGTCGGACTTGTAACTGAGGGGCTGGCCGTTGGGCAGGTAGTCGGCCTCGAAGTCGTTGACCTTCACACAGAACGGTTCGAGCTGGGTGCCGTCGACGCGGAGCCCGGGGCGGAACGAGTCGTACCCCAGGATCGACGAGTTGCAGAACTGCCCGCCACCGGTGAGCACGATGACCTGGCCCTCGTAGCCGTACAGCTTGCCGGCCGCGAAGCCGATGAGCAGCCCGACCAGGCTGAGGTGGAAGACGAGGTTGCCGGTCTCGCGCAGGTAACCCCTCTCGGCCGAGATCGTCCGCGCGCCCGAGGCCTCGGTGGCCTCGGCGGTGCGCCAGCCGAACCGGCGCCGGGCGCCCAGCCGGGTGCGCACCCGGTCCAGGAACTCCTCGGCGGGCATGTCGACGGTCGCCTCGGCGTGGTGCGGCAGCCGGGACAGGTTGCGCGGGGTGGCCACCGGGGCGGCGCGCATGCCGCGCGCGTACTCGATCGTCCGCGGCAACAGGCAGCCGATGAGCGAGATCATCAGCAGCAGGTAGATCGCGGCGAACCAGGGAGCGGCGAAGACGTCGAAGAAGCCGAGCTTGTCCAGCCAGGGCGCGAGCCGGGGGTAGTCGGTGAAGTACTGGTCGACGAGCTGCTGGTTCAGCGAGCGCTGCGGGAGCAGCGCGCCCGGCAACGCGGCGAGGGCCAGCAGGAACAACAGCACGAGCGCGGTGCGCATGCTGGTGAGCCCGCGCCAGGTGTTGCGCAGGAAGGCCAGTGCCCGGGATGCGGCGCCCGGACGCCGCGAGGGCGGTTCGGCGGTGTCGCTGGGGCTCGCCTGGGGCGGCGAGGGGGG
>NZ_JAAXLA010000040.1 GCF_012911935.1 Pseudonocardia acidicola | reverse complement strand
CGACCCGCCCCCGTGCGGCCGCACCGGCGGCAGAGGCGGCGGAGGTGCTCCCGACCCGCCCGCGTGCGGCCGCACCGGCGGCAGAGGCGGCGGGGGTGCGGTGGCCCCGGCCGGTGTCGTCGGCGGAGCGGCCGGATGGTTCGTACCACTGGTGGTCCCGACCGCCGACAGTTCCTGTTGCACCAGGGACACGTCGATCGGGCGCACGGTGACGTTGGTGGGGGCGCCCCGCTCGGCAAGGGCCATTGCGATGATCTGCTTCTGCTCGTCGGCGGACGCTCGGCGCAGTGCGTCCTGTTTCTCGTGGGCGATCTCGCGCAGGAGTTCGTTGCGGTACTCGAAGGCGATGAACCCGTGCCGGCGCAGGTCGTCGCGCCAGAGCAGCCGGCGCCAGGTGTTGCGGATCTTCCCGGCCTCGTCGCCGCCGAGCTCGCCCAGCCGATGTGCGCCACCGAAGTAGGCCCGCTCGATGGTGGTCCGGTCGATGCCGTGCTGGTTCAGGGCGTCCATGATCCGCCCGGACCACAGGGTCGGACCGCGGCCCGTGCCGACCCAGTACCCCGTACGGATCTCGGTGTTCGGGAAGAGCTCGGTGGAAATCTCCGCGGCCAGGCGATCGGTGATGCCCTCGTCGAGGCTCTGCTCGGTCTCCGCCTGCCCGTGCTCGTCGAGCACGTTGTCGTGTCGGTGGTTCTGGAATCCGGCGTGGTCGTGGGAGAAGAAGTGCAGCGCCTCGTGCACGAGCGTGTAGCGGATCTTGTGGGTGTCGGGCTGGAGCGAGGTCCCGTCGTGGACGTAGAACTCCTCGTGCCGGGTGTTGACCAGGATCACGGGCTTGCCGTCGACGACGGTGGTCTTCGCCATGGCCCCCCGGTAGTCCTCGCCCGCGAGGCGCACCATGTCGTCCTGCGAGGACGGGCGGAACTCCAGACGCATCGGGGCGGCACCGGACTGATCCACATGCTGGTTCCGCAGATCGTTGAGCTTCTGCTCGAGCCGCGTCCGGTCCTCGGGGGGCAGGACCTGGTCCGGCGTCCACTCCGGGGCATGCGACGGCACGTCCGGGGCGTGCTGCGGATCCGCGAGGTTCCGGTACGGCGGCGGCGGGGATGGATCCGGGCCCGGCGAGCGGGCGGATCCGCTCGGCCTCGATGGCCCCGGAGCGTGGGAACCCTGGGCGCCGGTGGTCGTCACCGGAGTCGGCCCGCCCGGGTGCGGCGGGGTCGCGTTGAGAGTCGTCGGCCCGTCCGCCGACACCGTGGTCGACGGCCGGCCGGACGGCTCCCCGGCGAGAGCGGTGCCGCCGGGGCCTTCGGACGAGGGACGGGGGTCGCCGGACGAGCCGGGGCTCGGCCGCGGGGACTGCGCCGGGCCCGGAACCTCCGGCGCCCGCGATCCCGACGCGTGCGGTGCAGGCGAAGAGCCTGGTGCTGCCGGAACCGGGGAGCTCGAACTGTGCGGCGACGGTTCGGCGACACCCGCCGGGGACGACGGGGCCTTCTCCCCCGAGGAGACCGGCGAGGGCCCCGACGGGACGCGCGATGGCTCCGAGGTGCCTGCGGAGGGACGCTCCGCGCGCACGGTGGACGGCGACGACTCCGGCGCATGCGCAACCGGCACCGCCGACGACGACTCCGGCGCGTGGGCGACGGGCACAGTCGACGGGTTCGCTGTGGGTGCCGCCACGGCGTGCGGGCCCGAGTTCGGCGGCGGTCCCGATGCCTGCGGTGTCTGCGACTGCGGCGCCGTCTCCGAGTGCGGCTCCAGCGGTTGGAGCACCGGGCCCGGCGCTGTGCCCGGGACCCCTGACCGGGCCGGCGGTGCCGCGTCCAGAGCCGGTGCCCTGTCCTGGGGCGGTGCGGTGTGTGCGCCTGCGCTGCCCGCCGGGGGGGCCTCCGCCGGCTTCGGGCCATCCACCGGCACCTGCGCACTCGAAGGTGCCGCGAGGTCGGGTCGCCCGCCGGGAGTTCCGTGCGGTTGTCCGGTCCCCGGCGACGGATCGGAGGCCGCGGTACCAGTGGGGGGTGGCGTCGTGTGCGGTGCGGGGGCCCCGCCCGACCCCGTCTCCGCCGGCGGCGCGGCCCCCGCCGACGGGTGTGGAGTTCCGTTGGCGGGCACCTGCTCTTCCGCCGGACCGGCCCCGGCCGGCGCATGTGCGCGCTCCCCTGCAGCCGGCGGGTGCACCGGCCCGGGCCCGGTCGCCGGCGCCCGAGATCCAGCTCCGGCCGACGCCTCGGTCCCGGGCTGTCCTGTTCCGGTTCCGGCGTGGTTGCCGTCGAGCCCCGGAAGGCCGGTCGGCGGCGGGGTCGACAGCGTCACGCCGGGCTGCGCGTGCGGCCCGCCCGTGACGTCCCCGGCACTCCCGGTCGCGCCGGCCGATCCGGCGCCGGTCCCCGCTGCGTGGCTGGGCGGGCCCACCACCGTCGCCCCGCCGGCCGGCCGATCCGCGCTCCCGGTGCTGTGAACCGGCAAGGGCTCCGAGTCCGTCGGCGTCCCGACCTCGTGGGGCGTCGGGACCTCCGTCGTCCCGCTCCCCGCGACCGGGGGTACTGCCGCGGACGAGCCGACATCGTGCGGAGCCCCTACGTCGAGAGGACCACCGCCCGCGCCCTCCCCGGGTGGGCCGGTCGGCCCGCGGGTGCCGGCCCCGTCGATGCCTCGTGTGGGATCGCTGATCTGGGGGACGTCGATGTGGGTGTCCCCGGATCCAGCGTGCCCCCCGTGCCCGCGGCGGCCCCCGCCCCCGACGAGCCCGGCGAATGCGCTCGACGCCGCGGCCAGCCCGGCGCCCTGGTTGTCGCCGTAGATCGCGTTGCTGGCCAAGGTGGTCCCGACCGCGGACACGACCGCGTTGGCGGCCTGGCCGCCCATCCCCTCGCTGAGCTCACGGCCGATCTTGCTGCCGAGCGCCGACAGGGCCGAGCTGCCGAGGCCGGCGAGCCCGCCGCCGATGGCTCCCGTCACGGCGGCGCCGACCGTGTTGCCGATGCTCCACGACGTCCGGTCGCCCTTGAGGAACTGCAGCGTCTGGATCGCGACGTCGAGGCCGACCTGGGTCACCACCTCGTACAGCACGTGCATGAGCAGCCGGCGCAGGATCATTTGCACGGTCAGCCGGGCGGCGGCGATGAGCGGCCCGATGAGCAACTCCGACGCGCCGAAGGTCCATGGCGCCATGGCGAGACACCAGGCGATCTCGGCGGCCAGCATGACCATCTGTCCGATGATCATGTACTTGGCGTACTCGACCTGTGTCGCCGTGTCGAAGGCCAGCGTGCCGATCTTGTCGGCCGAGTCGACGAACGCCGGGAGCTGCGCCCGTAGAGTGGTGGCGAAGTCCGCGAACTGGTCGGCGGCGGGTCCCTGAACGCTGCCGAGCACCGACCGCACCAGCGGCTCGACCTCGTCGAGCAGCCCGGACAGCTCGCTGGCGGTGTCGTGCCACACCGCGGACAGCTCACGCAGCTTGTCCTCGTCGCCCTTCGGCCAGTCCTGGCCGGCCGTGAGCTTGACCAGCCAGTCCAGCTCGGGTGGGATCTGGAGGCTCACGGTGTCGTCGGCGGGGAGGGCTCCTCACCAACCATGTGCCTCGCACGCACCGACCCGTCGTACGTGCCCGACCCCGGCTCCGTGGCACGCTCCCGCTCGACCCCCTCGGCCGGCATCACACGCCGCTGCTCCGCCAGCCGCAGCGTGGCAGGCTCCCCCACAACGGCACGCTCCCGCTCGACCTCCTCGGCCGGCATCACACGCCGCTGCTCCGCCAGCCGCGGCGCGGCAGGCTCCGACGGGACCCCGTAGTACCTGCCCGGCCCCGACTGCGTCGCGGGCTCGCCCGCGATCCTCCGGGCAAGCTTCACGGCCTGCTCCTCGGTGTGCGCGTAGTCCCGGCTCATCGTCTCCAGCCGGTCGGCGACGGTGCCGAGCACCTCGCCCAGCGACGGCACGCCGACGAGCATCTGATTGCGCGGCTGGATGTACTGCTGCTCGAACCCGCGGCCCGTGGAGTCGTCGCCCCAGCAGGGGCCGAGCGCGTCGAGCCGCCGCTGGAGGCTGTGCCCGATCGCGTTGAGCCGGTCCCCCAGGTCCCGCAGGCCACCGACCGGGGCCGCCACACCATCGCTGTCGACACGCACGCTGTCGCTCATCAAGGTCTCCCGGCTCACTCGCCGCCGCGGTGGGCGTCGGTACGCCCGCGTTCGACGTACCGGCGGACGGCCTCCGGGAGCCGCGGGTCGGCGGGCAGCAGGTCGGCGAAGTCCGCCGACCCGCCGAACACCGCCGCCGCGTCGAACCCGTCCGGCATCCCCGGTGCGACCAGCTCGCGCACCTGCACGGACATCTGCCGGCGCGCCTCGGCCACTGTGGCGACGATGATCGCGGCGAGCTCCGCGGGAGGCAGCTGCCGGTAGCTGGTGGTCGGGAACTCCAGTCCGATCAGCTCGCCCTGCCCGCCGACGGTCGCGGTGACGGTGCGGCGGGGCGCCGTGGCGGAGGCGGTGAGCTCCCGCATCCGCTGTGCGGTGCGGGACAGCTCCGCCACCTGGTCGCGGTACTCGCCGAGCAGCCGCTCGATGTCCTTGTCGTACGGCGACGTCACCTGCTCACCCCTTCGATCCGGCCGGCCCGAGTGAACCGGGCGTTCGCGCGTGAGGACAGTGAACGGGACCGGCAGTGGCCGACCGGACCTCCGATGCTGCCCGTTTCGTCCTCACCCCAGCACCCCGGGCACCGTGCTGGCCGGCCCGTCCCACGACGCCGAGGCGCGTCGGAGCAGGTCGGCGGCCGTGCGTTCGCGCGCTTGCTCCTCTTCCTCCTCGCCGGCCTTCTCCGGGGTCTCGTTCTCGGCCTGCGGTTCGGGCTCGGCGAAGGAGCTCCGCAGTTCGACCGCCGGCTCGGGAGCCGGGCGACCCTCCCCGGGGCGCAGCGGCCGCCAGGTGGTGAAGCCGGCTTCGCCCGCCGGTTCGGCCGCTGCAGCGGGGGCAGCCGGAGTGGTTTCGTCGCCCGGGATCTCGGCCGGCGACCGGGGTCCGCGATTCGACGCCGCTGCGACGACGGCCGAGAGCAGGCCCAGGCCTGCGCCGGCGGGGATCTCCCACGCGGCCGCGTCGTCCACGTCGGAGCGGTCGGCACCGGTCGCTGCGGCCGGTGCCGGAGTCGATCCGGCCGTCGGCTGCTCGCGACGGCGTTCCCGTCCGGAGCCGCCGGCCCGCAACGGCGCGGTCGAGGCGAGCGCGGCGGCTGCAGCGACGGCGGTACCGGCCATACCGGTGAGTTCGGCCCCGTCGGGGTTGGCTCCTACAGCCGGTTCAGCGCCGGCGGGATCGTCGATCCACGGTGTCCGGCTCGCCGCGAGCAACCCCGATGCGTCCGAGCGTTCGTCGCGCTCGGCGCCTGCCGCGGGTGCCCCGGCCCCCATCGGGGGCACCATGGGCATACCGGCCCCGGCCGTCGCGGTCTGCGGTGTCCCGGCGGCCTCCCAGGCCGCAGACGGTCCGGCCACCGGCGACCCGGTGGACACGTCGGCCACGGTCGGTACGGCACCGGGGCCGGTCGTGTCACCCATACCCGGGAGCCCGGCCACTGCCGGCACACCACCGGCCCCAGCCGTATCACCCACACCCGGCAGCCCCGCCACCGGCGGCATACCACCGGAACCCACGGTGTCCAGCGCGCCCGGGAATCCAGCCACCTCGGGCACACCACCCGCGGCCGACGGACGGCCTGCCGGGGCGGCCGCCGGAGCGCCGTCGAGCTCTGCGAAACCGGGCAGCCGGCCGAGCCCCTCGAGACCGGTAAGCGCCGCACCGCCGGGGCCGGGAGCGGCACCGGAGGTTCCGTCGATCACGCCGGTTCCGGCCAGGTCGTCGGCCGCGCCGGGGAACGGCGTGGCGCGGAGCAGCCCACTCGCGTCGGACCGTTCCCCCGCGCCGGACGGTGTGCCGGTGCCGCCCATGCCCCCCATCGGTGGCATCATCGGCATCCCGCCCGCGCCGGCAGCCCCGCCGCCGACGCCGGTACCACCGGGAAAGCCCGCCACCCCCGGCGCCGCTCCGCCCAGCCCCTGGTCCAGGCCCGCGGGGAGCCCGCCGACACCGGTACCACCGGGAAAGCCCGCCACGCCCGGCATGGCTCCGCCCGAGCCCGCGGGGAGTCCCCCGCCACCGGAACCACCTCCGACACCGGTGCCGCCCGGGAATGCGGCCAGCCCCGGAACAGCACCGCCGTGATCCTGCCCCAGGCCCGCGGGCGCATCCACAGCCGCCGAACCGGGCAGACCGCCCGTTCCACCGCCGACACCGGTACCGCCGGGGAAGGAAGCCACACCTGGGACGGCCCCGCCCTGGCCCAGGCCCGCGGGCGCATCCACGCCGTTCGCCGAACCCGGCAGACCAGCCGCGCCACCTGCACCGTCACCGACGCCCGTGCTGCCGGGGAACTGCGCCACGCCGGGAGCGGAACCGCTTCCGGGCGCACCCGTGCCGTCGCCGACGCTGGTGTCGCCGAAGGGCGTGACGTTCGGCAGCGAGGCGCCCTGCCGTGAAGAACCGCTGCCGGTACCGGACCCACCAGCGGCGCCGGGCAGCAGCGGGATGCCGGCCACCGGGCCGAGCCCTGCCCCGGTGCCGTCGCCGGAGCCGACACCGGTACCACCGGGGAAGCTCGTCAGGCCCGGCATCCCACCGCCGGACCCGGTTCCTCCGCCCCCGACGTCCGTGCCTCCCGGGAAGCCGGAGAGACCGCCTCCCCCGGCACCACCACCGGTACCCAGCCCGCCCGGGAACCCGGACAGACCGCCCGTCCCGGCGCCACCACCGGGCCCCGCTCCCGTGTCCAGCCCGGCCGGGAATCCCTGCAGCGGCGCCGACGTCGGCATCACGCCGGCGGGCATCTGCTGTTGGTCGGGGAGGTGTTGTTGGTCGGGGAGGGCCGAGGGTGGCGGTTGCGACGCATAGGGATCGACAGGCGGAGCGGGATAGGGAGGGTAGGTCACGTCGGGGGGAGGCGGCAGGCTCGCGCCGCCGGAGCCATCTCCGCCCATTCCGGGCGGGGCGAACGTCGGCTGCACGATGGAGTTCACCGTCATCGAGTAGTTCTGGGCGAGGCTCGCGAGCACCGCCCTCATGTCCCGGGTCATGGCGTCCACGACCGCCTGGTCCGTGTGGACCATGACCAGACCGTTCTGCACCGGCGCACCCCGGGCGATGGCCTGCTGCGCGTACCAGTTGTCGATCGCGATGATCTTGTTGATCGCCGTCTGCAGCTGGTTGCCGTTGGCGATGACCTGGGGTGGGACCGCTTCCATGCCTGAGTCGCCACCGCTGAGGACGTCGGCGGTCGCCTTGATGCTCTGCGAGACCTGAACCATGCTGTCGTGGAAGGCGGTGGCGGCGGGACCGGTCCAGGGCGCGCCGTCTCCGCCGGCGAGCGCGTCAGCCTGGTCGGCGACGCTCTTCGCGACCGCCTGCAGGGTCTCCTGGACGAGCAGCAGCCGGTTCCCGGCGTCGTACAGGGACTGTGGGTCGGAGACGGACGTGTCCTGGTAGTCCGCGGTGCCGCCGACACCGGTGATGGCGGCCATGATCTGCTTCCAGGACCAGTTGCTCCAGTCCCCGTCCTTGGTCCGGGTACCGGAGTCGATCCCGACGCCGCCGTTCTGGTCCGTGAAACCCGGCTGCTGGGAGTCCGTCGCCATGTTTCCTCCCCGGTTCGTGCGAGGTCCCGGAGGCGGGACGTGCCGCCTCCGGGACCCGGACGATCAGGTGCCGAGCTTTCCGCCGGCCGTGGTGATGGAGGTGATGTCGCCCGCGAGATCGGGCATGGCCTTGGTCACCGCGTCGGCCGACATCGTGTTGGCCTCCTCGGTGGTCTCGTAGTCGGCTGCCATCTTGTTGACACCGTTCTTGACGTCGGTGAGCGTCTCGATCACCCGGTCCAGCACGGTGCGGTAGCTGCTCTGCAGTCCGTTCGGCCCCACCAGATGGTCGTGAATGTCGTAGGCCTGGGCGAACCCACCGGCCTGGACCTTCATGCCCGCCAGTGTCGTCTTGGCGTCCTTGAGCGGCTGGATCAGCTGGTCGATGTTGCTCGCGAACAGCTTGAGCGACGGTGTGTCCACAGAGGTCGCCCCCGATCCGCCACTGCCGTGCCCCCCGGGAACCGGGGGCGGCGACGGCGCGGTCGCGGTCGCCGGGCCGTGGTCCGCCCCGTGGGATCCGTCGTCCTTCCAGTCAGTGATGGCCGGTTTCGGCGGCTCCGGCGGTGGCGCGATGGTGCCGTCCAGGGTGCCGTAGGTCATGTCCGCTCCTCCCCGTGGACCGGGTCAGCGCGCCCAGCGGCTGACGCCGCGGCTCTCGGTCCCGGTGTACTGCTCGTGGATCTGCCCCAGGGAGACCCCCGAGTTCTGCACCGTCTGCTGGATGGCGTTGTGGGCGTTCATGTACTGCTGCTGCACGGCGTCGAAGGCATTCTTCGTGTCACCCTGGAGCTCGGCGGTCCCCGCGGTGACCTGGTTGCGGAGGTTGTCACCGATCTCGAGGATCTGGGTGGCGATGCGCTGCAGCTGGCTCTGCGCGTCCTGCATCGTCGGGAACTGGACGGAGTAGCTGACCATCTGTCGAATCTCCTGGTTCCTCGGGTCGGGGTCTACAGGCCGGGCAGCCCGGTCGGGGCGGCGCTCGCGACGGTGTGCCCCAGCGCCACGGCCTGCTGATGGGTCTGGCCGTGGGTGGCGGCGAAGTCGGCCTCGGTGCTCCGCATGAGCTGCTCCATCGCGTCGAGCGCCGACATCAAGCGCTGTCCCTGCGCGCCGAGCTCGTCCAGGGCGGAATTGAACGCCGTCGCGGCCTGGCCCTGCCAGCCTGCAGCCAGCGTGTGCCCCTGGCTGATCAGGGCCTGGATCTGGGCCCGGCCTGCCTGGACCGCCTCGGCCTGGCTCGCCGCGGTCCGATTCAGACCGGCCAGGTCGACGGCGGAGATGCTGCTCGCCATCGGTACTCCTCGTGTCTCGAGAACTCGGACGGCACGCCCACCGGCGTACCGGGGCGACCCGATCGGGCCGACACCCTCATGATCAGCGGCCGGGTGTCGGCACGGAGCCGGATCGCGGGAAGGGTTGCCCGACCCGACCCGGATTTCTGCCCGTCCGGCAGACGGCGCCGCCGCGGGCTTTCCGTCATGCCGGCACCAGTCCGCCGTCGCGGGCCTCCGGCGCCGGGGGCCGGCCGATCTGCACGACGCGCCGGACGTCCTCGGCGGCGACACCCGGAGCACCCGCGGCGGCGGCGATGCGGTCGGCGAGCCGGTGCGCCGCCCGGACCGGCAGGGCCTCGCCGGCGAGGGCCTCCGCCAGTACGGGACGCACGCCGTCCTCCGCGGCCAGACCGTGGCGCGCCAGCCTGCGCACCGTGAGCTCGGCCAGCTCGGCCGGCAGGTACTCGGTGAACCGCAGGTGTTCGGCGAACCCCCCGGCCAGGCCGTCGCGGCCGCCGAGCAGCTCGCCGATCGACGACGCCGGACCGCACACGACCACCACCGTGTCCGGTCGGGCGCGTAGCGCTGCCCGCACGGCCGCTGTGACGCGGGCACGCTCGGGCTCCGGCCGGTCGCCGTACCGGCCGTCGAGGTCGACGAGCAGGACCCCACCCTCGGCGTCGGCCACCGCCGCGGCGACCGCGGCCACCGCCTGCTCCGCCCACCGGGCCGGCACCTGAGCGAGCGCCAGCGGCACCAGCACCCCGGACGGCAGCAGCCCCAGCTCCGCCAGCGCCCGCGCGAACAGCGCCGCGACCGCGCGCCGACCGCTCCCCGCGGGACCGTCGAACACCAGGTTCGCCAGCCCGGCCACCGACTGACCGCGGCGGTGCAGGGCGAGCAGCCCGGACAGCCTCGCGAGCAGGGCCTGCCGCACCGGGTCCTGCCCGACGAGCGCGGCCAGCTGGCGCGCGGCGGGCGCGGGCGGGACGCCGCCGGCGCCCGCTCCGTCGTCGCGGGCCTCGTCCCGGCCGTCATCACCCTCGGCGCGGGGCACGTCGGCCGGGAGGAGGCGGCTCAGCTCGGCGTCGCCCCCGGACGCGGAGGACGCCAGCCGCGTCGCCTGGGAGGCGATCATCGTCTCGAACACCTTGCGGGCGACCCGGCCGTTGCCGAACGTGGCGCCCTTCGGGGTGTGTGTGAAGAAGCGGGTGAGCGCGGCCAGCACCTCGTCGTCGAGCTCGTAGTAGTGCTTGGCCGCCATGCCCCGCACGATCGTGACCAGCTCGGCCACGCTGTAGTTGGGGAACTCCACGGTCTTGGTGAACCGCGACGCGACGCCCGGGTTGGACGCGAGGAACTGGTCCATCTGCGCGGAGTAGCCGGCGACGATGACGACGATGTCGTCGCGGTGGTCCTCCATCAGCTTCATGAGGGTGTCCACCGCCTCCTGCCCGAAGTCCGGGCCGGTACCGCCGGACTGGCTGGTCAGGGTGTAGGCCTCGTCGATGAACAGGACCCCGCCGAGCGCCCGGGTGAACACCTCGGTGGTCTTGATCGCGGTGCCGCCGATGATCTGCGCGACCAGGTCGGCCCGGGACACCTCGACCATGTGTCCCTGCCGCAGGATGCCCAGCTCGGCCAGCACCGCCCCGTAGAGCCGGGCGACGGTGGTCTTACCGGTGCCCGGGGGCCCCGCGAAGACCAGGTGCCGGCTCAGCGACGGCATCGGCAGGCCCATCTGCTCGCGCCGGCGCGCCATCCGGTTGAGGTCGATGAGGCCCTTGACGTCCTGTTTGACGCTCACCAGGCCCACCAGCGCGTCCAGCTCCGCCAGCGGCCCCGTGTCGTGCCCGACCGGCGGCCCGTCGGGCGTCTCCTCCGGTGCGGGCCGGGTCTCGTCTGCCTGGCGGCCGCCGGAGCGGGCGGGCGGGTCGTCGGCGTTGTCGAACAGTTCGCAGCCGTCCAGCTGCACCTCGGCGCCGTCCTGTACGGCGACGGCCGGGCCGCCGCTGCGGTGCACCCGGGTACTCGCGGCGCGGAGGACCCCGCCGGCGTGGACCCGCACGCCGGGCCCCGGCGCATCGACGATCTCGCTGCCGGTCAGCGTGAGCTCCGCCCCGGCCCTCACCTCGGCACCACAGGCCTGCAGCACCACGGCGGTCCCCGAGACCCGGGCCCCGCTCTCCACCAGCACGCCGGCGCCGTCGCGCACCACCACGTCGTCGAGCGTGGCGCCGGCCTCGTCGCCGGCGGCGAGGGCCGGGCCGTCCGGTACCGCACACACCGCGTGCGCGAGCACCAGCCGGGCCCGGGCCCCCGCCACGGCGAACCCGGCCGAGTCCGCCACGTCGACGCCGTCACACCGCGCCTGGGCCTCGTCGGTCACCCGCACGGCCGCCTCGCCGGCCCCGCGCACCCGCAACCGGTGCAACTCCGGGCGCGACGATCCGTCGGCGAGCACGCCGACGGGGCTGCCGCTGACCCGGCAGTCGACGAGCGTCGGCCGCGCGGTGCCCGTCACCTGGACGGCCTGGCGGGCCGCGGACATCGCGCAGTCCCGCAGCTCGGGAGCACCCGCGCCGGTCACGTGCACGGACTGCGCCCCGGCGCCGGTGAAGCCGCAGCCTTCGAACGTCACCGGCCCGGACCCGGTGAGGTAGACGTCGAGCGTCGCGCTGGCGGTGACCTCCACCGCCCGGAACCGGGCCTGTGCCTCCTGCTCGACCACGATCGCCGGCTTGCGGCTGCCCCGGACCGTGGTCTCCTCGACCGTGCCGACGCTGCGGCCGTTGAGGCACAGGCCGTTGCCCTGCGGATCGTCGATCTCGCAGCCGCGGACCGTCAGCCGGCCGAGCTCGCCGGCGACGACGGCGGTCGAGGCGATCCGGGGGAACGCGCAGCCCTCCAGTGAGCCCGCGGCCTCGGAGGTGACCACCACACCGGCGCCGCTGCCGTTGTGGATCCGGCAGTTGCGGGCCGCGAGCGCACCGGATCCGCGGGCCAGCAGCGCGGTCCAGCCGGCGCCGTCGACCCGGCAGCCGTCGAGCGCGGCCTCGCCGCCGTACACGTCCACAGTGGGCAGATCGGGGTCCGCGCCGGAGATGTCCAGATCGGACAGCGTCACGGCACCCGCGGCGACGCTCACCGTGCTGCCGGCGTCGCTGTGCACCTGCACGCTGCCCGGCCCCTCCGCTGCGACCACGGTCACCAGCCGGGTGATCACGAGCTGTTCGGTGTAGCGGCCCGGCGCGACGGTGACCACGGCACCGTCCGGGGCCGCGGCCAGCGCGGCCGCGATCGACCGATGGGTGCCGGTCTCGGCGCCGTCCGCCCGGACACGCAGCATCTCCCGGCTCATCGCTCTCCCTCGCTACGCTCGATCGGCGCTGCAGCCGGCACCAGCACGCCCGGTGCCCCGGCCGGTCCGGGCACGGCGTCGGCCGGGGCGCTGCCGGGTGCGGGCCACTGCTCGGCCGCCCGGTCGAGCCCCGCCTCCGCGATGTCGTCGAACGGGGACCGGTCCGGTGCGCCGGTGTCCTCCCCCGCCGGCAGCTCACGCAGCAGCACGACGGGCGCGGCGCCGTCGCGGACCGCCAGCACCCGGAAGGCGGTCCCCGGCGCGAAGACCACCCGGTCCGGGACCCGGTCATCGAGCAGGGGTGTTCGCCGGGCGCTGCTCGACCAGATGCGTACCTCGAGGTCGCCGGGCCGGGACGGCCGGCCGCCCCGCCGGGCGGCGAGGAACGCCCACTCGGTGACCACGGGGTGGCGGCGGTACAGGTCGGCGAGGCCTGCCGCGCCGGGCACGACGACCTGCGTCGCGCCCCGGTAGGAGGGCAGCCGCGAGAGCCCCGCGGCCGCGCACCGGCCCAGCGGCACGTGCGGGCCGGGCCGGGCCGCCCGGATCACATCGGCCAGCGCCTCGTCATCACGGCGCAGGTAGAGCCGCAGGGCGACCAGGTCGACCAGCACGTCGGCGGCATCGGCACCCGCCCGCAGCCCGGGGACCCGCGACAGCAGGGCCGAGACGGCGCCGGCGTCCGCGTCGTACTCGGCGGCGAAGCTGCGGCGCAGCCACGCCCGTTCGCGCGCGATGCCCTCGGCCGGCGGGCACACGCAGGCGGCCGGGCCCGGGGTGGGCTGCAGCGCCTGGATCGGGTTCGGGATGGGCTGCAGGCCCGGGGCCGGGTCCGGAGCAACCGGCGTCGCGGCCGGCTCCACCGCGGGCACGGGGGCTGCGGCCTCCTCGCCGGCGCGGCGGGCCGGGGAGGCAGGCGTGACTATCGGATACACCGGTGCCGGACGCGGCGGCGCGCTCGCCACGGCGGGGCCGCCGGGCGGGACGGGCCCGCTCGCTGCGGCCACCGCCGCCACAGTCGGCGGAGCGGTGGCCGGGCCGCTCGCCGCGAGATCGGGTTCGGCCGTCTCCAGCCGCAAGCCGTCCGGGCGGGCGGCGGGGCCCGGGGCGGGCCGCGGGGACGGCCGGGGCGCCCGCCCGCTCGCGGTGGCGGCACCGATGACCGGCGCGGCGGCGTCGGTGCCCGACGCCGCGGTGCCCGCGCTCGGCGCGGCCGTGCTGTCGGCGCCCGGCGCCGCGGCGGGACCGGGGCTCGGCGCGGCAGGAACCGTCGCCCGCTCCTGCCCCACCGCCAGGATCCGGCTGTGGCGCCGGGCGGACGGCTCCAGCTTGCCGACGGTGTCGACCGCCACCCGGTGCATCCGCCGGGCGACCTCGGGGCTCCCGGCCTCGTAGACCACGGACAGGCGGTCCGCGCGGAGCGGGGCCGAGCGCACGGCGTCGGCGTCCGCCGGGTCCTCCGGCGGACGCACCCACAGCCCGGCCGTCACGACCTCCAGCACCGTGTCGGGGGCGACCGCGTAGCGGCCCGGCGCGATCTCCGGCACGTCCGGCACGGGACGCCGGTGCGCGACGAGACGGGGCGGCGCACCGGCCGCACCCGGGGAGAAGCGGAGCTGTCCCGCGTACGGGTGCCAGCCCGGGCGGCCGTCCGGCAGGACGGCACGCGGTAGCGGCCCGTCCGCCCCGACGATGTCGGGCGCCGACAACGACGGCAGTCCGGTGTAGAAGGTGACCGGTTCGCCGAGCAGGTCGGCGAGCGCCTGCCCGGTCGACGTGCCGGGCGCGCAGGCGACGGGTCCGAACTCGACGAACCGGGCCGCGGCCCGGGTCGCCGGTGGGAGGTCGCCCCAGACGGTGGCCATGTCGGCCAGGGACAGCGGCGGGGCACCCGGGCAGCCGAGCACCACGGTGAGCACCTCGTGCTGCACCACCAGCGCGGTCACCAGGGCGTTGCGGTGGCGGGCGTGCCCGGGGTCCGGATGCACCCGCCGGACCCACACCCCGCCGGGCAGGGGCTCGACGACCGAGGAACCGGCCGGCGCCGTCGTGTTCACCGGCAGCGGGTCCCACGCCGGACGTGGGAAGCGGTGCGACTCAGGCTGCGGGGCCGCACCGGGGCGGAACCGCACCCATCCGGAGCCGGTCGCCGCGGGCACGAACAACCCGGCATCGCCGACCGGGACGACCGCGCCGTCGTGGGTGATCACGGTGCGGCCCAACCGGTCCGCCAGCCACTGGGCGGCCCGGGTCGTGGCGCCCGCCGGGCCGTTCCCGGTGAAGACGAGGCGGAATCCCCCGGGGCGGGGCCCGAGCAGCCGGGCCGTCGCGCTCCAGGCCGCCGGGGAGGCGCCCGGGGCGAGGTCGAGCACGACCACGGTGTGCTCCGGGTCGGCCGCCACCCCACCCGCCAGCCGCTGCGCGTACGGGTCGACCGGTCCGGGCCGGTGCAGCAGCAGGGCCCGGCCCACCTCGGTGCAGACCAGCCGCGCGTCGTCGGCCGGGCGGCTGCGCAGCACGCCCGCGTGGGATCGTCCGGGGCGCGGTACAGCGCTCGTCATCTCACTGCCCTCCCTGCGCGGTCAGGATCGCGGGACCGGTGGGGAGCGCCGGGCCGGTCGGCAGGGCCGCGAGCACGGCGGCGGGCAGCCAGGCGGGCGCCGCTCCCGGCACCAGCGCCCGCGCACCCGCCGCCGACACCGGAAACCGTTCGCCCTGGTCGGTGATCAGATACAGCCGCGGCTGCCCACCCGGGCCCGGCTTGGGCAGCGCAGCGGCGAGCATTCCGGTGCCGGGGACCACGCGGGCCCCGTCCTCCCGCGGGCCGGCGGGGAGCGGCTCGGTGGCGACGGTGCCCGGCGCGATGTCGCCGTCGCGCGAGACCTGGTGCACGCACACCGCGTCGGTGCCCGGCCGGAACGTTCCCGCGCCGGCCAGGTCCGGCAGATCGGTCAACAGCGACCGGTCCGCTGATGCCGGCACCGCGGCGGCGTCTGCCGGCATGATCTCCCGGGACGGCGCCGTCCCCGGCCGCGCGGCCAGCAGCGCCGCCGCGGTCGGACTCAGCGCGGCCAGCCCGTCGGTGCGGAGCAGGTAGCTCTGCCGCGTGCCGGCCACGGTCACGTCGAAGACCTGGCCCACCCTCGCCGCGGCGCCGCCGATGGCCGGGCCCGGCGAGCCGGCACCCGGGACGTCCGGCGGGGCCAGCCGGGGGCCGTGGGCGAGCGCGGCGAGCCACGGGTCCGGGACGACGACGGGGGCGACGTCGCCGAGGCCGAGCGCGGCGAGCACGGCCGGCGACGCGACGGGGTACTCGGTGCCGCGCCACACCACATGGGTGGTCCCGTCCGCCCCTGCCACGACCAGCCGCTGGTCGCCCGGCAACGGGGTGCTCGACGGGGCCGGCCCCAGCCCCACGCTCATCCGCGGGTCGGTCCGGCCGGGGACCGCGCACAGCGACCACTCGGCCGGAAGCATCGTCTGCGGTACCGAGTCCGGCGCCCCGGGGATGCCGACGGCAGGCCCGTGCGGCACCCCGGCGAGGGAGGCCTGCGACACCGAGCGGAACACCGGCGCGCCGCCGCCGCCACCGAAGTAGAGCATTGCCGAGGCGGTGTTCAGCGTCGGGCGCAGTACGCCGTCGATGTAGAGGTAGCGGTTGCCCGTCTCCTTCTCCACCACGATGGTGCGCGGCGCCTGCCAGGTCGTGTTGCCGCCCGGGCTGATGAGGCCGTAGACGAAGGCACCGGCGCAGCCCAGGACCGCGAGCATCGCACCGATCGCCGAGCCCATTCCCGAGCGCCGCAGCGGGCTCTCCGCGGCGAGGGCGTCCCCGGCGACCAGCGCGGAGGACAGCCGGGCGGTGGAGAACTGGTAGGCCTGGACGTGGTCCTTGCGACTCTGCACGACGCTCAGCCGTTCAGGGCCCGGAAGAAGGCGTAGACGCCGAGCACCTGCAGCAGCACCGGCACGAGCGCCAGCGCCGTCCACAGCTCGGCGATGTCCGCGGCCTGCCCCCAGACCGGCAGCAGCCGCCGTCCGGGGAGCCGCCAGGCGGCCACGAGCGCCCCGGCCGCGGCCAGCAGGACGACGGCCAGCAGCACGGCCGTCCCGTCGACCCCGGCGTCGCGGGCCAGGCCGGTGGCCATGACCGCGGTGGCCAGCGCCGCCGCCCAGACCAGCGCCCCGCGCTGGACGACGGTCTGCAGGATCCGCCCGCGCAGCACGGCCGCGGCCGCCAGGACGAGCGGCAGCACCCGGTCCGCCCAGCCCGGACCGGCCTGCAGCGCGACCGCCGTGGCGACCGCGAGCACCGCGGAACACACGCACAGCACCGACAGCAGCGCGTCGGCGCGGGCGGTGCGCGCCGCGACCACCGACCCGGACTCCGGATCGATGTCCTCCTGCAGTTCGGCCGCGGTGCGCGGCAGCTGCGGCACGCGGAGCCGGGCGAGCCGCACCGCGATCCGCGGTCCGACCGCCCCGGCGAGGAACACCACGACGGTGACCACGGCCAGTGCGCGGGCACCGTCGCACCCGGACCAGACGGCGAGCCCGGCCGTGGCCAGCACGCTCACCGCCACCGCGATCACCGAGCCCAGCGCCACGGTCGCGGCCCGCCACCCGGCCAGCAGCACGGTCGCGGCCACCCCGGCACCCAGCGCGGCCAGCACCGTCCCGGTCGCGCCGGGATGCCACGCCCCGGCCGGACCACCGGGAACGCACAGCCCCGCCCCCGCCGCGACGGCGGTCCCGCCGAACCCGGCGACCAGCCCCGGGCCGCGCTGTCCGGCCCGCCGGACGAGCAGAACGGCGCCGAGTATCAGCGCGACCGCGACGACGGCACCGGTCGGGGCCACCGCCCACCCCGGGAGACCGGCGACGGCGACGGCGACAGCAGCCGGCAGCGCCGCGCCGCCCAGGCCCAGCAGCAGCCGCCGGGTGGCGGCCGGCGTCCAGCGGTGCGTCGTCGATTCGACCGACGCGGCGACCCCGACCGGCAGGTCGTCGTAGCGCAGCTCCGGGATCGGGTCGTCGGCCGGTCGCAGGTGGAGCAGCTCGCCGTCCAGCAGGTCGAGGGCCTCGAACGGGACGTCCTGGTCGAACTCGGTGTCGCCGAGCCGCTGCAGCACCCAGCCCCCGGGCGCCTCCGGGCCGGGGGTGTTCGCCTCGGCCAGCCGCCGGACCAGCAGCGGCAGCAGCGATCCGGGGGTCGTGGAGACGGGGACAGCGAGGTCCGCACGGCCGGCCGGGCCCACCACGGTCAGCCGGCACAGGTCGGCACCGGCGGCGGACGGGGCCGGCACGGTGCCGTTCGAGGCGCCGTTGCGGGCGGCGCCGTCCGGGGCGGCACCGTTCCGGTTCGGGGCGGCGGTCGTCACGACTGGACTCCTGTCACGGACGAATTCGAGGCGACCGGGTTCGGGTCGGCCGGGGCGGGCTCCGCGGTCGCGTCGACGGTCTGCACGAGCCGCACGGAGCGCCGGGTGACGAGCTGCGCCCGCCCGGCGGGCAGCGTGCGGGGCGCGGCCTCGCCGAGGAACTTGCCCTCCTCCTTGGGGTAGGAGAAGAGGACACCGGGAGCGCCGAGCTCCCACATCCGGCGCAGCAGCGGGTCCATCATCGCCCGCATCGCCCCGGAGGTGCTGCGCGCGACCACCAGGTGCATCCCGATGGTCGTGCCGTGCGCGAGCAGCGGGATCAGCGGCTCCAGCGGCCCGCCCATCCCGACGCCGGAGGCCATCAGGTCGTAGTCGTCGACGAGCAGGAACAACCGCGGGCCGTGCCACCAGTCGCGCCGCGCCAGCTGCTCGGGCGGGACGTCGGAGCCGGGCAGCCGCTTGGTCATCGACACCGCGGCGTTGGCGGCCAGGTCGGACAGCGTGTCGCCGCCGACCGCGTAGCCGATCCGGTACTGCTCGGGCACCGCGGAGTGCAGTTCACGGCGGCCGTCGGCCATCAGGATCCGGGCCTGCGCCGGGGTGTAGCGCGCGACGATCGCCTGGGCCAGCGCGCGCAGCAGGTTCGTCTTCCCGGTCTCGGCGTCGCCGAGCACGAGCAGGTGCGGGGTGGCCGCGAAGTCGTGCCAGACGGGTGCCAGCCGCTTCTCGTCCAGGCCCAGGCAGACCGCCAGGTCGCCGCCCGCACCGACGGTGGGCTCCGGCACGGCGCCGACGGGCAGCTGCGCCGGCAGCATCCGCACCTCCGGGGCGCGGCGGCCGGTCCAGTAGGTCGCCACCTCCTCGGCCGCGAGCTTCGTGGCGGTCATCAGGTCCTCGGTGGCCGAGGACCCGTCGACCCGGGGCAGGCCGGCCAGGAAGTGGTACTTGGTCGCGGTGAGCCCGCGGCCCGGCTGGTGCGGGACCAGCGCCGCGGTCCGGGCGCCCAGCTCGGACTCCACCGGGTCGCCCAGGCGCAGCTCCAGCTTGGTGCCGAGCAGGTCGCGGGTGGACGGCCGGATCTCCGACCACCGGGTCGCGGCCACCACCACGTGCACGCCGAAGCCCAGCCCGCGCGCGGCCAGCTCGGTGACCCGCGGCTCGAGGTCCTCGAAGTCCTTGCGCAGCGTCTGCCAGCCGTCGATCACCAGGAACACGTCGCCGAACGGGTCCGCGGGCAGGTCCGCGCGGGGCGCCCGCGCGCGGTAGGCGGCCACCGAGTCGACGCCGTGCGTGGCGAACGTCTGCTCCCGCCACTCCAGCAGCTGTGCCAGCTCCTCGATGGTGCGCAACACGCGGTCGCGCTCGAGACGGGTGGCGACCGATCCGACGTGCGGCAGCCCGGCCACGGACATCAGGCCGCCGCCGGCCAGGTCGAGGCAGTAGAACTGCACTTCCTCCGGGGTGTGGGTCAGCGCCAGCGACAGGATCAGCGTGCGCAACAGCGTGGACTTGCCCGCCTGCGGGGCCCCGACGACGCCGACGTGGCCGTCCGCCCCGGACAGGTCGGCCACCAGCAGCTCGCGGGACTGCTCGAACGGCCGGTCCACCAGGCCGATCGGGACCCGCAGGCTGCGAACGGCGGGATGACCGGAAGCGGTCATCCCGCGCCGCGGGTCCGGGACCAGCCCGGGCAGCAGGTGGTCCAGGCTGGGCGACTCGGCCAGCGGCGGCAGCCAGACCTGGCGCGCGGCCGGCCCGGCGCCGGCGAGCCGGCCGATGAGCACGTCGAGCAGGCTCTCCTCGCCGTCACCCGCGGACTCCCCCGCCGGCCGGCCGGCGGCGACCGGCTCCTCGGCGACGTCACGGCGGATGCGGCCGGGTGCGAGCCCGAACGCGGCGACCTCGGTGGCCGCGGGAACCGCCGAGCCGGCACCGCCGCGGACCTCGGGGCACGGGCCGGAGACGTAGGCGGCCTTGAACCGCACCAGATTATCCGTGTCGATCTTGAGGTAGCCGTTGCCGGGGACGGACGGGAGCTCGTAGGCGCTCGACACACCGATCACGCTGCGCGACTCCATCGACGAGAAGGTGCGCAGGGCGATGCGGTAGGACAGGTGGCCCTCGACCCGGTGGATGCGGCCCTCGTCGAGCCGCTGGGAGGCCAGCAGCAGGTGCACCCCGAGGCTGCGCCCCAGCCGTCCGATCTGGACGAACAGGTCCATGAACTCCGGCTTGGCCGCCAGCAGCTCGGAGAACTCGTCGACCACCACCAGCAGCGTCGGCAGCGGCGGCAGCGCCGCGCCGCCGGCCCGGGCCTTCTCGTAGTCGTACAGCGAGGAGTACCCGGCCGCGCGCAACAGCTCCTGGCGCCGGATCAGCTCGCCGTTGATCGAGTCCTGCATCCGGTCCACCAGCGGCAGCTCGTCCACCAGGTTGGTGATCACCGCCGAGGTGTGCGGCAGCCGTTCGGTGCCGAGGAAGGTCGCGCCGCCCTTGAAGTCGACGAGGACCATGTTGAGGACCTCGGACGAGTGCGTCGCGGCCAGGCCGATCACCAAGGTGCGCAGCAGCTCGCTCTTGCCCGAGCCGGTGGCGCCGATGAGCACGCCGTGCGGGCCCATGCCGCCCTGGGCGGCCTCCTTGAGGTCGAGCTCGATGACCTCACCGTCCCCGGTGACGCCGATCGGCACCTGCAGCCGGGCGCGCTGCGCGGTCCGCGGCCGCCACGTGGCCGCGACGTCGAACGTGCGCGGGTCACGGATGCCGAGCAGCTCGGTGAGCTCGAGGTCGGTCTCCAGCGGCTTGCTCGACAGCTCGACCGTGCCGCTGGTCCGCAACGGCGCGAGGACGCGGGCGAGCCGCTCGGCGGGACCCGTGCCCAGCCCGTCCACGACCGCGTGGCCGACGGCGTCCCCGGACGGGAACTCGATCTCGTCCCCGGTCACGGTGAGCCGCAGGACCGTCTCCCCGCCGCGCAGCGCCCCGGTCAGGTCGAGCAGCACCGCGTTGCGCAGGCCGGCGCCGCGCAGCCGGGACCGCTCCGGCACCTCCACGCCGTGCGCGAGGATCACCGTGAAGGGCTCGTTGGGTGCGGACGACGCGTCGGGATCGTGGTCGGGGCGGTCCAGCAGGTCCGGACCGAGCAGGTCGAGCAGCTCGTCGTGGTCGCCCGCCACCATCCGTACCGGGCCGGCATCGTCGACGGCGTCGCCGTGCGCGAGGTGCGGCAGCCACTTGCACCAGTCCCACGCCGCGCGCTGCTCCGGACCGACGAGCAGCGCCAGCCGCAGCTCGTCCGGGGAGTGCAGAACCGCCAGCTGCGCGATCATGGCGCGGAGCAGCGCCGCCGCGGCGGGCGCCTCGCCGGCGAACTCGACGATGGTGAACCGGCGCAGGTTCACCGCCACCGGGAGTCCGGGCACCGTCGAGAAGGCCCGGGTGAACCGGCGCAGCGCGATCGCGCACAGCGGTTCCAGGTCCTCCACCGGGCGGGTCTGCGGTGGCGCGAGCTCCAACGCGGCCCGCTGGTCGCCGCAGCCGATGCGGACGCGGGCGAAGTCGTCGTGTCCGGCGCGCCGCTCCCAGAGGCGAGGCCCCTGGGCGAACCACCACAGCGCGTCCGGTTCCGGGTGGTCCCATCGGACCGCGGCCCGCTGCTCCTCCGCGGCCCCGCGCACCTGCCCGCGGAGCTGGTCGAGGTAGCGCAGGTAGTCGCGGCGCTCGGCGCGCATCCTGCGGCGGCGCTCCATGCCGGGGCGGACGATCTGCACGGCGCTCATCGACATCATCGACAGCGCCATCATCCCGGTGATCAGGTAGAGCGAGGGCGATCCGTTACCCAGGGAGAACACCAGCACCATCGCGCCCGTGCCGAGGACCATCGGCAGGTAGGACAGCGCCGAGGTGAAGTCCAGCCCCGCCGGCTCACCGAGCACCGGTGGCTCCGCCAGTTCCAGGTGTCCCGCCGGCATGTCGGGGCCCGACGTCCGGGGACCCCGTTTGACGACGACGGTGCTCATACTGCCTTCCTTGCCATTGCAGCCGGGGAGCCGACGGGCCCCTCCGGCGCACCGTAGGAGCGCGACACACCGGCGGGCGACGGGCCGCGCGTGGTGCTGCCCGCCCGGACCGCCTGCCGTACCCGAAGGGGCATGGCGCAGCTCACTCGGGGCTTTACGCCTCCGTCGGCGCCGGGCGATCGGCCAGGCACGGGACCCCGTGCAGGGCCGTGAGCAGCCCGTCGATCCGGCTGAGCAGGTTCTCCCGCGCCGCCTGCGCACCGGGCCCCTCGTCCGGGGCAGTTTCGAGCAGGTCGGCGCGAACGCCGGTCAGCATGGCCGCGGTGCTGCTGGCCAGGACTTCCGCGGCGCGATCGGTTGACATCACGACTGCCCCCAGTGGTCCGTTCTCGCGGTTGTGGTCGTCGGTGCGGTTCCGGCGACGATGCAGTGGCCGCGCCGCCGGGGGCCAGCAGCCGGGAGCGTCGTTGCCCGCGCCGCCCGCCCGGACTGCCCTCCCGGACAGGCCGGATCAGCCCGCCTCCCGGCCTTCGCACTCCGCCGTCGGGCAGCCCATGACGTTCGGGCCGCCGGGGAATGCGCGGACGGGCCACGGCCGCACCCCGGACCGGCTCGCCAGGGCCACGCCGTACTCACGCAGCAGCGGATGGAACCGGTAGCGGCCGGGCCGTGGGGAGTCGACCACGTTGCGGTCCACCAACTCCTCCAGGCAGCGGATGGCCTGCCGGCTGCTCACCGCACCGGTCGCGACGACCTCGGCCCGGGAGAACTCCCGCTCCCCCAGCAGCGCCGCGACGCAGAGCACGGTCCTGGCCGTCGCATCCAGCGGGGCGAACGCGTGCCCCACCACCGGCTCCAGGGCGAGGTCGATCAGCCAGTCGGGGTCGGCGGCCTCCTGCTCCAGCAGGTCCTGGTAGTAGTCGGTGAGCAACCAGTCGGGCCGGGGTCCCAGGTGCTGCGCGTGCCTGACCAGCATCGCGGCCAGCCCGCCCACCCGGCGGACCAGCTCGCGGACGACGGTGGGCTCGCGTTCGAGGCGCTCGTCCCCGAGCCCGGCGGCCAGCAGGGCCCACGACTCGTCCTCGGTCAGCGGCCGGACCTCGGCCCGGAGCAGGTCGGTCAACCGTCGCAGCCGGTTGGACCCCACGATCAGCACGGTCGTCCCGCGCCGCACCGGTCCGCGCAGTGCGTCCACGACGCGGTCGGGCGCGACGCCCAGCCGTGCGGCGAGGACCGACTCGTCGTGCACGCCGTCGACGACCAGCAGCGCGCAGGCCGGCGGCGGGCCGGGCGGCCCGCTCCGCTCCGACAGCACCCGGACCCCACCCGGGAACCGCTGCGCCACCCGGTCGACGGCGGCGAGCGCGACCGCGGTGGTCCCGACGCCGACGACACCGTGCACCAGGACCGGTCGCGAGGCGCCCGGAGTGAGCGCCGCGGCCACCTGCTCCACCACCTCGTCGCGCCCGACGAGCCACGGCGCCGGGCCCGGGTATGACGGCCAGTTCGGCGCGGGGTCGGCGGCCGGAACCACCGGCAGGCCGGCCGCCGGGGTGGCCTCCTCCGCGAGGATCTGCCGCTGCCGCCGGCGCAGCTCCGGTCCCGGCTCGATTCCGAGATCGGTGACGAGCCGGGACCGCAGCTCGGTGTAGACGGCCAGTGCCTCGCCGCGCCTGCCCTGCTGCTGCAGGACGCGCATGCGCAGCGAATACAGCCGCTCCCGGTGCGGGTGGTCCTGCAGCAGCCGCATCAGCTCGACGGTGGGAACCGCATCCGAATCGCGCTCGAGTTCGATCTCGACCAGTTCCTCGAACGCGGTCAGCCGCTCCTCCAGCAGCGCCACCCGGTGCAGCTCCGCCGTCGGACCGGGCAGCCCGGTGAGGGCGACGCCGTCCCAGTGCTCGAGGGCGGTACGCAGCAGCGTCGCGGCGCGCTCGTCCCACCCCTGCGCGCGGGCGGCACGGGCCGCGGCGACCCGGTGGCGGAAGAGGAACAGGTCGACCTCGATCCCCACGACGTCGAGCAGGTAGCCCCGGCCCACCGAGCGCAGTACGCGGCTCTCCTGCCGGGCCGCGCGACCCGGTTCGAGGACACGGCGCAGTACGGAGATGTGCACCTGCACCGCGGCCTGCGGCCGGGCGGGCGGGTCGGCTCCCCAGATCCCGTCGACGAGGGCGTCCGGGGTGATCACGCGCCCGGCGTCGAGGAGCAGCGCGGCAAGAACCGCCCGGCGCTGCGGCGGTCCCAGCCGGATCGGTTCGTCGCGGTACCAGGCCTGTACCGGGCCGGCGAGCGCGAACCGCAACGGCAGGGCCGCGTCGTGCTGATGATCCACTCCTGTGGTCTAGCAGCCGGCGGCGAATTCCGTGGCGGGACGCAGATGAATGTCAGTGGAACGCGCCCGGGCGTGCGTCACAGCGCTCCGCAGCGGATGCCGAAGGCGACGGCGTGCGACCGGTTGCGCAGGTTGAGCCGCGTCATCATGCCGTGGATGACGTTCTTGATCGTGCGCTCGGAGTAGTTGAGCCGGTCGGCGATCTCGACGGTGTCCATCCCGTCGGCGAGCAGCCGGAGCACCTCGACCTCGCGGTCCTGCAGGCCACCGAGGGTCAGTCCGTTCGGCGCCAGCACGTCACGCTGGACGGACCGCACCTGCTCCACGAGCCGGTGCAGCACGCCACCGGGCATCTCCGCCTGGCCGGCGCCGACGCCGAGCACGGCGCCCAGCACGCGCTCCGGGGACGCGTCGCGCCGCCGCAGCACGCTGACCAGGCCGTAGTCGATGGCACGGAACAGCAACTGCTCCGGCATCGCGTCGGCGACGAGGACGATGCGCATCCGCGCACTGCGGCTGTCCGCCGCGCTGGCGCCCATCAGGTCCACGGTCTTCTCGTCGGCCCGCGGGGTGACGAGCAGCAGCACGTCGGCCTCGGGACGCCGGACGGCGGGGAGCAGCTCCACGTCGGCGCGGCCGCGCAGGACGGCTGCGGCACCGTCACCGCTCAGGGGGTCATCGGCGAGCACCGACACTCGCAGGGGCCTCACGGTTCTCCTCCACGATCGTTCGTGCTCGGAACATGTTGCGCTCCCGGACTTGTCGATCTCTTGGCGACGGAGCACCGGTGCTCCAAGACCGCGGCAACCCGCCGTCCAGGACCAGCCCCCACCGGGGCGCTCACCGTGGCCAATACATCCCGGTGACAGGACGTCTTCATCTGCTCGGGGCCTGCCGGCCACCACGAACGTGGATCGTGCGTCGCTGTGAGTGCCATGTTCGGCGGGGTGTCCGCCTCTGCGGTGATCGGTCGGCGCGGTCTGCTGACGGGGGCGGCAAGTCTGGGTGGCGCGGTGCTGATCGGGACACCTCGCGCCTCCGCCGCACCGGCCTCGCCCATGCTGTGGCAGCGGCCCGACCGTTCCGGGGCGCCGCGGGTGGCCGGGCTACACCTGCAGTTCGGCGCGGACGCCTCCCGGGAGGTCGTGGTCTCCTGGCACACCACGGTCTCGGTGTCCGGACCGACGGTGCTGCTGGGCAGCCCGGGCGGCGGGTTCGGGCACACCGAAGCCGCCGAGACCACGACCTACCGGGACGCCAAGTCCGGCACCGAGGTGCAGGTCCACCACGCCCGGCTGACCAACCTGCGCCCGGACACCGACTACGTCTACGCCGCCACGCACGACGGCGCCGCCCCCGAACTCGGCACGGTGCGCACCGCCCCTCGCGGGCGGGCGGCGTTCACCTTCACCAGCTTCGGCGACCAGGGCACCCCGACCCTGGGCAGGTTGAGCGGCACCACCTGGGTCAACGACAACCTCGGCTCTCCGGCCGGCGGCGACGTCACCGCCGGTGTGGAGCGCATCGCCCCGCTGTTCCACCTGGTCAACGGGGACCTGTGCTACGCCAACCTGGCCACCGACCGGATCCGGACCTGGTCGGACTGGTTCGAGAACACCAGCCGCTCGGCCCGGTACCGGCCCTGGATGCCCGCCGCGGGCAACCACGAGAACGAACTCGGCAACGGCCCCGTCGGCTACGGCGCCTACCAGACCTACTTCACCGTGCCCGACGCCGGCGCGGAGGAACCCCTACGCGGGCTCTGGTACTCCTTCACCGCCGGCGCGGTGCGGATCATCAGCCTGAACAACGACGACGTGTGCTACCAGGACGGCGGCAACTCCTACGTCCGCGGGTACTCCGGCGGCGCCCAGCAGCGCTGGCTGGAACGCGAACTGGCCGCGTCCCGCGCCAACCCCGACATCGACTGGATCGTCGTCTGCATGCATCAGGTCGTCGTGTCCACGGTGGACAAGTTCAACGGCGCCGACCGCGGCGTCCGGGAGTCCTGGGTGCCGCTGTTCGACCGTTACGGGGTCGACCTCGTCGTCTGCGGTCACGAACACCACTACGAACGCTCGCACCCCGTCCGCGGACAGCAACCCAACGACACGCTCACCCCGATCCCGGTGGCGACCGGTACCGACACCATCGACACCACCAAGGGCACCGTGCACATGGTGATCGGTGGCGGCGGCACTTCGGTGCCGTCCAACCAGCTGTTCTTCAACCCCGCCCGCTGCCGGGTGATCACCGGCGTGGGCCCGGTGGACTCGTCGACCGGCAAGCGCTCGCCGATCTACGTCACGGAGGACGCCCCGTGGTCGGCCGTGCGCGATCCCGACCACGCGTACGGCTTCGCCGCCTTCGACGTGGACCCCGGCCGGCCCGGCGGGACGACCGCCATCCACGTCACCTACTACGCCGTCGCCGGCCCCTACGGTGACCTCACACCCGTCGACCGGTTCACCCTCACCCGGCCCCGCAAGCACTGACGGCCCGCGCAGCAGACCGGCCCGCCGGGCCGGCCCAGGTCACGGCCTGGCGGCCAGGAGGTGCCGGAACGGCCATTGGTGCGCCGGCCGGCGGACGAGATCGGCGGGTGGTTCCGGCAGGCGTGCGCCGGGCGCGTCGAAGCGGACGATGACCACGGCCCGCTCGTCGCTCGCCGTGTAGACGTCCGCGCCCTGCCAGCCATCGGTCCGGCGAAGCGCATCGAGCGCCTCGGTCCGGATCCAGTGCAGCAGGTCGGGCAGCCGGTCCGGCGCCGCGCGCACCTCCCACATGAGAGTGTCAGGGTCGGCCATGCTCGGTCCTTCCGGTATCGGGGATGCGGTTCGGGTCCTGGGCCGGGCTCCGCTGCTCGACGATCCGCTGCAGCAACGTCAGGACGAGGTCGCGCTCGTGGGCCTCGAGCGGGGCGAGCATCCGGTCGCCCACCTCGTCGGCCAGCGGCGTCAGCCGGGTGACCAGCTCGCGCCCCTCCGGCGTGATCTGGAGCAGCTTGCGTCGTTTGTCCTGCGGGTTCCATGCCACGTCGACCAGCCGGCGCTGGCGCAGCCGCTCCACGATGGGCGCGATCGTCGACTTGTCCAGGGAGGCGTGGCCGCCCAGCGTGCGCTGATCCATCGGCCCCTCGGCGTCGAGCACGCTCAGCACGTTGAACTGGGGTCCGGTCAGGTCCTCCCCCACCACGTCCTGCCAGAGCCGGGCGTGCAACTGGTAGAGGCGCCGGGCCAGCGGCCCCGGCCCGCGGACCGCGGCGGGCAGCGTCGCCCGATCGCCGTGCGGCGATGTCGATCGTTGTGACGGCACTCTCGATGCACTCCCACGGGTTGAATTAGGACGCACACGGAGTATAGCGTGACCGAAGTAGGACGTACACGGACTAACTGTCCGCATCCAACCGGGAGTGGAGAGGCGTAGTGAAACTCGTCGTCGCGATGACCGGCGCCACGGGAGCGGTGATCGGGATCCGCCTGCTGGAGGCGCTGCGCGAGCTGGATGTGCAGACCCACCTGGTGGTCAGCCGGTGGGCGCGGGCGACCGTCGCGCACGAGACCCCCTACACGATGCGTGAGGTCGGCGCACTGGCCTCGGCGGTCTACCGGCCGGACGACCAGGGCGCCGCGATCTCCAGCGGCTCCTTCCCCGTCGACGGCATGGTGGTGGCGCCGTGCAGCATGAAGACCCTCGCCGGTATCCGCACCGGTTACGGCGACGGCCTGATCGGGCGCGCGGCGGACGTGACGCTGAAGGAGCGACGGCGCCTGGTGCTGGTGGCGCGGGAAACCCCGCTGTCGGCGATCCACCTGGAGAACATGCTGGAACTGACCCGCATGGGCGCGTGCATCCTGCCGCCGATGCCTGCCTTCTACAACCAGCCCGCCACGGTCCACGACGTCGTCGAACACATCGTCGGGCGAACCCTGGACCAGTTCGGTCTCGCCCTGCCCACCGCGCAGCGGTGGCACGGCATGGGTCCGCACGCCCACCAGGACGTCGCCGCGGTATGAGCGGGGAGTCCCGGCGGGGGAATAACGAAGTGAGGAATTGAGGCATGGCATATTCAGATCTGCGTGACTTCCTGTCGGCGCTGGAACGCAACGGCCAATTGGCGCGGTTCTCCGACCCCGTGAACCCGGAACCGGATCTGGGTGCGGCGGCGCGGGCGGTGGCCAACGTGACCGACCGGGGTCCGGCGCTGCTCTTCGACAACATCTCCGGTTACGAGAACGCCCGGGCCGCGCTGAACGTGGTGGGGTCCTGGCCGAACCACGCGTTGATGCTGGGGATGGACAAGGACACCCCGGTCAAGGACCAGTTCTTCGAGTTCGCCCGCCGCTGGGACGACTTCCCGGTCCCGGTCGAGCGCCGCGATGACGCACCGTGGCAGGAGATCACCCTCGACGAGGGCATCAACCTGTTCGATCTGTTCCCGCTGTTCCGGCTCAACCGCTACGACGTGGGCTGCTACATCGACAAGGCCGTCGTGGTCAGCCGCGATCCCGACGACCCCGAGAACTTCGGCAAGCAGAACGTCGGCATCTACCGCATCCAGGTCAAGGACGTCGACACCCTCGGCATCCAGCCGCTGCCGACCCACGACATCGGGCTGCACCTGCGCATGGCCGAGGAGCGCGGAGAGAACCTCCCCGTCGCGATCGCCGTCAGCAACGAGCCGGTGATCACCACGGTGGCCGGCATGCCGCTGGCCTACGACCAGTCCGAGTACGAGATGGCCGGCGCCATCCAGGGCAGCCCGTACCGCATCGCCAAGGCGCCGCTGACCGGAATGGACGTCCCGTGGGGATCGGAAGCGGTTCTCGAAGGCGAGATCATCGCCGGGGTCCGCGAGATCGAGGGCCCGTTCGGGGAGTTCACCGGGCACTACTCCGGTGGCCGCCGGCAGCCCATCATCAAGATCCACAAGGTGTCCCACCGGCCCAACCCGATCTTCGAGCACCTCTACCTGGGGATGCCGTGGACCGAGATGGACTACACCCTGGCCCTGAACACCAGCGTGCCGCTCTACCAGCAGCTCAAGCGTGATTTCCCCGAGGTCGTCGCGGTCAACGCCATGTACACCCAGGGCCTGCTGGCGGTCATCTCGGTCAAGCAGCGCTACGGCGGGTTCGGCAAGGCCGTGGGTCTTCGTGCGATGACCACCCCGCACGGCCTGGGCTACTGCAAGGTCGTGATCGTCGTCGACGAGACCGTCGACCCGTTCAACCTGGCCCAGGTGATGTGGGCGATGTCGGTGAAGTTCCACCCGCAGCACGACATCGTCACCATCCCCAACGCCTCGGTGCTGCCGCTCGACCCCAGTTCGGACCCGGCCGGCATCACGCACAAGGTGGTGTTCGACGCGACCACACCGATCGCGCCGGAACAGCGCGGCCACTACTCGCAGACCGTCGACGAACCCGACGGCACCCGCACCTGGGAAAACATCATCAAGGGGCTGCTCACGTGACAACTTCCGACACCGCACTGCCCGGCACCTGCCCGCGCTGCGACGCACACGAGATCCGGGTGCTGACCACGTCTCCGGTGCCCGGAGTCTGGACGATGTTCTCCTGCACCACCTGTCTCTACAGCTGGCGATCCACCGAACCGTCGTACGCCACGGACCCCACCACCTACCCGGCCGTCTTCAAGGTCGACCCTGCCACCATCCCGGACATGCCGGTCGTACCGACGGTCCCGCAACGCCGGGCCTGACGAACCACCGGGTGGTCAACCAGCTCTGCCACCCTGCAGGGAACCACGGCACACGACGGCATCGCGGGTGGCAGGGTCCTACCTGAACCGGGCGAAGAGCAGCGGGGGCGCCGAGCGGAACCGGCTCGGCTCCCGCGCCGTCCGTTCACCGGTTGCCAATGGAGTACTGACGTGAGCAACTCGATTCAACGTGCTCTCTGCGCGCTCGCCGATGGCGGCATGGTCGTGGTGGCCGATGCCGCGGACCGCGAGAACGAGGGCGACCTGATCATGGCAGCCGAGCACATGACCCCCGGCTCGATGGCGTTCTTCATGCGGCACGGCAGCGGCATCGTGTGCACGCCGATGGCCGCCGGTCGCGCGGACGCACTCGGCCTCGGCCTCATGGTGGAGAACAACACCGACAGCCACGGGACCGCCTTCACCGTCACCGTGGACCACGCGTCCGTCGGCACCGGCATCTCCGCCCACGACCGCGCCGCCACCGTCCGCGCCCTGGCCGATCCGGCGACCCTGCCGGCCGATCTGCGCAGGCCGGGTCACGTGTTCCCGCTGCGCGCCCGCGACGGCGGGGTGCTGACCCGGGCCGGGCACACCGAGGCCGCCACCGACCTGCTGCGGCTGGCCGGGTGCAGCGGTGTCGGAGTGATCACCGAACTCGTCGGCACCGGCGGGGTCCCGCTGTCCGGCGAGCAACCGAGCGCTTTCGCCCGCCGGCACGGGCTGCCCCATCTGGACATCGCCGAACTGGTGCAGCACCGGCGTCGCACGGAGCCACTGGTCGAGCCGACCGGCGACGCCCACCTTCCCACCTCGGCCGGCACCTTCCACGCCTGGTCCTTCCGTTCCCGGCTCGACGGCCTCGAACACCTCGCCCTGACCATGGGCGACCTGGCCGCGGCCGACGCGCGGCCCGAGGGCGTGCTGGTCCGGGTGCACAGCGAGTGCCTGACCGGCGACGTGATGGGCTCGCTGCGATGCGACTGCGGAACGCAGCTGCGCCGCGCGCTCGAGCTGATCGCGAGTGACGGGGCAGGTGTCCTGGTGTACCTGCGCGGGCACGAGGGGCGGGGAATCGGGCTCGGCCGCAAGCTCCAGGCCTACGCACTGCAGGAAGCCGGCCGCGACACCGTGGACGCGAACCTCGACCTCGGGCTCCCCGTCGACGATCGGGAGTACCGGGCGGCAGCCGCGATCCTCGCCCGGCTCGGGGTGCACCGGGTGCGCCTGATCACCAACAATCCGCACAAACGCGACGAGCTGACCGACGCCGGGCTGCAGTTGCTGGGCCGTGTCGCCCTGCCGCCCGAGCTGACCACTGACAACATCAGATACCTGCGCACCAAGCGCGACCGGCTCGGACACCAGATCGACCTGCCGGCACTCGTCGCAGATGCGTAGCGGCCAGGGCCCCGACGACAAGGATCAACAGGGATCACCATGGAGCAGGTCGTTCTGCTGACCGAATCGGGTCACGCCCTCGGGGTGCTGGACAAGGCAGCCGTGCACCATCGGGACACGCCGTTGCACCTGGCGTTCTCCTGTTACGTCTTCGACTCCCGGGGCAGACTGCTGATCACGCAGCGCGCCCGCGGCAAGAAGACGTGGCCCGGGGTGTGGACGAACAGCTGTTGCGGCCACCCCGGCCCCGGCGAGAGCCTCACCGACAGCGTGCGTCGGCGCCTTCGCCAGGAACTGCGGATCCAGCCGACCGAGATCACCCTGATCCTGCCGCGCTTCCGCTATCGCGCCGTGATGCCGAACGGGATCGCGGAGAACGAGATGTGTCCGGTGTTCCGGGCCTACACCGAGTCGGAGCCGCGACCCGACTCGTCCGAGGTGGACGGTTTCGACTGGGTCGATTGGAGCGACCTGGCCGATCAGGTGCGCAACGGCCGGCGCGACGTGTCCCCCTGGTGCATCGAGCAGGTCACCGAACTCATCTCGCTCGGACCGGACCCCCGTCAGTGGTCGCCCGGAGACGTCGACGCGCTCCCGCCGGCCGCTCGTGCGGTGGAGATCCGGTAGGCCCTTCTCCGAGGCCCACAGGGTCGACCATGCCCCCGTCGATGCGTCGACCGCTCGCCACCCGCCCCGGTTCGGCGCACGATGGGCCCACACCCGCCGCGACGACCCTGGCGGCACGGCACCGGCAATCGCCCTGAGCGACCGGTGAACCGCGACAAGGAGGATGGGGATGGATTTCCGCGACGACCGCCGAACGGCTCCGTGAGCATGGAGTTCGACATCCTGATCGAGATCCCCCGCGGCAGCCGCAACAAGTACGAGGTCGATCACGACAGCGGCCGGATCCGGCTCGACCGGACGCTGTTCACCTCGACCCAGTACCCGGGCGACTACGGCTTCGTCGAGGACACCCTCGGCGAGGACGGCGACCCACTCGACGCGCTGCTGATCACCCGGGGCGAGCCGCTGTTCCCCGGTGTGCTCGTGCTGTGCCGCACGATCGGCATGTTCCGGATGACCGACGAGAAGGGCGGGGACGACAAGCTGATCTGCGTGCCCGCGCACGACCCCCGGCTGGAGCACCTGCGCGACATCCATCACCTGCCCGAGTTCCACCGGCGCGAGATCCAGCACTTCTTCGAGATCTACAAGGAGCTCGAGCCGGGCAAGAGCGTCGAGGGGGCCTCGTGGGCAGGCCGCGCCGCGGCGGAGGCGGAGATCGGCGCGTCCCGGCAACGGCTGCGTGTCGCCGAGCAGGCGGCGCAAGCATCGTCCTCGGCGTCGTCCGGTTCATGACCTCGCGGCTCTTCGTGACGGCGCGCAGCGATCCTGCGGGCGGTGGCTCGGCACCGCTCGCCGGTCGCCGGGGGGCGGATCAGCCCAGCAGGTCGTCCAGGTCGCCGTTCATGCAGTGCTCGACGACCGGGCGCACCGTCTCGAAGGTGCACTCCTTCGGGTTGCCCGGGGTGCACGCGTCGCCGAGGACGTGGTTGGTGATCCGGTCCACGTCGGCGGCGTCGCCGACGATCCTCTTGTGCTGCTCGTAGTACTTGGTCGGGCCCTGCCCGAGGCGGTTCTTCGAGTAGCTGTCCTGGGTGACGTCGACGAAGCGCTCCGGGATGCCCACGTCGCGCAGCAGCCGGATCGCGGCAGCGAGCGCGGCCTCGGCGGCCTGCACCGTGGTCATGCCGTGGGTGTCGATGCCCATCACCTGGGCGATGTCGGCGAAGCGCTCGTAGACCACCGGCATGTTGAACGCCCACACCCGCGGCAGCGCGATCGCGTTGTTCAGCCCGTGGTGGGTGTCGTAGAACGCCGACACCGCGTGCGAGATGGAGTGGATGATCCCCAGGCCGCCGGAGTTGAACGCCTGGGCGGCGATGTACTGCGCGTACATCATGCCCTCGCGGCCGGGCAGGTCCTGGCCGTTCCACACCGCAGGACGGAGGTTCTCGTTGGTCAGCTTGATCGCGTAGAGCGCGTTGCCCAGCGACGGGGGGAAGTTCAAGCGCGAGACGTACGGCTCGGAGGCGTGCGCGAGCACGTCGAACCCGCACTGCGCGGTGTAGTCCACCGGGCAGTCGTAGTACAGGACCGGATCGTCGACGGCCAGCGAGGTCACCGAGGCGTCGTCGAAGGCCACGTACTTGTGCGGGTTGTCCGGGTCGGTGGTGGTGTCGGTGATGACGTAGGCCCACGAGGTCTCCGAGCCGGTGCCGGCGGTGGTGGAGACCGCGATGTGCGGCGGGTTCTGCGGGTTCTCCGACTTGTTGAAGCCCTCGAACTCGTTGACGTTGCGGCCGTCGTGCGCGACCGAGACGCGCGCGCCCTTACAGGCGTCGTGGCTGGACCCACCGCCGATGGAGACGAAGCTGTCGCAGTTGTTCTGCTGGTACAGCGCCACGGCGTCCATGACGTTGTAGTCCTTGGGGTTGGACTCCACCTTGTCGTACACGACGACCTCGAGCCCGTGGTACTTCATCGACTCGACGATCTTGTGCACGATGTCGGTGCCGCGCAGGCCCGAGGTCATCACCAGGGTCTTCTTGAAGCCCATCTTCAGGGCCTCCGGACCGATCATCTCGTGCGCGCCGGGGCCGAGCATGGCGCGGGGGAACGGGTGGAACTCCTTGATGGGGAACGGCTTGAGCAGCTCGTCGACCTGCATGGCAGCCCTCTCTCGGCAGAAGCGGAAGTGGTAGCGGTCCACGCTAGAAGCGGTGTGGCCCCGGGCACAGGGGCGATGGGCCCGCCGCTGCGCCGCCACGGGCCGGGCGCGGCGGCGCCTTTCCCCGACCGGGGCCTTGCCCCGACCCCGTACGGAGCGCTTCGGTGTCTGTGCACGCGTCGGTCGCCGCCACGTCGGCGGCCGGCCGGGCCGCGCGCGGGAGGACCCGACCTGGGAATGATCAACACCGTGGGCCTGGTGCTGCACCCGGGCCGGGACTGCGCCACGGCGGTGCGGACGATCGCCGAGTGGGCCCGGGCCCGAGAGGTCGCCGTCCTCGGGCTGGAGGACGAGATCGGACGCATCGGCGCTCCCGCCGCCGCGGTCGAGGAGCGTCACCTGGCCAGGCGCTCCGACGTCGTCGTCAGCCTCGGCGGGGACGGCACGATGCTGCGCTCGATGCGGATGGTGCGCGGCCAGCACGCGCCGGTGCTCGGGGTGAACCTCGGGCGGCTGGGTTTCCTGGCCGAGATCGACGTCCCGGAACTGGCCGGGGCGCTGACCGCCATCGACGAAGGCCGCTTCACCGTCGAGGGGCGTTCCGGGGTACGTGCGGCGTTCGCCGCCGAGGACACCACGGCCTTCAACGACATCGCCCTACCCCGGATCCCCGGCCGGGGAGGGACCGCAGCGGTGGAGGTACGGGTCGAGGGCCATCCCTTCGTGCGCTACGCCGCCGACGCCGTCGTCGTGGCCACCCCGACCGGCTCGACGGCCTACAGCTTCTCGGCCGGCGGCCCGATCGTCTCGCCCAGCGCGGAGGGCCTGCTCGTGGTCCCGGTGGCCCCGCACTCGGCGTTCAACCGGGCGTTGTTCCTCTCGGGTGGGGAGAAGCTCGCCCTCGAGATCCTGCCCACCAGCGGCGAGCTCGCCGTGGAGGCGGACGGCCGCGTCGTCGGGCACGTGCTCCCCGGCGACGTCGTCGACCTCACCCTGTTGCCGGCCGCCGCGCACGTGGTCCGGCTGGGGCTCACCACCTTCTACCAGCGGGCCCAGCGCCGACTGCGGCTCACGGGGTCGGCCGAGGTCGACTGACCCAGGTCCCGCCCATGCCGGTAGCGCCGGCCGACGCGTTCATTTCGCTGTCGATCCGTGCCACACTGGCCCCCCTCGGCCCGCCTGGATCTGTCCGGCCCTCGTGCCCGTCGCCGCTCGTGACTCGAGGCGGCGAGAAGTAACTCCACGTCAGGGAAGTGATCCCATGCCAGGATCAGTCATCGTCGGCGCCGCACGCACACCGATCGGCAAACTCGCCGGCTCGCTCAAGGACCTCTCCGCAGTCGACCTGGGCGGCATCGCCATCGCCGCAGCACTGGACAGGGCCGCAATCCCCGGCCACCAGGTCGACTACGTCATCATGGGCCACGTCATCCAAGCCGGCACCGGCCAGATCACCGCCCGCCAAGCCGCCGCCAAAGCCGGCATCCCCATGACCGTGCCCGCCGTGACCATCAACAAAGTCTGCCTGTCCGGGCTCAACGCCATCGCCACCGCCGACCAACTCATCGGCTACGGCGAGTTCGACACCATCGTGGCCGGCGGCATGGAATCCATGACCGCCGGCCCCTACCTACTACCCGGCGCCCGCACCGGCTACCGCTACGGCAACTCCGAACTCATCGACGCCACCGCGCACGACGCCCTGTTCTGCACCTTCGACCAACTCAGCATGGGCGAGGCCACCGACCGCTACACCACCGCCCGCCACATCGACCGCACCGAACAGGACCAGTACTCGGCCATGTCCCACCAACGCGCCACCGACGCACGCAAAAACGGCCTGTTCGACGACGAGATCGTGCCCGTCCCGGTACCCCAGCGCCGCGGCGACCCGATGCCGGTCACCGAGGACGAAGGGGTACGACCCGGCACCACCGCAGCGAGCCTGGGCAAGCTGCGGCCCGCCTTCACCCCCGACGGCACGGTCACCGCCGGCTCGGCCTCACAGATCTCCGACGGCGCCGCCGCCGTCGTCGTGATGAGCCGCACCAGGGCCGAGGAACTCGGCACGCCGGTACTGGCCGAGATCGGCGCCCACGGCGTCGTCGCCGGCCCCGACCCCTCCCTGCTGTCCCAACCCGCCAACGCCATCACCAAAGCCCTGCACCGCGAACACCTCACCCCCACCGACATCGACCTGTTCGAGATCAACGAAGCCTTCGCCTCCGTCGCCATCCAATCCATGCGCGACCTCGACATCACCCCCGACAACGTCAACGTCAACGGCGGCGCCATCGCCATGGGCCACCCCGTAGGCGCCTCCGGCGCCCGCATCACCCTGCACCTCGCCCTCGAACTGCGACGCCGCGGCGGCGGAACCGGCGCCGCCGGACTCTGCGGCGGCGGCGGCCAGGGCGAAGCCCTCATCCTCCGGGTCCCGGCGTGAGCAGTCGGTAGATCAGCGGGACGACCTGCCGGCAGCCGTGCCCGGCGGCGGTCCCCCGGTACCCGGTGCGGTCAGCGGGCTCTAAGCGCGGGAGTGGTCGCGCCGGGCCGTGTGGCGTCGCCGCATGGTGCGCCTGCCGCCGAGTGCGGCGGTGAGGACCGCGCCACCGACGGCGGCGACCAGCAGCGCAGCCGCCAGCGGGAACTGCCCGTGCAGACTGACGAAGGCGATCGGTACCGAACCCAGGTTCTGCACCACGAAGATGATCAGTGCAGCGGCCACGACGACGGCCACACCGGCGCCGGTCCAGCCCGCCCAGGCGCGGATGCGGGTCCTCGTCCCGACTCGGCCGGTTGTGTTGCGGGTGGTCGGAGGTGGCTCGGCGGCTGCATCGTGTCGGGACCGGCGAGCGGTCATGACATCGCTTCCTTCGCTGAACCGGCTTGGCGGACATCTCGGCGAAGGGATGCCGCCCCTTCCGGATCTCGACGACCCTACTCCCCGCACAGGGCGACAGTGGGACATCCCGATATGCCCGGCCGGCTCGTCAGCCGGTGGGTGTCGTGCCGGAACTGACGAACACGGTGATCGGGGTGTGCGGGTCGGCGTTGCCTTGCGGTGTCTGGCCGACGACGCGGCCCGCCGCGGTCGTCGAGTCGATCTGCTGCAGCGCCACCGGGTATCCGGCCTGCTGCACCGTCTGCTGCGCGGCAGCGCTGTCCTGACCGACCACGTAGGGCACGATCGGGGCACGGGCCCCGGCTTCGGCGTAGGCCGGATCCGGGCCCGGGATCGGCTGGTCGGGTTGTCCGGCGAGAATCTGGCTCATGGCCTGGAAGTACGGTGGTGCGGCGACCGTGCCGCCGAACGCGCCGTTACCGCAGTTCCCCAGGTGTACCGGCGGTCCCGGGCAGAGTTCCTGGGGGTTGGAGCCGTCGGCGAAGAGCATCGACGAGGCGGCGTAGTTGTTCGCGGCGCCGATGAACGCCACCGACTTGCTCTCCTCGGTGGTGCCGGTCTTGCCGATGTCCGGCCGGGTCCAGCCCACGGCCCTGGCCGCCGTCGCGGAGGTGCCGCTGACCGTGTCCTGGCTCAACCCGGCCAGCAGGGTGTTGGCCAGAGCGGGTGCGACGACCTGTTGACACGGCGGCCGGGCGATCTGGACCGGGCGGCCGTTGCGGTCGGTGACCGAGAGGATCGGGTCGGGCGGACACCATGTGCCGCCGCTCTTGAGCGTGGCGGCGACGTTGGCCATCTCGAGCGGACTGACCGGGCTGTTGCCGAGGGTGAACGACAGCAGATTCTGGAAGTACTGCGACTGCGGCTGGTTGTATTGCGGGTTCTTCGACAGCGGATCGGCCGGATCGCTGATCGGGGTGCCACCGGCGTCGCTCGTGGCGAGCGTCCGGCGCAGTCCGAGCCGTTCGGCCATCTGCAGCACAGCGGGCATTCCGACCTTCGCCTCCAGGTCCACGAAGGCGACGTTCGGAGAGGTGGCGAGCGCGGCCTGAAGGCTGATCGGATCGGGGTACGGGGGTCCGTCCTGCACGTTCTGCACCGGGTAGCAGCGGGTGTCCCGGTCCACCTTCAGCGGCGGAAAGCACTCGCTGGACGGGTCGGGCAGCGTGGAGTTGAAGCCGACCTTGCCGGTCTCCAGTGCCGCGGCGGTGGTGAAGATCTTGAACGAGGAGCCGGCGCCGAAGACGTTGCTCGCGTCGGCGACGATGTTCCTGGCGGTCTGTCCGCGGTCGGCGTCGGTGCCGAAGCTGCGGTTCGCGACCATGGCCAGCACCTGATGGGAGACCGTGCCCGGTTGGATCAACGCGAAGGTGTTGGCGACCCCGTCCTGGGTGGGCGCCACATTTTTGTCGACCGCGTTCTTGATCGTGCCGCTGATGGTCGGGTCCATCGTGGTCTGGATGGTGTAGCCGCCGGCGTCGACCTGGTCGGCGGTGAAGCCGGCCTGTTCGAGGTAGCGGACCGCGTAGTCGCAGAAGAACCCGGCGTCGGGGGCGGCGGACATGCAGCCGGTGCCCGGGATCGTCGGCCCGCCCGGCACGACTCCCAGCGGGGCGGCCTTCGCCACGGCGGCGTCCGCGGCGGACAGCGACTGGTTCTGCACCATCGAGTCGATGACCGTGTTCCGGCGGCCCATGGCCTGCTGGGGGTGCGTGTAGGGGTTGTACCGAGTGGGATTGTTGACCATCCCGGCCAGCAGCGCCGCTTGCGGCACGGTGAGGCGGTCCGGCGTGGTCTCGAAGAAGGCGCGCGCCGCGGCGCCGATGCCGTAGATGTTCCCGGAGAACTCCACGACGTTGAGGTAGCCCGCGAGAATGTCGGTTTTCGGCATGATGTGGTTGATCTGGACCGCGATCTCGGCTTCCCGCAGTTTGCGTGCAAGCGTGTCGGCCCGGTCAGCCTGCTGGGCCATCGGATCGTTCCGGTCCACCACGTTGATCAGGAAGTTCTTCACGTATTGCTGGGTGATCGTCGAGGCGCCCTGCAGGCTGCCCCCCACGCTGTTGTGCAACACCGCCCGCAGAGCGGCTCTCACATCGACACCCGAGTCCTCGAAGAAGCGCCGGTCCTCCACCGACACGATGGCCGCCGTCATGGTCGGCGCGATCTGCTCGTAGGAAACCGGCAGCCGGTACTGGTCGGACAGCACCGCCATCAGCGCACCATTGCGATCGAGCACCGTGGTGACCAGCGGCAACCCGGTGGAGACCCGCTTGCCGACCAACTGCGCGGAAACAGGGTCAGTGGATCCGCTCACCTTGTTCGACAACCACCCCAGCCCGACGGTGACCGGTGCGAGGAATCCGGCCAGCACGAGCCCGCCCACCAGGCACAGCCCGATCATCCTGTGGACGCCGTCGGGAAGCCGCACGGTCCGACAGTAGGGCGTTCTGACGACAGTCGATGGCGAAAAGTCCGCTCACCTGTCGAAACTGGCGAAATAGGTGGCAGCGATGTCTTCGTCGCCATGCCCCATTTCGATCGCCTTGCGCATTCGCGCCAGCATGGCCTCGGCCACCGGGAGGCTCACATGGCACTCGTGGGCCAGCGCGACGATCAGGGCCGCGTCCTTCGTGGCGTTCTCCAGGGCGAACGAGGGTTCGAAGTTGTTCTCCAGGATCGCCTTCGCCTTGATCCGCAGGTAGGGCACGTCGAGCGGGCCGCCCTCGACGGCGTCCAGGAAGGCCCGGGCGTCGACCTCCGCTCCCTTGGCCAGCGCCATGGTCTCGGCGACGGCGTTGGTGAGGCCGATGACCCAGTTGTTGGCGACGAGCTTGAGCTTGCTGGCCACCGCGCGTGCAGCGTTGTCGTCGACCCAGAGGATCTTCTTGCCGAGCACGTCGAACACCGACTGCACCACCGGGCGCACCGACTGGGGACCGGCCGCGAGAATGACCAACTGGCCCTGTTCGGCAGGCTGCTTGGTCCCCAGGACCGGCGCGTCGACCAGCGTCAGCCCGTACTCGTCGGCGAACGCCGCCTCTGCGGGAACAGCCTGTGGCCCGGTCGTGGACATCTGGGCCCAGATCTGGCCGCGGCCCAGCTTGGGCGCCGCCTCGTTCATCGCGTGCAGCACGGCGTCACCGTCGCGCAGCATGGTGATGATCACCTGGGCGCTCTCGACCGCGTCCGCCGGAGTCGTTCCCAGCACCGCACCCTGCTCGGCCAGCGGCTGCGCCTTCTCCTGGGTGCGATTCCAGACACGCAGTGGAAACCCGGCTTTGAGCAGGTTGCGCCCCATCGCCGATCCCATGATCCCCGTGCCGAGCAGTGCCACCGTCGGCTTGTCAGCCACGTCGGTTCCCCTCTCCGTGCGCGGCGCCACGGCGACGCCATCAGCGCCCGGGCGTACCCGCGGCGGCGCCCACCGAACCGGACGGGGCGTGCGTGGGGTCATGTGACGAACACCTCGCAGGCATGACCCTGCGGACCGGGCGCGGAGCCCGTCCGTCCCGGTGTGCTGCGGTGGTGCGGGCTGATCAGGTGGGCGAGGGCCTGGTTCTTGCGGGTGCGCAGCACCTCCGGTAGCAGAAACCGGCACACCCGGTTCACGGGGAGATCGGGAAAGCCCGGCTGCTCCCACGGCGTCACCAGATAGGAGGCGAGACGGGTGCGGTAGGCCTGACAGGCCAGCGTCGCGGCGCGCCCGACCGCGTCGTGGTCGGGGTGCCCGTCGCCGGACCACGGGGCCAGACACAACAACCCGGCCGGGTCGGCGAAGCCGAGCAGTTCACTGATCGCCGCGACGACGTCGTGTTCGGCGGCAGCGACGGCGCCGCTGGTCAGGCTCAGCCGGTAGCGGGTCGCCGACCCCAGCCCGAGGTGTTGATAGGCCGCGGCGAGCTTCGCGCGCCGCCGGCGCAGCCGCTGGGCCGCGGCCCGGTCGAGGCGACGCGGGGTGCCGCCGTCGCCGTCGGTGACCGCCAGCACTCGCAGATCGGCATGCCCGGCGAGGCTGGCCAACAGCCCCCCGGCAGCGCACAACTCCTCGTCGAGGTGGGCGGCGACCACGATGACGGTGCGCCAGCGGCGCAGCCGCAACCGTGCCAACCCGGCCAGGGCCGGGCATTCGGCGTCGCTCAACCTCGCGACCTGCCCCGGATCACATGCGGGCGCTGCCGCCGGAGGGTCGCCGTCGGTACTCATCTCTTCCCCACCACCGGCACAGCCACCGCAGGCCGGAGCAGTCGCGCGCACGGCTCAGCCCGATCGGCCGGCCGCATCATCCCGGCCTGTCGGGCGCCGTAGCCCTCGGCGAGGGAATCGAGGACACTTCCGACCCGGTCGGAGACCGACCCGGGACGGCTGGGGTCGTGAGGTGTGGTCCGGTCGGGGGGTGCGGTCATCGTCAGTCAGCCTCGGCCATCGTCCAGGTCCGGGATCTGGGGACTTGCTGCCGGGCCCGCACCGTGGGCGCGGGCCAGGCAGGGGTCGGCGGCATCGACCCGCCGCACGCACCGGGAGGCGCCGCGCGCTCGGGGGTACCGGTGTCACCGCGCTGGGAGCGGCACGGAGCCGGGCGCCCTCGCGCGCCGGATCGGCGGTCCGTCGCCGAGGGGGCGCCGCGCCCGGGAACCGCGGCCGCGGTGGGTCAGCGGCCCTGACCCGGCCTCGGTGGTGGAGGTGACGGTGGGGAGTGGGGCCGTCCGATACCGGTGCACATACCGCGAGTCCTCCACTCTGGCCGCTGCGACGGTGCAGGCCGGCATATCTGTGGATCGATGACCGCCAGGATCTGAGCGGGAATGCCGTCACAACATACCGCACGGTATGAGATGTGGGCCACACATACTCGCCCACATGCCGCGGAATCCGGCGATGCGTTACGTCCGAACGGCGGATAATTACCAAAAGGGCCAGTAAAGCCCCCATCCGAACATATCGTGCGACGCAGCGCGGCCGGCCGGGATTTCACCCGGTCAGCGACGCCGTCTCGCCGGTACCGTCCGTATAGGACGGTCGGGTCGGATTGGGGGTACGGGTGGACGCGGACGCGGTCGGCGACGACTCCACTGACGACTCCACTGACGACTCCACTGCCCCGGTTGCGCGAGCACCGGACCGGGCCCGCGCGACCCGGCGGGCCCTGCTGCTCGCCGCAGCCGACCAGTTCTACGCCGCCGGCTACCACGGTGCGTCGCTGAGCGAGATCGTCGCTGCCGCCGGGGTCACCAAGGGCGCGCTGTATTTCCATTTCGCCGGCAAGCACGCTCTTGCCGAGGCGGTGATCACGGAGGTGAACGCCGTCTGGACCGAGGTGGTCGCCGACGTCGCCGAGCGCGGCCTGGACCCGCTCGAAACCCTTCTCGCCGAATGCGACGAGGCCATCGCCCGCCTGCTCGGCCACCCCATCGTGCGCGGCTCCACCCGGCTGCTGCACGATCCGACGCTGCGCTCCCTGCAGACTGCCGACATCGCCGATCGCCAGTACGGCTACGCAGAGTCCGCCGTCGTCACCCAACTCGGCGCCGCCGCGCAGGCCGGACTGTTGCGGCCCGGCCTCGACGCCACCCGGCGCACACACCTGGCCCGATCGATCGTCGCCACGATCACCGGACATCACGTGATCTGCGACCTCACCGCCACCGACGACGAGTTGTGGGCGCGGGTCACTGCGATGTGGCAGACCCTCCTTCCCATGATCGCCACCGATCCCTGGCTCGAGCGCTGGCGAGGCAACGACTGGCAGCACCGACCCCGCCCCCGCGGCACCCCCACGTGAGCGCCACACCGACCTGCGCCGAGAACGTGGGCCGGGGCTGCCGGCGACTCGCGAGATCAGGTCTGCCACCCGGCGGCCAGCGCAGCCTTGGCGTGTCGGCGGCCCAGGTCCACCTGCTGCTCGCGTACTCGCGGTTGACGGAGATCATGTTCAGCGACTCGTCGCGCCCGGCACCGCCACAGATCGCGTCGAGCGTCCATGCCGTCCGAGTGCAGTCCGGCGCACGGGGCAGCCCGTCCCCGCAGTTGTGCCCTGCAGTTGGTTCTCACCGGTCAGCGCCGCATGTGTCGTGTTCTCCGCGAGCACGACGAGCAGGTCCTGGGCCGTGAGCAGCCGATACCTCAGACGGCCCCGAGAACCTTGCGCCCGCTGTCGGTGAGGACAGCGGCGACGCGCTGCCCGAACACTCCCGGCTCGACGGTGATGATGAGCCCGGCGCGGAAGAGCTCGTGCGACGCCAGGTGGTCGCAGTAGCGGCCGTCGATGAGCAGATCGGGTTCGCAGCCGCACAGCGCCTCGCCGCGGCCTACTGCGACGGCCTGCAGCATCGCGAGGTGCCGGCGGGTGAGCGTTGGCGGGTTCGGGTTCGGGTTCGGGAGCGGCATCGGTCCGGCTCCTATCGTGAGATGGCATCCGATCGGCCCGCGCCGCAGCCACCCGCGGTCCCGATCCGCCGCCGTGGCCCGGACACGGCCACCGGTACGAGCGCGGCGGCGTCTCTGCGGGGTGGTAGCAGGCTCACCCGGGTGCGAGCGGGTGATCGACATGGGCACGGCTCGCACGGTAGGACGAGGGACCGACAGATTCGAACGCCTGTTCCATGCGCGCCTCCGGGCCCTCCCCCAGAGGCCGTCCCCGACGCCCCCGACCCGGCGCCATTCCGGCTGTCGCCGGGCGCCGGGTTCCAGAGTCGTCCCGGTTCGGACGAACCCGCTGGGATCGAGCTGGACATGTCGGCGGAGAGCGCGCCGCCTCGGACGCAGATGACCACCGGGTGTCCGCGGTCGGACAGGTCGGTGGCTTGGCCCGCCGAGTTGCCACCGCAGGCCGAGATGACGGTCCGGGCGACGCAACTCGTCATCGACATCGGCGGTATGACCAACCAGGCTGGCTACCCCGTCACCGTGGTCTACGCCGCCGGGAAGCGCGACCCGGACTGCGTCCGCGATCCGGACCGGTTCGATCCCGACCGCAGGAACACCCGGCACCCCGGCTTCGGTTGCGGGATCCGCTACTGCTTCGGCACGCCCTCGGCCCGGCTGGAAACCCGCGTCGCGCCGACCGAGTTCGCGCGGCGCGTGGTGAATCCCCACCTCACCGCCGACCCTCCGAACCTCCGACCCTCCGAGCCGAACCCGATCCTGCGCGGCCCGCGACATCTCCTCGTCGACTTCGACGAATGTGCGGCGCGGCTGAGCCCGGATCGTTGCTCTTTTCCCGGCAGAGATGTGACAGCAGGCCGCGCCTGCGCCATTCGGAGCACCGAAACTGCACCACACCTCAAGCTTGTTCATCGTTCGTTCACCTGAGGAGCTGTCGCTGTAAACCCGGCCGCCCGTACCTTGAGCATTCGACCCGGCCGCGCCGGAGTTCTCGAGCCCGGATTCCGACATCTCGGAGGTCCCGTGCGAATTTCTACGAAGGTCACGATCACTGCAACGCTGACCGTCTCGGCGCTCGCACTCTCCGGATGCGGTTCGGACAATTCCGGATCGTCGGCCAATTCCGCTTCCGCGGCAGGGATTACCTGCGCTTCGGGAGCCCTGACAGGATCCGGGTCGACCGCCCAGCAGAACGCGATGGCGCAATGGATCAAGCAGTATCTCGCCGCCTGCTCCAATGCGAACATCAACTATGGCGGCGGCGGCTCCGGGCAGGGCGTCCAGCAGTTCACCCAGGGCACCGTCGACTGGGCGGGCTCCGACTTCCCGCTGGCTCAGGGCCAGGAACAGGACAGCGCCAACGCACGCTGCAAAACCGGGCCTGCGATCAACCTCCCGATGGTGGCCGGCCCGATCGTGGTGGGCTACAACGTGCCCGGGGTGAACAACCTGAACCTGTCGGCCGGCACCCAGGCCAAGATTTTCAGCGGGAAGATCACGAACTGGAATGATCCGGCGATCGCGCAGGAGAACCCGGGTGTTCGATTCCCGTCGCTCGCGATCCAGACGTTCCACCGATCGGACGGGTCCGGAACGAGCTATAACTACTCCAGCTATCTCGCGAACGAGGCCAGGGCCGACTGGACCTACGGAGTGGACAAGAACTGGCCGGCCCCGGCCGGCCAGGGCGCGAAGGGCACTCAGGGAATCGCCCAGGGCGTGAAGTCGACGCCGGGCGGGATCGGTTACATGGAACTGTCGTTCGCGACGCAGAACCAGATCCCCTACGCGAAGGTGGGCAACGCCGCCGGCCAGTTCGTCGAGGCCACACCGGAAAACACCACGAACTTCATCTCCAAGGCGAAGGTGGTGGGGTCGGGAAACGATGTGCGCCTGCAGTTCGACTACACGAACACCGACCCCAACGCTTATCCGAACGTTCTCGTCACGTACGAGATCGTCTGTTCGGCCGGCAATACCGCGGACAAGTTGCCGCTGCTCAAGGACTTCCTGGGATACGCCGCCAGCGCTCCTGGCCAGCAGCAGTTGCCGGCGCTGGGGTACGTGTCGCTGCCGGCCGACCTGCAGCAGAAGGTCCAGCAGGCGGTCGGCTCCCTGCGATGAGGCGTTCGGTGCGGGAGCCCGGGTGTGAGGCGGTGGGATGGACGAACCGAACCAGCGCGTGACGTCGCTGAACGCATGGGTCCGGCGCGGCTCCGCCGGACGGCGCCGGTCCCGGCACGGCACGCCGCCGGACGGCGCCCAGCCCGATAGGCCCCTGCGGACACGCGAACGGGCACATGGCGACGCGGTGTTCGCGATCCTCGCGCGAGGATCCGGCGCGCTGCTGCTCGTCATCATGGCGGCGATCGCGGTCTTCCTCGTCATCGAGGCCATCCCCGCTCTCGCCGCGAACACAACGAACTTCTTCACCACGCTCAACTGGGACCCCGACGGCACACCGGTGTCCTTCGGCATCGCCGCCGTGGCCTTCGGGAGCGTGCTCACGTCCCTGCTCGCCCTGCTCATCAGCGTGCCCGTGGCGATCGGTGTCGCGCTGATGACCAGCCAGTACGCCCCGCGGTGGCTGGCCCGCCCGCTCGGCTACGTCGTGGACCTGCTCGCCGCCGTGCCGAGCGTGATCTTCGGTCTCTGGGGGCTGATCTACCTCGTCCCGGCCCTGATCCCGCTCGCGACCTTCCTGAACCGCTATCTCGGGTTCATCCCGCTGTTCGCCTCGAACGGCACCTACGGGAAGTCGGTCTTCGCCGCGTCCATCGTGCTCGCGGTGATGGTCCTCCCGATCGTCGCCGCGATCTCTCGGGAGGTCTTCGCGCAGACGCCCGCGGACCACAAGGAAGCGGCGTGGGCGATCGGCGCCACCAGATGGGAGATGGTCCGCACCGCCGTGCTGCCCTACGGACGCTCGGGCGTCATCAGCGCGACGGTGCTGGGATTCGGGCGCGCGATCGGCGAGACGATCGCCGTCGCGCTGGTCCTCTCCGCCAACTACGAGATCAGCATCCACATCCTCGAACCCGGAGGCAACACGATCGCCGCCAACATCGCCAACCGCTACGGAGAGGCCGGAGCCATCGGCCGGGGTGCCCTGATCGCCTCGGGTCTCGTGCTGTTCGTCATCACCCTCGTCGTCAACTTCGCCGCGCGAGCGATCGTCCGCCGCAACGGCCGCGGGGGGGCGCTGTGAGCAGCACCCCCGGCACCCCTGCCGCTCCTCCGATGCTGCGCCGACCGCGACTGCCGGGCTGGGCGCTCCCGGCGATCGCGGTCGCAGCGGTGGCCGTGACCGCGCTCCTGTTCGCCGTCACACCGATGCAGGGGCGCGCCGACTTCCTGGTGTTCGCCGCCGTGCTCTACATCGTCGCGCAGACCGCCCTGTCCGCCGTGGTCGAAGGTTCACGGAAAGCGAAGGACCGCTTCGTCACCACCATGCTGGTGGTCTGCACCGTCGCCGCGGTGCTCCCGCTGGTGGCGGTCCTCGGTTTCACGATCGTCAAGGGCCTGCAGGCGCTCAGCCCGGCGTTCCTGACGACCACGATGCGCGGGGTCGCCGAGCAGGACCCCGACGGGGGGATCTACCAGGCCATCGTCGGCACGATCCAGCAGGTCGGGCTGGCGACGCTGCTGGCGGTCCCGTTCGGCATCGTCGTCGCCATCTACCTGGTGGAGTACAGCTCGGGCCGGCTCGGGCGACTGGTGAGCTTCTACGTCGACGTCATGACCGGACTGCCGTCGATCGTCGCCGGCCTGTTCATCCTGGCGTTCTGGATCCTGGCGCTGGGCCAGCCGTTCTCCGGCTTCGCCGGTGCGCTGGCGCTGGCGATCCTCATGCTCCCGACCGTCGTGCGGGCCACCGAGGAGATGCTGAAGATCGTGCCGGCCGGCCTGCGTGAGGGCAGCTACGCCCTGGGCGTCCGCAAGTGGGTGACCGTGCTGCGGATCGTGCTCCCCACCGCCCTCCCCGGCATCGTCACCGGGGTGATGCTGGCGGTGGCCCGCGTGACCGGGGAGACGGCGCCGCTGCTGGTCACGGTCTTCGGCAACACCGCGCTCAACGCCAACCCGTTCTCCGGCCCGCAGGCCGCACTGCCGCTGTTCGTGTACCAGGAGGCGGGGTTGCCCGACGAGACGGCGATCAACCGGGCCTGGGCCGCCGCCCTGGTCCTGATCATCATCGTGCTGCTGCTGAACATCATCGCCCGATTCATCGCGCGCTTCGCGCGCGTCCGCGGCTGAGAAGTGGGTTCGTCATGGCCAGGCAGATCCGGATGAAGGACGTCGACATCTACTACGGCAAGTTCCACGCCGTGCAAGAGGTCAGCCTGTCGATACCGGCCCGGGCGGTGACCGCCTTCATCGGCCCCTCGGGCTGCGGCAAGTCGACCGTGCTGCGCACCCTCAACCGGATGCACGAGGTCATCCCCGGAGCACGGGTCGTCGGCCGGGTGGAACTGGACGACGAGGACATCTACGCCCCCGACGTCGACCCGGTCCAGGTGCGCCGCACCGTCGGCATGGTCTTCCAGCGGCCCAACCCGTTCCCCACCATGTCGGTGCGTGACAACGTGGTCGCCGGCCTGAAACTGCAGGGCGTGCGGGACAGGCCGCGGCTCGAGCACATGTGCGAGCAGGCGTTGCGGGACGCGAACCTGTGGCCGGAGGTCAAGGACCGGCTGGACAAACCGGGGGGCGGTCTGTCCGGCGGGCAGCAACAGCGGCTGTGCATCGCCCGCGCGATCGCCGTGCAGCCCGACGTGCTCCTGATGGACGAGCCCTGCTCGGCCCTCGACCCGATCTCCACCCTCGCGATCGAGGACCTCATCAGCGAGATCAAGCGGGAGTACACGATCGTCATCGTCACCCACAACATGCAGCAGGCCGCCCGGATATCGGACCGGACCGGCTTCTTCAACCTGCCCGGCCCGGGCCAGCCGGGCCGCCTCGTCGAGCTCGACGACACCGAGAGGATCTTCTCGCAACCCCGCGAGCAGGCCACCGAGGACTATGTTTCGGGGCGATTCGGCTGATGTCCGCGTCCGATCGTCACTTCGTTCACGAGCCGCCCACGATCCGCTACCTGGCGGTCTACCCGCAGACGCTCGGACATCTGCGTTTCATCGCGATCGGTGACGTGGAGTTGCAGGTCGACGGGCACCAGCTGTTCGTCCGGGGTGCGCCCGTGAACCTGCCCCACAAGGAGTTCCTGCTGTTGCGCCAGCTGATGGGCAACGCGGGCCGCGTGGTCAGCCGCCGCGAACTGCTCGACGCCGCGTGGGGCCCGAGGACCGCCGACCGCAAGTATCTCGAGGTTCACATCAGGCGGCTGCGCTGCAGGATCGAGGAGAACCCGGACTCGCCGACCCACATCCGCACGGTCCGCGGAGTGGGCTACGTCTTCGATTTCCCGCCCGACAGCTGAGGCTCTCGTCCGAAGCTCAGGAACTGCGTGATCCGTCCGTCGTCCGCGCACGTCCACAGGTGGACCACGGTGTCCCGCAGCGTTCCTGTCGCACAACGGCGACACCGTCGACTAGGGGCCCGGTCGGTCCCGGTCGGCTGCCGATGGCGACTCCGGAGGCGGCGCGGATCGCAGCGACGCATCCAGAGCAGGGGGCGGAGGTCCGTCGGGCAGTCCGATCAGTGCGATGAAGGCCCGCGCGATGCTGTCGGGAGTGTGCGGCCCGTCCGGCTGGTACCACCAGTACATCCAGGACAGCATGCCGAGCAGGCCGTTCGTGATGATCTCGGTGGGCTGGTCCGCGGGCAGCGCGCCGACGGCCTGGACGCGCTCGACGAGCTGAGTCACCTGCTCGATGAACGACCGCGTGTCGGCCGCGACCGCACGGGCGACGTCGGGCGGGAACGTCCGGTACTCCTTCCAGTACACGGCGTAGGAGTACCGGTTGCGGGCCAGCGCAGCGGTGAACGCGAATATCACGCTGCGCAACTGCTCGACCGGGTCGGTGCTGGCCCGGAACGCCGCAGCGGTGGAGGCGGCGAAGTCCCTGTCCACCTGGCGGGCGATCTCCACCAGGAGATCGTGCTTGCTGCCCACGTAGTGGTAGATGGCCGGTTGGGTCAGCCCGACCAGCGCCGCGATCTCCTTCGTCGTCCCGCGCTCGAAGCCGCGCAGGTAGAACACCTGCGCGGCGGCTTCGAGGATCTCCCGCCGGCGGCGATCCCAGTCGCCGTCGCCGTCGGGCCCACGAGCCGGCTCCCCCTTGTCGCCGGTGCTGACTGTGCCGTGCGGCTCCGGAGCTCGACGTGCCATCGGAGCAGCCTAGCCGCGCCGCGCCCGCCCGCCCGAGCCGACGGTGGTCGCGCGGCCTCTTGACTCGTGCGTGCGCACGAGCGCAGACTGTCGGCCATTGATAGCCCTATCAAAACGGAGCGTCATGACAGTCACCGAGCATTCTCGGGAAGTTCCGGCGGGCTTGACGGTGCAGGCCGCCGGACACCGGACGAATTACTACGACAACGGTGACGGCGCGCCTCTCGTCCTGCTCCACGGGTCCGGACCAGGCGTGAGTGCGTACAGCAACTGGAACGGCGTGACACCGCTGCTTGCCGGAAATTTCCGCACAATCGCCCCGGACATCGCCGGATACGGGCTGACCGAATTCAGGGAAGACGGCCGGTACGACATCAAGCTGTGGGTCGCCCACCTGCTGGCGTTTCTGGACGCGCTGGAGGTCGACCGCGCGGTCCTCGTCGGCAACAGCTTCGGCGGTGCGCTCGCGATCGCGACGGCGGTGTTCGCCCCGGAGCGGGTCACCGGCCTGGTGCTGCTCGGCACCCCGGCCGGGGAGTTCCCGATGACCGCGGGGCTGCGCTCGGGCTGGTACTACGAACCGAGCCCGGACAACATGCGGGCGATCCTGCAGGAGTTCCCCTTCGACCCGGACATCGTGACCGACGAGATGGTCGCTGCGCGGTACGCGCTCTCGGCGCGGCCCGGCGCGCAGGAGGCGTTCCGCCGGCTCGTCCCGGAACCGGCGGGCACCGACGGCGGCACGGTGCGCGGGGCCGGTGCGGGGTTCCTGGCCAAGGTCACCGCACCCGCGCTGATCCTGCACGGTCAGCAGGACCGGGTCGTGCCGCTCGAGGCGGGGCTGTTCGCGAGCAGGCACATCCCGGCGGCCGACCTGCACGTGTTCGGCCGCTGCGGGCACTGGGTCCAGCTGGAGCGGCCGGTCGCCTTCGCAGAGCAGGTCAGCTTGTTCGCCGAGGGGCTCGGATGAGCCAGACCATGCTCGAGAAGGTCCTCTACGACCTCAGCGTCGACCGGACGGCCAGGAAGGCCTTCCGGGACGACCCACGGGCGCTTCTCGCGACCTACCGCCTCACCACCGAGGAGATCGAGCTGATCTGCGCCTTCGACCTGCACGCGCTCCGGGAACGAGGGGTCAATCCGATGCTGCTCATGGGCTACTGGCAGCTCGCCCGCCAGGACATGGCGAGCTATCTGCGGCGTATCGCGGGGCCGCGGGACACCGAGGGGAAGGCGTAGTCATGGGACAGATCGTCGGAGGTTTCCTCGTCCCGCACGACCCGCTGATCTTCGCCGCACCCGGCGCGGTACCGGCCGAGGTGTCCGGCGCCGTGTTCGACGCCTATGCCGAGGCATCCCGGCGCCTCGCCGAGCTGCGCGCGGACGTCGTCGTCGTCTTCGGCACCGATCACTACATCCTCTTCGGTCCCGGCTGCCTGCCGCAGGCGGTCATCGGGATCGGCGAGCTCGACGGTCCGATCGACCGGATGCCGGGCCTCGACCGCCGGGTCGTCCCGCACCACCCCGAACTGGCCGACCACGTCCTGCGTCACGTGCTGGCCGGGGACTTCGACCTCGCGTGCGCCAAGGTCCTCACGGTCGACCACAGCGTCGCCATTCCCCAGCAACTCGTCGTCGCCCCGGCGGGTGACCTCCCCGTCATCCCCTTCTACCTGGCCTGCGGCGTCGACCCGGTGATCCCGATGCGGCGCGCCGCGCTCCTGGGCCGGCTGGTGCGCAGCGCCGTCGAGGCGTGGCCGGGCGACGAGCGCGTCGCGGTCATCGGCAGCGGCGGGATCAGCCACTCCGTCGGCGAGGCCGACATGGGACGGGTCAACACCGAGTTCGACCAGATGATCCTCGAGCTCGTCACCACAGGCGACGTCGAGGGCCTGTGCGCGATGAGCGACGACGACGTGGTGCGCGACGGCGGCAACGGGGCGCTGGAGATCAGGAACTTCGCCGCGGCGCTGTCCGCCGTCCCGAACCGCCGTGGCGAGCTGATCGCATACCAGCCCGTGCCGCAGTGGATCACCGGCCTCGGCTTCGTCGAGGTGCACGCCGCGTGACCAGGTCATGTTCCGACGGACGACGAGAGGCGAGGACGGCTGTCATGCAGCGAGCCGAGCGGCGGACGAGTGTGTGCCCGGTGGCCGAGCTACCCCCGGGGGCGATGCGCCGCGTCGAGGCGCCGGGCACCGAGGCGATCACGGTGTACAACGTGGACGGCGAGTTTCACGCGACGGCGGACACGTGCACCCACGCGCTCGCCAGCCTCGCCGAGGGCGACCTCGAAGGCGCCGAGGTCAGCTGCCCTGTGCACTGGGCCCGGTTCGACGTGCGCACCGGTGCCGCCCTCTGCTTCCCCGCGACCGAGGACCTGAGGACCTACCGGGTCGAGGTCACCGACGGCATGGTGAGCGTCCTGCTCGACGCAGAACCCGCCGACCCGAACGCCGCCGACCCGTCCTCGGGCAGTGCGGCATGAGCCGGGCGATGACCGAGATCGGGCACCTGATCGACGCCGACGAGGGCTGGGTGGACCGTTCGATCTACTGGGACCCCGACATCTACGCCCTCGAACTGGAGCGGATCTTCGCGCGGGCCTGGCTGTTCCTGGCGCACGAGTCGCAGCTCCCCCGGCCCGGCGACTTCATCACGACGTGGATGGGCCAGGACCGGGTGATCGTCGTGCGTGGCCGTGACGGCACGATCGGGGCGTACCTCAACAGCTGCCCGCACCGGGGCAACGTCGTCTGCCACGCCGAGGCGGGCACAGCGCGAGGGTTCGTGTGCAACTACCACGGCTGGTCCTTCGGCCTGGACGGCAGCCTCGTGGGGATGCACGAGGGCGAGGCCTTCGAGCGCACGCCCGGCTTCGACCGGGGCAAGCTGGGGCTGACCCCGGTCGCGAAGATCGGCACATACAAGGGCCTCGTCTTCGCGACGTTCGACCCGGAGGCTCCCTCGCTCGCCGACTACTTCGGGGAGTTCACCTACTACCTCGACGTGATGCTGGACAACGACGAGGGCGGCACCGAGTTCCTGCCCGGCTGCATCCGCTCGATGCTTCCCTGCAACTGGAAGGTCGCCGCCGAGAACTTCGCCGGCGACGCCCTGCACGCCGGCTGGACGCACGACTCCGGGGCACAGGCGATGCTGGGCCACGGGGTCGGCAAGATCTCCTACGAGAACAGCTACCAGGCCAACGTCAACGGCCACTGCTGGGAGTTCAACCTCGATCTGGTCGGGAACGCCGCCACGTTCGGCGACCGCACGGTCATCAGCTGGCTGCGTTCACGGGAAGCGCAGATGGCGGACCGGTTGGGGCCGATCCGGGCGCGCATGGTGGGCTCGATGTCCTCGGTGAACGTGTTCCCCAACTTCTCCTTCCTGCCCGGGCAGAGCACGTTCCGGGTGTGGCAGCCGCGCGGGCCGCAGCGGACGGAGCTGCAGACCTGGGTGCTGGTGAACCGCAACGCTCCCGAGGAGATCAAGGAGGCCTACCGCAAGGGCGTGATGATGACCTTCTCGCCGGCCGGGGTGTTCGAGATGGACGACGGCGACAACTGGCAGTACGCGACCCGGGCGAACGACGGCGTCGTCACCCGCCGCCAGCGCCTCTACTACGGCCTGGGTCTCGGGACCGGCATCGACCATCCCGAACTGCCCGGAAACGTCCACCGGGGCCAGGTCAACGACGCGAACCAACGCGCCTTCCTGCAGCGGTGGGCACAGCTCATGGACGCGCGAAGCTGGTCGGAGGTGTCCTCGTGAGCGATCTCATCGACGAGATGGCGCTGCATTTCGAGGTGAGTCGATTCCTCTACCGGGAGGCCCGGCTGCTGGACGAGGAACGCTACGACGACTGGCTGGCACTGTTCACCCCCGACGTCCGCTACTGGGTACCGGGGGTGGAGAACCGGATGCGCCGCGACCCGTTGGGCAGTGTCATCCGGTCGCACATGGCCTACTTCGACGACAACTTCACCGACCTGTCGCGGCGGGTCGCTCGCTTCCAGGCCCCCACCGCCTGGGCGGAGGACCCGGCGACCCGCCACGTCCATCTCGTCACGAACATCGAGGTCGACGCGGTCGCAGCGGAGCCCGGTGCCGACCCTCTCCGAGACGGGGAGGAGCCTGCTGCGGCCGGCGAACTGCTCGTCCGCTCGGTGCTGGTGAGCTACCGCAACCGCAACCACGACGAGGAGGACGTGCTCAGCGCCCGCCGCACCGATGTCCTCCGCAGGACCGACGACGGGCTGCGGATCGCCCGGCGAACCGTCGTGATGGGCCAGTCCGTGCTGCTCTCGCAGAACATCAACACGTTCCTGTGAGCGGGTCGGAGCGGTTGCGCGGACAGGTCGCCCTCGTCTCGGGCGGTGCGAGCGGCATCGGACGCGCCGTGGTGGAGCGGTTCCTGGCCGAGGGTGCGCGCGTGGGTGTGCTCGACCGGCGACCCGACGCGCTGCACGACCTGCGGGCCGAGTGGTCCGACCGGCTGGTCGTCGTGGGCGGTGATGTGCGCGACGCCGCCGCCCACGAGGCGGTCCTCGATGCGACCTCGCAGAGTTTCGGGCCGGTCGACGCCTATGTGGCCAATGCCGGCGTGCACGACATGTGGACGCGGCTCGAGGACATCCCGGTCGATCAGCTACCCGCCGCGTTCCACGAGCTGTTCGCCGTCGACGTCCTCGGTTACCTGCTGGGAGCGCGGACGGTGGCGGACACGCTACGCACGACCCGGGGGAGCATGATCTTCACCGCCTCCAGCAGCAGCCGCTACGCCGGCGGCGGCGGGGCGCTGTACGTCGCGGCCAAGCACGCCGTGGTCGGGCTGGTGCGCCAGCTCGCCCACGAGCTCGCTCCCGAGGTGCGGGTCAACGCCATCGCTCCGGGTGCGACCGCCACGGGGTTGAGCGGGCTGTCGGAGTCCGGCGTCGGCCGGGGACGACTCGACGACCGGCCCGGGCTGATGGACCGGGTCGCGGAGACGGTGCCGCTGGGCTTCGTCGCAGAACCCGCAGATCACGCAGCGCTGTACGTCCTGCTCGCCAGCGCCACCGAGGCCCCCTTCGTGACGGGCGCGGTACTACCCAGCGACGGCGGCCTCGACGTGCGTCGATCCGGGCGCCACCACCGCGGGCAGCGGATCTCCGGCGACCCCGCGGCGGGGCGCGCATGACCGCCACGGCTCACGATGGCTGCGGTACAGCGGCGACGCCGGCACCGGTGCTGGCTCGACTGCGGATACCCGTCGTCGCCGCCCCGATGTTCCTGGTGTCCGGCCCCGAGCTGGTACTGGCCGCCCACCGCGCCGGGATCGTCGGAGCCTTCCCGGCGCCCAACGCCCGCGAGCTCACCGACTTCGACAGCTGGTGCCGGACGATCAGGGACGGCGTGGCCGCGGATGCCGCCGCCGGCGCTGCGGGCAGCGGTACCTGGGCGGTGAACCTGTTCGCCCACCGGACCTACCGGCGTCTGGACGCCGAGGTCGACATCCTCCGCCGGTACCGGCCCGACCTCGTGATCACCTCCCTCGGCGCCCCGAACCGCGTCGTGGACACCGTCCACGGCTACGGGGGTGAGGTCTTCGCCGACGTCGCCACACTCGCCCAGGCGAAGCGGGCATTGGCTGCAGGCGTCGACGGACTCGTCCTCGTCTGCGCGGGCGGTGGCGGCCACACCGGGACCTTCAGCCCGCTGGCCTTCGTCCCCGCGGTCCGCGACTTCCACGACGGCCCGCTGCTCGTCGCCGGCGGCATCGGTGACGGCGGTGGTGTGGCCGCCGTCGAGGCCCTCGGCGCGGACGGTGCCTACATCGGAACGCGCTTCATCGCGGCGACCGAAAGCCTCGCCGGCGACGGATACCGCGACATGCTGCTCGCCGCGGAGATGGCGGACGTCGTGACGAGCAGGGCCGTCACCGGCGTGACCGCCAACTGGTTGCGGCCCAGCCTCGAACGCGCCGGTTACGACATCGACGGCGTGGGGCCGGCCGATTTCTCGGGAGATCTGCAGGGGGCCAAGCCGTGGAAGAGCCTGTGGTCGGCCGGTCACGGCGTCGGCAGCGTCCGTTCGGTGACCACGGCGCAGGCGATCGTCGACGAGCTGGCCGCGGACCGCGCCGCGAGCCTTCGACGGCTCGCCGATCGGGCCGCCACCGGCGCGAACACCTACGACAGTGCAGTGCGATCAACAGTGCAGTGCGATCAACAGTGCAGTGCGATCCAGGTCGGGGCCGGAGAAGGGTGAATGATGAGAGTTCTCGGTGACGTCCTCGCCAAGCAGGGACGGGCCCTGCCCGACCGCATCGCGTTGATCGACCCGCGTCGGGACCGTCGGTACTCGTTCGCGGAGGTGGCGCAACGATCGGTGCGGATCGCGAACGGACTGGCGTCGCTCGGTGTCCGCAGCGGGGACCGGGTCGCCATGCTGCTCGGCAACTCCGCGGTCTGCGCCGAACTCCCCTTCGCCGTCGGTCTCCTCGGTGCGGTGACCGTCAACGTCAACGAGCGGCTCAAGCACGACGAGGTCGGATTCATCCTGGCCGACTCCGGCGCGTCGGTCGTGGTCACCTCGACGGACCTGCTCGGCACCGTCGCGGCGGTCGGGGCGCGTCTGCCGCAGCTGCGCCAGGTGATCACGGTGGACGGCGCCGTACCGGGCACGGTGGATTTCGAGGCCATGGTGGCCGGCGCGTCGCCGAACCCACCCCGGGTGGACACGGCGGAGAACTCAACCGCGATGCTGATCTACACCAGCGGCACCACGGGGCGCCCGAAGGGTGTCCAGCTCACGCACGCCAACCTCATCCACAGCGCGACGAACTTCTTGGTCGAGGGGTTCCACAACGCCGAGGGCGTCTACCTGGCCTGCGTTCCCTACTACCACGCGGCGTGCATCCCGCACATGGCCGCGCTCATGCGCGGCATGACCGTCATCGCCGTGCCGTTCGACCTCGAGACCGTCGTGGATCTCATCGAGCGATACCGGGTCACCGACGCGTTCCTGGTCCCGACGATGATCGCGCTGCTGCTGCAGCGCCCCGACCTGCTCGACGCACACGATCTCAGCAGCCTGCAGACGATCTTCTACGCCGCGGCGCCGATCCCGGTACCGGTGCTCGGCGTCGCGCTGGAGCGCTTCGGACCGATCTTCGTCCAGATGTACGGGCTCAGCGAGAGCGCCACCATCAGCACCGTCCTGCGCAAGGAGGACCACCGACTCGACGGAGACCAGCGCCGGCTGGCGTCGTGCGGACGGGAGATCACGCACGTGGAGGTGCGCGTCGGATCCGTGGAGGAGGAGTGCCCGGCCGGGGAACGCGGGGAGCTGCTCCTGCGGGGGGCGAACGTGATGGCCGGCTACTGGGGCCTTCCGGAAGCGACCGCGCAGGCGTTGAAGGGTGGCTGGCTGCACACCGGCGACATCGGAATCCGGGATGCCGAGGGCTACCTCTACATCGTCGACCGCAAGCACGACATGATCATCACCGGTGGTGCCAACGTGTACCCGCGGGAGGTGGAGGACGTCCTGTACTCCCATCCCGCCGTCGCGGAGGCGGCGGTCATCGGCGTCCCGGACCAGACATGGGGCGAGACCGTCCTGGCGGTGATCTCGCTGCACGCGCAGAAGATGGCGACCGAGGCCGAACTCGTCGGCTTCTGCGCCGAGCGGCTGGCCGACTACAAGAAGCCGCGGCAGGTCGCGTTCGTCGACACGGTCCCGAAGACGCCGGTCGGGAAGATCGACAAGGCGGCGTTGCGCAGCAGGTTCGCCGGGGTGGCGGTCGACGCCTCCTGACGACCGGCCGCTCCCCCGCCCGTGGTCAGCGGTGGGCTCGCCCACCGCGCCGCGGCGAGTCCGTCCTCGGCCGGCCTGGCTCATGACAGGCCGGCCGAGAGCTGAACCGGTCGAACCGCGGTCCGGGGTGGGACCGGCCCGGCTCCCGCATTGATCGGAATCAGATGTGCGCGAGGATGGTCGAGCCGATGTCGGCGATGTCGCGCCGCGCCGTGGCCGGGTTGTAGAGGAACACGCTCAGCCCGTCCAGCCCGCTCTCGAGCATCAACTGGGCCTTCTCCAGGAGATCGCCCGGCGACCCGTACAGCGTCCAGAAGTCGAGCAACTCCTGCGACATGAACGGCATGTGCCGTGGGTCGAAGCCCTTCGCGTAGGTGTCCCACTGGTCCAGGTGGCTTTCCGCGCCGACGTTCTCCGGCGCCCCCATCACCGCGGACACCGCGGTGAGCGACCGGTCCACGATGTCGGCACCGATCTCCTCCCGGAACTTCTTCAGGTACCCCATGTCGCTGATCGCCGAGCCCATCGGGGCGGTCGTGCCGAAGCCCTTGGTCAGCGCGTCCTCCCAGGTCTCCCCGTTGCGCAGCCGGTAGAAGAAGGTGACCCCGATCAGTTTCACGCTGCCGGGCGCCCGGCCCGCCGCGGCCACCTCCTTCTCCAGCTCACGGCGGATGAGCGTGATGAACTCGGGGTTGGGGCCCGCGCAGTAGAGCAACGCGTCGGCGTACCTCGCGGCGTTCGCGACGCCCTTGGGTCCGCCGGCGGCGATGTAGATCGGGAACTCCGGGTCTGTGCGGAAGAAGCCGGCGTCAGGTGGACCGAGCAGCTGCGCGGCCTTGGTCTCGCCCCGCCAGGTGTGGTCGATACGTCCACCCTTGACCAGCGCCGAGACCACCTCGACGGCGTCGGCCAGCTCCTCGGGTCTGGCGCTTCTGCGGCCCATGGCGTGCAGGGCCGAGTTCGCGGTCCCGATCCCGAGGAACCCCCGGCCCTCCGACACCAGGTGCAGCGTCGCCAGGGAGTTGGCCACCGACGGGGCGACGCGGGTGAGCGGATCCATCACGTACGGGCCCAGCCGGATGCTGCCGGTCTCGCGAGCCGCGAGGGCCAGGAACTGGAACGGGTCGCTGGAGTGCAGCGGCCCCTGCCCCGCGCCGTAGTGCGTGAACCCGACGTCCTCGGCGAGCTTGACCTGCCCCAGCTCGGCGATGTGCGCGAGATTGCCCACGATGAATTCCACGGATGGCTCCTCAGGTCCGGGGACTCGACGACGGCGACGCCTTCCCGAGAAACTCCAGCGCCAGCCGGTTGAACGTCTCGCGTTGCTCCCACTGGGGCCAGTGGCCCGCACCCGCGATGTACTCGAAGCGACCGCCGGGGATCTTCTCGGCCATCTCCGTCCCGGCGGCAGCCGGACCGGACGGGTCGTCGGAGGTCCACACGACCATCGCACCGTTCGGGACGGCCGCCAGCTCCTCGTCCGTGATGAGGTTGCGGCGCCGGACCTCCGGGTCCTGCAGGCAGAGGATGTGGCGCATCGACTCGGCGAACCCGGGGCGGGCGTAGATCGTGCGACGGATGGCCACGAGCTCGTCGGTCACCGTCTTCGGGTCGGCCATCAGCCACTCCAGCCGGGCGCGGATCCGTTCCTCCGACGGGTCGTCGGCAGCTGCCTGGGACAGGCCGCGGATCCGCTCCATGACCTCGGGCCGGGCCATGGTTCCGCCGGGGGTGTTGAGCACGAGCCGGCCGGTCCGCCCGGGGTGCGCGGCGGCGAACTTGACCGCCACCCAGCCGCCGAGGGACTCCCCGCTCAGGTGCGCCCGCTCTATGCCGAGCGTGTCGAGCAGCCCGAGCAGATGCTCGACGTAGACGGGCAGTTCGAGGGCGGCGGTGGCGTGGGTGGTGTAACCGTGGCCCGGGTAGTCGTAGGCGATCACCCGGTAGCGCTCGGCGAGCGCGGCGATGTTGTGCGCGTAGGCCTCCAGGTGGCCTCCGGTCCCGGCCAGCAGGACCAGCGGCTCACCGCCGCCCGCCTGCAGGACCCGGGTCCGCCACGGGCCGACGTCGAGGTACTCGATCGAGTACGGCACGGCCCCCAGGGCCACCCAGACCGGTGTGTCCCTCAGGGCTTCCACGGCGACCTCCGCGGCCGGGCTGGGTTCGGCAGGCACGGCTCGTTCTCCGTTCGTGACGTGTTCGGTGGCGGACATCGGTCAGTCCTCGCTGCTGGCGGCGGCGCGACGGCCGGCGCCGGCCTCGCGGATCGCCTCGACGACGTTCTGGTAACCGGTGCAGCGGCAGAGGTTGCCGCGGATGGCGTCGCGGATCTCCTCGTCGGAGGGGCAGGGGTTCGCGCCCAGCAGGTCCTCGGCGGCGAAGAGCATCCCGGACAGGCAGAACCCGCACTGGAAGCCGTAGCGGTCGCAGAACGCCTGCTGCACGGCGCTGAGCCGGTCGCCGTCGGCCATCCCCTCGATGGTCGTGATCTCGCTGCCGGCGGCGGCCTGCACCAGTTCCAGACAGGACTTCACGATCCGGCCGTCGAGCCGGACGGTGCAGGCGCCGCAGTCCCCGGTCGCGCAACCGATCTTGGGCCCGGCCAGGCCGAAGCCCTCGCGAAGGGCCTCGACCAGCAGCATCCGGGGATCGACGGCCATCGAGCGCGGTTCGCCGTTGAGCACCACCGAGAGCTGGAAAGGCGGCGTGGTCGGCGGCGGTGTCATCGGACGGTCTCCTGGAGGGTGTCGGAGAGGGCGCGCTGCAGCGCGCGCCGGGCGACGACGCCGCTGACTGCGGCGCGGTAGCGGCCGGAGGCGAGCTCGTCGTCCCAGGGTTCGCGGACCTGGCCGGCCGCGAGCCGGGCCGCCTCCGCGAGCAGGCCGGGCTCGGGTCGCCTGCCGTGCAGGATCTGCCCGACCGACACCGGGACCGGTACCGCCGCGACCGCCCCGAGGGTGAGCACCGCCCGCTCGCAGACGCCGTCCGCCCCGAGCCGGACCAGCGCCGCGGCGGTGGCGATGGGCCAGCTGCTGCCACCCCGCTTGAGCTTGTAGTAACCGCTGCCGTACGGCGGCTGCACCGGGAACTCGACGGCGATCAGCGCCTCCCCCGGCGCGAGGCAGGTGATGAACGCGTCGCGGAGGAACTCCCCCAGCGGGACCCGGCGGACCGCATCGAGCCCGGCGACGACCGCGACGCCGCCCAGCGCGACGACGGCCGCCGCCGCGTCCGAGCCGGGACGCGCGGCACACAGCGACCCGCCGAGCGTCCCCTGGTGGTGGATCTGCGGGCCGCCGGTCACCTCCCGGGCCATCAGGCCCAGCAGCGGCAGCTCGGCGTCGATCAGCGGGGAGGCCAGCAGGTCGGCGTAGGTGACGGTCGAGCCGACCCGGATCACCTCACCCGACCGCTCGATCGACGAGAGACCGGCCCGGCGCAGGTCCACCAGGCGCCGCGGCGCGAGCTCACCCCGGTTCAGGCTCGGGACGACCCAGGTTCCGCCGCTGAGCACGACCGACCCCGCCGGGTCGTCGGCGAGCAGCGCGGTGAGCTCGTCGAGACCGCCCGGGGTGGCGTAGTCGAACGTCGTCGGGATCACTGCTGCGTCCCTTCCCGGACTCCGCCGGCCAGCGCCTCCAGGACGGCCTCCGGGGTGATCGGCATGGCGGTGACGCGCGCACCGTGGGGGCGCAGCGCGTCGTTGACGGCACCGGCGACCGCGGCGATGGCGCCGCCCACGCCCGCCTCCCC
>NZ_JAAXLA010000003.1 GCF_012911935.1 Pseudonocardia acidicola | reverse complement strand
CCGGCCACCCCGGTCCAGGATCCCTAAAATTGTTGGGATCTGCTGATCACCCTTCGATCCGGGATGCTTTGAAAGGATTCTCGGTGAATTTCCTGGTAGGGCTCAGCCGACCGGGGCGGCCGGTGCCGCCCCCGGAGTCGGGGGCACTGCGCTCGGAGTCGGGGGCACTGCGCTCGGGGTCGGGGGCACCTCGCCGGCCACCGGCGGAACCCCGCCCGGGACGGCGGGCAGCTCGGTCGGAGCGGGCGGTAGTGCGCCGGCGACCGGCGGCACGCTGGGCAGCGGAGGCGTCGGCAGTGCGGGAGCGCCGGGCACGGCGGGTGGCGTCGGCAGCGCGGGAGCCCCCGGCACGGCGGGTGGTGCCGGCAGCTTCGGTGTGCTGGGGACCGGCGGCACCGGGACCGGCGGCTCGACCTGGTCGACGTTGACGGTGTTGTCAGCAGGCAGGGCGGGCACCGCAGGGACGGCCGGCACGGCGGCGGGCACCCCGGGCACGACGGGGACCGCGGCCGGCACCGGAACCAGGCCGCCGAGCAAGCTCGGGAGCAGACCCTGCACGGTGACCAGGACGCCGTTCAGCAGGCTGCCGAGGGGGGTGGCGGGGACAGCCGGGACCGCGGGGACAGCCGGGACCGCGGGAACAGCCGGGACCGCAGGAACAGCCGGGACCGGGGGAATGGGCGGCGGCGCGACCTGGGCCGGCGCGACGGCCGCAACCGTAGGCGCCGGGTCGGCCGCAGCCACGCCGGCACCGAGGACTGCCGCAGCCCCGCTCGTTGTCAATGCGACAATCGAGTAGGCCACTTTTCGGGTAGGCACGAGAGCCTCCTGTATCGGGGCTGGGTAGCTGACTCGGAAATCATGCGTCGCGGTTGTTTCGGACACCAGACCACATTTTTCGAAAGTCCAGAATCTGCCTCTCCGGTGACTACGGAAGGCGACGCCGCGCTTTCCCGACCCCTATTTGGTGGTCCCGCAGTAGAGTGATCATCGGCGACCGGTCACCCTGACGCGCCGAACGGCCGTGGGGTGGATCGGCGTCGAGCGGCGGTACGGTCACCCGTCGGCGTACGAGTTGCGCAGATCCCCTGCGGTCGGCCCGAGCGTGACCGCCCGTGATCATCGGGGCTGATCCGGGCACCGATGGTGATCACGTCCTCGCTCGCCCCGGCGAGCAGTCCACGCAGCAGGGCGGGCGTTCGCGCCGCCGCGGCCCCTCAGGACCCGGCGAAACGACGACGGCCGGGCACCGGGGAGCGGATCCTCCCGGTGCCCGGCCGTCGCGGGCTGTGAGTCCTACGCGTCGAGTCCTACGCGTCCTTGGTCAGTCGCTCGAGGCGCCGCTGGGTGGGCCAGCGCACCGAGGTCACCCAGCCGAACTTCTCGAACGCCCAGACGACCCGGGCGGAGATGTCGATCTGGCCGCGCTTGACGCCGTGCCGGGCGCAGGTGGGGTCCGCGTGGTGCAGGTTGTGCCAGGACTCGCCGAACGACAGCACCGCCAGCCACCACACGTTGGCCGAGCGGTCCCGAGCGGCGAAGGGGCGGTCGCCGACCATGTGGCAGATGGAGTTGATCGACCAGGTGACGTGGTGCAGCAGGGCCACCCGGACCAGGCCGGCCCAGAACAGGGCGGTCAGCGCTCCCCAGAACGACCAGGTGGCGAGGCCGCCGATCAGCGCGGGGAGCCCGAGGCTTGCGACCGTCAGCCAGATGAAGGCGCTGTTGACCCGCACGATGTCCCGGTCGGCGAGCAGGTCGGGGGCGAAGCGGCGGGCGTTGGTCTTGTCCCGCTCCAGCAGCCAGCCCATGTGCGAATGCCAGAAGCCCCTGGCCAGAGCGACCGGACCGGAGCCGAACAGCCACGGCGAGTGCGGATCGCCCTCCTTGTCGGAGTAGGCGTGATGGCGCCGGTGGTCGGCCACCCAGTCGGTCACTCCACCCTGCAGGGCCAGGCTTCCGGCCACGGCCAGCGCGATGCGCAGCGGCCGGTTGGCCTTGAACGAGCCGTGCGTGAAGTAGCGGTGGAAGCCGACGGTCACGCCCAGTCCGCTGATCACGTAGAAGCCTGCGGCCAGCCCGATGTCCAGCCAGGTCAGGCCCCACCCCCAGGCCAGTGGCACGGCCGCGGCGAGCGCGAGCAGCGGCAGCGCCATGAAGGCGACGACGAGTGCCTGTTCGGTCGTGGAGCGTTGACCGTCGGTGATCGGCGCGGCGGCGCGGCCGGAGGGCGGGGGGCGTTCCTGCAGGATCGAGGGCATGCGGCACCTTCGGTCGAGGGGAAAGGCATGGTGCCGCGACGACGTTGCAGCGCACGATCGGCGGCGTGTAACGGCTTCGGGTCGCTCGCGACGTGGATCGCCGCCAGGCCAGTCACCGGGAAGGTAACGATACCGCAACGAGTGAAGGGCGGCGGCCGCTCTCCGGGGAGGCCTGCCCGCCGCTCGTCGCGTGATAGGTTGTGGCCGGTTGCAGTCGTGTCTTCCTCGATCGTTGTGAAGCGTCCGTGGAGAGTTACGGTGGGCTTCACTGACGTTCGAAGGTTTTCCTCTCCTACGTTCGTGATCCCGCGCAGCCTCCGGTCGGCGTCGTGCCGGCCGGATCCGCTTCACGTGTGGGAGAAACAGTTATGCCGCAGGGCACCGTCAAGTGGTTCAACGCCGAGAAGGGCTTCGGCTTCATCGCCACCGACGACAACGGTCCGGACGTGTTCGTCCACTACTCGGCCATCCAGTCCGACGGGTTCCGGACCCTGGAGGAGAACCAGCGCGTCTCCTTCGAGGCCAGCCAGGGCGCCAAGGGCCCGCAGGCCGACACGGTCCGCCCGATCTGAGACGGCCTCAAGCCATCCGGTCCTGACCGACCGGGCCGATGCCGGCGATCCCCTCGGGGTCGCCGGCATCGGCGCATCCGGGGTCGTTCGGTCCGCGCCGCCTGCCGCTCACCCGCACCGCGGCCGGCCGCCGCGGCATCCGCCCTCGACGCCACCCCGACGCACCCGCCCGACCCGCCGAGAGCCCTCGTACACCTCCGGGGCCTGCAGCGGGCGGCCACCGTGCCCTTCCGCCGTGCCGCGGCCCGGCCGGCACGCCGTGGCGGCCCCCGGCGGCAGGCGCCGCTCACCGTCCGGGCCGCCGATGACCGGCAGTCCCCCCCGAATGGAGTAGCCGCCGATCTTCGGCCGCGAACCGGTCGCCCGGCGATCACCGTGAGGTTCCGGTCGGTCGCCGGAGTGTTGATCCGCTCGTCTCGTGGTCACGTTCGGTCGCCGCTACCGGCTCCGGCCTGCGTATCCGATCCCCCATGATCGGTGTTGAAGTTCACAGCGCGAGGGTGCGCGGAACAGGTTTAAGGGGAGGTCGGACGATGTCGTGGTGGGACAGCTACCGGGCCGTCTACGGCGCGGAGCTGAGGGCGGCCGCGCGTGAATACGTCGATCACGGGTGGCCGCTGGTCGCCGGACCGGGCGCCGACGTGCTGCTGGACACCGGCACCGTCCTGGACGTCGTCGAGGTACCGGCGGAGCTCGGGCGCCACGCGTGTGCCCAGCTCCGTGACCGGGGGCTGGTCGTACCGGTCGCGGCCACCCCGCAGGGCACGTGGTGGTTCCCGATGAGCCCCGGCTACGGCCTGCCCCCCGAACTGAGCCTGCACGCCGACGTCGTGCTGCACACGGACGGCATCGGCGTGCTCGCGCCGCCGACGGAACGGCCGGACGGATGGGTGCACTGGCGGGTCGCGCCTGCGCTCACCGGTTACCGGGTGCCGGACGCGGACGTGATCATCGGAGCCGTCACCGACGCCGTGCGGTGGCGGGCGGCAGGAGGCGATCAGCGGCCGGGCGCCCAGTGGCCCGCAGCGGCGATCGCCGGCGGCCGGCGGTCGGTGTCGTAACCGAAGACCGCGAGCCGGCGCCCGGCTCGCCTTCCCGTTGTCGCGGATCGTCGCACCGCGCCGGGGACTGGCCCGGGCGCACCCGGTGCGGCGCCCGAGGGGGCACTTCTCCCTCGCCGCGCAGCCGCACCATCGACATGGCCGGGTCCGGCGGAACACCGCCGGGCCCGGCCACAACCACGCTGTGGGACCCCCGGAGCCGTGGGGGCAACACGGCTCCGGGGGCACTGCTCCCGGCGCCCTGGGGCCACGCCCGCGGGGCACCGGGTGCGGCAGATCCGGTCGACGAGCGTCCGGCGCCGCACCCCGCCCAACGTCGACCGGGCGGGCGCGATACGCCCACTCGCCCGATCCGGACACGCTGTCTTCGTCCACACAGGCACTATGGGTTCGTGCAGATTTCCGAGGCGCAGGGTCGGGCGACGCCGTCGCGGCCCGTCGCGATCCCCCCGTCGCCGCGGCCCCGTTCCACCCCTTCGGTTCCGCTGGGCTCGCGCGGTCCGCTGGACGAGGAGGGGAAGCGGCGGGACCTGCGCAAGATGAAGCTGGTGGCCACCGGCTTCCTGATCGGCGCCACGGTGATCTTCCTGTTGTCCCACTGGTGGGAGGTCAATGCCGGGCCCGCCTGGATCGGGTACGTGCGGGCCGCCGCCGAAGCGGGCATGGTCGGTGCGCTGGCCGACTGGTTCGCCGTCACCGCGCTGTTCCGGCGCCCGCTGCGGCTGCCGATCCCGCACACCGCGATCATCCCGACGAAGAAGGACACCATCGGCGACAGCCTGGGTGACTTCGTCGGGCAGAACTTCCTGGCCGAGGCCGTCGTCCGCGACAAGCTGGAGCGGATCGAGGTCGCCGCCCGGGTGGGTGGCTGGATCGCCCAGCCCGAGAACGCCGACCGGGTCACCGCAGAGGTGGCCACCGCCGCCCGTGGCGTCGTCACCGTGCTCCGTGACGAGGACGTCCAGGAGATCATCGAGCAGGTCCTGGTGCGCAAGCTCCTCGAACGCCCGATCGGTCCGCCGCTGGGCAAGGTGCTCGAAGGCGTGCTGGCCGACGGCTCGCACCACCGGATGGTCGACCTCGTCTGCGACCGCGCCTACGACTGGGTGACCGCGAACCACGAGATGGTCCTGCGCGTGGTGGCCGAGCGGGCGCCGAGCTGGACGCCGCGGTTCGTCGACGAGTTGGTCGCCGACAAGGTCTTCCTCGAGGTGCAGAACTTCGCCTGGGCGGTCAAGACCGACCCGGAGCACCCGATGCGCAAGGCGGTCGACACGTTCCTCATCGAGTTCGCCGGGGATCTGCAGCGCGACCCCGTCACGATGGAGCGGGCCGAGCAGGTCAAACAGCAGCTCTTCGACCACCCCGACGTACAGCGCTTCATCGGCCAGGCCTGGGGCACGGTCAAGGGGATGATCCTCGACGCCGCCGCCGACCCGTCCAGCGAGCTGCGCAAGCGGGTGCGCGACGGGCTGATCTCGCTGGGCAAGCGGCTCGACTCCGACCCCGAGCTGCGCGCCAAGATCGACGGCTGGCTGGCCGACGCGGCCGGCTACGTGGTCCGGCACTACCGCGCCGAGATCACCACGCTGATCACCGACACGGTCGCGCGCTGGGACGCCGAGGAGACCTCGCGCAAGATCGAACTGCAGGTCGGGCGTGACCTGCAGTGGATCCGGATCAACGGCACGGTCGTCGGCGCGCTCGCCGGGCTGGCGATCTACACGGTCTCGCAGCTGCTCTTCTGACCGCGCACGAGGCGCGATGCGTCGAACGTCGCGCTGCGGGCGAAATCGGGCGACTTCTGTCGGGGGTCGGCTCTAGTGTCCCGCTCATGAGCCAACTGGCCGTCCGCGTCGAGGGGCTGACGAAGAGCTTCGGGTCCACCCGCGCTCTCGACGGCGTCGACCTGGAGATCCCCACCGGAACCGTCCTCGGGCTGCTCGGGCCCAACGGGGCCGGCAAGACCACCACGGTCCGCGTCCTCACCACGCTGCTGCGGCCCGACGCCGGGCGGGCGTGGGTGGCCGGGCACGACGTCGTCGCCGAGCCGCAGGCCGTGCGCCGGGCGATCGGTCTGTCCGGCCAGTACGCCGCAGTGGACGAGAACCTCACCGGGCTGGAGAACCTCTACATGGTCGGCCGGCTGTACGGGCTGAAGCGGGCGGCGGCCAAGGCCCGGGCCCGCGAGCTGCTGGAGCGGTTCCGGCTCACCGAGGCGGCCGAGCGGCCGTCGAAGACCTACTCCGGCGGCATGCGCCGCCGGCTGGACCTGGCCGGGGCGCTGGTCGCGGCACCGTCGGTCGTGGTGCTCGACGAGCCGACCACCGGCCTCGACCCGCGGGGCCGGCTCGACACCTGGTCGATGATCTCCGAGCTCGTCGCCGACGGGGCCACGGTGCTGCTCACCACGCAGTACCTGGAGGAGGCCGACCAGCTTGCCGACAACATCGTGGTCATCGACCACGGCCGGGCCATCGCGAGCGGTACCGCCGACGAGCTCAAGGCCCAGATCGGGGGGGAGCGGCTGCAGGTGGTGGTGGCACAACCGGAGCAGGTCGGATACGCACACGGCGTGCTGGCCGCCGTCGGGGTCGGCGAGCCGGTGGTCGACGAACACCTGCGCCGGGTGTCGGTGCCGGTCAGCGGTGGGACGAAGGCGCTGGTCGAGGCGCTGCGCCGGTTCGACGGCGAGGGGGTGGAGCTGCTCGACGTGGCGCTGCAGCGGCCCACGCTCGACGACGTGTTCCTGACGCTCACCGGGCACCCGGCCGAGGACGCCGAGCAACCGGTGGGGACGACGGGGGGAGCGGCATGAGCACCGTGACCCAGGCGATTCGCGACGGAGGCGTCATCACCTGGCGCAATCTGGTGGCGATGAAGCGGGTCCCCGACGCGCTGCTCGCCCTGACCGTCCAGCCGATCATGTTCGTGTTGCTGTTCGCGCTGGTGTTCGCGGGCAGTCTCGGCGGCGATGCCTACCGCGAGTTCCTCATCGCCGGCATCTTCGCCCAGACCGTCGCGTTCAACGTCTTCTTCACGACCATCGGGATGGCCAACGACCTGCAGAAGGGCATCATCGACCGGTTCCGGTCGCTGCCGATGTCCCGGCTCGCGGTCGTGCTCGGCCGCGCCACCGCCGACCTCGGCGTCGGGGTCATCACCCTGGTCGTGATGTCGTTGACCGGGCTGGTCGTCGGCTGGCGGATCCGCGGCAGCGTGCTCGACGCGCTCGCCGGTTTCGGATTGCTGCTGTTGTTCTCGTTCGCGATGTCCTGGATCGGGGTGCTGGTCGGGCTGACCGCGCGCACCGTCGAGGTGGCGCAGAGCGCCGGGCTGATCTGGCTGTTCCCGTTCACGTTCGTGTCCAGTGCGTTCGTCTCGATCCAGGGCTTCCCGGGCTGGCTGCAGCCGGTCGGGGAGTGGAACCCGGTGAGTGCGGTGGCCCGGGCGTCGCGGCAGCTGTTCGGCAACCCGACTCAGCTGCCGGGCTTCCCGGAGTCGCAGGCATGGCCCGCACAGCACGCGGTGCTCTACGCGGTGCTGGCCTCGGTGGCGATCATCGTGGTGTTCCTGCCGCTGGCCGTGGCCCGGTACCGGCGGGTGGCCAGCCGATGACGGGCAGGCAGGGCGGTCAACCGCCGATCGCCCTGCCGATCGCCAGGCCCAGCCCGGCCGCGCCCAGGCCGGCCAGCATCGAGCCCAGGGCGTTGTAGACGGCGAACAGCGGGCTGCCGGCTACCGCGAGCTGCACGGTCTCGTACCCGAACGTCGAGTAGGTGGTCAGGGACCCGCAGAAGCCGGTGCCGGCCAATGCGATCACGGCGGGGGAGCTGGTCGCGCCGAAGGTCAGGCCGAGGATGAACGAGCCGACGATGTTGACGGTGAACGTGCCCCACGGGAAACCCATGTCGTGGCGGGACTGCACCAGTCGGTCGGTCAGGTATCGCAGCGGGGCCCCGACCACCGCCCCGGCGATCACGAGCAGCGGGATCACCGGGTCACCTGCCGGCGGACGCCGATCGTGCGGGCGAGTCTGATCCCCGCCCAGGCCGCGACGACCGCGGCGGCGAGAGTCCCGACCAGGTAGGCCGACGCCACTCCGACGTGCCCGCCGAGCAGGAGGTTCTCGGCGTCGACGGAGTAGGTCGAAAAGGTGGTGAACCCGCCGAGGAAACCGCTGGCCACGAACGGCCGGATCAGGGGGTGGGCGTCCACGATCTCGGTGACCGCGACGATCACTGCGCCGATCAGGAAGCAGCCGACGACGTTGATCGCGAACGTCCCGAGCGGGAAGGTACCGGGCGGCGTCGGCAGCGCGAGTCCGACGCCCCACCGGGCCAGTGCGCCGAGCGCCCCGCCCGCGGCGATCACCACGACCGCGCGGCCCTGCCCCTGAAACGGGCGCAGCAGGTTGGCGGGTGGGGCGAAGACCCGGTCCTCGCCACTGGGCGGAAGCGGTTGGCTCACGGCTTCTCCTCCGCACGGTGCTACCTCGTCGCGCTCGCCGGCTCCGGGCGCCGAGGTTCTCCGGCCGACCTTAGACCGGCCCGAATGTTGTGGTCGATGCCACCTCACCTGCGCAAGCGCAGCGCTTGCAAGAGCTAGCACCTCCGCGTACGGTCGGCGGTGTCGGGCGGAGGTGAGTATCGATGAGCAAACAGGAGGGACCGACCGAAAAGGTCGGCCACGCCGTCGAGCAGGTCGGCCAGGCCGTGGGCCAGGCGGTCGACGACATCGGTACCTACATCCGCGCACAGCGCGAGTCGGCCCAGGTGTCACTGCGTCAGCTCGCGAAGGCTGCCGGTGTCAGCAATCCCTACCTCAGTCAGATCGAGCGGGGACTGCGCAAACCATCGGCCGAGATCCTGCAGCAGATCGCGAAAGGGCTGCGGATCTCCGCGGAGGCGCTCTACGTGAAGGCGGGAATCCTCGACGAGCGGCCGGCGAGTCCGGTCACCGACGCCGTGCTCGCCGATCCCACCCTGACCGAGCGCCAGAAGCAGGTTCTGCTCGACATCTACCAGTCCTTCCGACGGGAGAACGACCCGCCGGCCGCCCCCGGCGCAACCACAGTGTCTTCGTGAGAAGGAGAAGTGATCACCATGGCCGTGTCGCTGCCGACCGCCGCGGACGTCCGTAAGGCCCGCGAGCAGGCTGCCAAGAACGCCGCCGAGCGGGCTGAGGTCGCCCGCACGCCGCTGCTCGCCGTACTCGGCGCCGGCGAATACGCCGTCAGCACCGTGTCCCGGGCCGTCACCACCGCCCGGACCCGCGCCGCCGAGCAGGCCGACGCCGTGCAGCACCGCGTCTCCGGGCTGCCGCAGGAGATCGAGGGCCTGCGCGACCGGCTGAATGCCGAGGAGCTGCGCAAGCGCGTCGACGAACTGGGCGCGCAGGCCAAGGAGTACTACGCCGGCCTGGCCGAGCGTGGCGAGGCCGCCTGGGGCAAGCTGCGCAAGCAGCCGCAGGTCAAGCAGGCACTGAGCACCATCGAGTCGGTCACCGAGCGGCTCGACGCCCGCGTCGACGAGTTCGTGGACGACGCCCACGACGCCGCCGAGAAGGCCCTGTCCACGGTCACTCGGCAGACCCGGTCCACCGGTGAGAAGGCCGCCCAGGCGACCCAGCGGCTCGCCGGCGAGGCCGCCCAGACCGTCACCGGGGCCACTGCCGACGCGGGCAAGGCCGTCGCCGAGGCCGGTAAGGACGCCGCCGCCACCATCGACGAGGCGGGCGACGAGGCCGCCGCCACCGCCCGCAGCACCACCCGCAAGGCCGCCAACCGCACCGCGCCCAAGGCTGCGACCCGCAAGCCGGCCACCCGGCGCACCGGCACCACCAACGGGTCCGGGTCCAACAGCTGACCCACGGCTGATCCGGGCGGCCACGTGCCCCCCGACGCCCGATCCGCACACCGGCCCCGGGACCTCTCTGGTCCCGGGGCCGGTGTGGTGTAGCGGGCCGGGGATGTCACGAGTGGCCCCGCGCACGTAGTCTGACGGGGTGGACGTGCTGCAACACCTGGACTTCTACATCCTTCGGGCTCTGTGGATCCTCGCGATTCCGGTGGGTGCGTACGCGTTCATCCACGCCCTGCGCCAGCGCGCCGACGCGTTCACCGCGGCCGGCAAGCTCACCAAGAACGCCTGGTTGGGCATCACCGGTGCCGGGCTGCTCGTGCTCGTCGTGTTCCAGGGTCCCTGGAGCAGTGGCGCGCTGTTCTGGCTGGCCGGGCTGGTCGCCGTGCTCGTCTACATCGTGGATGTCAAGCCGGCTGTCGTCGGCGTGCAGCGCGGAGACCAGCGCTGGTGACCCACCCCGGCTGGGCGGTCCTCGGCACTCTCGAGGCCGTCCCCGCTCTCGACCGTCCCGACCTGCTCGGCGATCCGGTGGCGCACGCGCTCAAGCTGCTCGACCCGGCCGACGCGGCCCTGGTCGGTGTCGCCGAGATCGACTCCGACCTGGCCGACACCGCCGCGTTCTGTGCGGCCTACTCATCGCCTCTCGCGTCGTCGGCGAACTGTGTGGTGGTGGCCGGGCGCCGCGGTGAGGAGACCCGGTACGCGGCGTGCCTGGTACTGGCGACCACCCGTGCCGACGTCAACGGCCTGGTGCGGAAGCGGCTGAACGCGCGCAAGGCGTCGTTCGCGCCGATGGACGACGCGGTCGCGCTGACCGGTATGGCCTACGGTGGCATCACCCCGGTCGGCCTGCCGGCGGACTGGCCGGTGCTGGTCGACCCGGCGGTGGCCGCGGCGCCCGCCGTCGTGATCGGCAGTGGGATCCGGGGCAGCAAGCTGGCCCTGCCCGGCGCCCTCGCGGCGGCCCTGCCGGGTGCCGAGGTCGTCGAGGGCCTCGCTCGCTAGCCCCTTTCCGCGCCGAGCGGCCCGATCGCCGCTGCGCGGCTCGACATGCCGCGACCCGGCTGGCCGTTGACCTGTGACACCGGGGTGAGTCGGGTAGGCGCAGGGTTCCTGGGTTCGCTCCCGGCGAATTACTTGAACGCTGGAATGAGTTCAACGGTGTAAGCGTTGTACCGGTCATGACAGAGACGCTGAAGCTGCCGGTGCTTCCGCTCGCCGACTCGGTGGTGCTGCCCGGCATGGTGGTTCCCGTCCGGCTCGACGAGCGTGAAACCCAGGCAGCGGTCGACGCCGCTAACAGCGTCGACCGGCGGGTGCTCGTTGTGCCGCGTCTGGACGGCAAGTACGCCGCGGTCGGCACGATCGCGGTACTGGAGCAGGTCGGCCGGCTCCCGAGCGGGGAGAAGGCGGCCGTGGTGCGCGGCGAGGGCCGCGCGCGGATCGGCTCGGGCGTGACCGGGCCGGGTGCGGCGCTGTGGGTCGAGGCGACCCCGGTGCCCGATGAGGCCCCCACGGGGCACGCGCACGAGCTCGCCAAGGAGTACAAGGCGCTCGTGGTGTCGATCCTGCAGCAGCGCAACGCGTGGCAGGTCATCGACTCGGTGCAGCAGATCACCGACCCCGGACAGCTGACGGACACCGCCGGCTGGGCCTCCTACCTCGACATCGAGCAGAAGGCACAACTGCTCGCCGAGACCGATGTGACCCGTCGCCTCGAGCTGCTCATCGGCTGGACCCGCGATCACCTCGCGGAGCTCGAGGTCAGCGAGAAGATCGCAGGTGACGTCCGCGAGGGCATGGAGAAGACCCAGCGCGAGTTCCTGCTGCGCCAGCAGCTGGCCGCGATCCGCAAGGAGCTGGGCGAGGACGAGCCCGACGGCGCGGACGACTACCGCACCCGGGTGGAGTCCGCCGACCTGCCCGAGCACGTGCGCAAGGCCGCGCTGACCGAGGTCGGCAAGCTGGAGCGGGCGTCGGACCAGAGCCCGGAGTCGGGCTGGATCCGCACCTGGCTCGACACCGTCCTCGACATCCCGTGGACGACCAAGACCGACGACACCGACGATCTGGTGGGCGCGCGGGCGATCCTCGACGCCGACCACGCCGGACTCGACGACGTCAAGGAGCGTCTGATCGAGTTCCTGGCCGTCCGGGCGCGGCGCAACCGCCGCGGGCTGGACAAGATCGGCGGCCGCGGCTCGGGTGCGGTGCTGTCCCTCGTCGGCCCGCCCGGCGTTGGCAAGACGTCGCTGGGTGAGTCGGTCGCGCGGGCGCTGGGCCGCACGTTCGTGCGTGTCTCCCTGGGCGGCGTGCGCGACGAGGCCGAGATCCGCGGACACCGGCGTACCTACGTCGGCGCGCTGCCGGGCCGGATCGTGCGGGCCATCCGCGAGGCGGGCTCGATGAACCCGGTCGTGCTGCTCGACGAGATCGACAAGCTCGGCTCCGACTTCCGGGGCGACCCGGCGTCGGCGCTGCTCGAGGTGCTCGACCCGGCGCAGAACCACACGTTCCGCGACCACTACCTCGAGGTCGACCTCGACCTGTCCGACGTGCTGTTCCTCGCGACGGCCAACGTCGCCGACACCATCCCCGGCCCGCTGGCCGACCGGATGGAGATGGTGACGCTCGACGGCTACACCGAGGCGGAGAAGGTCGCCATCGCGCGCGACCACCTGCTGCCCCGGCAGATCGAGAAGGCCGGGCTGGACCCTGAGGACATCGAGTTCACCGACGTGGCGCTGTCCATGATCGCCGCCGAGTACACCCGCGAGGCGGGCGTGCGGCAGCTGGAGCGGGGCCTGGCCAAGGTCCTGCGCAAGGCGGCCGTGAAGCTCGACAGCGGTGACGTCGAGCGGCCGGTGCACATCGACGCCGACGCGCTGGTCACCTACCTGGGGCGGCCGCGGTTCACCCCGGAGTCGGCCGAGCGCACCTCGGTGCCGGGCGTCGCGACCGGACTGGCCGTGACCGGAACCGGTGGTGACGTGCTGTTCATCGAGGCCACCTCGATGGAGGGCGAGCCGGGACTGACCCTGACCGGGCAGTTGGGCGACGTGATGAAGGAGTCCGTGTCCATCGCGCTGTCGTACCTGCGGTCCAAGGGGCTGGCCGGTGACCTGGCCACGCGCAAGCTGCACGTCCACGTGCCGGCGGGTGCGGTCCCGAAGGACGGCCCGTCGGCGGGCGTCACGATGACGACGGCGCTCGCGTCGCTGGCCTCGGGACGCCCGGTGAAGTCGAGCGTCGGCATGACCGGTGAGGTCACGCTGCAGGGCAAGGTGCTCCCGATCGGCGGGGTCAAGCAGAAGCTGCTGGCCGCGCACCGGGCGGGCCTGACCGACGTGATCATCCCGAAGCGCAACGAGCCCGACCTGGACGACCTGCCCGAGTCGGTGCGCAGCGAGCTACGGGTGCACCCGGTGGCCGACGTGGCCGACGTGCTGGAGCTCGCGCTCGAGCCGGCGGCGTCATCCACGGAGGTCTCCGCGGCGGCCTGACGCCGCACTCGCTGATTCGACAGACGGCCCTTCCGGTCACCCCAGCGGTGACCGGAAGGGCCTTTTTGTCGATTTGACGTAATACGCGCACAAATGTGAGCGACATCACCGGCTGGGGGCGTCCGGGTGAAGGAGGAGACGATGACGGAGACCATGAGCGGCGGCATCGAGCGGCTGCGGGGGGCGATGGAGGGGCCGGTGCTGCTGCCCGGTGAGGCCGGCTATGACGACGCGCGCGCCACGGCCTGGCGGTCACCGGTGGCACCGTCAGCGACACCGGTGTCGGCGGGCTCACCCTCGGCGGCGGGATGGGATGGCTGACCCACAAGTTCGGCCTGAGCATCGACAACCTGGAGTCCGCCGAAGTCGTGCTGCCCGACGGACGGGTGGTGCTGGCCTCGGCCGACCAGCACCCGGATCTGTTCTGGGCGCTGCGCGGTGGCGGGGGCAACTTCGGGGTGGTCACGCGCTTCGACTTCCGGCTGCACCCGGTCGGCCCGGAGGTTCATGTCGGGTTCTTCTTCTGGGGTGCGGACCAGGGTCGGGAGGGCCCGCGTGCGGCCCGGAACGCGATCCCGGGCCTGCCGGAGGAGACCGGGATCCTGATGGCGGCGGCGATGAACGCGCCGCCCGCCCCCTTCGTGCCGGAACAGCACCACTTCGCACCGGGGCACGCGCTGGTCGTCGCCGGTTTCGGCTCCGCCGAGGACCACGCACAGGCGATCGCCCCGATCCGCGAGGGTTGCCCGCCACTGTTCGAGTTCGTCGGGCCGATGCCGTACACCGCGCTGCAGCAGATGCTCGACGAGGCCGCTCCGTGGGGCGCCAGGGCCTATGAGAAGGCGCTCTACCTCGACGACCTGAGCGACGAGGCGATCGACGTGCTCGTCGAGTGGACCGGCGACAGGGCCTCGCCGCTGTCCTTCGTACCGATCTTCTGGCTGGGCGGCGCCTACGCGCGGGTGGGCGAGGACGACACCGCGTACGGCGGGCGCCGGACGCCCCAGTACGTGGTGAGCATCGCGGCCGTCTGCCTCGACACGGAGGCGCTCACAGCGGACCGGGAGTGGGTGCGATCCGTCTGGGACGCGCTGCGCCCGCTCGCGGCGGACGCCGGTGGCTACGTCAACTTCCAGACCGACCCGGACGAGGATCGGGTCCGCGCGTCCTACGGGCCGGCGAAGTACGACAGGTTGGCGCGGATCAAGGCCGAGTACGACCGGGGCAACGTGCTGCACCGCAACATGAACATCAAACCGGCCTGACGGGCGACGACGTGGCGGCCGGTACCGGGAATACCCCCGGCCGCCACGTCGTCGGAAGGAGACCTGCCGCGAGGAGGAGCCCGATGGCCGTCACCCTGCCCGACCCCGGAACCGAGTTCGGAGCCCGCGTCGCCCGCCGGTTGCACGACGAGCCGCTCGCCTGGCTGACGGTCGTCGACGGCGCCGGCACCCCGCAGCCCGCCCCGGTCTGGTTCCTCTGGGACGACGCGTCGAACTCGGCGCTGATCTACAGCCAGGGCGGGGCGAAACGGCTGGAGCACCTGCGCGCCAACCCTCGCGTCGCCTTCCATTTCGACGGTGACGGGCAAGGCGGCGACATCGTCGTGCTGACCGGGACCGCCGAGGTCGCCCCGGACGAGCCGTCCGCCGACCGTAACCCGGCCTACCTGGCCAAGTACGGCGAGCGGATCATCGGGGGGTGGCAGACCCCGGAGAACTTCGCGTCGATCTACTCGGTGCCGCTGCGTTTCCGGCCGAGTCGGGTGCGGGGGCACTGAGCCCGGGCGCACTCCCCAGAAGGTCGACTCGGCCTCCCGAAAAGGGCGACTCGCGGGGAGGGCGTCAGTGGAAGACCACGGTCTTGTTGCCGTGCACCAGGACGCGGTCCTCCAGGTGCCAGCGCAGGCCCCGGGCGAGCACGAGCCGCTCGGCGTCGCGGCCGCGGCGGACCATGTCGGCCACCGTGTCGCCGTGGTCCACCCGGATCACGTCCTGCTCGATGATCGGCCCGGCGTCCAGGTCGGCGGTCACGTAGTGGCAGGTGGCCCCGATGAGCTTGACCCCGCGGGCGTGCGCCTGGTGGTACGGCCGGGCGCCGGCGAACGAGGGCAGGAAGCTGTGGTGGATGTTGATCGCGCGGCCGGCCCACGCCGTGCAGAGTTCCGCGGGCAGGATCTGCATGAACCGGGCCAGCACGATCGCGTCGGGTTCGTGGACGTCGACCAGCTTGCGGACCTCGGCGAACGCCGCGGTCTTCGCCGCCTCCCGGTCGGGCGTCCCCGGAGCCGGGAACGGCACGTGGTGGAACTCGACCCCGTGCGCCCGCACGATGTCCTCCAGCCCGTCGTGGTTGCCGATCACCGCCTCCAACCGCACCGGTAGCTCACCCGCGGAGACCCGGCCCAGCAGGTCGTGCAGGCAGTGCGGCTCCTTGGTCACCAGCAGCACGGCCTTCTTCCGCTCGCCGGTGTCGGTGACCTGCCAGGTCGCCTCGCCGCCGAACTCGGCGGCCACCTCGGCGAAGCGGGCCCGCAGTTCGTCGACGTCGAAGGGCAGCGAGTCGGCGCGCACGACCTGACGGGTGAAGAACCAGTTCCCCTCCGCGTCGGCGTGGTAGGCCGCCTCGACGATCCAGCCGCCGGCCTCGGCGAGGAATCCAGCGATCCGCGCCACGATGCCGGTGCGGTCGGGGCAGCTGAGCGTGAGCACGTAGCGGCGGTCGTCTTCCACGGACGGAATCGTAAGAGCCGCATTCAGCCGGCTGCGAGCAGGCTTTCCGCGAGTGCGGCTGCGGCCGGGTTGACCGGGCGCGGAGTGCGGGTGGCGAGCACGATCGTCCAGTACGGGACGGGGTTGACGATGGCCACGATCGCGAGCCCCGACCGCTCCGCCACCGGCCGCGGCACCACGCTGACCCCCAGTCCGGCGCGCACCAGGTCGAGCAGCATGCTGCGCTGCGAGACCTGGCCTGCGATGCGCCGCCGGATCCCGGACGCGGCGACGAGGCGCTGTACCGCGCCGTGGAGCGTCGTCGAGGCGCCGAAGTCGACGAAGGTGGCTCCGTCCAGGTCGGCGAGCCGGACGGTGTCGAACCGGGCCAGCGGGTGGTCCTCGGCGGCGACCAGGACGAGGTTCTCGCGCCACTCGGCCAGCACCGACACACCCACCGGAGGGGCCCCGTCGAGGGGCAGGAAGCTGAGGTCGAGTTCCCCCGCGAGCAGCCGCTCCAGGAGCTCGGGGTAGGTGGCCAGGCCGAGCACCGACAGCTCGATCCCGGGGTGGGCGCGGCGGAACGCGGCCAATCGGGCCGGCAGGTCCACGCTGGTCAGCATCTCCAGCGTTCCGATCGCGACCCGGCCGCTGGACAGGCCGGCCATCGCCGCCACCGCCTCCCGGGCCGCCCCGGCGTCGGCGACCAGCCGACCGGCGGCGGGCAGGAACACGCGGCCGGCGGCGGTCAGCTCGACCCGGCGGGTGGTGCGCTCGAACAGGGCCACACCGAGCTCCGCCTCGAGGTTGCGCACCGACGTGCTCAGCGCGGACTGGGCCATCGGCAGGGCCGCGGCCGCCGCGGTGAACGTGCCGTGCCGGGCCACCGCGAGGACGTGCTCGAGCTGACGCAGCTCCATCTATCGCCCCCGCCGATGAATACCATCGATTCCTGGTGCTGGACAGAACAATAATCGCACCGCAGCCTCGAGGCATGGGTACTTCGACGGCCACGCCGTCCCGCGCCGTCGCCGCGATGACGTTCGCGACCGGCGTGATCATCGCGAACAATTACTACGCGCAGCCGCTGGAAGCCGCGCTCGCGACCGCATTCGGGGCTCCGAGTTCCGCGGTGGGCGCGGTGCTCACGATCATTCAGGTGTCCTACGCGATCGGGCTCGCGACCCTTGTGCCGCTCGGTGACCTGCTGGAACGCCGCCGGCTGGTGGTCGTGATGCTCTCGGTCACGGTGCTCGGACTGATCGTCGTCGCGGCCGCGCCGACGCTGTCGATCCTGGCCGCAGCCGGCGGCCTCGTCGGGCTGACCACCGTCGCCGCGCAGATCCTCGTGCCCTTCGCCGCGCAGATCGCCAAGGACGGCGAACAGGGGAAGGTCGTGAGCACCGTGATGAGCGGGCTGCTCATCGGCATCCTGGTGTCCCGGGTGATCGCCGGGCTGATCGCGGCGGTGTTCGGCTGGCGCGCGGTGTTCCTGCTCGGGGCCGGACTGACCGCGATCGCCGTCGTCGCGCTGTGGCGTTCACTGCCGGTGGTGGCCCCGGCCACCCGGATGAGCTACCCGCGGTTGCTGGGATCGGTGTTCACGCTGATCCGCGAGGAGCCGGTGCTGCGGTTGCGGATGGTCTACGGGGCGTCGGGGTACGCGTCGTTCGGCGCGCTGTGGACATCCATCGGCTTCCTGCTCGCCGCCCCGCCGTTCTCCCTCGGCGAGGCCACGATCGGGCTGTTCGCCCTGTTCGGAGTGGCCGGCGCGCTGGCCGCCCGGTTCGCGGGCAGGCTCGCCGACCGGGGCCGGGCGCACCCGGCCACCGGCGCGTTCCTGGCCGTGATCGCGGCGTCGTTCGCCGTGGTGGCGCTGGGCGCGCACTCGCTCGTCGCACTGGCGATCGGGCTTGTGATCTTCGACTTCGGCGTGCAGGGCAGCCACATCAGCAACCAGAGCGTGGTCTACGCGCTGCGCCCGGAGGCGCGCAGCCGGCTCAACACCGCCTACATGACGTCCTACTTCATCGGCGGCGCCACCGGCAGCGGGCTGTCCGCGGCGCTGTACGCGAGCCATGGCTGGGCCGCGGTGTGCTGGATCGGTGCCGCGTTCCCCACGGTGGGGCTGCTGCTGTGGGCCGCCGAGTCGCTGTCCCGGCGCCGGGCCCGGGCCCGCGGTTCTGCGGCACCGCGCGGTGTCGACGCCCTCACCCGGGCGGCCGGTCCGGGAGCGGAACGGGACTGACAGCCGGGGCGACCCCGGCCGCCGGCGACGAGGTGAGCCGCCGGCGGCGGTCGCAGCCTCGGCCCCGCTACTTGACGCAGGGGATGCCGCCCCCGGAGATGCTGTCGAGCGCGGACCCGGTGTCCGGCGCCGGGGCTGCGGGGCCGGACGGCGGGGCCGTCGGGCCGGCGGAGGAGCCGGCCGCGGCGAGGGACCGGGGCATGGAGAAGTTGCTGCCGAGGACGACCCGGAGGTGCCCGGAGGGCACGGCGGTGTCCTGGGCCACCGGCAGCCCGCCGAGAAGTGTCGACAACGTGTGCGCGGCAGCTGCGGAGCCGGGGCCGTAGTCGATCGTCGTGCTCTTCCGCGAGACCGAGGCGGTGCTGGTGGCGCCGGCGGTGAAGCCACTGCCGTCCAGGGCGTGTTCGACCGAGGCGGCGAGTCCGGTGCGGCTGGTCGCGTTGACCACGTCCACGGTGCCGGACCCGCCCGCGGCGGGGGCCGGCGCGGCGGACGGCGGGGCGGCGTCGGCCGGAGGCGGGCCGTCGAGCAGGTTGCGCACGATGCCCTGGACCTGGGGCACGTCGACCAGGTTGACGTCCTCGCCGGCCGGGTCCTTGCCGAAGCCGGCGATGGGCAGGGTGGTGAAGGTGATGTTCCCACCGGTCAGGTTGGAGGCCTGCTGAGCGAAGGACAGCAGGTCCAGGCCGCTGTCGATGGCCATGTTCTGCTTGGCCACGTCGATGATCGCGCTGAGCCTGGAGGGGTCGGCGAGGGTGCCGGTCTGCTTGAGCTGGTAGGCCACCGAGGCGATGAACGCCTGCTGGCGGCGTTCCCGGTCGAGGTCGGTGAAGTTCAACTCGGGGTGGACGTAGTCGCGGCGTTGCCGTACGAACGCCACCGCCTGGGCTGCGGTGATCTGCTGCTGGCCGGCGTGGAAGTCGGCGCCGGAGTAGCTGTCCTGGGTGGCCTCGTTGAGGCACACGGTGATCGGCTGGACGACCTGGGCGATCTGGTAGAAGGCCACCAGGGTCACCTCGACGAAGTGGTCGACCGGCACACCGCCCAGGAACTGGCGGACCGCGTCGATCTCCTCCTTGCGCCCGGCGTCGCGGCTGCGCTGTTCCAAGGTGGCCCTGTCCGTGATGCCCTGGGCGACCAGCTGCCGGTGTGCCTGGTCGAACGCCAGGCCGTAGGCCTGCTTGATCTTTCCCTTGGAGGTTCCGTCCGGGCTCCCGGGGAAGCTGACGTAGTCGTCGCGGGGGATCGAGATGGACGTGGCCTTGGACCCGTCTCCCGGGACGTGGAGCAGCATCAGGACGTTGGCGTTGTACCCGCCGACCTGCTGGTCCCCGGCGTGGAGCGCGTCGTAGATGTCCTGCGGCAGCGGGTTGCCGTTCTCGTCGAGGCGGCTGTCCAACCCCATGATCAGGATGTTGGTGTCGCCGCCGGAGGACTTGCCGCTCCCGCTGAGCGCGTTCGACGTCCTGATCCCGGTCGTCAGGTTCCGATACTGGTCCCAGGCGTACCCGGTGACCATCAGCACCAGCACCGACAGCAACGCGACGACGATCCGCCCGCGCCGCAGCACGCGCCCCATCCCGGGACGGCCCCCCGCCTGCCCGGCCGTGGTGAACCGTCCCGCCGCAGGCGGCCCTCGTCGGGTCGATCCTGCCGCCGTCGCGTCCGCCAGCCGGTCGGCGGGCACGCGGTCCGGGGGTCGCGGGTCCATCTCAGCCCACGGTCACCGAGCACCGCCCGGCGGCGGGCCCTGATAGCCCCGCAGCGACACGGGGCCGATGCCGACTTCGTATCCGACGGTATCCGACGGCCGGGGCGGTGTTCCCGCTGATCGTGGCCGCGGTTGCGTTCGGTTCAGTTGCTGCTGCCGCTGCCCGGGCCGCCATCGCTGCCACTGTCGCTCCCGCTGTCCTTGTAGGTGCCCCTGTCGGCGGGCTGGGCGGGGATGTTGCATCTGCCGTTGGCGTAGATCGGGCCGGGGATCACCGGCAGGTTGTCCGGGGGGTTGAGCTGCGCCGGCACCCTGCCGGTGAACTGGCTCTCACAGACGCTGTCAGCCTGTTGGGTGCCGTCCTGGCCGTCGATCCACATATCCAGGTGGGTGTCGGTGCCGGCCGGCGGCCGGGCGGCGCCGGAGTCCTCGACGATCACATAGCGCTCGACGGTGGGCAGGTAGAACTTGGTCCCCGGCTGCCACGCCATATCACCTTGGTGCCCGGGTACCGCGACCGTGAGCGGGTCGGTGAAGGTGCCCTGCCCGCCGGCCTGCTGGTGGAGCACCGGCTCACCGACCTTGGACGAACCTGGCGGATTGTTGTCCTGCCACGAGTAGCCGCTCAGCCAGATCAACAGCTGCCGTGGCGCCCCGGGTGCCGGGGGGTTGGCCGGTGCTTGCGGGGCAGGCCGCGGTTGCGGGGCGCCACCGCACGCGCACACCGCCACGACGACCAGAAACAGGACGGCGCCCCATCGAGCTCGACGGCCCCGCAGGCGTGCCGCCCTGGACGAATGGGCCACCGCGCCACGCTACAAGCGCCTATCCCGCCATCCGGCGCTCATAGCACACATTCACAGCGAACGAATAAGCGGGGGCGCGGGGTCGAGGAGACGCGACCCGCCGTGATCGACCCAACCGGGCCGCCACGTGGCTACATGGCTCCGCACACCGCGAAGGCGACCGAGATCCCCGGCCATGACGGCCAGGACGTCGCCCGGGTCAACACCGGACGGTCATCCGGCGGCGGTCTCGCGGGGAGGCTCAGTGTGCGGGGCCGCCGCTGCATGGGCCTCGAGGTCCTCACCAAGGCCAGGCAGGCGACCGCCCCAGCACCGAGCAGAACGAGACCGAGCAGAACGAGAAGGCCGCCGATGAGCTTGATCCATCGGGCGTCAAGGTCGCCGAAGCCGCTCACCGTCGAGCGAATCTCGGATCATCGTCCTCACCGCGCCTGCCCCGGCGCCCGGACAGGCCCTGGCACGATCTTGGGCATGGCCGATGACGCCGCTGCCCGACCCGCCGACGTGTTCCGCGAGCTGGCCTCGCGCCTGAACAGCCGGGAGTGGGAGCGGGCGGCGGAGCCGTACGCCGAGGACGTGGTGGTCACCAACCCGTTCGCGCCGGATGGACCGACCACGAGCACCGGCCGGGACGCGGTGCGGCAGTTCTTCGCCGGCCTCGGCGGGCGGCTCGACACCCTCACCGTCACCGACCCGACGCTGATCGACGGCGCCGACCCCGAGGTACTGATCGCCGAGTTCGCCTTCGCCGCCACCGCGGCCGGCGGCAGCGTCGCGTTCCGCTTGTCCGCGGTGTTCGTGCTGCGCGTGCGCGACGGCCGGATCATCAGCTCCCGCGACTACATCGGCCCCCGCCACGACACCGTCCCGACCGCCACGAGCTGACGCCCGGGGGTCACGGACCCGCGCCGATCGGTGAGCCTCACTGCGCGCGCAGCTCCGGGTGTCCTTCCCGGCCGTGCCCGCCGAACGGCCCATGTCCGGGATCAAGGCTCGGACGAATCAGACACGCTGTGCGGCGGTCAGTGGGCGGGCCGTGCGGGCGAGGCCGGGCGCTGGCGGCCGGGAGACGGCGATGGTACGGCCGGCGACCCGCCGATCAAGGTCCCCGATCAGGGCCGGCGAGATCGGCACCGCCCGCTGGCCCCGAGCGCGGTGACCAGCGGATCGTAGGAGAGCGGGGGTGGGATCGATCGACCCGGACTCGCGCCGATCGACAGCTCGCCTCGTGCCGGCGCGCTACGTCGGGTCCCGGCCGTGTGGGGTCGGCGCCGGCAGCAGCCGACGCGCGGCTTGAGCAGCTGTCCCCTTCCCGAGCGGGGTCCCGGGCACCGCGTTGTCGACCTGCTGAGCCCGGTGGCCGGGCGCTCGGCGACCCGTCCGACGACGAATGCGCGGTCACACCGGGACGGTCTGCTCCTCCACGAACGGGACCTTGGCCACGTACTGCTGGTAGCGCTTCACGGCCTCGTCCAGCGGCAGGTGCCCGAACTGCAGCGTCGTCTGCAGGCCTTCGAGCTCGGCGTTGGCAGCCTCGGCCGCGACGATCCGGGCCCCCATGTCCTGGGACTTGGCCAGGTTCGTCGTGACCGCGGCGACCACCGAGACGATGAGGGCGGCCAGGCACAGTAGGCGCCAGACGGTGGAGTCGCTGCCCAGGCGCAACCCGTCCTGCACCGCCTCGGCGAACTTCTCCCCGCCCGCCGCCGGGCCCGCGGTGAAGATCGCCGCCAGAGCACTGGCAACCACGCTGGTGTTCGCCAGCCGGGCCCCCCGCGGCCGGGCCCGCGCGAGGAACGCGGTGATACCGGCTCGCCGGGCGCCGATCCGCGCGAGCAACTGCTGCCGGGCCTCGGCCTCGTCGTCGACCACCGGACGCTCCTCTCCTGCCGCGCGGCCCGCGCCGCAACGACACGCTCTTCCACGATCCGGGCGTAAGATCGCAAACCGGACGCGCAGCGTTACCGCGCCGGACCGCCGGGTTACGGGGCGTTCGATCGAGTGGGGCGGCCCCGGCCGCCACCGCGCGTACCGCCGGCCGGTCCGCAACGCCCAGCGTTCGAACCGCAGCGTGAACAGCGGCGGCACGCCGGCCACGAGCGCGAGCACGGTCGTGGGCCCGCCCCAGCGCAGCCGGCGGGCCGCCAGGACCGGGATCACCAGGTAGCCCACGGACAGCGCGCCGTGGACCGGGCCGAAGACCATCACGCCGATCTCGTTGCCGACCACGACGTACGTGAACAACATCCACCAGCAGCGTCAGATCCACCGTTACGACGTCCGGGGAGGCGTGTTTGCCAGCTGGCTCCGTAGGACCCCGATCCGCTTGTGGATCTCACCCAACGCTTCCTGTTCGCTGTCCAGGACCGCGGTAAGCGCGGCACGCAGCAGCTGATCACCGGCGGGCAGCGTGGGCGCCTCCGGAGTCCGACGGTCCTCGTGCTAGCGGCGCAGGCGGCCCGGTCCGATGGCAGCGCGCGACCGTCCGGCGTCATGATTCAGCTGTCGGCAACGCGGCGGGGGGAGGTGCTGAGCGCCATGACGGACGACGAGGGTGGGGACCCGGTCTGCTGGATGAACCGGGTGTGCCCGGAGTGCGGCCGGCTGGCCGACGAGGATCCGCCCACGCGCTGCGAACGCTGTGGGGCCGAGCTGACCACGGACCGGGAGTCCTGAGATCGGTGCTGCCGGCCCGGACGGAGATGCGGATCGGCTTCCCGGCGCTGCTGTCGGCGGGGCTCGCCCCGATGGCAGTCTGAGCCCCATGCGATCCCTGCTGCTCTCGCGTCGCGACCTGGACTTCCTGCTCTACGAGTGGCTCGACGTCGAGTCGCTGACCAAGCGGGAGCGCTACGCAGAGCATTCGCGGGACACCTTCGACGCCGCGCTGGAGCTGTCCGAGCAGGTCGCGGCCGAGCGGTTCGCCCCGCACCGCAAACGGGGCGACCAGCACGAGCCGCAGTTCGACGGTGAGCGGGTGCAGATCATCCCCGAGGTCAAGGCCGCCCTCGACGTGCTGGCCGGGACCGGGATCGTCGCCGCGGGGATGGACGAGTCGGTCGGCGGGATGCAGTTGCCCGCGGTCGTCGCGCAGGCCTGCTTCCTGTGGTTGCACGCGGCCAACGTCGGCACCGCCGCCTACCCGTTCCTCACCATCGCCAACGCCAACCTGCTGCTCGCGCACGGATCGCCCGAGCAGGTCGACACCTTCGTCCGCCCGATGCTCGAGGGCCGGTTCTTCGGCACGATGTGCCTGTCCGAGCCGCAGGCCGGCTCGTCGCTGGCCGACGTCACCACCCGCGCCGAACCCCGCGGCGACGGAACCTACCGGCTGTTCGGCAACAAGATGTGGATCTCCGGCGGGGAGCACGACCTCTCGGAGAACATCGTCCACCTGGTGCTCGCGAAGATCCCCGGCGGGCCGCCCGGGGTGAAGGGCATCTCGCTGTTCATCGTGCCCCGGGTGCTGGTCGACGCCGACGGATCGCCGGGTGAGCGCAACGACATCGCGCTGGCCGGGCTCAACCACAAGATGGGCTACCGCGGCACGGTCAACACGCTGCTCAACTTCGGCGAGGGCCGGTACACCCCGGGCGGCGAGCCCGGGGCCGTCGGATACCTGGTCGGCGAGCCGCACCGCGGGCTGGCCTACATGTTCCACATGATGAACGAGGCGCGGGTCGGGGTCGGCGCGGGCGCCACCGCGCTGGGCTACGCCGGGTACCTGCACGCGCTGGACTACGCGCGCACCCGCCCACAGGGCCGCCCGGCGTCGGCGAAGGACCCGTCGGCGCCGCAGGTGCCGATCATCGAACACGCCGACGTGAAGCGGATGCTGCTGGCCGCCAAGTCCTACGTGGAGGGCGGGCTCGCCCTCAACCTGTACTGCGGGCGACTGCTCGACGAGGAGAAGACGGCGGAGTCGCCGGCCGGCCGGGAGCGCGCGCACCTGCTGCTCGACGTGCTGACCCCGATCGCGAAGAGCTGGCCCTCGCAGTGGTGCCTGGCCGCGAACGACCTGGCCATCCAGGTGCACGGCGGCTACGGCTACACCCGCGAGTACGACGTCGAGCAGCTCTACCGGGACAATCGGCTCAACCCCATCCACGAGGGCACCCACGGCATCCACGGGCTCGACCTGCTGGGCCGCAAGGTCTCCATGGACGGCGGCGCGGGCCTGCGGCTGCTGCTGAAGACGATCGGCGCCACCGTGTCACGTGCCGCCGAGGCCGGTGGCGCGGCCGCCGAGCACGCCGCGGCACTGGACCTGGCGGTCACCCGGATCGGCCAGGTCACCGCCGCGCTGTGGGGCGCCGGTGACGTCGACGCGACGCTCGCGAACGCGTCGATCTACCTGGAGGCCGTCGGCCACGTCGTGGTCGCGTGGCTGTGGCTGGAGCAGGAGCTCGCCGCGGGGGACCGCGCCGGAGACTTCTACGACGGCAAGCGCGCCGCCGCGCGGTTCTTCTTCCGCTACGAGCTGCCCCGCACCGGACCTCAGTTCGCGCTGCTGGAGAGCGTGGACCGGACCACGCTGGACATGCGCGACGGCTGGTTCTGACCCGCCGCCAGCCAGGACGCCGCGGCGCGGTTGCCCACCCCGAGCTTGCGGTAGACGTGCTCGAGGTGCTTGGCCACGGTGCGCGGGCTCAACCCGAGCCCGCGCGCGATCGCGTCGTTGGTGTGTCCGGCGGCGGCGAGGTCGAGGACCTGCAGTTCGCGCTCGGTGAGCGTGGCCAGCCCGGGCCGTCCGGACAGCGGTGAGCGGCGAGCCCGTTGCTCGGCCCGCCGCAGTGCCGACAACAGCGGGTCGCGCAGCGCGCTGAGCACCGCCCGGTCGGTGTCGCTGAACTCCCGGTGCGCGCGGCTGAGGGCGATCCCGACCACCCGGGCGCCCGGTTCGGCGAGCGTCACCGCGAGCTGGTGCCCGGTGGGTACGTGGCGATAGAACTCGGCGTAGAGCCCGAGCCGGCGGAATTGATGCCGGCTGACCAGATCGCTGATGCGCAGGGCCTCGCTGTCGCCGGTGTGCCGGTAGTGGTTGATCAGCGGGTGCTCGTGCACGTGCGCGGCGAACGCACCGAGGGGCGCGTGGTCCAACGCGCCGCGCGGATGGTCGGTGTAGTGGACCTGCTGCCCGATCTCGCTGTAGGTGGCCACGTCGCAGCCGATCAGCTCACCGAGCCCGGCCAGGGCGACGGTAGCGAACTCGGCAGCGCCGGTGAGGCCGGCGAGATCGTCGACCAGCGACACCGCCCGGTGCAGCAGGGCCAGCGAAACGTCCACGGCCGTCCTCCCCGCCCTGTTCCCGACGCGCGCGGGGTGCGCGAAGTGCGTATCGACGCTCCTCCTCCATCCCTGTTGGGTCAATCCGTCGGGTGCAGCACCGGGCGGTGCGCAGGAGGTGGTCATGAGAGCCGTCGACGAGAACACGCTGATGGAGTTCGTCGGGAAGGTCGTGGCCGACCTGGGCGCGCTGGCCTCCGCGCCGCTGGTGGTGCTCGGCGACCAGTTGGGGCTGTACCGCGCGATGGCCGACGGCGAGCCCGTGACCGCGGCGGAGCTCGCCGACCGGACCGGCACCGCGGAGCGCTACGTCCGGGAGTGGCTGGCCGCGCAGGCCGCCGGCGGTTACGTGGCCTACGACGGCGACGGCCGCTTCCACCTGGAGCCCGAGCAGGCGGTCGCGTTGACCGACGAGAACAGCCCGGCGTGCGTGCTGGGCGGGTTCGAGGGATTCACCGCGGCGGTCAAGGTCGCGCCGCGGCTGGTCGAGGCGTTCCGCACCGGTGCGGGGATCGGGTGGGACGAGCAGGACCCGGGGCTGTTCCGGGGCACCGCCCGGTTCTTCCGGCCCGGCTACGCGGCGAACCTCGTCGACTTCTGGTTGCCCGCACTGGACGGGGTGGTCGAGAGGCTGACCCGGGGTGCGCGCGTCGCCGACGTCGGTTGCGGTTTCGGGCACTCGACCCTGCTCATGGCCGAGGCGTTCCCGGCCAGCCGGTTCGCCGGCTACGACTACCACCCGGAGTCGATCGAGGCGGCCCGCAAGCAGGCGGCGGAGGCCGGGCTGGGGGACCGGGTGAGCTTCGAGGTCGCCGCGGCCACCGACTTCCCGGGCCAGGACTTCGACCTGATCACCTACTTCGACTGCCTGCACGACATGGGCGACCCGGCCGGCGCGCTGACCCACGCCCGCGAGGCGCTCACCCCGGACGGGACCGTGATGATGGTGGAGCCCTACGCGGGCGAGGAGGTCGCGGACAATCTGAACCCGGTCGGCAGGCTGTTCTACGCAGCGTCGACGCTGGTGTGCACCCCGGCGTCGCTGGCCCAGCAGGTCGGTGCCGCGCTCGGCGCCCAAGCCGGCGAGAGCCGGCTGCGCGAGGTCGCTCACGATTCCGGCTTCACCCGGTTCCGCCGCGCGGCCGAGACGCCGTTCAACCTCGTGCTGGAAGCCCGCCCCTGATCGCAGGTCTTCGAGGAGGTCACCGTGGCCAGGATGACGATCGACTGCCGGACCATGCCGAGCGAGACCGGCTGCACGCTCACCATCAGTGGAGAGGAGGAGGAGGTCCTGCGGGCCGCCGCCGCCCACGCCGTCGACGTGCACGGCCACACCGACGGTGAGGAACTGCGCAGCGGCCTGCGGCAGGCCCTCACCCGGGGCGCCCCGTTCGAGGTGGGCCCGGGTGCTTTCGTCCAGCTCATCGAGTTCCGCACGCAGCGCCCGGAGGAGTTCACGGCCACCGAGGAGGCGTGGGCCGAGGCCATCGGACCGGACCGCACCGCACGCTGGGCCATCACCGCCGAGGACCGGAACCACCGCGGCGACCACGTGCAGATCGTCGGGTTCGACGACTACGACTCCGCGATGGCCAACTCCAAGCATCCGGCCACCGCGCGGTTCGCCGAGAAGCTTCGCGCGGTGAGCGAGGGGGACCCGGTGTTCCACGACCTGGACGTCCGCCGGGCCACCGCCTTCTGACCGCCCGCCCTACCGGGGCTGCTCGTCCAGCGCGCGCTCGATCCGGTCGAGCGCGGTCCGGATGGTGTCGCCGTAGCCGGCGGCCGCACCGTCGAGATGGTGCAGCCGTTGCCGGGCGAGGCCCAGGTGCTCCCGGGCCCGGGCCGAGTCGCCGAGCTTGCGATAGTCCTCGGCCAGGTTGAGGTGCAGCGACGGGTAGAAGCCCTGCACCCGCAGCGTGGAGTGGAAGGCCTGCGCGCGCTCGTCGGTGATCGCGGCCGCGGCCGCGAGCGCCCGCAGATCCCAGGCCAGCTCGGCAGCGGCGTCCGGTTGGACGTCGGCGGCGTAGTGGGCGAGCACGCAGCGATGGAACGCGTCGCCGTCCTCGCCCACGTCGGCCCAGAGCGCGTCGAACTCCGCGGCGGCGCCCGGCGCGTCACCGCCGCGGGACCGTTCGATCGCCGCGGTGATCCGGGTCATCACGGGATCGGGCCCATCGCTCACGTCGCCTCCTCGGGGTCGGGAGGGACGCTAGCGGCGGGCGCCGACGAAAACCGGTCCCACCGCCGTACCGCTGCCTCAGCCGGAAGTGCGCTTGGCCCCGACGAGCACGTAGACCATCGTGCAGTGCCGGTCGGTCTTGTTGCGCCACGCGTGCCGGGTGCCACGCTGCACCACGAACGTCCCCGGGGTCACGTGCGCCTCGGCGCCGTCGTCGAGTTCCAGCCAGATCTCGCCGTCGACGCAGATCCCGTAATCGATGCTGTCGGTGGTGTGCATCCCCGGGTTGTCGGGCTCGAAGACGTGCGCCAGCCCGGGCTGCTTGTCCTCCGCCTCCGCCATCATCTCCTCGGGGCTCGCATTCGGTGCCGTGGAGTCGGCACCCGCGGAATCCGGAGGGAATCGCACGACGACGAGCCGGGTCCCGCCGGGGCCGGGGAAGAAGGGGAACGGAACCGTCGGCGGATTGTCGCCGGCACCGACCACCGGGATGCCGTCCTGCGTACCCCAGACGTTGAACAGCTCGGCCCCGGGCATGATCATCACGGTGCCGGGTTCGAGATCGGTCTGCTCTGCGAAGACGGACGTCCCGTCGCTGGTGCGGTCGGTCACGATCCGCCTGGGATTGAACGCCATGCCTACTCCTCCGGGTTGCCGGCACAGTGATGCGAATGGTGAACGGATGCGAATGGTGAACGTAGGGCCGCCACATCGATGCCGTCTGTCCTGTTCTCGGACACTCGCGGGTTGAAGGCGGCGGCATTCCGCGGCGTGCGTGAATGCGACCACCGACATTTCCCGGCAGGATGCCGCCGTGATCGCGCCACGACCCGACGCCGAGCGCCGTGGGTGCGTGCCGGCAGGTTTGCTCTCGACTCGGTGACGCCCGCTGGGAACAGGCGCATCTGGTGCGGCTGCCCGTCGACCAGTGCGTTGACGGGCCTCGGGCGCTGCTGATGCTCGAACGTCGACCGTTGCCGTGCGGGTTGACCGAGCGCGAACTCGATGTGCTGACCCTCATCGCCCGGGGGCTGTCCAACCGCGCCATCGGGCTGATGCTGCGGGCGAGCCCGCGGACGATCGGCACCCACGTCGGTCACCTGCTGCTGAAGACCGGGTTGGCGAACCGTGCGGCTCTCGCCTCGTACGCAATGGAGAACGCGGTCGTCCGGCTGGGCCTCTGACCGCAGCGGGGCGGCCGCACTGCGCGGATGACCTGGCCCCACGCACGATCGGGTTGCACACTCCCGGGATGGACGACATGCGGGTGGCGGTGCTGCGGGGCATCGGGGAGATGGTGCTGGAGGAGCGCCCGGTGCCCCGGCCCGGACCGGGGGAGGTGCTCGTCCGCATCACCGCGGTCGGAATGTGCGGCTCGGACGTGCACTACTACGAGCACGGCAGGCTCGGCGACTTCGTCGTCGAGCAACCGCTGGTACTCGGCCACGAACCGGCCGGCGAGGTCGTCGGGCTCGGCAGCGGGGTCACGCGGGTCGGGCTCGGCCGGCGGGTGTCGATCGAGCCGGGGCGACCCTGCTTCACCTGCACGCAGTGCCTGGCCGGGCGCCACAACCTGTGCCCGGACATGCGGTTCTTCGCCACCCCGCCGGTGGACGGCGCGCTCTGCGAGTACGTCGCGGTGCACGAGGCCTTCGCCCACCCGGTCCCCGACGCGCTCAGCGACGACGCCGCGGCGCTGCTCGAGCCGCTGTCCGTGGGTGTGTGGGCCGCGCGCAAGGGCGGCGTCGCCCCCGGCAGCCGGGTGCTGGTGAACGGGGCCGGTCCGATCGGGCTGGTGGCCGTGCAGGTCGCGATCGCGTGCGGCGCGGCCGAGGTCGTGGTCGCCGACGTCAACCCGGTGCGGTTGGTGCTGGCCGGTCGGCTCGGCGCCACCGGTTCCATCGACGTGACGGCCACGCCGGTGGGGCAGACCGGCTACCAGCCGGACGTGCTTCTGGAGTGCTCCGGGAACCCGCAGGCGACCCGCGCCGCACTGGGCGGCGTCGCCCCCGGCGGCCGCGCGGTGCTGGTCGGCAGCGGCAGTGACGACATCCCGCTGCCGCTCTCGGCGCTGCAGCGCCGGGAGATCGAACTGGTCGGCACCTTCCGCTATGCCAACACCTGGCCCACCGCAATCGCGCTGGCGAGCTCGGGCAGGATCGACCTCGACGCGCTGGTCACCGGGCACTTCGGTCTCGACGACGCCGAACTGGCGCTCACCGCCGCCGCCCGGGACGCGGGCGCGGTCAAGGCGGTGGTCCGGCCCTGACGCTCCAGGACCGTCGACGCCGCTAGCCGATCCGATGGCCGGACCACCCGGCCGGCGCCGGGTGCCCGTGCCACGCCTGCAGCACCGCGGCGGTGGGCGGGAACAGCGGCCCGGGCAGCGCGTCGGGCGCCACCCAGGTCCACTCGTCGCAGGCGTGCGGCTCGGTGACGACCGCCCGGTCGTCCTCGACCCGCGCCGTGACCCCGAAGGTGACGCCGCTGCCCGCGGTGTGTACCAGCACGGTGAACGGGCGGGGGTCCAGCGCGACGAGCGCCGTCTCCTCCGCGGTCTCCCGCAGCGCGGCCTGCTCGACGGTCTCGCCCGCCTCCAGGTGCCCGCCGGGAAAGCTCCAACTGGGCGTCTCACCTGCGGTGATGCGGTGCCCGACCAGGATCAGGCCGTCCGGCCGGGACAGCACGACACCCACTCCCACCGCCGGTCGCCTCATGACGGTGATCGAACCATGCCCGGTGGCGGTACCCGCGCATGATCCGTAGTTGTACGGAGGCCCGGGCCGCCGGCCGTTCGTAGGCTCGGCCGTGCTGATCTTCCCGGGCGCCCGTCGAGGGGTCGTGCGCCCGGGTTGCGGGGGAACCCCGGCGGCGGCATGGGGGGCCGCCGCCGGGGAACGCGACGTCTCAGCCGGCCTGGGCGGTGACCAGCCGCCCCGCGCCGAACGCGTCGGCGATGTCGCCGTCCAGCGGGCGGCCGTGCCTGTGGGCCGCCTCCGTCGTGGACTCCACCTGCACCGACCAGCCCACCGACCGCAACCAGGTGGCGCAGTCACGGCGCGGCTCGTCGTTCCACAGCGTGCCGATGTCGACTCCGAGGCGCTCGCCGGACTCGCGCATCAGCGGGTGCTCCCGCACGGTGTCGGCCAGGCCTTCGGTGAGTGCCTCCACAGCCATCCGGCTGCCCGGCGCGGACAGCGCGTGCACGGTGGCGAACAGGTCCTCCTCGGCTCGTGCCGGCAGGTAGGGGAGCAGCCCCTCGGCCAGCCACGCGGTGGGCCGGGCCGGGTCGAACCCGGCCGCGCGCAGCGCGGTGGCCCAGTCGTCGCGCAGGTCGGTGGGCACGCTGCGGCGCTCGCATGCCGGGACGGCGCCGTGGGCGTCGAGCGTGCGCTGCTTGAACTCCAGCACCGTGGGCCGGTCGATCTCGTAGACGGTCGTCCCGGGCGGCCAGGCGAGCCGGAACGCCCGCGCGTCCAGCCCGGCGGCGAGGATCACCACCTGGCGGATGCCGTCGGCGCCGGCCTCGATGAAGAAGTCGTCGAACACCCGCGAGCGCAAGGCCATGTAGTCGGTCATGGTCGGCCAGACCCGGTCCCCGGGGTCCGTGCCGATGTCCGCCGCCCGGGTCGGCAGCGGGATCGGGGGCGCGGCGGCCTCCACGAGGACGCGGGCGTAGTCGTCCCGGACCAGGCCACCGCCCTGGTCGGTCTCGATCGCCCGAGCGGCGGCCACGGCGAGCGCGGTCAGGCCCACGCCGGTGGTGATGTCCCATTCGTCGAATGTCCTGGTCAAAGCGTCCCCCGGTCCGCAGTACTGAGCATTGCTCATCAAATATGACGCAGCGAAACGATCGATGCACGGGCGGTGCCCGGATGGGGGCACCCGGGTTGCCGTGCGCCGTTGTTCGTCGCGGGGTTCCCGGAGTCCCCGGTGGCCGCCCGCCGGCGGTCGTCAGGGTCACGATCGGCTGCCGCCCGTCACCGTCGGCATGCCACGATCGGGCCCGGACGCCGGACGGTGAGAGGGGCTGGACAGGTGAAGACTCGGGGCGCAGTGCTGCGCGAGGTTCCCGGCCGGTACGAGATCGTCGAGCTCGACGTCGACGACCCGCGGCCGGGTGAGCTGCGGGTCAAGATGGTCGCGACCGGGCTGTGCCACTCCGACGACCACCACGCCACCGGCGACATGCGCGTCGGGATCCTGCCGTTCGCCGGCGGGCACGAGGGTGCCGGCATCGTCGAGGCCGTCGGGCCGCACACGCCGGGCTTCGCCGAGGGCGACCACGTGGTCTTCTCTTTCCTGCCCGCCTGCGGGCGCTGCCGGTGGTGCGCGACCGGCCGCCAGAACCTGTGCGACCTCGGCGCCTCGCTCGGCACGAACGCGCGCTGGGAGGACCCGACGAGCTTCCGGCTCAGCCTCGACGGGCAGCCGGTGGGTCAGATGTGCGGGTTGTCCACGTTCTGCGAGTACACGACGGTCTCGACGGCGTCGGCGGTCAAGATCTCGCCGGATATCCCGCTGGAGATCGCGTGCCTGACCGGGTGCGGGGTCGGCACCGGCTGGGGCGCCGCGGTGAACTCCGCGGAGGTCCGGCCCGGGCAGACCGTGATCGTGATGGGCATCGGCGGGATCGGCATCAACGCGGTGCAGGGTGCGGCGCACGCCGGGGCCACCAACGTCATCGCGGTCGACCCGGTGCCGTTCAAGCGTGAGGCCGCGCTGCGGTTCGGCGCGACGCACGCCGTCGAGTCGATCAAGGAGGCGGCCGCGCTCGGTCGCGAGATGACCAACGGTCAAGGCGCTGACGCCGCGATCGTCACCGTCGGGGTGACGACCGGGCAGCACGTCGGGCGGGCGTTGCAGGCGGTGCGCAAGGCCGGGACCTGCGTCGTCGTCGGACTGGGTGACGTGCGGACCAAGGACGGCGACATCCCGCTGACCGAGCTCGTGCTCTACCAGAAGCGGCTGCAGGGCTCGCTGTTCGGCGCCAGTGCGCCGACTGCCGACATCCCTGCCCAGCTGCAGCTCTACGCCGACGGCGTGCTCAAGCTCGACGAGCTGATCACCACCCGGTACGCCCTGGACGAGATCGCCCAGGGCTTCGACGACATGCATGCCGGCCGCAATCTGCGCGGCGTCGTGGTGTTCGGCTGAGCCCACGACGCGGATGTCCGATTAGTCCGAATCTCGGAGGGTTGTCCAGCATATGTGATGCACATCACATATGCTGAGGCTCTCGGAACGCTCGCGAGCCTGCTGTCGAAATGATTAGCGTAAGACAACTAATAACTCGGGTGGGGGACGGCGACGTCCGGTTGGGAGTGGTCACCAGTGCAGCCTGGGCAATCGACGCCGGTGCTGGAGCGGGAGCCGGCCCCGCCCCGATCGCGGCACGGCCACACCTGGTCCGTCGACGAGCTGGGTCCCCGCTACAAGTGGATCGCGCTGTCCAACACCACGCTCGGCATGCTCATGGCCACGATCAACTCCTCGATCGTGCTCATCGCGCTGCCGGACATCTTCCGCGGCATCGACATCAACCCGCTGGCTCCGGCCAACACCGGCTACCTGCTGTGGATGCTGATGGGCTTCCTGGTCGTCACCGCGGTGCTGGTGGTGGGGTTCGGCCGGCTCGGCGACATGTACGGCCGGGTCCGGATGTACAACATCGGCTTCGCGGTCTTCGCCGTCTCGTCGGTGCTGCTCGCGGTGACGTGGCAGAGCGGCAGCGCGGCGGCGATCTGGCTCATCGCCTGGCGCGTCGTGCAGGGCATCGGCGGCGCCTTCCTGATGGCGAACTCCAGCGCGATCCTCACCGACGCGTTCCCGGTGCACCAGCGCGGACTCGCGCTCGGCATCAACGGCGTCGCGGCCATCGCCGGGTCGTTCCTCGGTCTGGTCATCGGCGGCCTGCTCGGGCCGGTGAACTGGCACCTGGTGTTCCTGGTGTCCGTGCCGTTCGGCGTCTTCGGCACCATCTGGGCCTACCTCAAGCTGCACGACACCAGCGAGCGGCAGCGGGCGAAGATGGACTGGTGGGGCAACATCACCTTCGCGGTGGGCCTCATCGCGCTGCTGGTCGGCATCACCTACGGCATCCAGCCCTACGGCGGGCACACCATGGGCTGGACGAGCCCGCTGGTCCTCACCTGCATCATCGGCGGCGTGGTGGTCCTGATCGCGTTCGGGATCATCGAGGTCCGGGTGGCCAACCCGCTGTTCAACCTCTCGCTGTTCCGGATCCGCTCGTTCACCCTGGGCAACATCGCCAACCTGCTCGCCTCGCTCGGCCGCGGTGGCCTGCAGTTCGTCCTGATCATCTGGCTGCAGGGCATCTGGTTGCCCCAGCACGGCTACACCTTCGAGCAGACCCCGCTGTGGGCCGGCATCTACATGTTGCCGCTGACCATCGGGTTCCTCGCCTCCGCGCCGACCTCGGGAGTCCTGTCGGACCGCTACGGCACCCGCTGGTTCACCACCGGCGGAATGATCATCACTGCGGCGAGCTTCCTGCTGCTGGAGATCCTGCCGGTCAACTTCAACTACTGGGCGTTCGCCGCCCTGCTGCTGCTCAACGGCCTCGGCATGGGCCTGTTCGCCTCGCCGAACCGCGCCGAGGTGATGAACAGCCTGCCGGCCAACGCCCGCGGCGCCGGCGCCGGCATGACGGCCACCTTCCAGAACACCGCGATGGTGCTCTCGATCGGCTTCTTCTTCAGCCTGATGATCGCCGGGCTGTCGACCCACCTGCCCAGCGTCATGGAGCAGGGCCTGCTGGCGCACGGTGTGCCGGCCGCGGACGCCGGCCGGATCGCGGACCTGCCCGCGGTGGGCGTGCTGTTCGCCGCCTTCCTCGGCTACAACCCCATCCAGCAGCTGCTCGGCGGGGTGCTCGACAAGCTGCCCGCCGACCAGGCCTCGTTCCTGACCGGACGCAGCTTCTTCCCGCAGCTGATCTCGAACCCGTTCTCCGACGGGCTCACCGCCGCGTTCTGGTTCGCGGTCATCACCTGTCTCGTCGCGGCCGTCGCCTCGTGGTTCTGCGTCGCGCGCCGCACACCGGCCGCGGCCGGGAGCGCGCCGGAGCCGATGGGCGCCGAGTTCGCCGCGGTGGCCGGGGAGGCGGGGCTGATCCCGAGCGAGCTGGTCACCGCCGGCGCCGACCCGCGCCCGGTGACCGCGCTCCCGGGCGAGGTGAAGGGTGCGGTGCGGACCGCCCACGGGACGGAGCTCCCGTACGGCGTGGTCACCGTCACCGCCCGGGACGGCCGGCAGGTCGGCCGGGTGCCGGTCGCCCCCGGCGGCGGTTATGCGCTGAACGGCCTCGCGCCCGGGACCTACACGGTCGTCGTGACCGCGCCCGGATTCCAGTCCGACGTGGCTGCGGTCACCCTCAACGGCGCCGGCGCCGTCCGCGACTTCGCGCTGCGCGGCAACGGGCAGGTCTCCGGGATCGTGCGCTCGGCGGCGGGCGGGCCGGGGCTGGCCGGCGCGACGGTGCTGGCCACCGACACGGCCGGCGGGATCGTGGGCCGCACGAGCACCGGCCCCGACGGCGCGTTCGAACTCAGCGGGCTGCCGCTGGGCGAGACCACGCTGACCGCGAGCCTGCCCGACCACCGGCCCCAGGCGGCCACCGTGCACATCGCGTTCGGCGCCCCGTCGTCGGTGGAGCTCATCCTGGACACGGCCCGCGGCGGCTTGACCGGGACCGTCACCGGCCCCGACGGCCGTCCGCTGGAAGGCGCGATCGTGACAGCCGGCGACATGCGCGGGGACGTGGTCGCCGCCGCCACCTCGGGCCCGGGCGGCGCCTACGAGCTGCGGAACCTGGCCCCCGGTGAGTACACCGTCGTGGCCAGCTACCACGCCCCTGCAGCGGCGCGGGTGGAGCTCGCCGCCGGCGGCCCGGCCACGCTCGACCTGCGCCTCGGCGCGGCGAACATGCGGTCATGACCGCCGCGGCGTCGCCGACGTCGGAGTCGGCGGAACTCGCCGGACGGCTGCGGATCGCGCTCAGCCGGCTCGCGCAGATCCTGCGCGCGAGCGACTCGGGAACCGGGGTCACGCCGACCCGGCTGGCCACGCTGGCCATCCTCGAGACCAGCGGGCCGATCCGGGTCGGCAGCCTGGCCGAGCGGATCGGGATCAGCGCGCCGACCATGTCGCGGATCGTCGACTGCCTGCACGAGCGCGACCTGATCCGGCGCGCTCCCGACCCCGACGACCTGCGCGCCACCCGGGTCAGCATCAGCGCGGGCGGGGTCGCCCTGCTGGAGGAGCTGCGGCATCGCAGCACCGGGCGGCTGGCCGACCGGATCGGGCGGCTCGACCCGGACCGGCTCGCAGTGCTCACCGCCGCACTGCCGGTGCTCGAGGAGCTCACCGAGCCCGCGCGATCCACGCCACACATGCCGAGCGGTCAACTCTGACTGTTTCACTGCTACCGTCCCCACCGAGGCGACCGTCATGAGCTGAGGCGAAGGAGCACAGGCGTGCGGGATGCAGTGATCGTGGAAGCGGTGCGGACCCCGGTGGGCAAGCGCAACGGCGGGCTCTCGGGTGTGCATCCGGTGGAGCTGTCGGCGCACGTGCTGAACGCACTGGCGGCGAGGTCCGGGGTGGACCCGGCGGTGGTCGACGACGTGATCTGGGGCTGCGTCTCGCAGGTGGGGGAGCAGACCTTCGACATCGCGCGGACCGCGGTGCTGGCCGCGGGCTGGCCGGAGTCGGTGACCGGGGTGACCGTGGACCGGCAGTGCGGCTCGTCGCAGCAGTCGGTGCACTTCGCCGCGGCCGGGCTGATCGCCGGGCAGTACGACGTGGTCGTCGCCGGTGGGGTGGAGTCGATGTCGCGGGTGCCGATGGGGTCGGCGTCGGCGGGCGCGGACCCGTTCGGGGAGAGCTTCTCGGCCCGCTACGACGGGGCCCGGCCGAACCAGGGTGTGGGCGCGGAGATGATCGCGCAGCGGTGGGGGTTCTCCCGGACCCAGCTCGACGAGTTCTCCCTGGGCAGCCACGAGAAGGCGGCCGCGGCGCAGGACGAGGGCCGCTTCGACGGGCAGATCGCCCCGGTCACGCTGCCCGACGGAACCGTGGTGGCGAAGGACGAGGGGGTGCGCCGCGGCGGCACCCTCGAGGGGCTGGCGGGGCTGAAGACGGTGTTCAAGCCCGAGGGCGGGACGATCACCGCGGGCAACTCCTCGCAGATCTCTGACGGCTCGGCGGCGCTGCTGATGACGACCTCGGAGAAGGCGACCGAGTTGGGGCTGACGCCGATCGCGCGGGTGCACACCGCGGTGCTGGCCGGGGCCGACCCGGTGATCATGCTGACGGCGCCGATCCCGGCGACGCAGAAGGCGCTGGCGCGCTCCGGTCTGAAGCCGGAGGAGATCGGGGTGTTCGAGGTGAACGAGGCGTTCGCCCCGGTGCCGCTGGCCTGGCTGGCCGACATCGGCGCGGATGCCAAGGCGCTCAACCCGAACGGCGGGGCGATCGCGCTGGGCCACCCGCTGGGCGGGTCCGGGGCCCGGCTGATGACCACGCTGGTGCACCACATGCGCGACAACGGGATCCGCTACGGGCTGCAGACCATGTGTGAGGGCGGAGGCCAGGCCAACGCCACCATCCTCGAACTGCTCTGAGGCTGCCCATCCACCCCTGCTCACCCCTGCTCCCAACACCGACGGAGAACGACACAGATGGACATCAACGGTTCGGTTGCGCTGGTCACCGGCGGGGCGTCCGGCCTCGGCCTCGCGACCACCGAGAAGCTGCTCGACGCCGGCGCGAGCGTGGTCATCCTCGACCTGCCGGGCTCGGCGGGGGAGCAGGTCGCCGAGAAGCTCGGTGACAAGGTCCGCTTCGCGCCCGGCGACGTGACCGACGAGGCGAGTGTCACCGCCGCGCTCGACGTCGCCGCGGAGCTCGGCACGCTGCGCGTCGCGGTGAACTGCGCCGGCACCGGCGACGCCATCCGGGTGCTGGGCCGCAACGGCGTGTACCCGCTCGACAAGTTCGCCCGCATCATCACCATCAACCTGATCGGCACGTTCAACGTCATCCGGTTGGCCGCCGAGCGCATCGCGGCGAGCGACCCGATCGGCGAGGAGCGCGGGGTCGTCGTCAACACCGCGTCGGTCGCGGCGTTCGACGGGCAGATCGGGCAGGCCGCCTACTCGGCGTCCAAGGGCGGCGTGGTCGGCATGACGCTCCCGATCGCCCGCGACCTGGCCGGCGCCCTGATCCGGGTGGTCACCATCGCGCCGGGGCTGTTCAACACCCCGCTGCTGGCCAGCCTGCCCGACGAGGCCAAGGAGTCGCTGGGCAAGCAGGTGCCGCACCCGAGCCGGCTCGGCGACCCGTCGGAGTTCGGCGCCCTGGTCGCTCACATCGTCGAGAACCCGATGCTCAACGGCGAGGTCATCCGGCTGGACGGTGCCATCCGGATGGCGCCGCGATAAGGGGTACCGCTGATGAAGCGCACGTTGTTCGACGCCGATCACGAGGCCTTCCGGGGGGCGTTCCGCAAGTTCCTCGACGTCGAGGTCGTCCCGCACCAGGAGGAGTGGGAGCGGGCCGGCATCGTCCCGCGGGAACTGTTCGCCACCGCGGGCAGATCGGGCTTCCTCGGGATGAACATCCCCGAGTCCTACGGCGGCGGTGGGGTCGAGGACTTCCGCTTCAACGCCGTCATCGGCGAGGAGGTCATGCGCTGCGGCGCGGCCGCCGCCGGGCTCGGGCTGACGCTGCACAACGACATCTGCCTGCCCTACTTCCTGGCCTACTGCAATGACGAGCAGAAGCGGCGCTGGCTGCCCGGGATTGCCTCCGGTGAGCTGATCACGGCGATCGCGATGACCGAGCCGGGCATCGGGTCGGACCTGGCGTCGATGTCCACCACCGCGACCCGCGACGGCGACCACTACGTGGTCAACGGGGCGAAGACGTTCATCACCAACGGCATCAACGCCGACCTGGTGATCACCGCGGTGAAGACCGACCCGACGCAGAAACACAAGGGCATGAGCCTGCTGGTGCTGGAGCGCGGGATGGCGGGTTTCGAGCGCGGCCGCAACCTGGACAAGCTCGGCCAGCACGCGCAGGACACCGCGGAGCTGTCGTTCACCGACGTGCGGGTGCCGGTGGCGAACCTGCTCGGCCCGGAGGAGGGGCAGGGGTTCACCCAGCTGGTGACCAACCTGCCGCAGGAGCGGTTGTCGATCGCGGTCGCCGCGGTGGCGGCGGCGCGGACGGCGCTGGAGCAGACGCTGGAGTACGTGAAGGACCGCAAGGCGTTCGGGCAGCCGATCGGCAGCTTCCAGAACTCCCGGTTCGTGCTGGCCGAGATCGCCACCGAGGTCGACATCGCCGAGCACTACGTCGACGACTGCGTGCGCGCGCTCGCCGCCGGCGAGCTCACCGCCGTCGACGCCTCCAAGGCCAAGTGGTGGTGCACCGAGCTGCAGGGCCGGGTCATCGACCGGTGCCTGCAGTTGCACGGCGGCTACGGCTACATGAACGAGTACCCGATCGCCAAGGCCTACGCCGACGCCCGGATCACCCGCATCTACGGCGGTACCACCGAGATCATGAAGGAGGTCGTCGGCCGCAGCCTCGGCCTGTAGACCATGACGACCTCGCAACCCAGGACCCGGGCGCAGCGCACCGAGGACAGCCGCGCCCGGATCCTGGACGCCGCCGTGGAGTGTCTGATCGCCGGCGGGTACTCGGGGGCGACCACGCTGACCATCCAGGCCGCCGCCCAGGTGTCCCGCGGGCGGCTGCTGCACCACTTTCCGTCCCGGGACCGGCTGCTGGTCGCGGCTGCCCAGCACCTCGCCGTGAAACGGGTACAGGACACCGAGGATCGGGTGCTGCACCTGATCGGCGACGATGTGGCGGGCTGGGAGCGGGTCGACCGGGTCGTCGAGCTGCTCTGGGAGACCTTCCACGAGCCGCACTTCTGGGCCGCCGTCGAGCTGTGGACCGCGGCCCGGGCCAACCCGGAGATCGCGGAGGCGCTGCTGCCCGAGGAACGGCGCCTCGGTACCGTGATCCGGGCGTCGGTCGGGCGCATGTTCGGCGAGCCGCTCGCCTCGCACCCCCGGTTCCGTCAGCTGCGCGACGTGCTGCTCACCAGCATGCGCGGCACCGCGCTGACCTACACGTTCGACCCTCGTGACCCGGCCGGCGACCCCATGGTCGCACAGTGGAAGGACCTGGCCCGGGCGCTGCTCGCGCCCGTGCGTGAATAACGCTGTTCCAGCGACTGTTTCCGCGCACGAGCGCTCATGCGCCGGTGTTCAACGATCGACGCGGTGCGGCGATACGGCCTCATGATCATTCTCCAACTTTCGGCGTCCGCCCGATGGGTCCGGCGCCGCCGTGGAGAGCTCATTCTGTGACGCTCAGTGATCATCCATCCTGAATTGTGTTACTCTCTGTAGAGCGTTACATGAACAGATAGTGACACCAGTACTCCGCACGAGGTGTGCGTACGGCATTCGGGAGCCTCCAGATGCCCCTTACGGCGTAGCCGGTTAGCGTCTTCGCGCCACCGCTCGGTCACGCACAGCGACATGAGTGGTGTGCAGCGATGTCCGTCCTGCGTCGAACGGCGCTTGACCTACGGACACTGCCGAAGAGAGGGATCAACTCGATGCAGATGAGCAAGAGGGCCCGTCGCGTCGCCGCAGTCGGCGCGATGTCGATGCCGCTGGCGCTCGCCGTGTCCGGCATAGCCAACGCGGCCACGCTTCCGGCCACTCCCGACCTGCCCGGTGGCGCCGAGCTGCCCAGCGCCCCGGACCAGTCCACGCTGCCCACGCTGCCTGGCACGGACGCGCTCCCCGCGGCCGAGGCCCCCAGCCTGCCCGCCGGCGACGCCGTCGATGTCGCCGGACTGGCCGGTGGGGCGCTGACCGGCAGCGCCCACGGCGGGGCCGACGGATCGTTCGCCGGTTCGCACGCGTCGGGCTCCACCACGAAGAGCCACTCGGAGTTCGCCGGCGCGGCCTCGCACCGGCACGGCCACTTCAGCGCTCAGCTGCCGGACGCGCCGCCCATGGACGACCTCGCGGCTCCGTCGCTGCCGGGCGCGTCGGCGCTGCCGAGCCTGCCGGGTCCGTCGGCGCTGCCGAGCCTGCCGGGTCCGTCGGCGCTGCCGAGCCTGCCGGGTCCGTCGGCGCTGCCGAGCCTGCCGGGTCCGTCGGCGCTGCCGAGCCTGCCGGGTCCGTCGGACCTGCCGAGCCTGCCGGGTCCGTCGGCGCTGCCGAGCCTGCCCGGTCCGTCGGACCTGCCGTCGGCGCCCGCGCTGCCCGGTGCGCCGGCCCTGGAGGGCGTCGCGCTGCCGTCGGCGCCGACCCTGCCGGGTAGCTCGGCCCTCCCCGCCGGCCTGCACGTCGCCGGGCACCTCGGCGACATCGCAGGTTTCACCATGAACGGCTCCGCCCCCAGCCAGTCGAGCTGACCCGCGCTCGACCCACGCCGGGCGGCAGCTGACCGCCCGGTGCTCCCCAAGCGACCCGGCACGCGAACGCTTGCGTGCCGGGTCGCGGCGTGCGCGCCCCGGTTGGCGAGGGGCGGGTGGTCGGGCTGCGCCGTGTCGACCAGGGGGTTCGGTTCTTCGAGGCGGTTCCCGGCGACTCGGCCGCCACGCTGTCGTCCCCGCGCGGGGGTTGCTTCACAGTGATATGGACCATATTCCTGTGATTGCCGTGCCGGCGGCACCGGCCCGGGGCCGATAACTCTCTGTTGTAAGCAGTCGCTCACTTTGTCACCCGGGGTTGAGATCATTGATCATTCAAATGCCCTTTTTATGCATTAAAGTCCGTTCTGAGGAGGTTCTCAGCGACCTCAGTATCACTCGGCGGAGGTCTCCCCGCTAGCGTCCCCGATCAGATCGATCACGGAGAGCAACGGATCGATCGGACGTCCACGAACGAGGGGATCGAGCAATGCAGATGAGCACGACGGCCCGCCGTGTTGCGGCGGTCAGTGCGATGACGGTGCCGCTGGCCTTCGTCGCGACGGGTCTCGCCAACGCCGGCGAGAGCCATGGTCACGGCGGCCACTGCTCCGGGCCGGTCGCGGCCCAGGGTGGCGGCCTGGTCGGTCTCGATGCCGGCGTCAGCCCGGCACTGAACCTGGGTGGGGTGCTGAACGGCGGCCCGGTCAGCCAGCAGGCGGTCCAGGTCGACCAGTCCAACTCCGGCGTCCAGCAGGAGGGCGGCTGCGGCGGTGCGGAGGCCTTCCAGGCTGCCCATCTGGTCGACGGTGTGCTGAAGGTGAACCCGGCACTCAATGTCGGCGGGATCGGCAACGGTGGCCCGGTCAGCCAGTCGGCCGTGCAGGTCGACCGCTCCAACTCCGGCGTCCAGCAGCTCGGCGGCGGGCACGGGCACGGCGGGTTCGCGTCCCAGGAGCGCGGCCTGCTCGGGCTCGGCCTGGAGGTCAGCCCGTCGATCAACCTGGGTGGGATCCTGTCCGGCGGCCCAGTCGCCCAGTCCGGCGTGCAGTCCGATGCCGGAAACTCCGGGATCGTCCAGCGCTGATCGTCGGCGTTCGTTCCGTCAGCCCGGCACGCGGATCCGCGTGCCGGGCTGCGGTGTCTCCGGCCTGCGATTCCGCCGCAGGCATGAGTGGCGATACATCCGTTCGGTGCAGTATGAGCGCTCTGCGTAGTTGATCCCGGGTTCATCACCACTCGTCTGGACCTCCGGGTAAGGCAATCTTTATGGTTAGCCTGCCCTTAGGTAAGGATCGGCGATCATGGCTTCGCGAGGTGCGGGCCATCGAGAGGATGACGATGTCGTACCCGGCTCCCGCACGCCCCGGCCCCGTTCTCGACGTCGTCGGCGTCGGCTTCGGACCCTCCAACCTGGCGCTGGCGATCGCGATCGCCGAGCACAACGCAGGCGTGACGCCGGGGGAGCAGCTGGCGGCACGGTTCGTCGAGCGGCAGCCCCGGTTCGGCTGGCACCGCGGCATGCTGCTGGAGGACGCCACGATGCAGGTGTCCTATCTCAAGGATCTGGTGACGCTGCGGAACCCGGGCAGCCCGTTCAGCTTCCTGTCCTACCTGCACAGCCGGGAACGCCTCGTCGACTTCATCAACTACGGCAGCGCGTTCCCGACCCGCCTGGAGTTCCACGACTACCTCGAGTGGGCCGCGGCCGGGTTCGGCGAGCAGGTCGACTACGACGCCGAGGTCGTGGAGATCGAGCCGGTGCGCGACGGCGCGGGCGTGCGACTCCTCGACGTGGTGACCCGCCGCGCCGACGGCCGGGCCGTCCGACAACGGGCCCGCAACGTCGTCCTGGCCACCGGGCTGACCCCGCGGCTGCCGCGCGGGGTGACCCTGTCCGACCGGATCTGGCACAACTGCGAGCTGCTGCACAAGGTGCCGGGCGTCGCCGGCACCACCCCCGAGCGGATCGCCGTCGTCGGGGCCGGGCAGAGCGCTGCGGAGAGCGTCGACTACCTGCACCGCAGCTTCCCGACCGCCGAGGTGTGTGCGGTGTTCGCCCGCTACGGCTACAGCCCGGCCGACGACAGCTCGTTCGCCAACCGGATCTTCGACCCGGCCGCGGTGGACGACTTCTACACCGCGCCCGACGAGGTCAAGCAGCAGATCATGGGCTACCACGCGAACACGAACTACTCGGTGGTCGACCCCGAGCTGATCGACGGGTTGTACCGGCGGCACTACCACGAGCGGGTGGCCGGGCGGGAGCGCCTGCGCTTCCTCAACGTCACCCGGGTGGCCGACGTCGTCGAGATCGACGACCGGGTCGAGCTCGCGGTCGAGTCGATGATCGACGGTGAGCGTGAGGTACTCACCTCCGACGTCGTCGTGTACGCCACCGGCTACCGGGCGACCGACCCGCTCTGGCTGCTCGGCGACCTCGCGGGGTCGTGCGGCCGCGACGCCGTGGGGCGCCTGGACATCCGGCGCGACTACCGGATCGCCACCACCGCCGACGTCACGGCCGGCATCTACGTGCAGGGCGCGACCGAGCACACGCACGGCATCACCTCGACGCTGCTGTCGAACATCGCGGTCCGCTCCGGTGAGATCGTCGCGTCGATCGCCGGCACCACCGCGCCTGCCGCGGCCGCCCCGGCCCGCGCCGCGCTCGCCGACGCGCCCGCCGCCCGCTGAGCGTTCCCGCCCGACTTCTTCCAGGAGACAGCCATGTCCACGAACCCCTTCGACGACGAGAACGGCACCTTCCACGCGCTGCGCAACGACGAGGGCCAGTACTCGCTGTGGCCCACCTTCGTGCCGGTGCCCGACGGCTGGACCGTGCAGCACGGGCCGGACACCCGGCGCGCCTGCCTGGACCACATCGAGGCGTACTGGACCGACCTGCGGCCGCGCAGCCTCGTCGAGCGGATGGAACGCGACGGGACGGCCTGACCCCTCCCCACCTGCTGACCCCGTACCCGCTGTGCCGATGGAGCCGATGGTGACCACGACCTCCGAGACGTCCGAGAACGACCGCCACCCGATGACCGACCGGCAGCGGGGCGGTGGCTCCGGCGGCGCGTCGACGTGGCCCGCGCTGTTCGCCGCGCAGGTCCGCCGCGCACCGGACGCGGTCGCGGTCGTGCTGGAGGACACGAGCCTGACCTACGCCGAGCTCGACGCGCGCGCGAACCGGCTCGCGCACGTCCTGCGCGGCCGCGGGGCCGGTCCCGAGCGGGTGGTCGGGCTCGCGCTGCCGCGCTCGATCGACATGGTCGTGGCCCAGGTGGCGGTGCTGAAGGCGGGTGCGGCCTACCTGCCGATCGACCCCGACCATCCGGCGCAGCGGATCAGCTACATGATCGCCGACGCCGACCCCGCCGTCGTCGTCGCGACCACCGCGCTCGCCGGCGAACTCGGTGCCGCGCAGGCGCCGGTCCTGCTGCTCGACGACCCGGGCACCCGCCGCGAACTGGCCGCCGCCCCCGCCTCCGACCCGGCGCCGGCGCTGCGGGTGCACAACGCGGCGTACGTCATCTACACCTCGGGCTCGACCGGCCGTCCCAAGGGCGTCGTGCTCTCGCACACCGGAGTGGCCAAGCTCGTCGCGACCCAGACCGAGCGGTTCGGCGTCGGCCCGGACAGCCGGATCCTGCAGTTCGCCTCGCCGAGTTTTGACGTGGCGTTCTGGGACCTGTGCCTCGCGCTGCTGTCCGGCGGGCGGCTCGTCGTCGTGCCCGCCGAGCGCCGGGTGCCCGGGCCCGAGCTCGCCGACTACGCGCACGCGCACGGCGTCACGTTCATGATCCTGCCGCCGGCGCTGCTCGCCGCGATGCCGCCGGACGTGACCCTGCCGTCGGCCACCCTGCTCGCCGGCACCGAACGGGTCTCGCCCGAGCTGGTGGCCCGCTGGGGGCGGGGGCGGCGGATGTTCAACGCCTACGGCCCGACCGAGGCCACCGTGAACTCCACCCTCGGCGAGAGCCACCCCGACCGGCTGCGCGGCACGTCGGTGCCGATCGGTGTCCCGGACCCGATGACCACCGCGTACGTGCTCGACGACCGGCTCCGGCCCGCCCCGGCCGGCGAGCCCGGCGAGCTCTACCTCGGCGGGCCCGGGCTGGCCCGCGGCTACCTGGGCCGCCCGGACCTCACCGCCGAGCGGTTCGTCGCCGACCCCGGGCGTCCGGGGGAACGGATGTACCGCACCGGCGACGTCGTGCGCCGCGATGCCGACGGGGTGTTGGACTTCCTGGGCCGGGTCGACGACCAGGTCAAGATCCGCGGCTACCGGATCGAGCCCGGGGAGATCGAGTCGGTGCTGGCCGGGCACCCGGGCGTGGCGCAGGCGACCGTGCAGGTCCGCGAGGACCGGCCCGGGGACCGGCGGCTGGTGGCCTACGTGGTGCCGCAGACCGCAGCCCCCGCCGGGGACGAGCAGGTCGGGGCCTGGAAGGAGCTGCACGAGCTGCTGTACGCCGCGGCCGACGAGCGGTCCGCGGCGTTCGAGGACGGCTTCGCCGGCTGGAACTCGACCTATGACGGGGCACCCATCCCGCGCTCGGCCATGCGGGCCTGGCGCGACGCGACGGTGGCCCGGATCCGGGCCCTGGCGCCGCGCCGGGTGCTGGAGATCGGCGTGGGCAGCGGCCTGCTGCTCACCGAGCTCGCGCCGGACTGCGAGCTCTACCGCGGCATCGACCTTTCCGAGGAGGCGATCGCCGCGCTGCGGCGCCGGGTGGACGCCGATCCGGTGCTGGCCGGCAGGGTCGAGCTGGAGGCCCGGGCGGCGCACGAGATCGGGGGCGAGCCGGGCTCGTTCGACACCATCGTGATCAACTCGGTGGCGCAGTACTTCCCGGGTGCGGCCTACCTGATCGACGTGCTGCGCCGGGCCGCCGCGCTGCTGGCGCCCGGCGGGGCGATCTTCGTCGGGGACGTGCGGCACCGCGGCCTGCTGCGGGTGTTCCGGGCCGGGGTGGCGGCCGCCCGCGGTGGTGCCGCCGACCCGATCGCGCTGCGCCGGGCCGTCGACGCCGGGGTGGCGTGGGAGGGCGAGCTGCTCTGCGAGCCCGACTTCTTCCCGGCCCTGCGCTCGGTCCTCCCGGAGCTGACCGCCGTGGACCTGGAGATCAAGCGGGCTACCGCGCACGACGAGCTGAGCCGGTACCGCTACGACGTGGTGCTGCGGGTGGCGGGGGACGGCGGGGACCCGGTCGCGACGGCGCCCGCCGAAGTGCTCTGGGCCGGAAGCGGAACGGGCGCCGCGGAAGCCGCCGGCCCGGCCGGTCATGTCGCCGCCGGCACGGTGCGGGATCTCGCCACCCTCGCCGCGCACCTGCGCGGGCACCGCCCGGCGGCGCTGCGCGTCACCGGTGTGCCCAATGCGCGGCTCGCCCCCGACCTGCGGGCGTTGCAGGCCGTGGACGGCGGCGCCGGCCCCGGACCCGGCGTCGACCCCGAGGAGCTGCACGCCCTCGGCGCCGAACTCGGCTACCGCACCGCCGCCACCTGGACCGCCGACGCCGGCGACGGCCGGATCGACGTGGTGTTCGCCGCGCCCGGCGCGGTCGCCGGACCCGCGTACCGGCCGGGCCGCGGGACCGACCCGGCCGCCCTGGCGAACGTCCCCGCGCCGTTCCGCGACGTGAACGCGCTGGTCGCGACCGTGCGCGAGCACCTGCGCGACCGGCTGCCCGACTACCTGGTCCCGGCCGCCGTCGTCGCGCTGCCCACGCTGCCGGTGATGGCCAACGGGAAGCTCGACCGGGCCGCGTTGCCGGCGCCGGACCTGGCCGCGCAGGTCACCGGGCACCGCCCGCGCACCCCGCGCGAGCAGCTGCTGTGCGCGCTGTTCGCCGAGGTGCTCGGGATGCCCGGAATCGGTGTCGACGACGACTTCTTCGCCCTCGGCGGCGACAGCATCGTCACCATCCAGCTGGTGGTCCGGGCCCGCGCGGCCGGGCTGCTGGTCACCCCGCGGCAGGTCTTCACCGCCCGCACGGTCGCCGGGCTCGCGCCGGTCGCGACCGTCCGGGCCGGCGCGCCCGCGCCGGACACAGGCCCGCTGGCCGAGCTGGACACCCCCGCCCGGCTGGAGCTCGCTGGAATCGGCGAGATCGCCGACGTGTGGCCGGTGTCGGCGCTGCAGGAGGGCTTCTTCTTCCACGCCGCGCTCGACGCCGAGGGCCCCGACGTCTACACGATCCAGGAGGTCTTCGACCTCGCCGGACCCGAGATCGACGTGGCGGCGCTGCGCGCCGCCGCCCAGGACCTGCTCGACCGGCACCCGCAGCTGCGTGCCGGATTCGCCCAGCTCGCCGACGGCCGGGTCGTGCAGGCGGTCGCCGCACGGGTCGCGCTGCCCTGGGACGAGGTCGACCTGTCCGGCCTGGTCCCCGCGGACCAGGACCGGCGGGCCGCCGCGGTGATCGACGCCGACCGCGCCCGCCGCTTCGACCTGGCCCGCCCGCCGCTGCTGCGCGCCACCCTGCTCCGGCTCGAACCCGGGCGCGCCCGGCTCGTCCTCACCTTCCAGCACATCGTCCTCGACGGCTGGTCGGTGGTCGTGCTGGTGCGCGACCTGCTCGCGGCCTACCGGGCCCGGGTCGCCGCAGCGCCCGTCCCGGCCGACGACGGTGCCCTCGCGCGGCACCGGGAGTGGTTCGGCCGGCTCGCCGGCCGCGACGCCGACGCCGCGCGGGAGGCGTGGCGCGCCGAGCTGGCCGGGCTGGACGAGCCCACCCGGTTGCTGCCCGCCGTCGTCCCCGGTCCGCCGCCCGGGGGTCCCGGCGCCGGCCGGCACGCCCAGCTCCGGTTCACCCTCGACGAGCGGGCGACGACCATGCTGGTCACCGCGGCGCGGGGCCGCGGCCTGACCCTGGGCACCGCGCTGCACGGTGCCTGGGGCCTGCTGCTCGGCCAGCTCACCGGGCGGCGCGACGTCGTGTTCGGCAGCACCGTCTCCGGCCGCGACGCCGACGTCGACGGCCTCGAGTCGGCCGTCGGACTGTTCATCAACACGATCCCGGTGCGGCTGCGCTGGGAGCCGGGCGAGCCGCTGGCGGCGCCGCTGCGCCGGCTGCAGCAGGCGCAGACCGGGCTGCTCGACCACCAGCACCTCGGGCTCGGGGAGCTGCAGCGCCTGGCCGGGCTGCCGGAGCTGTTCGACTCCTTGGTCGTGATCGAGAACTACCCGCGCGACCAGGAGCCGGGCGCCGGGCTGCGGGTCGAGGGCGTCGAGGTCCTCGACGCCGTGCACTACCCGGTCGCACTGATCGTGGGCACCGGACCCCAGCTCGATCTCACGCTCAAGTACGACCCCACCCGGGTGCCCGAGGACGCCGCGTCGCTGCTGGCCGAGCAGCTGCGCCGGACGCTCGACGCGCTGGCCGCGGACCTGGACGCGCCGGTGGCGTCGATCCCGCTGCGGGCCGCCGCCGATCCCGGCGCGTGCACCGCGCCCGGCGGCGCGGTGCACGACGTCCCGGCCGCGACGCTGACCGGGCTGATCGCCGCCCAGGCCGCCAGGACCCCGGACGCGACGGCCGTCGTCGCCGCGGACGCCACCCTGACCTACGCCGAGCTGGACCGCCGGGCCGGCGAGCTCGCCGGCCGGCTGCAGGCGGCCGGCGCGGGCCCGGACCGTGTCGTGGCCGTCGCGGTGCCGCGCTCGGCGGGGCTGATGGTGGCGCTGCTCGGTGTGCTGCGGTCGGGGGCGGCCTACCTGCCGCTGGACCTGGACTACCCGGCCGAGCGGCTGGAGTTCATGCTCGCCGACGCCGCTGCCGGCATCGTCGTGACGACTGCCGATGCGGCCGCCCGGGTGCCCGCGGTCCCCGGCGTGCGCATGCTGCTCGTCGAGGACACCGGTGAGGTCGTCGCCGGGGCGGTCGCCACCGCCGGGGACCACGCCGCGTACCTGATCTACACCTCCGGCTCGACAGGGCGGCCCAAGGGCGTCGTCGTCACCCACCGCGCGATCGTCAACCGGCTCGCGTGGATGCAGCACGAGTACGGCCTCGGCGCGGGTGACCGGGTGCTGCAGAAGACCCCGGCGAGCTTCGACGTGTCGGTCTGGGAGTTCTTCTGGGCGCTGTGCACGGGCGCCGCCGTCGTGCTGGCCCGGCCGGGCGGGCACCGCGATCCGGGGTACCTGGCCGGGCTGGTCCGGGACGGGCGGATCACCACCATGCATTTCGTGCCGTCGATGCTGGAGGCGTTCCTCGCCGCCGACGAGGTGACCGCCGACCCGTCCTGGGCCGCGAGCCTGCGCCGGGTGTTCTCCAGCGGCGAGGCGCTTCCCGCACCGGTCGCCGCGCGCTGGCTGGAGCTCACCGGCGTGCCGCTGCACAACCTCTACGGGCCCACCGAGGCCGCCGTCGACGTGACCTACTTCCCGTGCTCCGGGGACGACGGCGCATCCGTTCCCATCGGACGTCCGGTGTGGAACACCCGGCTGCACGTGCTGGACCCGTGCCTGCGCCCGGTGGCCGACGGGATGCCCGGCGAGCTGTACCTCGCGGGCGTCCAGCTCGCCCGCGGCTACCACGCCCGGCCCGGGCTGACCGCCGACCGGTTCGTCGCCGATCCCGAGCGTGCGGGGGAGCGGATGTACCGCACCGGCGACGTGGTGCGCCGCCGCCCGGACGGTGCGCTGGAGTACCTGGGCCGCTCCGACCAGCAGGTGAAGGTCCGCGGCAACCGGATCGAGCTGGGCGAGATCGAGGCCGCGCTCACCGGCCTGCCGGAGGTGGCGCGGGCCGCGGTGGTCGCCCGCCGGGACAGTGCCGCGCACACGCTGGTGGCCTACGTGGTGCCCGCCGCCGGGGCGGCGCGCGGTCCCGGGGCGCCACCGGCCACGCCCGACCCCGCGCTGCTGCGCGCCGCGCTGGCCGCGGCGCTGCCCGAGCCGATGGTGCCCTCGGCGTTCGTGCTGCTCGACGACCTGCCGCTCACCCCCAGCGGCAAGCTCGACCGGGCCGCGCTGCCCGCCCCGCTCGCGCCGGTGCCTGCCGGGCCGGTGCGGGAGCCACGCACCGACCCCGAGCGCGTGCTCTGCGCGGTGTTCGCCGAGGTGCTCGGGGTGCCCGGGATCGGCGTCGACGACGACTTCTTCGCCCTCGGCGGGGACAGCATCTCCTCGATCAGCGTGTCGAGCCGGGCGCGGCGGGCCGGGCTGCCGGTGGCCCCGCAGGACGTGTTCACCGGCCGCACCCCGGCCGGGATCGCCGCGCTGGCCGGTGCCGCGGACGCCCCGGCGGCCGCGGCGCTGCCCGCGGTCGGCGAGGCCGAGCTCGACCAGGTCCGCCGGGTCAGCCCGGTGCCGGTGGCCGAGGTCTGGCCGCTGTCCCCGCTGCAGGACGGGCTGTTCTTCCACGCGAGCCTCGCCGGCGCCGGCGCCGACGTCTACACGATCCAGGAGACGATCGACCTCGACCACCGGCTCGACCTCGACCGGCTGCGCGCGGCCTGCGCCACGGTGCTCGACCGCAATGCCTCCGTGCGCGCCGGGTTCACCAGCGAGGACCTCGACGGGCCGGTGCAGTTCGTCGCGGCGGAGCTCGAACCCCCGGTCAGCGAGGTGGATCTGTCCGGTCTCGCCGACGCCGAACGCGACGCTCGGCTCGCCGAGCTGATGGCCGCCGACCGGGCCACCTGCTTCGATCTGGCCCGGCCGCCGCTGTTCCGGCTGCTGCTGGTCCGCCTCGGCGACAGGGACCGGCTGGTCATCAACCGGCACCTGCTGCTGTGGGACGGCTGGTCGGCGTGGCTTTTCGTGGAGCAGCTGTTCGCGGCCTACCACGGCGACCCGCCGGCGCCCGCCGGGTCCTACCGCGACCACCTGGCCTGGCTGGCCGCGCAGGACACCGACGCCGCCGCCACGGCCTGGCGGACCGCGCTGTCCGGGTTGGACGAGCCGACGCTGGTGGCGCCGGCGGCCGGCCCGGCGCGCGTCCCGCCGCGGACCCTCGACGTCGAGCTCCCGGCCGCCACCGCCGAGCGGCTGCGGGCGCTGACCCGCGAGCACGGCCTCACCGCGAACACCGTGCTGAGCACCGTCTGGGGACTCGTGCTCGGCGCCGCGACCGGGCGCGACGACGTCGTGTTCGGCACCGCGGTGGCCGGGCGCCCCGCCGCTGTCGCGGACGTCGAGACCACCGTCGGGCTGTTCCTCAACACGGTCCCGGCCCGGATGGCGTTCGCACCCGGTGAGCCGGTGCTCGACCTGCTGCGCCGGGTGCAGGCCGAGCGGCTCGCACTGCTCCCGCACGAGTCGCTGGGGCTCGGTGAGATCCAGCGCGCGGCCGGGCACCGGCGGCTGTTCGACACGCTGTTCGTGTACCGCCCGGAGGGCGGGGACAAGCGGGTCGCCGAGCTCGGGGCCCGCTACGGGATCACCACGATGGCCAATGTGGACGCCACGCACTACCCGCTGAACCTCATCGTGACCCCCGGGGAGCGGATCCGGCTCAGCCTCGCGCATCTGCCGGACATCGTCGACGGCGCGGCTGCGCAGACCTACCTGGACCGGTTCCTGCTGCTGCTCGACCAGTTGCTCGCCGACCCCGGCGTCCCGGCCGCCCGGCTCGACGCGCTGCTCCCGGCCGAGCGGGCGGCGATCGTCGCGGGCCGCGCCGGCGCCGAGCAGGCGATCGGCACCGACACCATCGCCGACCTGCTCGCGCAGCGGGCCGCGCGGATCCCGGACGACACCGCGCTCGTCGCGGGGGGGCAGCGACTGAGCTACGCCGAGCTCGACGCGGCGATCGACCGCACCGCCCGGCTGCTGCTGGCCCGCGGCGCCGGCCCGGAGACGGTGGTCGCGCTCGGCCTGCCCCGGTCGGCCGAGACGGTGATCGCGCTGTTCGCCGTCCTGCGCACCGGGGCGGCGTACCTGCCGCTGGAGCTCGACCATCCTGTCGAGCGGCTCGTCGCGACCCTCGCCGACGCCGCGCCGGTCTGCCTGCTCACCGTGGCCCGGGTCGGCGGCTCGCTGGCCGCCGCCGGGGTGCCCGCGGTGGTGCTGGACGACCCGGCGGTGGCGGCCGAACGTGCGGCTCTGCCGGCCGGACCGTTGTCCGACGCCGAGCTGGGCCGGTTCGCCCGCAGCAACCCCGACCGGCTGGAGTTCCCGGCGTACGTGATCTACACGTCGGGCTCGACGGGCCGGCCCAAGGGTGTCGTGACGCCCTACCGCGGGCTGACGAACATGCAGCTCAACCACCGCGCGGAGATCTTCGATCCGGTGCTCGACGCCGCCGGCGGGCGGCGGCTGCGGATCGCGCACACCGTCTCGTTCGCCTTCGACATGTCCTGGGAGGAGCTGCTCTGGCTCGTCGAGGGCCACGAGGTGCACGTGTGCGACGAGGAGTTGCGCCGCGACGCCGAGGCGCTCGTCGGGTACTGCGACGCGCACGCGATCGACGTGGTCAACGTGACCCCGACCTACGCCGCTGCGCTGATCGAGGTCGGCCTACTGGCCGGTGGGGCCGGCCGGCACCGCCCGCCGCTGGTGCTGCTCGGCGGCGAGGCCGTCTCGGACGCGGTCTGGGCGGCGCTGCGCGACACCCCCGGGACCTGCGGCTACAACCTCTACGGCCCCACCGAGTACACGATCAACGCCCTCGGCGGGGGAACCGCGGACAGCGCCACCCCGACGGTGGGCCGGCCGATCGTCAACACCCGCGCGCACGTCCTCGACGGCTGGCTGCGCCCGGTCCCGGACGGGGTGCCCGGCGAGCTGTACATCGCCGGGGCGGGGCTGGCCCGCGGCTACCTCGACCGGTTCGCGCTCACCGCCGAGCGGTTCGTCGCCGACCCGCACACCCCCGGCGGGCGGATGTACCGCACCGGCGACCTGGTGCGCCGCCGCCCGGACGGCACCCTGGACTTCCTCGGCCGCACCGACGACCAGGTGAAGATCCGTGGCTACCGGGTCGAGCCCGGCGAGGTCGCGGCCGCGCTCACCGCTCATCCGGCGGTCGCGCAGGCCGCGGTGATCGCCGACCGGTCCGGGCCCGGCGGGATCGCCCGGCTCGTCGGCTACGTGGTCCTGGAGCCGGGCGCGGCGGAGCCCCCGCTGCGCGAGCACCTGCGGGAGCGGCTGCCCGACCACATGGTCCCGGTGGCGGTCGTCGCGCTGGACGCGCTGCCGCTGACCGTCAACGGCAAGCTCGACACCGCCGCGCTGCCCCGGCCCGACATCACCCCGGCCGGCGGAGGCCGGGCCCCCCGCGGGCGCCACGAGCAGCTGCTGTGCGAGCTGTTCGCGCAGGTCCTCGGCCTGGACCGGGTCGGGGTCGACGACGACTTCTTCGACCTCGGCGGGCACTCGCTGCTCGCCACCCGACTGCTCAGCCGGGCCCGCACCGCGCTCGCGGCCGAGCTGGTGCTGCGCGATCTGTTCGAGGCACCGACGGTGGCGGCGCTGGCGCTGCGCGCGGCGCGGCGCAGCGGGGCGGCCCGGCCCGAGCTGCGGCCGGTGCAGCGCCCCGACCGGCTCCCGCTGTCGGCCGCTCAGCAGCGGCTCTGGCTGATCCAGCAGATGGAGGGGACCTCGGCCGCCTACAACTTCCCGCTCGTGCTGCGGCTGCGCGGGGATCTCAACGCGGCCGCGCTGGACGCGGCACTGCACGACGTCGTCGCCCGGCACGAGACGCTGCGCACCGTGTTCACCCCCGACGAGGGGGGCGTGCCCGTCCAGCGCATCCTCGCCGGCGCCCGGGTGCCGTTCGCCCGGCTCGACGCGGGCGCCGACGAGCTCGACGATCTGGTCCGCGCCGAGCTGGAGCGCCCGTTCGACCTGGCCACCGAGCTGCCGCTGCGTGCCACGCTGATCACGGTCCGGCCCGGCGAGCACGTGCTCGTGCTGCTGCTGCACCACATCACGACGGATGAGTGGTCCGACCGGCCGTTCCTGACCGACCTCGCGACGGCCTACCGGGCGCGCCGGGCCGGACAGGCGCCGGCGTTCACACCGCTCGCCGTCGGGTACGCCGACTACGCGCTGTGGCACGAGGAACTGCTCGGCGATGCGGGCGACCCGACGAGCCTCGCCGCCCGCCAGCTCGACTTCTGGCACGCGACCCTCGACGGCGCGCCCGACGAGCTGGTGCTGCCCACCGACCGGTCCCGGCCGGCACGCCCCACGTTCCGTGGCGGCACCGTCGAGGTCCCGCTCGACCCGGACACCTGCGCCGGGTTGCGCGGCATCGCCCGGGAGACCGGGGGGAGCATGTTCATGGTGCTGCACGCGGCCGTCGCGGCCCTGCTGCACCGGCTCGGCGCCGGCACCGACATCCCGCTCGGCGCGCCGATCGCCGGCCGCACCGACGAGCGGCTCGACGATCTCGTCGGCTTCTTCGTCAACACCCTGGTGCTGCGCACCGACCTGTCCGGTGCCCCCGGCTTCGCCGAGCTCACGGCCCGGGTCCGCGACGCCGACCTGGCCGCGTTCTCGCACGCCGACGTGCCGCACCAGGCAGTGGTGGAGCGGCTGAACCCGCCGCGGGCGCTGGCCCGCAACCCGCTGTTCCAGGTCATGGTCGGCCACCACGCCCGCAGCGGGGAGCTGCTCGACCTGCCCGGGGTGCGCGTCACCGAGGAGCCGACCGGGGCCACGGCGGCCAAGTTCGACCTGGTCTTCAGCTTCGCCGAGCAGCTCGACACCGGGGCCGTCACGCTGCACCTGGAGTACGCGGCCGACCTGTTCGACCGCGACACCGCCGAGCGGCTCGGCGACCGGTTCGCCGTCCTCGCCCGCACGGTCGCGGCCGACCCGGCCATCCCCCTCGACGAGATCGAGGTCTTCATCGACGACGAGCACACCCTCGTCCTCGACGTGTTCACCGCGACCGCACGGACCGTCGACGAGGAGACGCTGATCGACGCGTTCGAGCGGTGGGCGCGCAGCACGCCCGAGGCCGTCGCGGTCGCCGACGCGGCCCGGTCGGTGACCTACGCGCAACTCGACGCGCTCGCCGAGGGCGCCGCGGACCTGCTCGCGGCCCACGGGGTGGGCGCCGAGGACGTCGTCGGCGTCGCAATGCCGCGCTCGGCCGACATGGTCGCCGTGGTGCTGGGCGTGCTCAAGCTCGGGGCGGCCTGGCTCCCGCTGGACCTGAAGCACCCGAGCGAGCGAATCGCGTACGTGCTGGCCGACTCGGGCGCCCGGACGCTGGTGGCGACCCCGGCCGAGTCGGCGCGCATCCCCGGCCTCGACGGGCTGTCGCGGGTTCTGCTGCCCGAGACCGGGCCGCGGCCCGGCGGGCCGACGGCGCGCCGGCGGCCCGCCGGCCTCGACCACGCCGCCTACGTCATCTACACCTCCGGCTCCACCGGCCGGCCCAAGGGTGTCGTGGTCGCGCACGAGGGGATCGGCAGCCTCGCCGCGACCGCCGCCGACCGGATGGGGGTCACCGCCGACAGCCGGATCCTGCAGTTCGCGTCGGTCGGGTTCGACGTCGCGGCGTTCGAGCTGACGATGTCGCTCACCCTCGGCGCCCGGCTGGTGATCCTCCCGGACGAGGCCCGGGTCGCCGGGCCCGCGCTCACCGACTTCCTGCGCGAGCAGCGGATCAGCCACGCGATCCTGCCGCCGTCGCTGGTCGCGGCGTTGCCGCCGGGCTGCGCGATCCCGGACGGCACGACCGTCCTGGTCGGCACCGAGACCGTCCCGCCGGACCTCATCGGGCGGTGGGCGGCGCGGCTGGACCTCTTCGCCGCCTACGGGCTGACCGAGGCGACGGTGAACTCGACGCTGTGGCGGGCCGAACCGGGCTGGCGGGCCCCCGTCCCGATCGGCCGCCCGGACCCCAACACCACCGCGTACGTTCTCGACGAGCGGCTGCGGCCGGTGCCGCCCGGCGTCGCCGGCGACCTCTACGTGGCGGGCAGAGGCCTGGCCCGCGGCTACCTGGGCCGCCCGGGGCTGACCGCGGAGCGGTTCGTCGCGTCGCCGTTCGGGCCGCCGGGCGCGCGGATGTACCGCACCGGCGACCGGGCCCGCTGGCGCCGCGACGGCAACCTCGACTTCCTGGGCCGCACCGACGACCAGGTCAAGATCCGTGGCTTCCGGATCGAGCTCGGCGAGGTTGCCGACGCGCTGACCGGCCACGACGCGGTGAACCAGGCCGTCGTCGTGGCCGAGAAGGACGGCGATCTGACCCGGCTCATCGGCTACGTGGTGCCCGCCGGCGAGCCCGCCGACCCGGCGGTGCTGCGCGCGCACGTGGCCGAGCGGCTGCCCGAGTACATGGTCCCGGCCACCGTGGTCACCCTCGACGGGCCGGTCCCGCTCACCCCCAACGGCAAGCTCGACCGGCGCGCGCTGCCGGCTCCGGACTGGTCGGCGCTCATCGGGGCCGGCCGCCCCGAGACGCCCGAGCAGCAGACGCTGGCGGAGCTGTTCGCCGAGGTCCTGCACCTGCCCGAGGTCGGCATCCACGACAGCTTCTTCGACCTCGGCGGACACTCGATGGCCTCGATGCGGCTGATCGGCAGGGTCCGGGTGGCGTTCGGCGCCGACCTGACCATCCGGGACGTGTTCGACGCCCCGACGGTCGCCGCGCTCGCCCGGCTGATCGGCGAGCGCGGAACCTCGGGCGGGCGGCCCGTGCTGGTTCGCAGCGATCCGCCGGGGCAGGCCGAGCCGCTCGCCCCGGTCCAGCGCTGGCGCTGGTCGCGGCACCGCGCGACCCGGCGACCCGATCACGCGCTGGTGCTGCGCCCGGACCGGGCCTACGACGCCGCCGCCCTCGAGGCAGCGCTGGCCGACGTGGCGCGGCGGCACGAGCCACTGCGCACGGTGTTCGGCGACGACGGCGGCGAACCCCGCCGCCGGGTCCGCGGCACCGGCCCGGCGCTGCAGCGGACTCACGAACCGGACCTGGAGGCGGCGCTCACGGTGCTCGCCGCCGCCCCGTTCGATCTGACCGCCGAGCCGCCGTTGCGCGCGCACCTGCTGACCGGGCCCGCGGGGGAGCAGGCGCTGCTGCTGGTGCTGCACTACCTCGGCGTCGACGAGTGGTCGGTCGTACCGCTGCTGCGTGACCTCGGCCGGGCCTACGCGGCCCGGTGCGAGGGCCGGGCACCCGACTGGGAGCCGTTGCCGGTGAGCTACACCGACTACGCCCGCTGGGCCCGGCGGCTGCCCGTCGACGGGCGGTTCTGGCCCGCGACGCTGCACGGCGTGCCGACGACCCTGAGCCTGGGCGTCCCGGCGGCCGAGGACGACGACCGCGCCGCGGCGATCGCCTTCGTCCTCGACCCGGCGCTGCGCCGTGGCGTCGACGCCCTGGCCCGGCGCACCCGGACCAGCATGTTCATGGTCCTGCAGGCCGCGCTGGCCACGGTGCTGACGCGCAGCGGCGCCGGCACCGACCTGCCGATCGCCTCGTTCACCGCGGGCCGCAGCGAGGCCGCGCTCGTCGACCTCGTCGGCTGCTTCGCCGGGATGCTGGTGCTGCGCACCGACACCGCCGGCGCCTCCGGCTTCGACGAGCTGCTCGCCCGGATCCGGGCGGCGAACCTCGGCGCGCTCGAGCACCAGGACGTGGCGTTCGCCGACGTCGCCGCCGCGACCGGGCTGCACCGCCCGCCGGTGCTGCTCGTGCACCACGAGGAGGCCGGGATGGCAACCGAGCAGGGCGTGCTCGGCCGACTCGACGCGGTGCCGGTGGGCGGCACGGCGGCCGACCTGACGCTCAGCTTCTACGAGTCCGCGGGCGACGCCCCGGTGCACGCCGAGCTGACCCACCGGCTGGCACGCTTCGACCGCGACACCGCCGCCGGCCTGGTGGAGCAGCTGCTGCGGGTGCTGCGCGACGCGACGGCATGATCCGACGCCGCGCGGCCGGGGGCACCGGGCGTCGTGCCGGCCGATGTCGCCAATCGCTGAACAACGGTTTTCGGAGATCGTTCGAGACACCGACCGCCGGCGATTATGATCAAGCCGGATAGAGTCCGAATGCGAGCGATTTCCGCTCGATGACCGGTTGCCGGTCAATTCTGATCGCCCGCAGAAAGCCTTGGCTCGTTCCAGGAGATGCGGGAGGGTTGTTCGCGTCATGGTTCTCGCCTCCACCGGCCGGGACGCGCCCGGCCGTACGCCGGGCGCGGACCACGGCGTCACGGTCGACGCGGCCGAGCCGGCGTCCTGGGGCGGGTACCCCGGCTGCACGACCGCGGGACCTCCCGCGGGCGCAGACCAGCACGAGGAGGCACAGCAGTGACGCAGTCGAAACCCGTTCCGACCACGACGGATGCCGGTATCCCGGTCGAGAGCGACGAGTACTCGCTCACCGTCGGTCCGGACGGACCGGTCCTTCTGCAGGACCACTACCTCATCGAGCAGATGGCGCAGTTCAACCGCGAGCGGATACCCGAACGCCAGCCGCACGCCAAGGGCGGCGGCGCCTTCGGCCGTTTCGAGGTCACCAGCGACGTCAGCGCCTACACCAAGGCCGCGGTGTTCCAGCCGGGCACGAGGACCGACATGCTGGCCCGGTTCTCCACGGTGGCCGGTGAGCGGGGCAGCCCCGACACCTGGCGCGACCCCCGCGGCTTCGCGCTGAAGTTCTACACCAGCGAGGGCGTCTACGACATGGTCGGGAACAACACCCCGGTCTTCTTCGTCCGTGACCCGCTGAAGTTCCAGCACTTCATCCGCTCGCAGAAGCGCCTCGCCCGCAACAACCTGCGCGACCACGACATGCAGTGGGACTTCTGGACCCTGTCGCCGGAGTCCGCGCACCAGGTGACCTGGCTGATGGGGGACCGCGGTATCCCGAGGACCTGGCGGCACATGAACGGCTACAGTTCACACGCCTACATGTGGGTCAATGCCGCCGGTGAGAAGTTCTGGGTGAAATACCACTTCAAGACCGACCAGGGCATCGGGTTCTTCACCCAGGCCGAGGCCGACCACATGGCGTCGGTGGACACCGATTACCACACCCGGGACCTGTACGAGGCGATCGAGCGCGGTGAATTCCCGAGCTGGACGCTGAAGATGCAGATCATGCCGTTCGACGACGCCAAGACCTACCGGTTCAACCCGTTCGACCTGACCAAGGTGTGGCCGCACGGCGACTACCCGCTGATCGAGGTCGGCCGGATGACGCTGGACCGCAACCCGACCGATTACCACACCGAGATCGAGCAGGCGGCCTTCGAGCCCAACAACCTCGTGCCCGGGACCGCCCCGAGCCCGGACAAGATGCTGCTGGGCCGGCTGTTCTCCTACGCGGACGCGCACCGTCACCGCCTCGGCGTGAACTACAAGCAGATCCCGGTGAACGCGCCCAAGTCGCCCGTGCACAGCTACAGCAAGGACGGCGCGATGCGGTACGTGAACGTGTCGGACCCGGTGTACGCGCCGAACTCCAAGGGCGGCCCGCGCGCCGACAGCGAGCACTACAAGCCGGTGGGCTGGCACACCGACGGGGACATGGTGCGCACCGCCTACACCAAGCGCCCGGACGACGACGACTGGGGCCAGGCCGGAACGATGGTCCGCACGGTGCTCGACGACCCCGCGCGGGAGCGTCTGACCGACAACATCGTGGGTCACCTGCTCGACGGGGTGACCGAGCCGGTCCTGCAGCGCGCCTTCGAGTACTGGCGCAATGTGGACAAGGACCTGGGCGACAAGGTCGAGGCCGGCGTCCGGGCCGAGCAGGGCTGACCGGAGCCGACGGGCGGCCACGCAGGGGCGGGACCGTTCACCGGTCCCGCCCCTGTCGTCGTGGCGCCGAGGTCAGCCGGCGCCGCCGCCCAGCGCCGACGCCAGCTGCGGCGCGACGATGTCGATCGCGTACGGCAGGCTGAGCGGGCTGCCGAAGCCGATGGCGCCGCTGAACTCGGTGCCGTAGTCGCCGAGGTAGACGACGCGGTTCTCCCTGACGGCCTTCAGGTTCTGGAACACCTGGTTGTCGGTGAGGGCCTGTTTCGGCACGCCCACGACGACGAGCACGTCCTTGTCGAGCTCGGACAGGCGCTCGTCGCTGAGGGTCTCGGTGGTGGCGCCGACGTCGAAGCCGAGGCTGGAGAAGGTCTGGGCGCGCAGGTCGTCGGTGCCGAGCTTGTAGGCCGTGCCCTCGACGATGAAGTCCAGCGCCATGGTCTTGCCGGCGAACTCGGGGTGGGCCGCCCTCGTGTCGGCGAACTTCTTCTCGGTGGCCGCGATGACCTCCTCCGCCCTGGACGCCCGGCCCAGTGCCTTGCCGGTGACCCGGGTCTGTTCCTGCCAGGTCGCGGCGGCACCGTCGCCGGTGAGCGCGGGCACCGTCGGCGCGATCTTGGAGAGGGTCTGGTAGGTGCTCTGGTCCATGAACGAGTAGACGCCCATGATCAGGTCCGGCTTGAGTGCGGCGACCTTCTCGATGTCGATCTCGTTGCCGCCGACGACCTCGGGCGTGGCGCCGCCGAGCGCCGCCTGGGCCCAGGGCCGGGTCTGTTCGGGGAACTCGCCGATGAAGTCGCGCACCCCGACCGGGACGACACCGAGGGCGAGCACGAAGTCGGCCTCGTTGAACCCGACGGCCACGACGCGCTTGGGCTCCGCCGGGATCGTCGTCTCGCCGAAGGAGTGCGTGATGGTCACGGGGAAGGCGCCCGGCGCGGCGTCACCGGCGGCCGGGGACGGGGCCTCGCGGTTGCCGCAGCCGGCCACCGCTGCGATCACGAGCGCGGCGGCGCCGAGCGCCCGGGCGAACCGGGGCCCTCCGCGGGGTGGGAGCAGGGAAGTGGCGCGAGCCATCAGAGGTCCTCCATCGGGGCGAAGGGGCCGATACCGGATCATTCGGTCGAGTTAGGTTTGCCTACCCGAACCCGATCGTCAAGTCCCGATCAACGCGCGTCCGACCACGCCGCCCACAACCGGGCGTATCGGCCCCCGGCGGTCACGAGCTCGTCGTGGGTGCCCTGCTCGACCACCCGGCCGGCCTCCAGCACCACCACGGTGTCGGCGGTGGCCGCCTGGGTGAGCCGGTGCGCGACCATCAGTCCGGTGCGCCCGGCCAGCGCACGCTGCGCGGCGCCCTCCAGCACCCGTGCCCCGGAGCTGCCCGCCTCGGCCGTCGCCTCGTCGAGGATCGCCACCGGCGGGTCGGCCAGCACCAGCCGGGCCAGCGCGAGTTGCTGGGCCTGAACGGCCGTCAGGGCGTGCCCGCCGGTCCCGACGACGGTGTCGAGCCCGTCGGTGAGCGCCTCGGCCCACTGCAGCGCGTCGACCGCGGCCAGTGCGGCGCGCAGCTCGTCCGCGGTGGCGCCCGGCTTGGCCAGCCGCAGGTCGTCGGCGAGCGGGCCGGCGAAGACGTGCACCTCCTGCGTGATCAGCGCGATCGTCTCCCGGACGACGGCCGGGCCCTGCTCGTCGAGACCCGCGCCGCCGATGTCGATCGTGCCGCGGGCCGGCCGGTGCACCCCGGCGAGCAGCTTGGCCAGCGTCGTCTTGCCGGCCCCGCTGGCTCCCACGAGCGCGACCCGGGTGCCCGGTGCGATGTCCAGATCCACCCCGTCCAGCACCTCGTGGCCGTCCACATAGGAGTGGCCGACGCCCTTGGCGCGTACCGACGCGTCGGCCGGGCGCACCGGGTGCTCGGGCTCCCGCTCCGGCGGCAGGTCCGCCACCCCGACGATGCGGGCCAGGCTCGCCCCGGCCGACTGCACGGTGTCGAGCAGGAACAGCACCTGGTTGACCGGGGTGAACAGGTTGATGAAGTACAGCGCCGCGGCGCTCACCGTGCCGATCGAGGCCGCTCCGTCGCGGACCAGGAAGAACCCGGTCGCCAGTACGGCCGCGGCGCCGGCGAACTCGGCGAGGTTGAGCCGGCCGAAGAACCCGGTCTGCAGCCGGACCACCCGCATCGCCAGGTCGACCACGTCCTGGGAGCGCCGGGTGACCCGCTCGGTGTGGTCGCCGCGGAGCCGGAACGCCCGGACGGTCGCGGCGCCCCCGACGGTGTCGAGCAGTTGCTGCTGCTGGGCGCCGCCGACGAGGCGCTGCTCACGGTACAGCGGGGTCGAGCGGGTCAGGTACCAGCGCGCGGTGGCCACCTGCACCGGGACGGCCAGCAGCGCGGCGAGCAGGAACCGCCAGTCCAGCACCGCGAGCCCGACCAGGGTCAGCGCGATGATCAGGCCGGCGCGGGCGAACTCCGGGACCGCGTCGCGCACCGCATCGCCGACCAGCGACACGTCCGCGGTCACCCGGGAGGTGAGGTCGCCGGAACCGGCCCGTTCGATGCGCTCCAGGGGCAGGCCCAGCGCGCGTCCCACGAAGCGCTCGCGCAGCGCGGCGAGCATGCCCTCGCCGACCCGGGCGACCAGCGCGATGCCCAGCACCGCGAGCAGCCCCTGACCGATCGCCACCGCGACCAGCAGCAGCACCGGCCCGGTGATCGCCGACGGCGGGTGGCCGGCCACCACGAGGTCGACGATCCGTCCCAGCAGCGGCGCCGCGAGCAGGCTGACCGCGGCCCCGGCCACCAGCGCCGCCACCGCGAGGCCGGCGCGCACCCGGTGCGGGCGCAGTAGTTCGGCGATCGCGGCGCGGGTGCGGGCGCCGCCGGCGACGGGGAGCAGCTCCCGGCTCATGCCAGCACCGTCTTCCGGTAGTGGGTGTCGGCGTGCAGCAGGTCGGAGTGCCGGCCCTGCGCGATGACCCGGCCGTCGTCGAGGACGACGACCCGGTCGGTGACCGCGAGCAGCGCCGGGCTGGTGGTCAGCACGATCGTCGTGCGGCCGCGACGGACGTCGCGCAGCCCTGCGGCGATGCGGGCCTCGGTCACGGTGTCCACGGCGGTGGTCGGGTCGTGCAGGACCAGGACCGGTGCGTTCGCGGCGAGCGCGCGGGCCAGCGCGACCCGCTGCCGTTGCCCACCCGACAGCGAGCGGCCCTGCTCGGAGATCTCGGTGTCCCGGCCCGCCGGGAGCGCGTCGGCGACCTGGTCGGCCTGCGCGGCGGCCATCGCGGGTTCGAGGTCGGCGCCCGGGCCGGCCGCGGCGAGCACGTTGTCGCGCACCGTCCCGGAGAACAGTTCGGCGTCGTGCGCGGCGACCAGCACCGCGCGGCGGGCCTGCTCCGGGGTGAACTCGGTGAGCGCGACCCCGTCGAGTTCGACCGCGCCGTCGTCCGGGTCGGCCTCGCGGCCCAGGCAGGCCAGCAGCGCGACCGCGTCGGCCGGGTCGGTCGCGACCACCCCGAGCAGCTCACCCGCCGGCACGTCCAGGTCGAGGCCGGTGAGCGAGCCGTGGGTGAGGGCGCGCAGCCGCACCGCGCCGGGCACCGCATCCGGCACCGGCCGGCCGCCCGCCGTCACCGCCGGCGCGCTGGTGAGCACCTCGGCGATCCGCGCGGCCGAGGCCCGGGCCTGGGCGAACCGGCCGTTGACCCAGCCGAAGATCGACAGGGGGGTGAGCAGGAACTGGGCCAGGCCGACCGCGGCCACCAGTTCCCCGACGCTGATCGCGCCCTGAGCGGCGAGCCGCCCGCCGGCCAGGGCGACGACAGCCAGGAAGATCCCGTTCGCGGCGAGCACGGCGCCCTGGTACCAGGCCTGTGCGCCGGTGGCGCGCAGCGTCGCGGCGAGGGCCACCTGGCTGGTGCGCTCGTAGCGGCGCACCGCCGCGGGCTCGGCGCCGATGCCCTTGAGCACGCGGACGCCGGCGACCAGGTCGGCCGCGATGCCGGAGGCCTGCGCGGCGCGTTCCTGCTCCGGGCCGCTGCGGCGCTCCACCGGCTTGCCGAGCAGGTGTACCGCGTAGAGCAGCGGCGGCGTGCCGAGCAGGATCAGCAGGCCCAGCGGCAGCGAGATCCGCAGAAGTGCGATCGCGGCCACCCCGAGCGCGGCGACCGCGGCGAGGCCGAGGGGCAGCGCGAAGTTCACGATCCCGACCCGCTTGGCGTCGGCGACGGCGATGGTGGCCAGGCTCCCGGGGAGCCGTCCGGCCTCGGCGCCGCCGCGCGGGTCGAGCACCCGCTCGGCGAGTCGCAGCCGCAGCCGCTGGTCGGCGCGCACGTCGGCCAGCCAGGAGCGGCGCGCCCCGTAGCGGTAGCTCAGCGACAGCACCGCGAAGTCGACCCCCAGGACGACGAGCCAGAAGGCGAGCGCCCGCGGGTCGCCGGTCGTCACCGCCTCGTCGATCACCACGCCGACCAGCACCGGGACCAGTGCCTCACCTGTCTGGTGCCCGATGAACAGCAGCGACGCGACTCCGACGTGGCGCCGCTGCCCGCGGATCGAGCCCCGCAGGACCGACCGTCCCGTGATCTGCTCGCCATTCACCTGTGCATCCCCGCTCCGTCCGACATCACCACCGGTGCCCGTGTTGCCCGGGCGATTCGCCCGATCTTGGCAAGGTTAGGGTTGGCTATCAAGCAGGTGAGTTTGGCAAGGTTACCCTTATTTGATCAGTCGAGCAGTGAGGAGACCTGCATGCGCGTCGTCGCGTTCGGTTACATGACCTGGGGCCGCCGCACGATCGAGGCCGTCCTGGCCGCCGGTCACGAGGTGCCCTTGATCGTCACCCATCCCGACAGCGACAACGCCTACGAGAAGATCTTCGACGAGTCGGTGGCCGAACTCGCCGCCGAACACTCGATCCCGCTGCTGGTGCGCAACCGGGCCGCCGACGCCGAGGTCGTCGACGCGATCACCGCCGCGGACGCGGACATCATGGTGGTGTCCAACTGGCGCACCTGGCTGCCCCCGGAGGTCTTCGGCCTGCCGCGGCTCGGCACCCTCAACGTGCACGACGCGCTGCTCCCGGCCTACGCCGGGTTCGCCCCGCTGAACTGGGCGCTGATCAACGACGAGCCCGAGGTCGGCGTGACCGCGCACATGATGGACGCCGAGTTCGACGCCGGCGACATCGTGCTGCAACGGGCCACACCGGTCACCGACGAGGACACGGTCGTCGACCTGTTCGACCGCACGCTGGCGATGTTCGGCCCGATCACCGTCGACGCGCTGGAGCTGATCGCGTCGGGCCGCACCGACTGGCAGCCGCAGGACCGGCGCGCTGCGAGCTACTTCCACCGCCGGTCCGAGGAGGACAGCCGGATCGACTGGACCTGGTCCGCGCGCGACGTCTTCAACCTCGTCCGCGCGCAGCACGACCCGTACCCCAACGCCTACTGCTTCCACGGCGACCGGCGGCTGCGCATCCTCGCCGCGTCGGTCACCGAGACGCCGTTCGGCGGCACCCCGGGGCGGATCTTCATCCGGCAGGGTCAGGGAGTGGTGATCGTGGCCGGCGCCGACGCCCGCCGCGGTCGCAACCCCGGCCTGCGCATCGACCGGCTGCGCACCGACGACGGCCGTGAGTACACCGGCGTCGAGTACTTCACGCGGATGGGCGGCTACCTGACCTCCCATCCCTGCTGATCAGTGGTCGTGGACGTCGTCCCAGGCCGGGAGCAGGTCCGGCAGGCTGCGCCAGCCCTCCGGGCCCGCTGCCAGCTCGTCGTCGGTGAGCAGTGCGGGATCGAGCCGGCCTGTGACCACAGCCCGACGGTCTGCGGACGGGTCGCGATCCGGCAGAACCCCTTGCTGCGCAGCAGTCCCTGCCACTCGCCGAGCACGGCCATCAGCCGGGCCGGGTGGAACGGGCGCCGGGCCCGGTAGGTCACGCTGGTGATGCCGCACTCCTCGGTCTCCGGGGTGTGGCTTCCGCTCAGCTCACCTGCCCAGCCCGGCGCCGCCGCGGCGGTGACCGGGTCGTAGCTCAACCTGCTCGTCTGCGTGGCCGGTTCGCTGCTGCGCCCGGCCCCGGACGGCCCGGCCGCGGCCGCCGAGCGGTCGGATACCGGCGTCCGCGTAGCCACGTCGTCGAGTGCCACTCCAGGGTCCTGAGGACATGATCGAACAGCGGTGGGGTGGCACTCGGCGTCGTCTCCGAGCGCGCGAGCCGGGCTCGGTGCGGGAGGTGCGCTCAGGCGCCGGAGATCCGCCGCTCCGGCTCGGCCGGTGCACGCATCCCGGTGACCAGGTCCTCGCGGGCGCGGGCGACCCGGGAGCGGATGGTGCCGATCGGACAGCCGCAGACCTCGGCGGTCTCGGCGTAGCTCAGGTCGAGCAACTGGGTGAGCACGAACGCCTCGCGCCGGTCGGTGTCGAGGGTCTCGATGAGTGCGCGCAGCGCGATGCCCTCGTCGACCCCGGAGCGCACCGCGGCCGGCCGCGGATCGATACGGGCGACGTCGTCCCAGTCGTCGACCGGATTGGTCCGCGGTCTGCGCCCCGCCGCGCGCAGGTGGTCGGCCGCCACCCGGCGGGCGATGGACAGCAGCCAGGTCCGGCCCCCGGCACGGCCGGCGAACCGGTGCAGCGAGCCGAGGGCGCGCAGGTAGGTTTCCTGGGCGAGGTCGTCGGCTTCGCGCGGGTTGACCAGGTGGCCCAGGAAGCGGTGCACGTCGCGTTGGGTGGCACGGATGAACGCGGTGAGCGCGTCGCGGTCGCCCCGGCCGGCGGCCAGGGCCCACCCGGTGATCTCGTCGTCCACGCGATCGGTCACGTCCGCACAGTAGTCCCGGGGTCGTCGGGAACCGCCCGGGCCCTGTCGACGACCATCGTGGTGTGGAGTGCGCGGAGTGCCGGGAGGCGTTGTCGGCCCTACTGGACGGCGAGGAACTGCCCGGCGAGGAGCAGGAGATCGACGTCCACCTCGAGGAGTGCTCCGAGTGCTGGACCTTCGCCGACCGGGCGGCACACGTCACCCGGCTGACCCGTACCCGGGTCGCCGAGCAGACCCCGGACGTCGTCGCGGCCGTGCTCGCCGCGGCCCCGCCGCCCCGGACTCCCTGGTGGCCGTCGGCGCTGCGGGTCGCGCTGGCCGCGGTCGGCCTGGGCCAGTTCGCGGTCGCGGTCAACGGGGTCGTGCTGGCCGGGATGCCCGGCGCGGTGGGCCACGGCATCCGCCTGGCCGGGGCGAGCGCGGCGCACATCTCCAACGAGAGCTCGGCGTGGAACCTGGCCCTGGCGGTGGGCTTCCTGTGGGTGGCGGGCAGCTCGGCGCGGGCTTCCGGGCTGGTGGCCGTGGTCGGCGCGTTCGTCGGGGTGCTCGGGCTGCTCAGCCTGGTGGACCTGCTGGCCGACCGGGTCGACCTGGCCCGGCTGGGCACGCACAGCCTCGCGCTGGTGGGTCTGGTGCTCGCCCTCGCGCTGCAGCGGCAGCACCGGCACGGCGGCGGGGACGTGCCGCGTCGGCGGCTCGGCAGGCCCACGACCGGGTTCGGGCGCGCAACGGATCCGAGATCGGAGCCGGCCGGGCCGATCGCGGGCTCCGGCGGTGGGCTGACCCCGGTCGCGGAGCGGGACGCCGCCTGATGCCGCTGCGCGGAAACGGCCCGGAATCCCGGCTGCGGCCCTGGCAGTCGTGGCTGTCCACGCTGGCCCGGCTCATCCTGGGTGTGGTCTGGATCGTCGCGGGCGTGCTCAAGGCGGGCGACCTCGACGCCTCGGTGCGCGCGGTCCGCGCCTACCGGCTGCTCCCGGAGATCGCCGCCCAGTTGCTCGGTGCCGGGTTGCCCTTCGCCGAGATCGTGCTCGGCGTGCTGCTGGTGGTCGGGCTCGGTGTGCGCATCGCCGCCGTGGTCTCGGCCCTGCTGATGACGATGTTCATCGTCGGAATCGTCTCGGCGTGGGCCCGGGGCCTGCAGATCGACTGCGGCTGTTTCGGGTCGGGCGGCCAGCTCGGAGCGGGGGAGTCCCCGACCTACGGCACCGAGGTGGCGCGCGACGTGACCTTGCTGGTGCTCGCCTTCGGGCTGGCTCGGTGGCCGCGCAGCCGCTTCTCGCTCGACGGCGTGCTGTACCGGTCCCCGCCGGATGAGGTGACGGTCGGCTGATACGGCCGCCGCGGTCGCGCCGCGCAGCCGGCAGCCCGTTCCGCCATGTCCTCGGCGCCGGTTCCGGCGACGATGGAGCCGGCGCACCCGACGAGAGGAGCCCGACATGTCCGAGCCGACGACCCTGCGGCAGCTCAGCGGCCTTCCGGCGCAACCGGCGAAGCTGGCCGACTCCACGCTGGTCCTGGTCGACTGCCAGAACACCTACACCCGCGGGGTGATGGAGCTCGAGGGCGTGCAGGCCGCTCTGGACCAGGCCGCCGAGCTGCTCGACCGGGCCCGCTCGGCCGGGATCCCGGTGGTGCACATCCAGCACGACTCCGGCGAGGGCTCGCCCTACGACATCCGCGCCGAGATCGGGCAGATCGTCGACCGGGTGGCGCCGCGCGCGGGCGAACCGGTCGTCGTCAAGAACTTCCCGAACGCGTTCGTGCAGACCGGGCTCGACGAGTTGCTGCGCGCCAACCCGGGCCGCGATCTGATCCTCGCCGGCTTCATGACCCACATGTGCGTCAACTCGACGGCCCGCGGCGCGTTCAGCCTCGGCTACCGGCCCGCGGTGGTGGCCGGCGCGACGGCGACCCGCTCGCTGCCCGACGTCGGGGGCGGCGCGGTCCCGGCGTCGGCGCTGCAGGCCGCGAGCCTCGCCGCGATCGCCGACCTGTTCGGCGTCGTCGTCCCCACCCCGGCCGGCATCCCCGACTGATCCGCGAGTCGGCACATTCGGGAGGGCGAGTCGGCACTTCCGGGAGGCGGGTACGAGTCGCCGCCGTCACCGCGCGGCGGCGGCCTCCGCGCGCACCTGCGCGGCCGTCGTCACCAGCTGCTCCCACAGGGCCCGCACGTGCTGTGCCTCGGTTGCGACCGACCCGATCGCCACCCGGATCACGTACCGGCCGTCGACGACGGTGTGCGTCAGCAGTGCCGACCCGGTCGCATTGACCCGTTCCAGCACCGTGCGGGACGCGGCGTCGTCGGCGGCGTCGCCCCCGCCCGTCACGACCCGTAGGCACACCAGCGCGAGCGAGGGCTCCACGGCGAGGGTGAAACCGGGATCGTCCCGGACCCGGCCGGCGAACTCCGCGGCCAGCGCGACGTGCCCGCGCAGGTGCGCCCGCAGCCCCTCCAGCCCGTGGGAGTGCACCACCGCCCACAGCTTCAGGGCCCGGAACCGCCGGCCCAGCGGGACCTGCCAGTCCCGGTAGTCGACGACCTCACCGGAGTCGGTCGCGGCGTTGCGCAGGTACTCCGGGATGATCGACAGCGCGTCGGGCAGCGCCGCCGCGTCACGCACCCAGAGCATCGACGCGTCGAATCCGGTGAGCAGCCACTTGTGCGGGTTGGTGCAGAACGAGTCGACCAGCTCGACCCCGTCGAGCAGGTACCGGAACTCCGGGCACAGGGCGGCGACCCCGGCCCACGCGGCGTCGACGTGCACCCACGCCCCGTGCTCGTGGGCCACCGTGGCGATCTCCGGCACCGGGTCGATCGCACCCGTGCCGGTGGTGCCGACCGTCGCGCAGACCAGCACCGGCCGGCGGCCGGCGGCGAGGTCCTCGGTGATCGCCGCGGCCAGGGCGGACGGCGACATCGCCCGCGATCCGGGAGAGGGGTCGACGATCCGCAACGCCCGCGCACCCAGCCCGGCCACCCGCACGGCCTTGGCCAGCGACGAGTGCGTCTCGGCGGTGACGTACACGCATTCGGTGCCCTCGACCCCGGTCTCCCGCCAGTCGCCGCCCGAGGAACGGTTGAGCGCGGCCAGCAGCACCACGAGCGCCGCAGACGATGCCGAGTCCTGGATCGACCCGCCCCCGCCGCCGGCGAAGGTGAACTCCCTGCCCAGGCCCAGTGCGGTCGCGAGACCGTCGAGCAGCACCTGCTCGACCTCGGTGCACGCCGGGGAGGTCGACCAGAGCATGCCCTGCACGCCGAGGCCGCCCGACAGGATGTCGCCGAGCAGCGAGCTCAGCGACGCGTTGGCCGGGAAGTAGCCGAAGAACCCGGGGTGCTGCCAGTGCGTCGTGCCCGGTACGACGACGCGGTCGACGTCGGCGAGCAGGTCCTCGAACGGCTGCGGGTGTTCGGGCAGCTCGGCGGGCAGCTGGGACCGCACCCAGCCGGGCGCGACCTCGCTGCGCACCGGGAGGCCGGCGATGCCGGCCCGGTAACCGGCCACCCAGTCGACGAGCTGGTGGCCGAGCCGGCGGAACTCTTCGAGGTCGAGGTCGGGCACGGGTCGAGCATAGGAAACGCCGGCCGGCTCAGACCGCCGATTCGGCCACCAGCGAGCCGGCGGCCCGCTCGGCGCGCAGCTGGGTCTTGAGCACCTTGCCGCTCGCGTTGCGGGGCAGCGCCTCGACGATCGCGATCTCCCGCGGTCGCTTGTAGGACGCCAGGTGCTCGCGGCAGTACGCCTCGATCACCGCCATCGTCGGCGGGTCGGCCGGGTCCGCCGCAACGATGATCGCGAGCGGGGTCTCGCCCCACTTCGGGTCCGGCACCCCGATCAGCGCGACGTCGGCCACCTGAGGGTGCCCGGCCAGCACGTTCTCCACCTCGGCGCAGTAGATGTTCTCGCCACCCGAGATGATCATGTCCTTCTTGCGGTCGACCACGTAGTAGTAGCCGTCGGAGTCCTGGCGCACCAGGTCGCCGGAGTGGAACCAGCCCCCGGTGAACGCCTCGGCCGTCTCCGCGGGCCGGTTCCAGTACCCGGTCATCACCAGCGGCCCGCGGTAGACGATCTCGCCGACCTCACCGCGCGGCACGTCGTTCATCTCGTCGTCGACCACGCGAACCTCGACGTTGACCATCGGGGTGCCGATCGAGCCGATCTTGCGGATGGCGTCCTCGCCGCGCAGCGTGCACGTCACCGGGCTGCACTCGGTCTGCCCGAACGAGGTCACGACATCGGCCTGCGGGAACGTGTCGATCATCGTGTGGAGCAGCGCGGTGGATGCGGGCGCGGCGCCCCAGGAGATCCGGCGCAGCGCGGAGAGATCGCGCTCGCCGATGTCGGGGACCGCGCAGATCGCCGCCCACTGTGCCGGGACGAAGAAGCAGGACGAGACGCGCTCGGCCTCAAGCATCCTCACCGTCTCCGCCGGGTCGAAGCCGCCGGACGGGGGGATCACGATCTTCCCACCGGTGATCAGCGTCGGCAGCATCCCGGCCAGGCCGGCGATGTGGAACAGCGGGGCGCCGGACAGCCACACCCGGTCGTCACTCGGGCTGCCCAGGTGCGCGATCGAGCTGAACGCGTGCAGCAGCAGGTTGCGGTGGGTCAGCACCGCGCCCTTGGGGCGGCCGGTGGTGCCCGAGGTGTACATGATGTAGGCGGGGAAGTCGTCGATCACCGGGACCTCGGTGCAGGCGTCCGGCGCCTCCGCGAGGATCTGCTCGTAGTCCCCGGCGATCGTGATGACGGCCGTGACCGACGGTGCCTGCTCCCGGGCCTGCTCGACGTGCCCGGCCAGCGCCGCGTCGACCACCACCGCCGTCGCCCCGCTGTCGGCGAGCACGTAGGCGATCTCGTCGGCGACCAGCCGGAAGTTCACCGGCACGCAGATCGCGCCGAGCCGCAGCGTCGCGAAGTAGGCCTCGAGCACCTCGATGCTGTTGCGCCCGAGTACCGCGACCCGGTCGCCGACCTCGACCCCGCGTGCAGCCAGCGCGTTCGCCAGCCGGGTGACGCGCTCATCGAGCTCGCGGTAGCTGCGTCCCGCCCGCGCGTCGCGCAGCGCGACCGCGTCCGGGGTGACGCGGGCGTGCCGGGCGAGCATGTCGCTCATGGTCATCCCCCGACCGGTGATGGTGGAGCCGGCACGTGCGGATTCGGTGGCGGTCATCGGCATCCTCGGCGGCGTCGGGCGTGCCGGGCGGCGCCGGCGCTGGCGGTCCCATGCTGGCCGGGACGGGGTACCGCGATCAAGAGCCCCGGGCGGCGCAGGCCCGCCGGGGCCAACGGTGGCCCGGCCGCCGGCGGCGAACTGCTCGGTCGGCCCCGTCGGCGGGTGTGAGTCGCTCGCGTGAACGACGGCACCGCCCGGCGGCCCGTGATCGGCCCGCTCAGCGTCCTGGCGCAGCGCTCGGCGATGCGCCTGCTGAGGACGGTGGTGAGAGTCACCGCGGCTCGATGAGGTGTCGCGGTTGCGACCGCGGCATGGTCGTCGGGTGCCCGATGACCTGGCCCCCGGCGCAGCCGCAGCGCCGGCCCGCGACCAGAACCGGCGGCTGCGCCTGCTCCAGCTCTCCGCGCTGACCAGCACCTGCGACCGGTTCGCCCTCGCCCCGCTGCTGGTGCTCATCGCGATCGACCTCGGTGCCTCGCTCGCCGCCGTGGCCGCGGTGGCCAGCGGCTACTTCCTGGCCTACGGCCTGATGCAGCCGGTGTGGGGGCTGCTCAGCGACCGGATCGGCCGGGTGCGGGTGATGCGGGTGGCACTGGTCGGCGCCGCGGTCGGCGGGATCGCGTCGGTGTTCGCGCCGACCCTCGTCGTGCTCGGGGTGTCCCGGGTGCTGGCGGGCGGCTGCTTCGCGGCCCTGATCCCGGCGTCGCTGGTCTACGTCGGGGACAGCTGGCCCCCGCAGGTGCGGCAGCGACCGCTGTCCGATGTGCTCGCCGCGTCCGCGCTCGGCACGGCGACGGCGACCGCGGGCGCCGGGCTGCTCGCCGACCTCCTCGGCTGGCGGGCGGTGTTCGGGGTGACGGGCGTGGCCGGGATCGCGCTCTGGTTCGCGCTGCGCAAGCTGCCCGAGCCGCAGCTGGGACCCGCGACGGGCAACCCGCTGCGCCCGGTCGGCCGGGTGCTGGTGAGCGGCTGGGCGTGGACCGTGCTGCTGCTCGCGTTCGTCGAGGGCATCGTGGTGCTCGGCGCGCTGACCTACCTGGCGCCCGCGCTGCAGTCGCTGGGCTCCACCGCCGCGGTGGCCGGGCTCGCCTCCGCGGGGTTCGGGGTCGGCGCGCTCATCTGGTCGCGGGTGGTGCGGCTGCTGGTCGGGCGGGTGCCCCCGGCCGGGCTGGCCGCGATCGGCGGCGGGTTCCTGGCTGCGGCCTGGGCCGGGCCGGCGGTCGCGGTGAACCTGGTGACGGTGCTGATCGCCGGGCTGCTGCTGGGCGGGTCGTGGGCGTTCCTGCACTCGACGCTGCAGAGCTGGGCCACCGACGTGGTCCCGCAGGCCCGGGCGGCGGCCGTGGCGCTGTTCGCCGCGGTGCTGTTCTTCGGCAGCTCGGTCGGGACCGCGATCGGCGCGTCCGCGGCGAACGAGGGCGCGTTCGTGCTGCTGTTCCGCGTCGCGCTCGCGGTGGCTGTGCCGCTGGCCGTCGTGGCCGTGCTGGCCCGGGCCCGGTACGACGGGCGCCGGTCGCCGACGGCGGCGTGAGGTGTGCCCACCCGGGGTGTACCGGGTGAACCGGCCATTGCAGAGTGTGTCCATGGTCGATCACGGTTCGGGCAGGGTGGCTCTGGTGACCGGCGGGTCCCGCGGAATCGGCGCGGAGATCGCCCGGCGGCTGGCGGGTGAGGGCTTCGCGCTGACGGTGGCGGCGCGGCAGCAGGCCGGCGTCACCACCGCGGTCGAGCAGTTGCGCGCCGAGTTCGGGGTGGAGGTGCACGGGGTCGCGGCGAACATGGCCTCGGCGGACGACGTCGCCCGGCTCGCCGTCGAGCACTCCGAGCACTTCGACCGGCTCGACCTGCTGGTCCTCGGGGCCGGGATGGGCACCGATGAGCGCATCGCCGACCTGCGGCCCAAGGCCTACGACCTGCAGCTGGCGGTGAACCTGAAGGCCCCGGTGCTGCTGGTCCGCGAGCTGCTGCCGCTGTTGCGGGCCACCGCCGAGGCGAACCCCGCGACCGGTGCCCGGGTCGTCGCCCTGGCCTCGATCACCGGTGTGGCGGGGGAGGCGGGGCTGTCGGTCTACGGTGCCAGCAAGGCCGCCCTGATCTCGTTCTGCGAGACGCTGTCGCTGGAGGAGTCGGCCGGCGGCGTCAGCGCGACCGCGCTGGCGCCCGGCTACGTCGACACCGACATGACCGAGCACCTGCGCGACCGGCTGGACCGCGACGCCATGCTCACCGTCGGTGACGTCGCCGAGCTGGTCCTGAGCCTGACCCGGCTCTCGGCGGCCGCCGTGGTGCCGAGCATCGTCGTGACCCGCGCCGGGCCCCAGCTCTGGCGGGCCTGACGCGGGTCGGCGGAGCGGGGAGCAGCCCGGCTCAGGCGGCTGCCGGGGCCGCCTGTTCCCGGACCGGGCCGCTGCCGCGCAGCGGCACCTCCCGGACCAGCCAGGCCGCGACGACCGCGACCACCGCCACCGCTGCGGCCCATCCGAACGCGGTGTCCACGCCGGTCGTCACCGCGGCCTGGAACGCGGCGCGCACGCCGTCGGGGAGCTTTGCCAGCATCGCCGGGGTCAGCTGTCCGCCGGTGACCTGACCGCCGGCCGCCCCGCCGAGCCGCTCGGTGAGCGCCGTCTGCAGGTTCTGCGCGTAGAGGGTGCCGAGCAGCGAGACGCCGAGCGAGCCGCCGATCGTGCGGAACAGGGTCGCCGCGCCGCTGGCCGCGCCGACGTCGCGGCGGCCGACACTGTTCTGCACCACCAGCATCGTGGTCTGCATCAGCAAGCCCATGCCGATACCGAGCGTGATCATGAACAGGGCGCTGGTGAACGGGGTCGTGGCCAGGCCCATCGTGGACAGCAGGCCCAGCCCGGCGGCCATCAGCAGCGACCCGACGACCAGCAGCGCCCGGTAGCGCCCGGTGCGGGTGACGAGCTGGCCGCCGATCAGCGAGGTGACGAGCATGCCGCCCATCAGCGGGAGCAGCAGCAGCCCGCTGCTCGTGGCCGACGCGCCCTGGACGATCTGCTGGTACTGCGGCAGGAACGTGACCGCCCCGAACATCGCGAACCCGGTGAGGAACGTCAGCGCCGTGGCGACGGTGAAGTTGCGGCTGCGGAACAGGCCCAGGGGCAGGATCGGCTCGTCGGCGTGGCGCTCCACGCGCAGGAACAGCGCGGTGGCCAGCACGGTGAGCACGGCCAGCCCGGCGATCTGCCACGACGCCCACGCGTATTGCGTGCCGCCCCAGCTGGCCAGCAGGGTCAGCGCCGAGATCGCGACGGCCAGCAGGCCCGCGCCGCGCCAGTCGATCGTGACGTGCTCACGCCGGCCCGGCAGGTGCATCGTGAACCACACGACGACGAGCGCGAGCACGCCCAGCGGCAGGTTGATGTAGAACGCCCAGCGCCAGCTCAGGTTGTCGGTGAGGAACCCGCCGAGCAGCGGGCCGCCGATGAACGCCAGCGGCATGACCGCGGCCATGAAGCCCTGGTAGCGGCCGCGATCCCGCGGGGGCACGAGGTCGGCGACGATCGCCATCGCACCGACCATCAGCCCCCCGGCGCCGAGACCCTGGAGGGCCCGGAAGCCGATGAGCTGGCCCATGTCCTGGCTCATCCCGGACAGCGCCGAACCGGCCAGGAAGAGCACGATCGAGGCCATGAACACGCCCTTGCGCCCGTAGAGGTCGCCGAGCTTGGCCCACACCGGGGTGGCGACCGCGGTGGCCAGCGCGTAGGCCGTGACCACCCAGGACAGGTGTGCGAGCCCGCCCAGCTCGCCGACGATCGTCGGCATCGCGGTGCCGACGATCATGTTGTCGAGCATCGCCAGCAGCATCGCGACCATCAGCCCGCTGAGCACGCTGTAGATCTCGCGCTTGGTCCGGGCCGGCGGCTCGGCGTCGCCCGTCCTGGCGGCCGGCGGCGCCGCCGCCTGCGGTTCCACGCGCTCCTCGTCGGTGATCATCGGTGTTCCCCTCGCCTTCCGGCTACTTGCTAGCCGGCCGGCTAGCTTCTGACATGCCGACAGGTTAGCAACACGTACTAGCCGGCCGTCAAGTAAGCTGTGGTGCAGCAGTCACGGCAGGCCGTCAGGAGGCGAACCCGATGGACGAGCGGCGCACCGACACCCGCGGTCAGATCCGCGAGGTGGCGCTCGAGTTGTTCGCGGAGCAGGGCTACGAGAAGACCTCGCTGCGCGAGATCGCCGAACGGCTCGGGGTGACCAAGGCCGCGGTCTACTACCACTACAAGACCAAGGAGGAGATCGTCGGCACGCTGTTCGACGATCTGCTCGCCGGGATCGACGAGATCGTGGCGTGGGCCCGGGAGCGGCCCCGCGACGTCGCGACCCGCCGGGAGCTACTGCGCCGCTACAGCGCGCTGCTCGCCGGGCGTTCGACGGCCCGCATGGTGCGCTTCCTGCAGGAGAGCCAGACCTCGTTCCGGGAGCTCGCCGCCGGTGCGGAGATGAAGAAGCGCCTCGCGGAGCTGACCGGGCTGCTCGCCGAACCGGGGCAGTCGGTGGCCGGGCAGCTGCGAGGCCGGATGTCGGTCATCGCGCTGCACCTCGGGGCCTTCCTCGACGAGGGCATCGAGGCCTCCGAGGAGGAGCGCCGCGAGGCCGCGCTCGAGATCGCGCTGGAGCTGGCCGGCGACTGAGCGCTCGCGCCGGTCGCGGGTCAGTCGACCGGCCTGCGGGCCTGCAGCATCGCGTGCAGGTCCGGGGTGTGCGGATCGTCGGCCGTGCGCTCCAGGTAGCGCTCGCCGGAGCCCGGGCAGCGCTGGGCCGTCACGACGGTGCCCCGGGCGCGGTAACGGTTGTGGTCGTGCAGCACGCCGTCGGGGGTGACGTGCTTGAGCAGGCCGCACCGGCCGCACGTGCCGTAGTGCGGATGGGCGCGGGCCGGGACCCGGGCGTCATGTACAAGCTCGCTCACGCAGTTTGCCTCGTCTCGACCCGATGCGGTGGTGCTGCACCGGGTTCGGTGGGGGACGGCGTCGGTGCCGTGTGGCGGGCAACGGTAGCGGCTCACCGGGCGTGTTCGGATCGCCCCGGCGGGTGATGGCCGGATCGGGGTGTCTCACAGGGTTCCGGGCGGCGAGGTCGTCGCCGACAGCGGTCGCGGCGGTACGGGCGGTGGTCGTGTCGGTCATGCCGGGCATCACCCCCGGCTCAGAGCACCTGGATCCGCCGCTCGCGGTTGCGCAGTGCGATGTCGGTGAACGTCGCCCGGCCCAGGCCGCGGCCGAAGTGGCTGACCGCGATGAGCCAGACCCGGACGATGCGGCCGGGCGGCGGGCCCATGAACCGGAGGTGGTCGGCGTAGACGTCGCGCGACTCCCGGCACGGCGTGCCCAGCCCGGAGGTCCCGCTGCGCACCGGCATGTGTGTCTCCCGGTCCCGCCAGCCGCGGACGGGGCAGGCGAACGTGTCCTCGACGGGCCGCAGCGCGCTGCTCCAGAACCAGGTGAGGTCGCGGCCGGAGTCGAACTCGGCGGCGATGCTCAGGTAGTCGTGGGTCCAGGTGGTGTTCTCGGCCGAGGTACCGGGCAGCGCGTCGACCCGCCAGGTCCACTCGATCGTCGTGTCCGGGTCGAGGGCGAGGTCGACGTCGGTGCGGATGATGCCGGCGTCGTTGTCACAGACGACGTCGATGGCGGGGCGGCCGTCGCAGCGGGCGTGCCGGTAGATGTCGCCGGGCCCGAACGCCTGCAGGTACTCCCAGCCCGGTGGGGGCACGACGGGGTCGGCCAGCCGGTCGCTCTCCGCGGCGGCGAGCACCGGGTCGGCGACGCCCGCGTCCAGCGCGGCCAGGCCCGCGACCGGGTCGGTGCCCTCCGGCCAGCGCAGGACCGTCACCTGCAACGCGCCGGACGTGCGGCGGTACGGCGCGTCCCCGGTCGCCAGCGTGCCGTACCGGTCCGCCCACGCGCCCATGTAGACGCACAGTTCGAGCTCGCCGTCGCGGTCGGCCACGACGGTCGTGGTGTCCTGGGTGCAGCCGAACGTCGCGCCGCCGGGCACCCGCCCCCACAGGTGGAATTTCGCACCCGCGCCCACATCGTGCGCGTCCGACCAGCGGACGAAACCCGAGCCGAGCAGGGTGACCCGGTCACCGCGCCGGACCGTGAGACCCGTCCGGGTCCACGGAGGACGGTTGCCGGGCAGCACGAGATGTACCACTTCGGGTGCCGTCGTGGACCGAGTCATCGGCCCACCCTGGCAGACCGGTAGCGGGTGTGTGGGCCGAAGTCGTGGGTTCGTCCGGCCGGAGCGCCCGGAGCGCCGTGAACCGCGCGCGGTGACGGATGTGCGAATACCCCTGGTGAACGGTATCCGCCTCCGTCATCTGCGGTCCGGAACGGCTGGGGCCCCGCTCGGCGCTACGGCCGGAATGGGGGCATAGGATGGAAGGTCAGTGGTTCCGGTGGTACGCCTCGAGCACATTCGTCGGGATCCGCCCGCGCTCGGAGATCTTCATCCCCTGCTGCTGGGCCCATTCGCGAATCGCCTGGTTCTGCTCACGGTCCGCAGTCGGTCGGGAGGGTGCGGTCGCGGTGCTCGACGAGCCGCGCCGGCCACTGGCGCGGCGAGCTGCGGAAATGAAGGGCGCGAGGGCTTCGCGCAATCTCGCCACATTCGCGGCGGACAGGTCGATCTCGTACGCCTTGCCGTCGACGGCGAACTCCACCTGCTCGTCGGCCTCGCTGCCATCCAGGTCGTCGATGAGCGTGACCGTCGTCTGCTTTGCCACGTGCGCTGCCTTTCACGAGTTTTCGGGTACGCCGCGGGGCCCGGGATGAACCGGGAGTCGGTACAGCGGGTGGCTCCCTGCGAGCGGTAATTCCGGGACCGACAATAAGGGAGTCTGCCGGGGAATGTCGATTCGGGTCCCCGGTGATCGACGGCGGTTCGGCCCATATCACTCTTTCGGACGCAAGCCGGGCTCGTTGCAATCCCCGGAAAGGGAGCCAGGTCACTCTCCGAAAGGGATCAGGCGACCTCGGTCCACCAGTCCTGTACCGGTGGGGGCGTGGCCACCTCGAAACGCTCGCCGGGCCTGGGGACGGCCACCGTGATATCGGCGCTTTCCGCAGCTGTTCGGAGCCGATCGACCGGCTCCGACCACGGATGAAACCCGAGATTGAACGTTGCCCAGTGCACCGGCACCAGCAGTCCGCCCTGCAGATCCCGGTGGGCGCGCACGGTTTCCTCGGGGGTCATGTGGACGTCGGGCCACTGCTCGCTGTAGGCGCCGATCGGCAGCAGGGTGAGCGCGAACGGGCCGAGCCGCTCCCCGATTGCCGCGAAGGCCGCGGTGTATCCGGTGTCGCCGCCGAAGAACACCCGCTTCCCGCTCGGTCCGGCGATCGCCCAGGAGGACCAGAGCGTGGTGTTGCGCCGCAGCGAGCGGCCGGAGAAGTGCCGGGCCTCGGTGCAGGTGAGGGTCAGGCCCGCCACGTCGGCGGATTCGTCCCAGTCGAGCTCGATCACGCGGTGCTCGGGGATGCCCCAGCGGCGCAGATGAGCGCCGATGCCGAGGGGCACCAGGAACGGCGCGGTGCCGGCGTGCAGCAGCGCGCGCACCGTCGGCAGGTCGAGATGGTCGTAGTGGTCGTGGGAGACCAGTACGGCGTCGACCGTGGGCAGCCCGCCCAGCGGTGTCGGCGCCGGGTGCAGGCGTCGGGGCCCGATCAACCGCGAGGGGGAGACGCGGTCGCTCCACACCGGGTCGACCAGCACCCGCCGGCCGTCGATCTCGATCAGCACGCTGGAGTGGCCGTACCAGGTCGCGGCCAGCTCGGCGGCGATGCCTGGTACGTCCACCGGGGCCAACGGCACCGGTCGCGACGGGCGCCCGGTGCGGCCGCGGCGGATCAGCGCCGCCAGGATGGGGCCGATGCTGCCGGGGCTCACCACCGAGCCCGGCTCGGTGTTGCGGAAGACGCCGGCGCAGAAGCGCGGCGACTCGGCGGCGGCGGCCTCCAGCGCGGCGCGGGACGCACCCAGCGCGGTCGGCACTCCGTGGGCGGCGCGCAGCAGGGCGGCGCCGGCGGCGGTGAACAGCAGGGTGCGGGTGAGGCCGACGGGCAGGACCGGCAACCGGCGACGGACAGGCACGCGCACAGCCTACGAACCCCGCCTGGTCGCTCAGGGCCGGGCAGCCCGCACCGGAAACCCGCCGAACGCCGGGCCACGGCACTCGGCTGCTCGTACCGACCGCCGGGTCGCAGAGTTCGGCGTCAGACGGGGGTGGCCAGCTCGCGCAGCGGCGCGGCGAGGGCGCGCCATTGCTGCTCCGGGACGTCTCGGCGGTGGGCGCCGAGAGCCTGGACCGCGACGTGATCGGCACCCGCGTCGAGATGGGCGCGCACCCGGTCGAGGATTCGCTCCTCGTCGCCCCAGGCGACGAGCGCGTCGACGAAGGCGTCGCTGCCGCCGTCGCGCAGGTCCTCCTCGGCGAAGCCGAGCTCGCGGATACTGTTCACGTAGTTGGGCTGGCGCAGGTAGACCGAGGTGTAGGCGCGCCCCATCTCGCGGGCCCGTGCGGGATCGGTCTCCAGTACGACGGCCTGTTCGGGGCACAGCAGCGGCCCGGTGCCGAGGATCTCCCGGGCCGTGGCGGTGTGCTCCGGGGTGACGAAGTACGGATGCGCGCCCTCGGTGCGCTCGGCCGCGAGCCGCAGCATCCTCGGGCGCAGCGCGGCGAGCACGTAGCGGGCCGGCGTGCTCGGGCGGTACGCGGTGTAGGGCGCGCGCTCGATCCCGTCGAGGTACTCGCGCATCGCGGTCAGCGGCCTGCCGTAGTGGTGCCCACGCAGGTCGCCGACGAGGTTCTGGTGGCTGACCCCGAGTCCGATCAGCACCCGCTCCGGGAAGGCCTCGGTGAGCGCCTTGGTCGCGGACGACGTGGCGACGGCGTCGCGGGCCCAGATGTTGGCGATCCCGGTGGCCCCGATCAGCTGTTGCGTCGCCGACAGCAGCAGTGCCAGATGGACGAACGGGTCCCGGCCGGCGACCTCGGGAATCCACAGTGCGCCGAAGCCGAGGTCCTCGAGCTCGGCGGCCAACTCCTGCGCGCGGGCGGCGGGCACGGCGTCCAGGGCGCCGGTCCACAGGCCGATCCGCGGCAGGGCGAAGCTCTGGTTCTCGGTCATGTGCAGAACCTACGTTGATCTCATGGTGGTGCACACGGAACGCCGGGGCCGGGTCCTGCTGATCCGGATGGATCGGCCGGCCAAGCGCAACGCGGTCGACGCGGAGATGACCCGCGGCCTCGACGCGGCGCTCAACGACCTCGACGACGACCCGGAGCTGTGGGCCGGCGTGCTGGCCGGCACGCCCGAGGCGTTCTGCGCCGGGACGGATCTGGCCTCGGGTGCGGGGGAGCCGACCCCGCGTGGCGGCAACTACGGCGTGGTGCGCCGGGACCGGTCGACGCCGCTGGTCGCCGCGGTCGAGGGCGTCGCGTACGGCGGTGGGTTCGAGATCGTGCTGTCCTGCGACCTGGTCGTGGCCGCCCGGACCGCTCGGTTCGCGCTGCCGGAGGTGGCCCGCGGGCTGATCGCGAACTGCGGCGCCCTGTTCCGGGCGCACCGGCCGCTACCACTGAACGTCGCCCGGGAGATGCTGCTGACCGGGCAGCCGCTGGGAGCAGAGCGGGCCTGGTCGCTGGGCCTGGTGAACGAGCTGACCGAGCCGGGTGACGCGGAGGCCGCGGCGCTCGCGCTCGCCGAGAGGATCGTGGCCAACGCGCCGGTGGCGGTGAGCGCGACCCTGCGGGCGATGGAGGCGGTCGTCGCCGAGCCGGACGAGCGCGGCTGGGCGGCGACGGCGCAGGCCACCGAGACGATCATGGCCTCGACGGATCGGGAGGAGGGGGTGGCGGCGTTCCTGGAGAAGCGCCCGCCCCGCTGGACCGGGCACTAGGCCCGGTCCGGCCGGCATTCCCGATCATCCGGTTACGCTGCCGGGACGTCACGGCGGGCCCGGACGGCGGTTGGTCACGGGCGGCACAGCCGGCCGGGCAGGGGCAACCGGTCCCGCAGCGTCCGGGGCCGCGCTGCACCGGGCTCTGTCCCGGGCGCTGCCCCGGCCGGTTCCGGCAGGCTCACCGCGATCTCCCCGCCGAGCCGGTACCCGTCGACCAGGTTCAGTTCGTCACCGCTCCAGAAGCGGCCGGGGTCGTACCAGTTGGGCCGGCGCCGGTCGGCGAGCAGGCCCATCTCCTCGTAGGTCACGGCGACGACCTCCGCGCAGTACGCCGTCTCCAGCCCCATCGACTCCGGTGTCGGCTCTCGCGCGTCACGGCTCGCCGCGTAGCGGAGCCGGCGCAGCACGTGCTGGGCCTGCGGTGCGCGGCCGCGCAGCCAGCGCGTCGCCAGCCGGGCGGTCGAGGGGAACGGGGTGCCGTCCAGGCGTGCGACGGTGCGCAGCGCGGCGTCCTCCATCTCCCGGGTGACCGGACCGTGCAGCTGGCGCAGCCAGCCGCGCTGGCCGTAGCGGCGTCCCCAGGTCAGGACGGCGTCGTGCAGGTCGTGCAGTTGCACGCCCCGCTGGTGGGTGCCCGACCACAGGTCGGGCAGCGAGCGGCCCAGCTCGGCGTGCCACATGAGCGGTGGCAGGTCGTCGACCACCAGCGCCATGCCGACGTGGTTGACCGGCGAGTTGGTCAGGCTGCGGATCGCCCGGTCCGCCCCGCTGCGGCCGCGGAACACCCAGATGTCGCCGGTCCGGGTCAGCTTCAGGGCCTCGTCGAGGGTGATCATCGTGCCGGTCACGCTCGGTACCCTAGGGCGTGGCTGATTCGGGGCGCTGGTGGAAGCTGCTCGGCCTGGCGGGTCTGGCGGGGGTCGCGGCGACCGGGGTGGTCGCCGCACGCGCCGAGCGGCGCCGCCGCGCGTACACCCCGGACGAGATCCGGTCCCGGCTGCATGCGCGGGTCGCCGCGGCGGCACCGGAACAGCCGCCGACCGGCCGTTCCGGTGCCGGATCGGCGGACTAGAGGTTCGCGGTGGCGGCCGTGAGGTAGTCGGCGAACTTCGTGCGGGCCGCCTCCGTGCGGGTCGGGATGTGCTCGGTCGGCACCTCGGTGGGCGTGTAGCCGCGCAGCAGCCGGCGGGCGACGGCCGCCTTGTGCACCTCGTCCGGGCCGTCGTAGATCCGCGCGGCGCGGGCGGCGCGGTACATCTGCTCCAGCGGCAGGTCGCCGGAGAAGCCCAGCGACCCGTGCACCTGGATCGCGCGATCGATCACGTCGTGCAGCACCTTCGCGCCCCAGTACTTGATCATGCCGATCTCGACGCGGGCGTTCGAGGCGCCGACCTGGTCCATCGTCCACGCCGCATGCAGGGTGAGCAGCCGGGCGGCCTGCATCTCCGCCGCCGAGGTGGCCACCCAGTCCTGCACCATCTGCTTGTCGGCCAGCACCGAGCCGTGGGTGCGTCGGCTGACCGCTCGCTCGCACAGCATGTCGAAGGCCCGCTTGGACTGGCCGAGCCAGCGCATCGCGTGGTGGATCCGGCCGGGGCCCAGGCGCTGCTGGGCGAGCCGGAACCCGTCGCCGGGGTTGCCGACCAGGTTCTCCCTGGGCACCCGCACGTCGGTGTAGATGATCTCGGCGTGGCCGCCGTAGAGCTCGCCGCCGACCGTCGGGTGGTCCATGACGGGGATGTCCCGCAGGATGTTCACCCCGGGCGTGTCCACCGGGACGACGATCATCGACGAGCCCTGGTACGGCGAGACGTCGGGGTCGGTCACCGCCATCACGATGAGGAAGTCGGCGATGGAGGCGTTCGAGGAGAACCACTTGTGGCCGTTGATGACGTACTCGTCGCCGTCCAGGACGGCCCTGGTGGTCAGCATGGTCGGGTCGGCGCCCGCGCCCGGTTCGGTCATCGAGAAGCAGCTGCGCAGTTCACCGCGCAGCAGCGGGTGCATCCAGCGCTCCTTCTGCTCCGGGGAGCCGCCGATGGCCAGCAGCTCGGCATTGCCGGAGTCGGGCGCCTGGTTGCCGAAGATGCCCGGTGCGTAGCGGCACTGGCCGAGGATCTCGTGCATCAGGCCGAGCCTGACCTGCCCGAACCCGCCGCCACCGAGCTCCGGCGGGAGGTGCGCGGCCCACAGCCCGCGCTCGATCACCTGCTCCTTCAGCGGTGCGGTGATCCGGGCGAAGGTCTCGCGGTCGAGATCGAGGGTCTCCAGCGGGATGATCTCCTCGCGGACGAATCCGCGCATCCATTCCAGCTGTGCCTCGAACTCGGGTTCGGTGGAGAAGTCCCACGCCATCGTGATCTGCCCTCCGCAGGTTGTCGGCTCGCGCGTCGCTCCCGCATCGTGCCCGGCGTCGGCCCCACCGGATAGTGGTGCAGCTGCATTAACCCTGTGACGTGGCCGCCGGCGCTTCTGCGATCAGCACGGCCGCCTTCTCGTCCGTCCCGCCGGCGGGGGAGGCGAGCCGGGAGCCCGGCTCCTCCGGGAACGGGGCCGTCGGCGCCGTCTCCGAAGCGCCGCAGACCCAGCCGCACCGGTACATGTCCCAGTAGCAGCTCTTGCCGTGCACGTGGCCGTGGCTGCGCGTCATCGTCGTGGCCCCCCGTTCTGGAGGTGAGGGTGTGCGCGATCCCGCCAGTGTCGAGGCGCCCGGGCGGGGCGTCGAGGTCCGTGCGGGTGCGACAGCGGGGCATCCGGCGGCGTTGCGGCTCATCCGGCGTTACGCCCATGTGAGTTACCAGGCGTGACCCGCTGACCGGCTGACCGGATCCGGGGGGTTGTTGCGCCGCTGAGGAACTCGGCGGACGAACGCTGGTGCGGGGGCCGCACGGGGTGAGAAGGTCCGGGGATGCTGCCTGATCTCACCGCGTTGTCGTTCGAGCCACTGACGCCGGTCTCCTACCTGGATCGGGCGGCGGCGGCCCATGGGGACCGGATCGGGGTGATCGACGGGGACCGGCGCTGGACCTACGCCGAGGTGCACGACCGGTGCCGGCGCCTGGCCGGGGCGCTGGCCCTGCTCGCGGACGCTCGCCCGGTGGCGGTGCTGGCACCGAACACGCACGTGCTGCTGGAGGCGAACTTCGGGGTGCCGTGGGCGGGGGTGCCGCTGGTCGCGGTGAACACCCGGCTGTCCGCGGGCGAGGTGGCCTACATCCTGGATCACTCCGAGGCGTCGGTGCTGGTGCACGACCCGGTGTTCGACGACCTCGTGGGGGCGGTCGTCGGGCGGCTCGACGCCCCGCCGCGGGTGATCCGGGCCGGGGACGGCGACGACGGGGAGTACGAGTCGCTGCTGGCCGGGGCGACCCCGCAGGCGCTCACCCCGGACGACGAGCGCTCGCTGCTGTCCATCAACTACACGTCCGGCACGACCGGCCGCCCGAAGGGCGTGATGTACCACCACCGCGGCGCCTACCTGCAGTCCCTGGCGATGGTCGGGCACACCGGGCTGTCGCCGTCGGCGGTGCACCTGTGGACGCTGCCGATGTTCCACTGCAACGGCTGGTGCTTCCCGTGGGCGGTGACTGCGGCCGCCGCGACGCACGTGTGCCTGCCCAAGGTCGACCCGGCGCAGGTGTGGCGGCTGATCCGGGAGGAGGGCGTCACGCACCTCAACGGCGCGCCGACGGTGCTGTCGATGCTCGCCTACGCCCCCGAGGCCGGGGACTACCGGCCCGATCCCGCGGCGCCGCCGATCCGGATCGCCACCGGTGGCGCACCGCCCAGCCCGGCGATCCTGCGCCGGATGGGGGAGCTGGGGATCGAGGTGACCCACCTCTACGGGCTGACCGAGACCTTCGGCCCGGCGATGATTTGTGACTGGCGCCCGGAGTGGAACGCCTTCGACGCCGAGGCCCGGGCCCGGCTGAAGTCCCGCCAGGGGGTGGGCAACATGATCGCCTGCCAGGCCCGGGTGATCGCCGAGGACGGCTCGGACGTGCCGGCGGACGGGCAGAGCATCGGTCAGATCGCGCTGCGCGGCAACAACGTCATGCTCGGCTACCTGAAGGACCCGGAGGCGACCCGGGAGGCCGCTCCGGACGGCTGGTTCCGCACCGGGGATCTGGGCGTGGTGCACCCGGACGGCTATGTGGAGCTGCGCGACCGCAGCAAGGACGTGATCATCTCCGGTGGGGAGAACATCGCCTCGGTGGAGGTGGAGCAGGCCATCGCCGAGCACCCGGCGGTGCTGGAGGTCGCGGTGATCGCGGTCCCGGACGAGCGGTGGGGCGAGGTGCCCGCGGCGTACGTGACCCTGCACGAGGGCGCGGAGGCGACCGAGGCCGAGATCATCTCCCACGTCCGGGAGCGGCTGGCCCGGTTCAAGGCGCCGAAATCGGTGGTGTTCGGCGAGCTGCCCAAGACCTCCACCGGGAAGATCCAGAAGTTCGTGCTCCGCGACAAGGCCTGGGAGGGCTCCGAACGGCGCATCCGCTGAGGCCGCGGACCCTGTCTCGATATGAGACGGGGCGGGCGCCGCGAACGGTTCTAGCGTCGCCGCCATGACCGGGACCAGTGCGCGTTCTTCCGATCCCACCGTCTACCGGGGGATGCCACCCCAGTTGTGGTCACCACCGCCGCCGCAGCTGATCCGGGATGCCCGGATGCTGATCGTCGGGTACCAGGCCGATCCCGAGGCGCTGGCCGAGGTGCTCCCGCCGGGTCTGACCCCGCACCCGAACAACCTCGTGCAGATGAACATGTACGAGGTCACCGCGGAGCAGACCAGCGGCTTCGGCGCGTTCTCGATCACCTACCTGACGGTGGAGGTCGAGGGGCACGACTCCGCGGCCGCGGAGGGCGCGATGTCCATCCCGGGCCGGTACTTCGCCTACTACTGGAACAGCTCCCCGCGGGTGCTGGCCTACGCCCGCGAGGCCGCCGGGATCCCGGCGATGCACGGGGTGCGCCGCGGTGAGATCGAGGGCAAGACGCTGACCTCCACACTGCAGGTCGACGGCCGTGACGTGATCACCGCGCGGGCCTCGGTCACCGAGAACCCGGCCGGCACCCTGGGCGGGCACCTCAACTACTACGCCCACCGGCAGATCCCGCGCCCCGAGGGGGGCCGGGCCGCGATCAGCGAGCTCATCGAACTGCCGCTGCCGTTCGTGGCCGACGCCTACGAGGCGGCCGTCGAGGACATCGGCTTCGACTTCCCCGAAGGCCATCCTGCGCAGCGACTGGCCCCGGTCTCCCCGCTGTCCGTGCCGTCGGTGCTGTGGGCCGACGTCACGTTCACCTACTCGATGGGCCGGGTCATCCGGGACTACCTGCAGGAAGCGTGAGCCCGGTGACCGGCCCGGCGCGCGGGGCAGGCAGCGCGCCGGGCCGGAGCCGATGATCAGACGGGTCGGCGGCCCGCCCGCCAGGCCTGCAACCGGTCCTCCGGACGGCGCAACTGCCCCAACCCCGCCAGCCGCCGCACCTGCTCCGGCGTGCCGCCGCCCTGCGCGACGGCCCGCTCGACGTCGGCGAGCTCGCGAGCGGCCGCGATGTCGTCCGGGTCGTGCAGCACCGCCTGGCCGGTGGGCAGTGGGTCGTCGGCGTGCCGGGCCCGGTAGTACGGGTTGTCGGTGGGCAGGTGTCCGGCGAATCGTCCGTAGCCACCCAGTACCAGCAACAGTGCGCCCGCGATCAGGCTGAACACGACGTTGGGCATGCGGAACGCGAGCAGGTTGTAGGCGGTGCCCAGCACCAGCACGTTGAGCACGCCGGACAGCACGAACAACGCGCCGATGACCACCGTCACCGTCGACGCCGTCCGGCCGCCGCGTACCGCCGCGCCGATGAGCAGCGCGCCGACGACGAGCGAGACCGCTGCGAGCAGCCCGTTCGTCGACAGGCCCAGCACGGGCACCCCGTTGGTCGAGAAGAAGTCCAGCCGGTGGACCAGACCGAGGATGCCGAAGACCCACAGGCCGAGGCCGAGCAGGATCGCCCCACCCCGATGCACGCGGTCCAACCACCGGGGCTCCGTCACACGAGCGTCTGCGGCAACCCGCCCCAGATCGCTTCGAGCGTTGTTCATGAGAGAAGCGTGGCGCGGTTTCGGGGGTTCCGCCACTCGGTCTCGGCGAGCGGTCAGCTCACCGTCGCAGCAGCCGCAGAACGGCAGGCGGGCGCCCGCCGAAACCCTCCGCCTCGAGCGCGGCGACGAGGATCCGGGGCAGGTCGCGCACGGTCGGGAAGGCGACGAACCGGGGCACCCAGTTGGGCCGGAACTTCTCGTTGAACCGGTACAGGCTGTCGATCTGCCACCAGCGCGACGCGATCCGCAACAGCCGGGCCCACAACCGGGCCACCGGCCCGGCACCGATCCGCTCGCCGCGTTCCAGGGCCGCCCGGAAGACCGCGAAGTTCAGCGACACGTTCGCGACATCGAGCCCCCGGGCCGCGGACATCAGCTCGACGATCATCAGCTCGTTGAGCCCGTTGTCCGCGCCGGGGTCGCGGCGCATCAGGTCCAGGGAGAGCCCGTCGGAGCCCCACGGGACGAACTGCAGCAGCCCCCGGACACGTCCGTCGAGCTCGGCGGTGACGATCACCGCGTCGGGGTCGGCCGGGTCGCAGACCCGCGACAGTGCCATCGAGTAGCCGCGTTCGACCTCGTCGCCGCGCCACGACGAGGCCAGCGCGTCGAGCCGGGCGCACTCGGCGGTGTCGAGCTCGGAGAGCCGGCGCACCCGCACGGTGTAACCGGCGCGTTGCACACGGGCGGCGGCCTGGCGGATGCCGCGCATCGGCCGCCCGTCCAGGCTGAACTCGCCGACCTTGAGCACCGCCTCGTCACCCAGCTCCAGGGCGTCGAGCCCGGCGCGGGCCCAGGCCGTGGCGCCGCGCTCGGAGCAGCCCAGCACCGCCGGGACCCACCCGTGCACCACGCATTCGGCGAGGAACGCCTCGATCGCACCAGGCCAGGCCTCGGGATCGCCGACCGGGTCCCCTGAGGCCAGCGCCACGCCGGCCAGCGCCCGGTAGGACACCGCGGACTTGCCGCTGGGGGAGAACACCGCGCCCTTGTCGCGGCGCAGCGCGAAGTAGCCCAGTGAGTCCCGGCCACCGTGCCGGGCCAGCAGCGCCCGCAACCGGGTCTCGTCATCACCGGTCAGCCGGGGCCGCGGCTCGGGTGAGCGGAGCAGGAAGTAGCCGGCGGCGACCGCCGCGGCGATGCCGAAGGTGAGCCCCACGGTCGCGGTGAGGTCGTCGAGCCAGCCCACCCGGAACTGCACCGGTCCGGATACCCCGACCAGCGACAGCGCCGCGTGCAGCGCCTCGCCGGAGCGGCCGGGGTGCCCGGCGATCCGGCGGGGGTTGGCCACCAGCAGCAGCCACACCAGGCCGAACCCGGCCACGGCCAGCTGCAGCAGCACCGTCAGCGCCCGGGCCAGCCCGCCCGGATCGGGCCGGGCGATGAACCAGCGCCGGCAGATGATCAGCGCGACCAGCAGCGCGCCGGTGGTCAGCACCGCCACGATTCCGTGCCGGGACGTGACGACGTGCAGCAGGTTCGTCACCGTGAGCAGCACGGCCAGCCCGAGCGCCAGCGTCCAGGCCCGCCGTTTGCGTCGGCGCAGACCGGTGGCCAGCAGCAACAGCCCCACTCCGGCGACCAGCACGAGCACGATGCCCGCCAGCCCGACCGCCGGCGGCAGGCTCAGCGAGCTGCGCAGCTCGCCGCCCAGGACCCGGCGCGGGGCGGGGAACAGGGCCGACAGGATGGCCAGCAGCGCGACCAGCCGGGTGGACCACACGACGGTCCGGACGACGGCCGCACCGGCGAGCCGACGGCGGCGCGCCGCCGGATCCGGCCGGGCCGGGGTCCGGGGACGTTGTCTGCCGGGGGTCTCGGGCTGGGAGAGGTCAGGCCGCGCCACGGTCGCCTCCCGTCGAACCCGCGGGCAGCTGCCCGGGCAGGACGACCGGCCCCGGCAGTTGCCTACCCAACCAGTCGAGCATCGCCGGAAGCCGAGCGCGAGGGCCATCCGCCGGTACCTCGGCCGGGAACACGTAGGTGGACAGCTGCACCGGGGGCGCGGCGGCGGCCTGGATCCGGCTCAGTGCGGCCACCCGGCCGCTCTGGTCGGCTCCGGCGATGGCCAGCAGTGCGAGCGGTTGCGGCGGCCCGGACGCGGCCACAGGCGGGGCGGTGGCGCCGCAGGTGGCCGTGCCGGCCGCTGCGGCGTAGGTGCGGGCATGGCGCAGTGCGACGTCGAGCGGGCACAACCCGGCGGCCCCCGGACCGGCCAGGGCCCACCCGGCGCGGTCGGCGCGGACCCGCAGCGCCCCGAGTGCCCAGGTGCGCACGTCGTCGGTGAGGGTGTCGTCGTTGCCGCTGATCATGTCCGGCATGACCACCACGGTAGGCGGCATCCGCTGCGCGGTGATGGCGTCGTCGAGCAGGCCGGGTAGTCCCGTCGCGTCGAGCCCGCCGCCGCCCAGCCACTCCACCGCGGGATAGCGCACACCGGCCAGGGTCGGGTCGTCGTAGCCGGTCGGTAGGTACACCTCCACGGGGCGCTCTCGGCCCGTGGAGGTGTCGTGCATGCTCAACCGCACCCGGGTGCCGGGTCCGCTCCGTGCGGGGCCGCCGCCGGCGGGCGGGGGGTCGGTGCCGTTGTCGACCGCTGTGCCGACGAGCGTGCCCAGGGTGGGGTAGAAGCTGCCCAACCGGTTGATCGCCGCCCCGCTCGCCAGCACGGTCGCCAGCACGGCGAACACCACGCTCGTCGTACGCCCGAGGCGGCGGTGCCGCCAGCGGTTCCACGCCATCGGTACGAGTACGACCAGCATCGCCGCGACGATCACGGCGCCGAGGACGAACCAGATTGTGTTCAACCGGAAGCCGGAGGCGTTGAAGCCGAGCACGCACAAGAACATGTCATGCCCGCGATCCGCGTCCGGATCCGGGAGGGAATAGGTGTTTCTGCCGGATTCGACGTGGAATGGTGGTCGCGCCAATCGTGGTGAAACGACGGGCCGGTCGACAACGGGTTACGGCGTGGCGAGTGCGGACATCGTCCGCCACGTGGCCCACGGGATGGTCCAGTCGTAGATGTCGCCGTCGGCGGCCGACAAGGCGACGGTGCTCCCGGTGACCTCGACCGGGTCGCCGTACAGCGCGGTGCCGAAATAGTCCCGGGCGTTCTGTGTCGACAGGTTGATGCAGCCGTGGGTGACGTTGCGCGAGCCCTGTGCGCCCGCCGAGGCCGGGTTCGCGTGGATGAACTCGCCGTTGTTGGAGATCCGCACGGCCCAGTGCTCGGGCACGTCCTGGTAGCCGTAGGCCGGGTTCGACATCAGCACCGTCTCGGACTTGCCCATCACGACGTGTGTCCCGCTGCGGGTCACCCGGTTCGGGTCACTGCCCAGCCCGTAGCTCGCCGGCAGGTCCATGACCACCTGCCCGTCGCGCACCACGAGCATCCGGTGGCTGTTCACGTCGGCCTTGACGATCTGGCTACGGCCGATGGTGAACGTGCTGGTCAGATCGCTCGCGCCGAACCCGGCGCCGCCCAGGTCGCGGCCGAAGAGCCGGGCCGCCATGGTCACGGTCGTCCCGGACGGCCAGTACGCGGCCGGGCGCCAGTGCACGCGCGAACCCTGGGCGTCATCGGGCAGCCAGGCCCAGCCGCCCTCGACCGGCACCGAGGTGTGCACGCTGAGCGCGCGCTCGGCCGTGGCCTTGGCGGCGTCGTCGAGATGCCGGTTGAACCGGACCTCGATGGGCGCGGCGACGCCGACGGTCTGCCCGTCGCCGATGTTCGTCGACGCGCGGACCAGCCGGCGCGGCGCGACCGTCCGGAACGACCCGGTGAGCGGTGTGGTGGTGCCGTCCGCGGCGACGGCGGTCCCGGCCCAGTGGTAGGTGCGGGCATAGCCGAGCGGCGCGGTCGCGGTCCACTGCCGCCGGTCGGGGGACAGCGCGCCGGGCACGGTGGTGCCCCTGGTGTCGGTCAGGGTGACGTCGCGCAGGGTCCCGCCGGCGGCGGCCCGGACGACCGCGAGCGGGTTGACCCCGGTGCTGCCGTCGGCCGGTTGCAGGACCGGGCGCGGGTCGACGGCGGCCGGTGTGGCGGCGGGTGCGGTGGTGGGAGCGTCCGGGCGCGTGGGGCCCGCTGCGGCGGCCGAGCATCCGGCGAGGAGTGCCAGCGCGACGAGGCCGGACAGCGCGAGCGCGACCGGCCCCCGTCCGCTCCGTGTCCCGGTCGTCCCCGTTCGTGCGCGCTCGGCCACGGCCGGTCCCCCTCGTATCGCGTCGACGGACCTGCGGATACGTCCACTTGCCGGTCCGTCGATTCCCTCTCCCGGAGGATGATCTCAAGAGATCCCGGACATGCCGGGCAAGCCGGGTTGCAATTCGGTCAGCAATCGAAGATCACCCGGGTGGCCCAGCGGGGGGCCCCGCGGATCGTCCGGAATCGGCGCTTCGCCGCGACCGCCGATCACTGACCGTGAGGGGCGTGCGGCCCGCTTGCGTCGCCCATCCGGCGGCAGACGATGATGATCCGGACCGCCCGGCCGCGCCGGGGCCGCCACCGCGAAGTCGAGGGGAGGAGCCGATGCGCCGCACGGCCCGGCTCCACGTCGAGCCGCTCGACGCCGACGTCACGCTCGCCGAGGCGGTGCGCCGCCTCGCCGGCCGGGACCGGGTGACCGCCTGGTCCGGCGCCTGGTCGCGCGGCGGACTGATCACTTGCGACCCGGTCCGGGTGGCCGCGGCGGGGGAGGACCCGTTCGTGCTGCTCGCGACCCTGCCCGCGGTGCCGGCCGACCCCGCGCACCCGCACGCCGTCGGCGGCGGCTGGTTCGGCTACCTGTCGTTCCCGGCCTCCGGGGCCGCCGGATTCCCGCGGGCGTCGCTGGGCTGGTACCGCGACGTGCTGCGCCACGACGGGCGGCGCTGGTGGTACGAGGCGCTGCTCACCGGGGGCGGCGGGGACGACGGCGGGGAGCCGTTCGGCCCGGCCGACGCGGCCCGCCGCCGCGAGGCGCTGGCCCGTGCGCTGCGCACGCCGGCCGCGGTGCCGCCGGCCCGGCTGGAACTGGTGACGCCGCCCGACGGCGCCGCGCACGTCGTCGCCGTCGAGCGGTGCGTGCAGGCCGTCCGCCGCGGCGAGATCTATCAGGCGAACATCGCCACGTCGCTGGACCTGCGGCTCACCGGCTCGGCGCACGACGCGTGGGCGCGGCTCGTCGAGGCGCTCGGCCCGGCCCGCGCCGGGTTCGTCGCCGACCCGGCCGGGACGGCGGTCGGCGCCAGCCCCGAGCTGTTCCTGCACCGCGACGGGCCGGTCGTGCGCACCGAACCCATCAAGGGCACCCGCCCCCGCACCGGCACCACCGCGGATGCCGGCGAGCGGGACCTGCTGCGCGGCTCGGAGAAGGACGCCGCGGAGAACATCATGATCGTCGACCTGATGCGCAACGACCTGTCCCGGGTCTGCGCGCCGGGTTCGGTGACGGTGCCCCGGCTGCTGGCCGTCGAGCCGCACCCCGGGGTGTGGCATCTGGTCTCGGAGGTGCGTGGCGAGCCGGCCCAGGGCCGCGACGACGCGGACCTGCTGGCGGCCACGTTCCCGCCCGGCTCGGTCACCGGTGCCCCGAAGGTGCGCGCCGTGGAGATCATCGAGGAGCTGGAGGACCGGCCCCGGGGGCTGTTCACCGGGGCGCTGGGGTACGCGAGCCCGCTGGCCGGCCTGGAGCTGGCCGTCGCGATCCGGACGCTTGAGGTCGATGCGTCGGGCCGGGCGCGGCTGGGCGTCGGCGGCGGGGTGACGGTCGACTCCACGCCTGCGCAGGAGTGGGCCGAGTGCCTCACCAAGGCCGCGCCGCTGCTGCGCGTGCTCGGCGACGGGGTGCCCTGGGCGTCCGCCGGCACGCCCGCCTCCGCTCCCGGATGCCCGGATCCCGGGCAGGGCCTGTTCGAGACGCTGCTCGTGGTCGACGGTCGGCCCCGCCGACTGGCCGATCACGTGCGGCGGCTGCGCCGCTCCTTCTGGGAGTGCTACCGGCGCCCGCTGACCGCCGACGTGGCGGGGGCGATCGCCGCGGCGGTCCGGGACCGGCCCGGACACCACCGGGTCCGGGTCGATGCGGACCCGGCCGAGCCGGACCGGGTCCGGGTTCTCGTCCGGCCGTGCCCGCCCCCGGTGCCGCTCGGTGGCCAGCCCGGCCTGGTGCTGCGGGTGGCGCGGACGGCGGGCGGGGCGCCGCACAAGTTCGCCGACCGCCGCAGGCTCGACGCGCGGGAGCGCGGTCTCGCACCGGACGAGACGCCGTTGCTCGTCGACGACGCGGACCGGGTGCTGGAGACCACCCGGTCGAACCTGTTCGTGGTGCGCGCCGGCGTCGTCGCGACCCCGCCGCTGGACGGCCGGATCCTGCCCGGGACCGCCCGGCAGGCCGTGCTCGACGCGCTCGACGCGCTCGACGAGCCGGGCGCCCGCTACGACATCGGCGAGCTGACCCTGCGCGACCTGGCCGGGGCCCACGGCGCGTTCGTCACCAACGCGATCCGTGGCGTGCAGTGGGTCCGCGCGGTCGGCGGGGTGGCCTGCTGGCCGGCGCCCGACCGGGTGACCAGCCGGATCGCGAAGATCGTGACCTGAATTCGTCCAGCTCCTGGCGCCCGGGCTGCACCCGCGGTCGCGGGCGCGCCTGTACCCCCCGGTGGACCCCACGGCCGGTGTGCCGCTCGACCAGCTCACCTGGTGGGCGGCCGCCCTGCGCACCGGCCGGGCGACCCGCCCCTGCCCGGGTGCCGCCTGACCGGGCTCAGTCGGGCACGTCGAGATCGACGGGTGGCCCGACCGTCGCGGTCACCGCACCACCGGTCTGCTCGGCCAGCCAGGCATGGAAGGCGTCCGTGTCGTCCTGCGGTACCTGCACGGTGAACGTGGCGCGCCGGCCGTAGTCGACGCCGGCGATGCGGTGCCCGGCGGCGCGCAGCGCGTTCTCCAGCCGGCCCGCCTCGGCGTGCTCGGCCGGGATCTCCAGCGTGGCGAACCGGGCCCGGCGCAGCGTGCCGACCGCGTCGACGGCCTCGGACACCGCGCGGCCGTAGGCGCGGACCAGCCCGCCTGCGCCCAGCTTGATCCCGCCGAAGTAGCGGGTCACCACGGCCACGGTGTCGGTGAGCTCGCGGCGGACCAGCACCTCGAGCATCGGCACCCCGGCCGTCCCGGCGGGCTCGCCGTCGTCGCTGGATCGTTGTGACCCGCCGTCGGGGCCGACCCGGAACGCCGAGCAGTGGTGCGTGGCCGACCAGTGCTCCCGGCGGACGGCGGCGATGAACGCGGCCGCCTCCTCGTCGTCGGCGACCCGGGCGAGGCTGCAGAGGAACCGCGAGCGCTGGAGCTCGAATTCGTGGACGCCGTCCCGGGCGATCACGCGCACGACGTCCAGTATCCGTGATTAAGGTGACCGTCATGGCTGCGCCCAGGGACGAGGCCGCGATCGACGAGGACGCCCGGGCCCGTGGGCTGCTCCAGGCCCAGGGCTGCGCGGCCGAGCTGTTCGCCGAAGTCGGCCGGCGGGGCCTGGTCCGCCCCGGCGTGCCCGAGTCCGTCGTCAGCGACGAGGTGCGCGACCTCGGCGCGGAGCTGTTCGGCACGAACCGGCACTGGCACAAGCGGGTCGTCCGCTCCGGGCCGAACACGCTGCAGCCCTACAAGGAGAATCCGCCGGACCGGGTCATCGCGGCGGACGACATCGTCTTCCTCGACTTCGGGCCGATCTTCGCCGAGTGGGAGGCCGACTTCGGGCGCACCTTCGTGCTCGGTGACGACCCGGTCAAGCACCGGCTCCGCGACGACCTGCCGCGGATCTTCGACGCCGGCCGCCGGCACTTCGAGACCCACCCCGGCATCACCGGCCGGGAGCTCTACGCGCACATGACCGCCCTGGCCGGGGCCGCCGGCTGGGAGTTCGGCGGCGCGCACTCCGGACACCTGGTGGGGGAGTTCCCGCACGAGCTGATCGACGGTGAGCGGATCGAGAGCTACATCGCGCCCGGCAACGGCACCGTCATGCGCGGCACCGACAAGGCCGGCCGGCGGTGCCACTGGATCCTCGAGGTGCATCTCGTCGACCGGCAGCGGCGGATCGGCGGGTTCTACGAGGAACTGCTCACCCTCGGTCCGTGAGCGGACCCCGCCAGGGGTCAGCTCGCCGCACAGACCATCCCCTTCGCGGGCAGCGTCAGCGAGGTCAGGTAGGCGACCCCGGCGCTGTCCACGCAGGTGATGCCCTGCAGGAACGCGGTGTGCTGGGTGCCCTGCACGGTGAGCAGCCGGGCGCCGAGGTCCTTGGCGAGGTTCACGCCGGACCGGTAGGGGGTCGCGGGGTCACCGGTGGTGGAGATGACCACCACCGGGGGCAGCCCGCTGACATTCGGCACGTGCGGCTGGGTCGTCGGCGGCACCGGCCAGAACGCGCACTGGCCGAGGGCGTCCGAGGGCGGGCGCCCACTGTCCTCGAACGGGGCGGCAGCGCGGTCACGCGCGTCGAGGGCGCGGGCGGTCGCCCGGTCGGTGACCGGCGGGTCGTCGACGCAGCTGATCGCGGTGAACGCGGCCGTGTCGTTGCCGTAGCTGCCGTCCGGGGACCGGTTGTCGTAGGCGTCAGCGAGTTTCATCAGCGTGTCCCCGCGGCCGCGGGCGAGCTCGGCGAGCCCGGTGTTGAGGGTCTGCCAGCCCGCCGGCTGGTAGAGCGCGGTGATCGTCCCGATGGTCGCGTCGTCATAGGTCAGCGTGCGGCCGTCGGCGGTGGGTGCCGGGTGGTCGAGCAGGGGCCGGGTGAGGGCCTGGTAGGCGGCGACGGCTCGCGCCGGGTCGGTGCCGAGCGCGCAGTCGCTGCGCCTCGTGCAGAACGCGGCGAAGGCGTCGAAGGCCTTCTGGAACCCGGCGACCTGGTCGACGTTGCGGTCGATCGGGTTCTGCGCGGGGTCGATCGCGCCGTCGAGGATCATCGCGCGCACATTGTGCGGGAAGGCCTCGGCGTATGCGGTGCCGAGCCGGGTGCCGTACGAGTAGCCCAGGAAGGTCAGCTTCTGGTCACCGAGGGCCGCGCGCATGACGTCGAGATCGCGGGCGACGTCACGGGTGCCGATGTTGGCCAGCAGGCCGGTTCCGGTGCCCGTGCGGGCGACGCACTCGGCGTTGTCGGTCTTCTCCTGGGCCTCGAGCTTGGCCACCCCGCTGGGTGAGGTGTCCGCGGAGAGGTCGGCCGCACGCTCGGCGTCCTGCTCGGCAGGCGTCTCGCAGAGGACCGCAGGCTGGCTGGACGCGACGCTACGGGGGTCGAACCCGACGAAGTCGAAGCGTCGGCCGAGGTCGGTGGCGGCGACCTGAGCGGCGAAGCTGGCCGCGGTGCTCATCCCGGAGGCCCCCGGTCCTCCCGGGTTCATGACCAGGGAGCCGATGCGGTGGGCGGGGTCGCTGGCCGGCACGCGGAGCAGCCCGATGCGCACCGTGGCCCCGCCGGGGTTCGCGTAGTTCTCCGGTACCTCGAGGTAGGCGCACTGCAGTCGCGGCGCGGTGTAGGCCTGCTTGTCCGCCGGTGTGGTCGCGAACGGCGCGCAGCTGCCCCAGGACAGGTGCTGGTCGTAGAACCGGGCGAGCCCCGGGGCCGGCGCGCCGGACGGCGGCTGTCCGTCGGCCGGAACGGGTGGCGTGGCCGCGACGGCCGGCCCGCAGGCGAGACTGAGCGCGGCGACGAGCGCGAAGATGGCGAGCAAGACGGTCCGCGTGCCCCGGTGGCGCTTCCGGGCCGATCCGCTCAGCACGATGACGGCCCCGTTCCGGTCCGGCTGATCACCGGATCGGGACGGCCCGGGTCGGTGGCGGCCCTGGTGGGCGTCTGCTGCAGCACGACCCTCATTGTTCCGCCCGCGAGGGCGGCGTCGAGATGGCGAAGGTCCTGTCCGCCGACGCAGCCGGCGCCGCCGATCGGCTCGTCGGCATACCGTGCCGGGACCCCCAACCGGACGTCCCGGGCAGTGGCTCCCTCTCGGCGAAAGCGCTCCCCGGGCCGGAAACCGGGAATTCCGGAGCGTCTCGGCAAGCCTGCTGGAAAGCTGGCACGATCACCCTTTCGAACGTGATTGAGACATAGTGCGGGCAGCGGCCGCACGCCCCCGCGGCCGCTGCCCGCACCCCCCGCTCCGCCTGGTTGCCGGCGGCCCGCCGGCGCGGTCGTGCAGGTAGTCGGCGCGGCGGACGCCACGAGAACACTAGTGGTGTGCCTGCGCCGCGCAATGCGCGGAACACATTCTCACGCGACTCATAATAGATCTCACGATATTCACAGAGCAGTGCTGCCCGTCGAATGGGTGAGTCGCGGTGTGCGGGGCACCGACCCGGCGGTGCGACCGCCGCCGGTGTTCGCAGGCATCATCCTCATCGCATCGTCATCCGTGTGCCAACCCACGAGAAAGCGGGTCCGTCCATGACCGATCGCCTCTTCGACCTCTCCGGAAGTGTCGCCCTCGTCACCGGGGGGAGCCGCGGACTGGGCCGGCAGATGGTTCTCGGCTTCGCCGAACGAGGTGCCGACGTCATCGTCGTGAGCCGTAAACAGGACGCCTGCGAGAAGGTGGCCGCCGAGGCGGAGGCCGCATTCGGGGTCCGGGCGTGGGCGCTGGCCGCCAATGTGAGCCACTGGGACCAGTGCGACGACCTCGTGAAACGGGCCTACGCGGCCGCCGGGCACGTCGACGTCCTGGTGAACAACGCCGGCCTCTCACCGCTGTACCCGTCGCTCGAGGACGTCTCCGAGGCTCTCTACGACAAGGTGTTCGCGGTCAACCTGAAGGGGCCGTTCCGGCTGGGCAGCCTGGTCGGCGCCCGGATGGCCGCCGCCGGGTCCGGCTGCATCATCAACATCTCGTCGGTGGAGTCGGCGATCCCGTCGCCCACCGCGCTGCCCTATGCGGCGGCGAAGTCCGGGCTGGAGACCCTCACCCGCGGCCTGGCCCGCGCCTACGCACCCGCGGTGCGGGTCAACACGATCACGGCGGGCCCGTTCCTCACCGACATCAGTGATGCGTGGGACATGGATGCGGTGCAGGCGGGACTGCAGCGCTCGATGGCGCTGCAGCGAGCGGGCCGGCCCGAGGAGATCGTCGGCGCAGCGGTCTACCTGGCGTCCCCGTCGGCGAGCTTCACGACCGGCGCGACCGTCCGGGTCGACGGCGGCACCTACGGCTCGCTGTTCTGATCCCCGGCGCCGGTCGTCCCGGCCGGAGGGCCGGCGAGGGCCGCCCGGCGGGGCCGGGAAGCCCACGACACCGGAGCAGGCCGCGCCCCGTCAGTCCCGGGACGGGGCTCGCTGCTCGGCGTGCGCGTCGCGCCAGGCGTCGATCCCGGCGGTGGCCGCCGACCGGGCCTGCTCCCACCGGTGCCGCACCACCTCGGTCGGTGGTACCTCGGCGTGCCGCACCCACTGCCGGAAGAAGCGCAGCGCCACGGCGATGCCCACCGCGAGCCCGGAGAGCCCGACGATGCCGGCCACGCCGAGCAGGGTCACCCCGCTGACGATGGCGCGGTCGAGCTCGTGCCGTGCGGCGCGGCTGCCCCTGTTCGCCATGCCGTCCTCCCTCGTCGTCGCTGTTGCGGACTCTGCCGCGCGGTGCGGACGCCGGGCATCACCCGGCCCGAGTGAGGCGGGCGTATGTCCTGCAGCGTCCGCAGGGCCCGGCCGGGCGGCATCACCGCACCGGACGAGGACAGCCCCACGCCCGTGGTCCACGTCGGTGACGCACCGGGCCGGTCCAGCGGGCGCGCGCGGGCCGAAGCGCCTCGGTTCCCGGGCCCATCGTCCTTTCCGGGTGGCGTGTCGCGCCGCCGCGCAGAGGACCGTGAGCCGCGCAGATGCGGGCCGGATCCCCGGCCGGACGGCCCGCGGTGAGCTCGATGTGATGGGGACCGGGGTGACCCGATGGACCGGATCAAGAGGCCGCGTGTCGTCATCGTCGGCGGCGGGTTCGCCGGGCTCTTCGCAGCTCGCGCCCTGCGCCGCAGCCCGGTCGAGGTGACGCTGGTGGACCGTGCCGAGCACCACCTGTTCGTTCCGCTGCTGTACCAGTGCGCGACCGGGATCCTGTCCGAGGGGCAGATCGCCGCACCGCTGCGCGACGTCCTCAAGCGTCACCGGAACACCGAATACCTGCTCGCCGAGGTCGTCGATCTCGACCCGCCCCGCCGGTGCGTCGTCGCCGAGCGGCCCGGCGGCGAACTCGTCGAGCTGCCCTACGACTACGTGGTGCTCGCCGCCGGGGTGCGCCAGTCCTACTTCGGCCACGACGAGTTCGCCGCGTGGGCTCCGGGGCTGAAGACGCTGGCCGACGCGCTGGACGTCCGGGCCAGGGTGTTCGGCGCGTTCGAGCGTGCCGAGAGCGCGACCGACTCCGCCGAGCGCCGCCGCTGGCTGACCTTCGCCCTCGTCGGGGCCGGCCCCACCGGGGTCGAGCTGGCCGGGCAGATCCGCGAGCTCGCGGACCGGACGCTGCGCGCGGAGTTCCGCCGGATCCGGCCCGAGGACGCCCGGGTACTGCTGTTCGACGGTGGCCGGGCACCGCTGGTGGCGTTCGGCCCGGACCTGTCGGCGAAGGCGGCGCAGGCGCTGACGGCGCTGGGCGTCGAACTGCACCTGGGGTCGGTCGTCACCCACGTCGACCAGGAAGGGCTGCTGGTCCGCGGCCCGTCCGGGGTCACGACGGAGTACCCGGCCGCCACCGTGCTCTGGACCGCGGGTGTGGAGGCGCCGCCGCTGGCCGCGGCTGTCGCGAAGGCCACCGGTGCCTGCCGTGACCGGGCCGGCCGGATCCGGGTCGGAGCCGATCTCACGGTCCCCGGCCACCCCGAGATCCTCGTGGCCGGGGACCTGATGAGCCGCACCGGTCTGCCCGGGGTCGCCGAGGTGGCCATGCAGGCGGGCCACTACGCCGGGCGGCGGATCCGCCAGCAGGTCGCCGGCCGCAGGGCCGCCCGGGCGTTCCACTACGTCGACCTGGGCTCGGCGGCCTACATCGCGCGCGGCCGGGCCGTCGTCTCCGCCGGGCGGCTGCACCTGTCCGGCCCGGTGGCGTGGGTGGTGTGGCTGTTCGTCCACATCGCCTTCCTCACCGGTTTCCGCAACCGGCTGGGCGCGGTGCTGACCTGGTCGCTGGCCTTCACCCGCGGGATCCGGCGGGAACGCGCGTTCACCACCCACATGATCGACACCCGGCGCGACGTGTACGCGCTGCCCGGTGCGGCCCGGCGCCCGGGGAAGCCGTGACGGCCCGCGGGCTATCCCGCGGCCGGCTGCGGCCGTGCGGTCCGGCCGGCGATGACAGCGCCCAGCACGGCCAGGCCCACGAGCAGCCCGAGCAACACCGGCAGCGCCACCGCCGGGGAGCCGAGCAGCGCCAGCAGTGCGCCGCCCGCGCCGATCATGGTGGCGGTGCTGAGCTGGTCGGACATCTGCGCGGCGGAGGTGTGGAACCCGACGTCGCCCGCACCGGACTGCTGCAGCAGCAGGTAGGACAGCGACGAATAGCCCAGCCCCATGCCGACGCCGGCGACGCCCCACACCGGCAGCGCCAACCACGGCACCCCCCAGGCCGGTGCCACCAGCAGCAGCCCGGCGATTCCCGCGGCGACGCAGCTGAAGCCGACCCGCAGCAGCGTCGGCCGGGGCAGGTCGGGGTGCCGGCCCTGCCACGCCGACGCCGCCGACCAGCCCAGCGACCCCACGATGAGCGGGACCCCGGCGATGGCCAGTGACCAGCGGTGCGTGCTGGTCAGCATCAGCGGCAGGTAGGCGTTGACGGTGAAGAACGCCCCGGCCAGCAGCCCGCGACCGGCGACCACGGTGGGGATGCCGCGCCCGCCCCGGAACACCCCGGACGGCAACAGCCGGCGCATCGACGGGACGAGCAGCACGACGGCCGCCACCGCGGCGACGGCCGCGGTGACCGTCGCGTGCTGCGAGGCCCAGCTCAGCGCCGACACACCCGTGGCCGCGCCGAGCGCCGCAGCGGCCAGGCCGCGCCGCGCCGGGGTGGCCACCCGTCCCGGGTCGGGCGGACCCAGCCGGCGTACCGCGGGCAGCACCAGCGAGACGGCGAGCAGGACGACCGGCACCAGCCCCAGGAACACCCAGTGCCAGGACAGCCGCTCGGTGACGACACCGGCGACGGGCGGACCGATCAGCGCCGGCAGCACCCACGCCGAGGAGATCAGCCCGAACACCGCGGGCCGGGCCCGTTGCGGGTACACCGCGGCGATCAGCACGTAGACGGCGACGGCCTGGGTCCCGGCGCCGAGGCCCTGCAGCACGCGCCCGGCCAGCAGCTGGGTCATGCTCCCCGCGGTCCCCGCCACCACCAGCCCGACCCCGAACAGCACCGGCGCCGCGACGAGCGGGACGCGGGGGCCGGACACGTCGCACCACCGCCCGCCGAGCACGGTGCCGAACACGGCGGCCGCCATGAACGCGACGAACGGCCACGAGTACATCGAGACCGCGCCGAGGTCGGCCACCAGCGCGGGCATCGCCGTGCCGACCCCCATGGCCTCGAACGCGACCAGACTGATCAGCAGGACCAGCCCGATCGTCGTGGCGCGCCGGTTCGGCCCGAAGAGTTCCGAGCGGACGCGGCCGGTGGGCCCGGTGCCGGGCGGGGCGCTCATGGCGTCCAGCCTGCTACCTCGACCCTGGTGCAGGTCAACAGTGTTCCCCGCAGGCCCGGGGCCGGTGGACGTGGCAGCCGCCGGCCTCGTTGCAGACCACGCTCGCCCAGCTGCCGGACGCGGTCAGCGCTGTCTGTCCATCACCGCCACCCGGTTCGTGAGCGGGTCGGCGGCAGCACCGCCCGGTTCGGAGGGCCGGTCGCGCAGCAGATGGCTCTCGACCCATTCCAGGCTCAGCATGAACGCCATGCCGAGCGGGGGGCCGGCGGCCGCGATGATCAGTCCCAGCATGTCGCTCCCGTGGTGACGACGGTGTCCCGTGGAGGTGAGCGCTATCCGGTCGAGCGGTGGACGACGGCGGGGCCGGCCGTCGGGAGCGCCTGTTCGCGCAACCGGGCCCAGTTCATGGGTGGCTTCGCCACCGGCACCCCGGGGCGCTCGCGGGGGACCCGCACCCGCAGCGCGCCCGGCCGGATCGTGCAGTGCACCGGCGTCGGCAGTGACACGGACTCGCCGTCGATCCCGACCGGGATCTCGGCGCTGTCGGCGTCCACGATCACCTGCCGGGCCGTCGTCGCGACCAGGCCGTTCGTGTGCTGGCGGCGCAGCAGCCCCGCCGCCTGCGCGGCGTTGGACACCGTGATCCCGACCACCCCGAGAACACCCTGGTCCAGCCGCCCCCGCCGGCCCAGTCCCGCGACGTCACCGGTTCCGTAAGGGTTGTTGCTCACGAGTACCGCCTGCGGGGCCTCGATCGTCACCCGGCCGTCGGCCCGCGCGGTCAGGTGAGGTCCCCGGTGGCCGGTCAGCAGGTCGGGCAGCAGCTGCAGGGTGGTGCCCACCTTGTCGTCGCGGTAGTCGGGGCTCTGCACGATCTCGGCGTAGGCGCCGAAGGAGGCGTTGTTGACGAAGATCCGGTCGTTGATCACGCCCAGATCCACGTGCAGTTCGACGCCGTCGGTCAGCGCGCCCAGCCCGGTCGGGGGATCGTCGCGGTCCAGCCCGAGGTCGAGCGCGAAGTGGTTGCGGGTGCCGGCCGAGAGCACCACGAACGGGACGCCGTGCTCGGCGGCGACACCCGCCACGAGCGCCTGCGTGCCGTCGCCGCCGGCCACCCCGAGCAGATCCGCGCCGCGGGCCACGGCGTCGCGGGCGAGCTCGACGACGTCGACGACCCCCGGGCCCTCCAGGAGCGCGACCTCGGCGCCCAGCGCCGCGGCCTTCTCGTCGAGTCCGAAGGTCTTCACCTTGCCGCCGCCGGACCGCGGGTTCATCACGAAGAACGGGTGCCGCACCGGTGCGGCCGGGTACTCCACCGGCCCCGGCCGGGCTGGGCGGTCCCGGCTCAGCGCCGCCCGGCCCGCAGCGCCGGCCACACCGGCCAGGGCGAGCGACGCGACCACGACCCACAGCAGACCGGCCCAGACGTCGAGCCCGAGGACGACGAGCGGCGCGGCCACCGCCACGACCGCGGACAGCCACCGCAACGCCCCCCGGTGCGCCAGGAACGACCAGGTGGCGGCGAGCGCGACGGCGATCCCGACCACTCCCAGTACGACGAGGGCGATGCTGCGCAGGCCGGCACCCGCGATGAGCACCGCGATCGCCGCGAACGCCGCGACGAACGCGAGCCGGGCCAGCCAGCGCTGCGCCGGGGTCACCTCCGCGGGACGGCTGGGTTGTGTGCGTGTCGTCACGGCAGTCCTCCGTCGACGGGATCCTGCGACGCCCGTGTCGACCTCCACGCCGACCACCCGGTGCCGGACGGCGAACCTCGCACCGGACCGTCCGGGGCGCATCACCCCGTCCGGGCGACGCCCGGGTGACCCGCAGATGACTCCCGCCGGAACAGCCCCCGTTTCGATCTACTAGCTTCCCTCGTTGCAGCAGGGGGTGCGGCCGCCGTCCGGACCTGGGAGGGAACTGCCATGTCGCTGTCCGAGCCCACCTGGGTCGGTGAGCTCGACCGCCGCGCGGGGTTCGCCGATCTCGTCGTCGACCGGCGGTTCACCGCGGCGCGGATCCTGGTGACCGCGGGCGGGTCGCCCCTCGGCCAGGTCACCGTCGCGCTGGACGCGGGCCGGGCCACGGCCGCCGAGGTCCGCCGCGCGGTCGACGAGCAGTTGGGGGCGCTGCCCGACCCGCCCGTCCCGCCGGCCCCGCCGTCCCCGGACGAGCCGGTCACCGTCGTGATCGCCACCCGGGGCCGGCCGTGCAGCCTCGAGCGGTGCGTCCGCGCCGTGCTCCGCGGGGACCACCGGGCCCTCACGGTGCTGGTCGTGGACAACGACCCGGACGACGACCGCACCGCCGAGGCCGTGCACCGGATCGGCGATCCCCGGGTCCGCTACCTGCGCGAACCGCGCCGCGGCGCCTCGGTCGGCCGCAACCGCGGCCTGCACGAGGCCGGCACCGCGATCGTCGCCTTCACCGACGACGACACCGAACCCGACCGGGGCTGGGTCCGCCGGCTGGCCGGGGCCTTCGCCGCGGACCCGGACCTGGCGTGCGTGAGCGGGCCGGTGCTCGCCGCTCGCCTCGAGACCCGGGAGGAACAGGCCGCCGACACCGCGTTGGCCTGGAACAAGGGCTTCGTGGCCCGCCGGTTCTCGCTGGCCGAGCCGCCCGACGACTCGTCGATCTTCCCGTTCTCCCCGGGCCTGTTCGGCATCGGCGCCAACCTCGCGGTGCGCACCGACGTCGTCCGCGAGCTCGGCGGGTTCGACGAGGCGCTCGGCCCCGGCTCGGCCACCCACGGTGGCGAGGACTGCGAGCTGCTGGTGCGGGTGGTGCTGGCCGGGCACGTGCTGGGCTACGAGCCCAGTGCATACGTCTGGCATCACCACCGGCCCGACCAGGACGCGTTGGCGGCGCAGATGCGCGGCTACGCGATGGGGCTGGCCGGGTTCCTCACGAAGATCGCACTGGACCGCCACGGACGGGCCGTCGCGCTACGCCGGCTCCCCGCCGCGCTCGCGCAGTTGCGCCACATCGCGCAACGTGAGGTCGATGCCGGGCCCGGGATGCCCGCCGGCGCGGGCCTCGAGCGGCTGCGGGGGATGGCCGTCGGCCCCTGGGTCTACGTGTGGGAGCGCCGCGCGGTGCGCCGGGCCGGGGGAAGGGTGCCACCGTTGACGGACCGGGCCGCGCGCTCCGACCGGACCGACACGTCCCCGCGGTGACCGGCCCGGCGCCGGGCGCTCGTGGTCAGCGGGCCAGGCCCCGGGCCAGCATCCGGAACGCGGGGGTGGGGAGCTCCGGCGCGAGCTCCACCGTGCACGTGCGCGCCAGGATGCCGAGGGTCTCCGGGCAGCTGCGCGGGCCGTGGTCGAACTCGCGGTGCGCCCACGCGTACGGGTCGAGGCGGGGGTGGTGCGGGTTCCGGGCCAGGACCGACTGCCAGTTCGTGTAGACGTGCCGGCCGGTGTCGATCAACCGGCGGGCGCCGCGGCGGCCCCCGAACGCGGCGGCCTGTTCGGGGTCGGGAAACGAGATGGCGAGGCCGGCGGCCGCGTCCGGGTCGTGGTGCGGGTTCAGCGCGGCCCGGGAGTACGGACCCTTGCCGAGCTCGTCGATGACGAGCCGGCGCCGGGCCCGGCGCCGGGCGAGCTGGGCGTCCAGGCGGGCGAGCTGCGGGCGCAGGATCGCCGCGGAGAGCTCGGGCATCCGGTAGTTGACGCCGACCACGAGCGGCACGTCACCCTGGGCCCAGCCGGTGCGCTCGTAGCTGCCCACGTCGTGGTACATCGACGCCCGGGCGTACAGCCGCCGGTCGTTGGTCAGCAACGCGCCGCCCTCGCCGCTGCGGATGTTCTTGTGCTGGTTGAAGCTGAAGGCGCCGGCGTGCCCGATCGACCCGACCCGTCGTCCGCGGTAGGTCAGCCCGACGGCCTGGCACGCGTCCTCGATCACCACGAGCCCGTGCTCCTCGGCGATCGCCATGATCGGGCCCATGTCGCACACCAGATTGAGCATGTGTACCGGGATGATCGCCTTGGTGTGCGGGGTGATCTTGCGTGTGATGTCGGCGGGATCGATCGTGAGGCTCGAATCGATCTCGACGAGCACCGGGACCGCGCCGACGGCGAGCGGAGCCGCCGCCGTCGACACCCAGGTGTAGGCGGGGACGAGGACCTCGTCGCCCGGCCCGACGCCCGCCCCGACCAGGGCGCAGATCAGCGCGCTCGTGCCGCTGTTCACGGCGAGGGCGTGCTCCACGCCGATGGTGGCACGCAATGCGTCCTCGAACCGCTGGACCTCCGATACGCCCTGGTTTCCGTACCGGGCCAGGTCGCCCTTCGCCAGCACGCGCACCGCGGCGGCCATCTCGCGCATTCCCGATGAGAACATCGCGACAGAGTCTGTGCGACCGCGGATGTAGCGGTCAAACGAACGATTAGTGATCAATATGACGTAACGTTCGCAACGCTCGAACCACTCGAATACCCCGTCGGCGCCTGGGCTAGCCTGCTCGCCGTCGAATGGGCGTCTGCGCGGATCCGGTGCCGTCGTCGCTTCGTGACACCGGGGAGGATGGATCCACGTGCTGATCGATGCACGCAAACTGGCAGCCGGCAGCGTCCTCGACGCGGACGTCTGCGTGATCGGTTCCGGGCCGGCGGGCGGCTCGCTGGCCGAGGAGCTCGCCGGTCGCGGGATGAACGTCGTCGTGCTGGAGGGTGGAGGGCTGCGCAGCAGCCGGCTGCACTCCGACACCTACCGCGGGGTGGTCGGCGGCGGCGCGCACGATCCGCTCGAGGTGGTCCGGCAGAAGCGCGTCGGCGGGACCAGCGCCCAGTGGGGTGGGCGCTGCGCGCCCCTGGACGACATCGATTTCGCCGAGCGGGACTGGATCCCGGGCAGCGGCTGGCCGATCACGCCCGAGGACCTGCAGCCGTTCTATCCCCGCGCCCAGCGCCACCTCGACGCGGGGGAGTACGAGTACTCCGCGGCGCGCTCGGGCTTCCCGCCCGCCCCGGCCGCGGAGTCGACGATCCTGGACTGGGACCACACCTGGCGGTGGAGCCCGCCGACGAAGTTCGCGGCGCGCATGCGGCGGTTGGCGCAGGGCGGCAACGTCAGGCTGCTCGTCGAGGCGACCGTGGTCCGGCTCGAACGCGACCCGGTCAGCGGCGCGGTGGTCGAGGCCGTGGCGGCACCGCGGCCGGGCGTGGAGATCACCGTTCGCGCGCCGGCGTACGTGCTGGCGGCGGGCGGGCTGGAGTCGACCCGCATCCTGCTCGCCTCCGACCGGCAGTCCCCCGCCGGCATCGGCAACGAGTACGACCAGGTCGGGCGGCACTACATGACCCACCCGGTCGGCGAGGTCGGCACGGTCGCGCTCAGCGACGCGGGGCGGGCCCTCGCGCTGGGCTACGTCACGACGAGCGACGGGATCTACTCCCGCCGGATGCTCGGGCTGACCCCCCAGGTCCAGCGCGAGCACCGGCTCGGCAACCTCAAGGCCGCGCTCTGGTTCCCGGACCCGATGACCCCGGACCACCACGACGGGCTGCTGTCGACCTTCGCGCTGACCTACTGGGGCCTCGGCAAGGCCCGGCTCGGCTTCAAGTCCGCGGGCACGCACGCCGCGTACACCGGGACCACCGGGATCGGCCGGCACGTCCGCAACGTCGCCGCCGACTGGCGCCGGGTCGGCCGGTTCGCCCGGTCCTGGGCGGCGCCGCGGCTGACCGGGCGGCGGGTGCTGCCGTCGTTCATGCCGCTCGACGGCGCGTTCTGCCGGCTGCGTTTCGACGCCGAGCAGTCTCCGAGCAGCGCCAACCGGGTCACCCTGGACTCCGAACGCGACGCGCTGGGCCAGCGCCGGCTACGCGTCGCGTACTCCGTCTCCGAGTCCGACCGGGAGCGGATCCGCACCGGCATGACGCTGATCGGCGAGGAGTTCGCCCGGCTGGGGCTGGGCACGGTCGCGCTGGACGACGTCGACCGCATCGGCGACATGGCGTTCACCGACGGCACCCACCAGATGGGGCTGCTGCGCATGTCGCACTCGCCGCGCGCCGGCGTCGTCGACCCGCAGTGCCGGGTCCACGGCTGTGCCAACCTCTACGTCGCGAGCAGCGCGGTGTTCCCGACCGCGGGCGCGGTGGGGCCCACCCTCGCGATCGTGGCGCTGGCCTGCCGGATCGCCGACCGGGTCGCCGAGCTCGTCGTCCGGTAGGCCGTCGGCTAACGGTTGATGCTGTGGAACCCGCGCAGCCGCAGGCTGTTGCTGACCACGAACACCGAGCTGAACGCCATGGCGGCGCCGGCGATCATCGGGTTGAGCAGGCCGGCCGCGGCCAGCGGCAGGGCGGCCACGTTGTAGGCGAACGCCCAGAACAGGTTGCCCCTGATGGTGCGCAACGTCCGCCGGGACAGCCGGATGGCGTCGGCGGCGGCCCGGAGGTCGCCGCGGACCAGGGTGATGTCGCCGGCCTCGATCGCGACGTCGGTGCCGGTGCCCATGGCGAGGCCGAGGTCGGCCTGGGCCAGTGCGGCGGCGTCGTTCACGCCGTCGCCGACCACGGCGACGACCTTCCCCTCGGACTGGAGGCGCTTGACGACGTCGACCTTGCCGGCGGGAAGCACCTCGGCGATGACGGTGTCGGGGCCGGGGTCGATGCCGACCTCGGCGGCCACCGTCGCGGCCACCGCGGCGTTGTCGCCGGTGAGCAGGACCGGGGTCAGGCCGAGCCCCCGCAGCTGGGCGATGGCCTGTGCCGAGGTCGGCTTGACGGAGTCGGCGACCACCAGCACGGCGCGGGCGGCGCCGTCCCAGGCGACCGCGATCGCGGTGCGGCCGCGTTCCTCGGCGGCAACCTTGGCGGTCGCGAGGCCGGCCGGGAGCGGCCGGCTCCACTGCTCCAGCAGGGCGGTGCGGCCGGCGAGCACCGCGTGCCCGTCGACGACGCCCTGCACCCCCAGGCCTTCGACGTTGACGAAGTCCTCGACCGCGGGCAGGTCGCCGACCCGCTCGGTGGCCCCGCGGGCGATGGCCGCCGCGACGGGGTGCTCGGAGGCGTTCTCCAGCGCGCCGGCCAGGCGCAGCGCCTCGGCCTCGTCGGTGCCCTCGGTCGTGTGCACCTCGACCAGTTCCATCCGGCCGGTGGTGATGGTGCCGGTCTTGTCCAGCACGACGGTGTCGATCCGGCGGGTGGACTCCAGCACCTCGGGTCCCTTGATCAGGATGCCGAGCTGGGCGCCGCGGCCGGTGCCCACGAGCAGCGCGGTCGGGGTGGCCAGCCCGAGCGCGCACGGGCAGGCGATGATCAGGACCGCGACGGCGGCGGTGAACGCCGCGGCCGCGCCGGCGCCCGCACCCAGCCAGAAGCCCAGTGTCGCCGCGGCCAGCGCGATGACGATCGGCACGAACACCCCGGAGATCCGGTCGGCCAGCCGCTGTACGGCCGCCTTGCCGTTCTGGGCGTCCTCGACGAGCCTGGCCATCTGGGCGAGCTGGGTGTCGGCACCGATCCGGGTGGCCCGGACGACGAGCCGCCCGCCCGCGTTGACCGTCGCGCCGACCACGGTGTCGCCGGATCGCACCTCCACCGGGACCGACTCGCCGGTGAGCATCGACGCGTCGACCGCGGAGGCGCCGTCCTCGACCACGCCGTCGGTGGCGATCTTCTCGCCGGGCCGGACCACGAACCGGTCGCCGATGACCAGCTGGTCGGTCGGGATCCGGGTCTCCGTCCCGTTCCGCAGTACCGCGACGTCCTTGGCGCCCAGCTCCAGCAGCGCGCGCAGCGCGGCACCGGCCCGGCGCTTGGACCGGGCCTCGAAGTAGCGCCCGGCCAGGATGAACGTGGTCACCCCGGCGGCGACCTCCAGGTAGATGTTGGCGGCGCCGTCGCCGGGGGCGACGGTCAGTTCGAAGGGGTGGGTCATGCCGGGGACGCCGGCGGTGCCGAACAGCAGCGCGTAGAGCGACCAGGCGAACGCGGCGAGGGTGCCCATCGAGATGAGCGTGTCCATCGTGGCCGCCCCGTGCCGCAGGTTCGTCCAGGCCGCCCGGTGGAACGGCCAGGCCGCCCACACCACGACGGGCGCAGCCAGCGTCAGCGAGATCCACTGCCAGTGGGTGAACTGCAACGCCGGGATCATCGCCATCGCGATGACGGGGACGGACAGCGCCACGCTGGTGAGCAGCCGGTCGCGCAGCGGACGGGTGGGGTCCGGCTCCCCGCCGGCGCCGGCGGTGGGTTCGGCGGCCGCGGGCCGCGGCAGCTCGGCGGTGTAACCGGCCGCCTCGACCTGCGCCACGAGCAGCGCGGGGTCGATGCCCTCGGGGGCGTTGACCCGGGCCTTCTCGGTCGCGTAGTTGACGGTCGCGGTGACGCCGTCGAGTTTGTTCAGCTTGCGCTCGACGCGGTTGGCGCAGGACGCGCAGGTCATCCCACCGATCGCCAGTTCGATGTCGGTGACGGTGGCGCTCGGGGGCGCCGCGGTGGTGCTCATCGTCTCCAGTCCTGTTCTGTGCGATCGGTGATCGTTGTGGCTGGGTGGGAGCGGGCGCGGGCGCCGGGCCGTCGGCGGGTGGCGTGGCCGGTCCGGTGGGCACCGTGAACTCCGCCGTGTGCACGACGCCGTTGTGCCGGAAGTCCAGGAACAGCCGGTAGCTGCCCGCGCCGGGCACCTCGGCGACGAACCGGACGGGCAGCGTCAGCGGCGGGGCCGGGCCCGGCACCGGGTCACCGGTGATGTCGACCCGACAGCCGTCGACCTGCGCGGTGCGCGACGGCGCGTGCGTGACCGGCTCGAACGGCCCGGGCGCGAAGACGTCGACGCCCAGCGTGGTGGCCGCCCCGCCGGTCGGGTGACGTCGGCGAACATGCGGTAGGTGCTGGCGGCGTCCCTCTCCGGGGGCACCGTAGGCGGAGAGCTCCGCAGCGGTGTTCATCTCACATTCCGGATGTGGGGCCGCCGTGGGCGGCGGGACTCAGCCGGCGAGCCGGTAGCCGGCTTCCTCGACGGCTGCGTTGATCTGCGCGCGGTCGACCTGCTGGTCGCTGGTGACGGTGACTGCTCCGGTGGGCAGGTCCACCACGACCGCGGTGACGCCCTCGATCTCGCTGATCTCCTCGGTGACCGAGGCGACGCAGTGCGCGCAGGTCATGCCGGTGACGGTGTAGGTGGTCTCGCTCATGTGCGGGTGCTCTCCTCGTTGTGCCGATCAGGTGGTGGGTGATCAGGACTTGACCAGGCGCGCGATGGCCGCGCTGGCTTCGGCGACCTTGTCCTCGGCGACCTGGCCGCCCTCGGCCGCGGCCTCGGTGACGCAGTGCTTGAGGTGCTCGTCCAGCAGGCCCAGCGCCACGGCCTCCAGAGCCTTGGTGGCCGCCGAGACCTGGGTGAGCACGTCGATGCAGTACTCGTCGTTCTCGATCATCTTCGCGATGCCGCGGACCTGACCCTCGATGCGGCGCATGCGCTTGAGGTACGCGTCCTTGTCCTGGGCGTAGCCGTTCATGCCGTCCTTCTCGTCGCTCGGACTCGATACCCGGCAGGGGTACCTGACGGACCCGGTTTTACACCCCTGGGGGGTATCTCGCAAGTCGGGTCGCTCAGTCGAGCGGTGTCCAGGTCCGGCCGCCGTCCTCCGAGGACCGCACGCCGTGGGCCGTCGCGGCGAGGTAGCGGTCGGCCCCCGCCACCGCGAACGCCTCCGGCGGGGCCCCGAGCGACCCCGTGGCGACCCACTCGGCGCCCTCCGGCGACCAGACGGTGCCGTCGGCGCCGGCTCCGGCCACGGTCGGCGTGCCGCCACCCCCGGCCGGGCCGGCCTGGTCGACGAGCAGCAGGGGGCGCTTCGGCTGCGCCGCTGCGGGCGCGAACGTGCGCCCGCCGTCACGGCTCTCCAGCAACCCGTCCGCGCTGGTGGCGAGGACGCGGCGCGGGTCGGCCGGGTTGACGTCGAGGTCGTGCACGTGGCCGAAACCGGGGTCATCGCCGGGGGCCGACGCCGGTGCCGGCGCCGGCACGGGGGCGTCGGAACCGGCGCAGCCGGTCAGGACGAGCAGGCCGCCGAGGGCCAGGGCGGGGAGTGCGCGCAGACGCAAGGGGTGTCCTCAGGCGTGGGACGGCCGCGGACCGGATCCGTTCGGTGGCGTCGCAGCGGGGCAGTGGGCCGGATGATCAGCCGGGATCCGTCGTCCGATCACTGCCGCAGCACGCAGAGCAGGACGGGCCCGGGAGGTGCCGCGCGCCGGTGCCCGGCGGTGCCGTCGCCGGCCGGCGTCGCCGTCGATCACGCCTCAGCCGGATCGGCGGCTGTTCCGCGTCCCCGGACACACATGCGTGATCAGATCCGCCGGAACAGGAAGATCCCGTACTGCCACACGGCGTCGATCCACTGGGCCTGCAGGGTGAACCCGCGCCCGGCGACCTCGGCCACGAACCGTGGGCGGTGGAACTTCGCCGAGAACCCCACGTTGATCGAGTCGCCGTGCCGCAGGTGCAGCACGAGGCCGAGCCCGGGCAGCGAGACGGACTGCTTCTCGGTGGCCCACAGGTGGCCCTCCACCACGGCGGCGGCCGGGTCGTAGTGCGCGCGCGGGTAGAAGTAGTCGAGCACGAAGTCGGCGTCGAAGCGCCGGTTCAGGTGCGTCAGGTGGTTGAGCCGGAACTCGGCGAAGGCCGACCGGTCGAGCGGGTCGTTGTAGCAGGTCTCGAGCACGTCCGTGGGCTTCTGCAGGTCGACCGAGACCAGGAACCCGTCGCCGGGGCGCAGCGTCGCGGTGATCTCGGACAGTAGCGCGGCCCGCTCGGCGGGTGTCGTGTTGCCCAGGTTGCTGCCGAGGAACGCCACGACGACCGGCTCGGCCGGGCCGTCGCGGAGCCAGCCGAGCCCGGCCTCGTAACGCCCCCACAGGCCCTGGACATCCAGGCCGGGCAGCTCGGCCCGCAGCGCCGCGCCACTGGCCTCCAGCATCTCCCGGCTGACGTCGATCGGCAGATAGGTGGTCGGGCGCTGTTCGAGGCACGCCGCCAGCAGCAGCCGGGTCTTCTTTGCGCTGCCGCTGCCCAGCTCGGCGACCCGGCGACAGTCGATCAGCTCGGCCATCTGCGCGGCGTGCCGGCCCAGCAGGTCCCGCTCCACCCGGGTCAGGTAGTACGTGGGCAGCTCGGTGATCGACTCGAACAGCTGCGAGCCGCGCGCGTCGTAGCCGAACCAGGGCGGGATCCGTGGTGTCGGTTCCCGCAGACAGGCCAGTACGGCGGCACGGTCGTCCCAGAACGCCGCCTCCTCGTCGACGGCCACGATCTCCGCGGGCCCGGCGTCCGGCACCGGTCAGGCCAGGACGGCGTCGACCGCCTTCTTCAGCGCCCCCGGTTGCTCGGGCCGGCGCGGGGCCTTCTTCCTGACCTCCAGCATCTCGGCGCCGATCTCCTGGAGTTTCTTGCGGCCCAGGGCCTCACGCACCTTCGGGAACCACTCCTGCTCCTCCTCCTCGATGTGGTGCGTGACGTTCTCGATGAGCACGGTGGTCTTGGCGTCGAAGCGTTCGTCGTCGGGCTTCAAGGCCGCCAGCTCCATGCACAGCACGTCGGCCACGTGATGCTCCTCGTAGGACTCCAGCACGTCGTCGGTGACCTCGGGCAGCAGCTTGCGGACGGCCGGGTACATGCACTCGTTCTCGACGTAGGTGTGCACGGTCAGCGCCTCGAGGATCTTGTCGACGATCTTCGCCTTGCGCTTGGTCGCGTTCTCCCCGGCGGCCTGGAAGTCGCGGAACAGCTTGCGGATCTCCTTGTGGTCCTGCTTGAGCAGCACGATCGCGTCGGTCGACATCGGGTTTCCTCTCAGTGGCGGCCGGGACGGTTTCGCGGCCGAGATACCCGGGGGGATCTTGGACGAAACGGACGGCCTACCGGTCCGCCGCCGCGGGCAGCGGTGCCCGGAGGGTGGACTCGCCCCGGCCCCAGTGGTCCAGCAGCAGGTCGGAGAGCCGGTCGGCGAGCAGCAGGCTGGCCCGGATGCCGAACACGACGTCGGCGGCGAGCGCCGGCTCGGCGGCCAGCAGCGGATCGAGCACGCCGCGGCGGATGATCTGCTCGTGCACCGCGTCGGCCTCGACGTGCTCGGCGTAGAACCCGATCGCGGCCGGCCCGCAGCCCAGCCTGCGCATCGCCCGGACCAGCCGGTCCGAGCCGGGTGAGGACGTCAGCTCGACGACGGCGACCTGGCCGACAAGGGCCCCGCGCAGGCTGCGGTGCAGCCCGCACAGCGACATGAAGTTGACCTCGGCCAGGGTGGCGGCGGGTACCGCGTCGAGATAGGCGCCGTAGGAGTCGGACAGCCCCAGCTCGGCCATCATGTCGGCGAAGAGTCGGGAGTGCATCCGATCGGGATCACCGCCGCCGTACTCGTCGTGTTCGACGGTGACGAGCGCGGCCTTGGCCGGCCCGGACAGCCGCGGGATCACCCAGGCCTGCGGGTCCGCCTCCTTGAGGTGGTAGATCGAGCGGTGCGCGACGTACTCGCGCAGCTGCCACCGCTCGCCGTCGCGACGCAGATGGTGCGACACCCCGACGGCGTCCACGGGCTCGACGAGCAGCGCCTCCACCTCTCCCGCGACGTCCGTGCCGGGCGCGACGTCGGCCCGCAGCGCGGCGAGGAACGCCTGCTCGAGTTCGCGGCGTAGCGTCAGCAGTGCCGGGTCCCACTCCCGGTCGTCGTCGACGCCGGCGAACCCGCGGTAGTGCAGCTCGTAGCAGCAGTACAGCGCGAGCTGCAGGTCGTCGCCGTACGGGTCGGCGGCCCGGACGTCGGGTCTGGCGACCGGCTCGCCGCGCAGCTGGGCGAGCACCGCGGTGGAGAGGGGGCCGCGCGGCGGGGGCGGCGCCGGGGCCTGCTCGGCCCGGACCGGAGCGGCGCTCAGCACCGGTCACCCTCCTCGCGGGTGGCCCGCACCTTGGCGCGGTGGCTGGTGTCGCAGAACGGGTAGCGGCGGCTGCGCCGGCACATGCACAGCGCGGTCACCGGCCGCTGCGAGGTCACCCGGCGCCCATCGGGGAGCACCAGGTCGACCGGTCCGGACAGCAGCACGGGCCCCTCGTCGGTCAGGACGACCTGGCGGCGGTCAGGCGGCACGGCGCGCCCCCACCACGACCAGTTCCTCGACGGTCTGCCCGGGCTCGACCAGGCCGCGCGCCTCGAGCATCGCGGCCCGTGCCCGCATGACCGGGCCGAAGGGGACCTGGCCGCGCTCGATCACCTCGCCGGCCAGTCCGGCCTCGGCCAGCCGCGCGATCGTGTGTTCGGCGTCGCAGACCGCGGAGTGCACGAGCAGGACGACGCCGTCGTCGGTGAGCCGCCCGGCGGCGCCGGCGCAGATCCGATCCAGGATCGCTCGGCCGTCGGGGCCGGCGTCCCAGCAGCGGGCCATCCGGTAGCGCGGCAGCACGGCGGTCGCAGCGGGGACGTAGGGCGGATTGGCCATGATGAGATCGAATTTCCGGTCGGCGACCGGGGCGAACAGGTCGCCACGGCGCACCGCGACCGGCGCGCGGTGCAGCCGGCTGTTCAGCCAGGTGGCCGCGACCGAACGCATCGACAGGTCGACGGCGGTGACCGACGCGGCCCCTGCCCGCGACGCGGCCAGTGCGAGGGCACCGGTTCCGGTGCCGATGTCCAGGACGTGCCGGCCGGTGGCGTAGCCACCGCGCTGGAGCACGTCGGTCAACAGAGCGGTGTCACCTTGGGCCCGGTACACCCCGGGCGGACGCAGCAGCAAGAGCACGATCATGTCTTCCCCGCCGCGGCGGCGGCCAACCGTCGATGTGGACGAATCGGGCTCCGATCGTTCGGGACCGGCCGTGACGGCGGTGCCTCCGGCCCCCGGTGAACACCGGGCGTGCGGGCAGAGGTCATCGGTCGTCGACAGTGGATCTGCGACGTCGGGCGCGTTCTCGTTTCGAGGCGGTCGACCTGCTGGGAAAGCGGCGGGGATCGCGACGGAGCGCACCGCAAAATCCTGCTCCCGGGACGATAATCGCCACCGTATCCGGTCGGGAATTCCGCTGATCGACCGATATCGTCGCCGGGTGGTTCGGCGGCGCCGGCAGGTGCTCGCACAGTTGTCCCGACGAGCAGGGCGGACGGTTGCCGCGGTCGCCGTGGACCGGACGCGCCACGCCTGCCTGAATCGGCGGCCCCGCAGCTGGGAGCATTGTTCGGCCCCAGATGAATTCGGCGGGCCGCTCACCCTTCGCATTGTTCATGAATCGTTGTGACTCCATTTGATGACGCGTGCAGATCCGTTTGACCGGCACGGACTGCGCCATTCGGACCAAATTCTGGAACGGTGTCGGTACCCGGGAGTGGACGATCTTGGGCCCGGGTAGGCGCCGTGAGGTCGATTGGTCCGGCGAGGTCGGTGCCGTGATCGATTCCGTCCGGTTTGCGTCACCCGCCGGCGGGGCCCGGAAACCGACTGGAGGAAATCAGTGAAATGTGGAGCACGAGTAGCTCTCGGCGTCGCGGGGGGCTACTTCCTGGGCCGCACGAAGAAGATGAAGCTGGCCCTCATGCTGGGGGGCATGGCGGCGGGGCGCCGCAACGGCGGCCCGGCTGAGCTCCTCGCGCAGGGCACGAAGCTCCTCGAGAGGTCGCCGGAACTGCAACGGCTCGCCGACGAGGTCCGCGGCCGGCTCCTCGACGCGGGCAAGGGAGCCGCGATGGCCGTGGCGGCCCGCCAGGTCGAGGCGTTGACCGACCGCGTGGGTAAGCGGGTCGAGTCGCTCGGCGACGTCGGAGCGCCGGGTCCCAAGGGCCGCCGGCGCCGGGACGACGAGGACCGGGAGCCTGCCGGCGAGACCGAGGAGTCCGACGAGGTCGAGGGCGGCTTCGACGAGGACGTCGACCGCTCCGACGCCGACGAGGACACGGGAGACCTCGAGGAGCATGAGGACGAGCGCGAGGAGGACGAGGAGCCCGCGCGCGCCACGCGCCGGCGCTCCGCTGCGGACCGGGCCGGCAGCGACGAACCCGATCGGGAACCCCCCGCGAGTCGTCGGCGGGAGGCCGCGAGCCCGCCGTCCAGGGCCGCCCGTTCGGGCGCGCCGAAGGACGGCCGCAAGCGCACCGCGGCGAAGGCGGATGCCGTGGGGAGCCGGGTGAGCGCAGCAGCCGGAACGGCCGCCCGCACCGGCCGGTCGGCGCGCGGCCGCCGAGGTGAGGGCGATGACTGAGGCGAACAGGAAGGCCGGCGGCCTCGCCGACGCGCTTCCCACCGACGCGCTGCGTGATGCGGGGAGCAGGCTCCTCGGCCTGCTCGTGCAGCGTGCCGCCCAGGTCGCGACCGAACGCGTCGGGGACCTCTCCGAACGACTGACCGACTACGCCGAGGACGGCGGGCAGGGCCTGCGGGCCGCACTGACCGGCCGGGCCCCCGACGAGGGCCGAGCCTCCGGGGACGGCGCGTCGTCCGAGGAGGACTCGGACGGCGGAGGCCTGCTCAGCGGGCTGAAGGAGAAGGTGAAGGGCCTCTTCGGCGCCGGCCGGAAACCCGGCGGCGGCAAGAAGCTGAAGGTCACCAACATCGTCGAGACCATCGACGTCGGGCTCCCACTGCGGACCACCTACAACCTCTGGTCGCAGTACCAGGACTTCCCCAGCTTCATGAAGAAGGTGGAGAACGTCGACCGCCCGGCCGATGAGACGTCGAACTGGAAGGCGCAGATCTTCCTGTCGCACCGCAGTTGGGAGGCGACGACCGTCGAGCAGGTGCCCGACTCGCACATCGTGTGGCGCTCCAAGGGCGCGAAGGGGCACGTCGACGGGGCCGTCACCTTCACCGAGCTGGGTCCGAACCTGACCCGCGTGGCGCTGGTCATGGAGTACTGGCCGCAGGGCCTGTTCGAGCACACCGGCAACCTCTGGCGGGCCCAGGGCCGGCGCGCCCGGCTGGAGTTCAAGCACTTCCGCCGGCACGCCATGACCAATGTGATCCTGCACCAGGAGGACGTCGAGGGCTGGCGCGGCGAGATCCGTGACGGCGAGGTCGTGAAGACCCACGAGGAAGCACTCAAGGAGGAGCAGGAACGCGAGGCGCAGCACGAGTTCGAGAACGGGCAGGAGGACGCGGGCGGGCCCGAGCGGGCCGAGGCCGAAGGCGCCGAGGAGGGCGCCGAGGTCGAAGGCGCCGCCGCCGAGGACGAGGAGGAATCCGACGGCGCCGAGGACGAGTACGAGCCCGACGCCGACGAGTACGACGCCGACGCCGACGAGGACGAGGCGGACTACGAGGACGAGGACTACGAGGACGAGGCGGACTACGGCGACGAGGACTACGAGGACGAGGAACCCGGCGCCGACGGAGGCCCGCAACGGCGTACCCGGGAGCGGGCCGGTGCCGGCTCCGGACGGAGGCGATGACGTATGACGGTTGCGACCCAGCGAGGTGGCGGGAACGTCGAGCGGTCCGGCGGTGGCGGTGGCCCGAGCGGCCTCGCCGACGTCGTCGAACTGATCCTGGACAAGGGCCTGGTCATCGACGTGTTCGTCCGGGTGGCGCTGGTCGGTATCGAGATCCTGACCATCGACGCGCGGATCGTCGTCGCCAGTGTCGACACCTACCTGCGGTTCGCCGAGGCGACGAACCGGCTGGACCTGCAGGGGGAGAACGCCCCCAAGGGGCTCACCGACCTGACCGAGGGGGTCGTGGAGAGCGGAGCACGCGGCAAGACCAATGGGATGCTCGACGCCGCTGTGGACAAGGTCGGGGAGTTGCTCGGTGGCTCCCGCGACGAGGAGGACTACGAGGAGCGCCCACGGCGCCGTCCTCGACAGCGGGAGCGTGCGAGGGAGCGTGACGAGTGAACCCGACCTACGTCTACGGCCTGATCAGATCGGACGCGGCCGTACCCGAGGACCTCGTGGGCCTCGGGGAGTCCGGCCAGGTGGAGACGGTCGTCCACGGCGACCTCGCCGCGCTCGTCAGCGACGTCCCGGCGGACCGCCCGCTGGGCACCCGGGACGACCTGTTCACGCACGAACGCGTGGTGGACACGGTGGCTGCCGCCACGGCGGTGCTGCCCATGCGCTTCCCGGCCGTCGTCGAGCGGGACGGCGTCGTCGACGAGCTGCTGGTCCCGCATCACGACCACTTCCTCGAGGTGCTCGACGACCTGGACGGGCGGACGCAGTTCACGCTCAAGGCTCGCTACGAGCAGGAGGTGGTCCTGCGCGAGGTGCTCGCCGACGATCCTGAGATCCGGGAGCTGCACGAGCGGGTCCGTGGGCTACCGGAGGATGCCTCGTACTACGACCGGGTCTTCCTCGGCCAGCTCATCGTCGAGGAGTTGGAGGCGCGCCGGGACGGGGAGGGGGCGGCGATCGTGGAGCGGCTGGCCCCGGAGGCGGTCGCGGTCGTCTCCCACCAACCGGCCGCGCCCGAGGACGTCGTCAACGCCGCGTTCCTCGTCGAACGCAAGCACCAGCAGCGGTTCGAGGACGCGGTGGAGAAACTGGGTGCCGAGCTGGCCGGTCGGCTGCGGCTGCGGCTGCTGGGACCGCTGGCGCCCTACGACTTCGTCCCGGCGGAATGACTCCGTGGGCCTGCTGACGGGCCTGCTCGGCCTGCCGCTCCTGCCGGTCACCGGGCCGGTGCGCGGCGTGATGTGGCTGGCCGGGCAGATCCACGAACAAGCCGAGGAGCAGTACTACGACCCGGCCCGCATCCGGGCGCAGCTCGAGGCGATCGACGAGGCGCGGCGCACCGGTGAGATGTCCGAACAGGAGTGTGCCGAACTGGAGAACGCCCTGCTGGAGCGGATGATGCGCCGGCCCGGCAGCGGCTGAGGAGGCCTGGCGTGGTGACCGACAACGCCCGTGACGAGGACGATGCGCAGACACCGCGCCGGCGACGCCGTCCGCGGGCCGAGCGGGACGACCCGCAGGACCGCGGCGACGGCGACGGCCCCCGTCGCAACGGACGGATCCGTTCGGCGGGGGCCGCCGCCCGCCTGGCCGCCCGCGAGGTGGCCGACCTGACCGGGCGCACCCCCGAGGGCATCGTCTCGATCCAGCGCAGCGAGGACGGGTGGGTGGTCGGCATCGAGGTCGTCGAGACCCGCCGCATCCCCGACTCCGCCGACATCCTCGCCACCTACGAAGCCGAACTGGACCCGCACGGCGAGTTGCTCTCTTACCGCCGCACCCGGCGGTACTCGCGCGGGCAGGTCCGGGGGGAGTGATCATGACGTTGAGCGGCGGACTGCCGTCCACGGGTGCCGCGCGCGTGCCGGCACGGCACGAGTCGGCCAACCTGGCCGACATCCTCGAACGGGTCCTCGACAAGGGGATCGTCATCGCCGGTGACATCCGGGTGAACCTGCTCGACGTGGAGCTGCTGACGATCAAGATCCGGCTGCTGGTCGCGTCGGTCGACCGGGCACGGGAGATGGGCATCGACTGGTGGGAGCACGACCCGACGCTGAGTTCGGGGCAACGCGGCCTGGCGGAGGAGAACCGGATGCTGCGCGAGCGGATCGGCGAACTGGAGGCGGACGGCGAGCGGGACGGTGAGATCGAGTGACGGGATCCGCGGTGTACGTCTACGCGGTCACCGACGCGGGACGGTCCGGTGAGCTCGCAGCCGTGCCCGGCGTCACCGGCGCACCGGTGCGGAGGATCACCGCCGACGGGCTGACGGCCGTGGTCAGCACGGTCGACGGCACCGAGTTCGGTGAGGAGGCGCTGCGCCGCAACCTGGAGGACCTGACCTGGCTCGAGCAGGTGGCGCGGGCCCACCACGGCGTCGTCGGCGCCGTCGCCCGGCAGGGTCCGGCGGCGCCGCTGCGGCTGGCCACGGTCTACTTCGGTGACGACAACGTCCGTGCGCTGCTCGGCGAGCACCGGGCCCGGTTCGCCGCGGCGCTCGACCGCATCCGCGGCCGGGCCGAGTGGGGGGTCAAGGCCTACGGCCGGCCACAGGCCGACGAGCCGACCGTGACGGCGCCGGGTGCCGGGCCCGGGACGAACTACCTGATGCGCCGTCGCGCCGAACGCGACCGCGCCGCCCGAAGCCTGCAGGCGGCCCGCGACCAGGCCGGACGAGTGCACGAGCGGCTCGCCGGGCTGGCCGTGGCCAGCCGGGTGTACCCGCCGCAGGACCCGCGTCTGTCCGGGCGGCGCGACGAGATGGTGCTCAACGCCGCCTACCTCGTGCCCGGCGGTGACGGCGACGCGGTGCGCGGGCTGGTGGACTCCTGCGACGCACCGGCGCTGCGGCTCGAGCTCACCGGCCCGTGGGCGCCGTACTCCTTCGCCGGCCTGGACGACACGTGACCGCCGTGCAACGCAGCGACCAGGTCACCCTGGTCGACCTGCTCGACCGGCTGCTGACCGGGGGCGTCGTGCTGACCGGCGACGTCACCATCTCGCTGGCCGGGGTGGACCTCGTGCACGTCTCGCTGCGCGCGCTGATCAGCTCGGTGGAGACCTTGATGGAGCAACCATGACGCAGCTGCCCACCCGGATCGAGACCGACGCCGAGTCGGTGGGCCGCGACCTCGGTCGCCTGGTGCTCACGATCATCGAACTGGTCCGGCAGCTGATGGAGCGCCAGGCCATCCGGCGGGTGGAGGCGGGGACCCTCCCGGACGAGACGATCGAGCGGCTCGGGCTGGGGCTGATGCGGCTGGAGGAGGCGATGACCGACCTCCGGGAGCACTTCGGGCTGAGCCCGGCCGACCTGAACATCGACCTCGGCCCGCTGGGCATGCTGCTGCCGGAGCGGGACGGCCCGTGAGCTACGACGCGCAGAGGGTCGGCGCCCACTTCCCGGCGCCGGCCGCCGGGGCCGCCCACTCCGGCGGCTCCGGCGGCTCGCAGGCGGCCTAGCCGAGCTCCGTGGCGGAGCGGAAGCCGAGCGCCCGGCTCGCCGCGGCCCCCGCGGCGACGACCGCGGGGGCGAGCCGGTCGACGTCGGCGGGCCCGACCCGCTGCGTCGGCGCACCGATCCCCAGGACCGCCACCAGCTCGCCGGCCTGGTCGAACACCGGCGCGCTGATCGAGCCGACCCCCTCGTGCCGCTCGGAGAACGTGGCGCTGTAGCCGTCGTTGCCGGCCTGCTCGACCTGGGCGTCGAGCACCGCGACGTCGACCGGGGTGTGCGGGGTGAACCGCCGCAGCCCCTCCGCGAGGACGTCCGCGCGGGCCGTCGGATCGTGGGCGAGGAAGACCTTGCCCGGCGCGCCCGCGTGCATCGGCATCACCATGCCGACCTTGAACAGCCGCATCACGACGTGGCGGGTCTCCGCGACGGCGACGACGGTCCGGAACGCCCCGTCGCGGACGTAGAGGCACGCCGTCTCGCCGGTCTCGTCGCGCAGCCGCTGCAGCACCGGCCGGACGAGCCGCACCAGATCGCGGCCGACCGTGCCGGGCGCGGCCCACCGCACGAACGCCATGCCGATCCGGTACCGGTCGCCGTCGCGGTCGAGGAAGCCCTCGCGGACGAGGTTGTGCACCAGCCGCTGACAGGTGCTCGCCGGCAGGCCGGTGGACCGGGTGATCTGCTGCAGCGTCGGATCGGGTTCCTCGACGGAGAAGCACTCGAGGATCTGGCGCACCTTTCCCAGCACGAGCAGCGGCGGCGTCCCGGAGGCCCGTTCCGTCATCGGTGTCATCTTCCTCTCGTTGACACGATTCATCCGATCTCACATCGTAAGCGCCCGACCCACCAAGTGAGAACGAGACGAAGGAGCGTCGTGCAGAACGACACGACCGGGAACACCGGATCCACCCGGATCGGGCTGATCGTGCCCAGCTCGAACACGACCATGGAGACCGAGCTGCCCGAGCTGTTCCGGCGCCAGAGCGCCGCGACCGGGCACGTCTACACGTTCCACGCGGCCCGCGCGGCCATGCGGACGGTCAACCGCGAGGAACTGGCCGCGATGGTCGGCAAGGCGGCCGACTGCGCCCGCTCGGTGTCCGACGCCCAGGTCGACGTGATCGCCTACGCGTGCCTCGTCGCGGTGATGGCGCAGGGCGCGGGTGCTCACACCGGCTCGGAGAAGGTGATCGCCGAGGCCGCCGAGGGCAACGGCCACCCCGCGGCCGTGGTCAGCAGCGCGGGCGCCCTGGTGCGGACGCTGCCCGCCCTCGGCGCCCGCCGGGTCGCCATCGTGACGCCGTACATGGCGCCGCTGACCGCGATGGTGCGCGAGTACATCGAGGCCGAGGGCATCGAGGTGCTCGACGCCGTCAGCCTGGAGGTCGACGACAATCTCGCCGTCGGCAGGCTCGACCCGGCCGCGCTGCCCGGGATCGCGCGCGGCCTGCGCCGAGAGGGTGCGGACGCGGTCGTGCTGTCGGCGTGCGTGCAGATGCCCTCCCTCGCCGCGGTCCAGCGCGTCGAGGACGAGCTCGGCCTGCCCGTCGTGACCGCCGCGACGGCGACGACCTACGAGATCCTCACCGCGCTGGGGCACCAGCCCGCGATCCCCGACGCCGGCCGCCTGCTCGCCGGACCCCTGACCACCGCGCGCTGACGCGCGACTCTGACACCGGAGGCCAAGGATGTCCTTGTCGGTCATCGCTTTCCTCATCCTGGTGGTCGCGTTCGCCTGGGGCTCGCTCACCGCCGTCAACGCCGGGCTCGCCGCCATCGTCGCCGCGTTCGGCGTCGGCGTCCTGCTGGCCGGCCTGCCCGCCGCCGACGTGATCGACCAGTTCCCTGCCGGCCTGTTCTTCATCCTGGTCGGGGCCACCCTGCTGTTCTCCATCGTCCGGGTGACCGGCACGATCGACCTGCTCGCGGCCTGGGCCGAGCGGCTCGCCGGCGGCCGCCGCGCCCTCGTCCCCGTGCTGATGTTCGCCCTGACCGCAGCACTGGCGACGGCCGGCGCCTTCACCCCGGCCGCCGTCGCGATCGTCGCGCCCGTGGCCATCGCGCTCGGCGCCCGGTTCGGCATCAGCGCCCTGGCCATGGGCCTGGTCATCGTGCAGGGGGCGAACGCGGGCGCGTTCTCCCCGGTCAATCCGTTCGGTGTCGTCGCCAACACGATGCTCGACCAGGCGGGCGCATCCGGCGACACGCTGCAGCTCTACCTCTACTGCTTCGCCTTCAACGCCGTGCTCGCCGCCGCGGCGTACGCGGCGGTCCAGTGGTGGGTGGTGCGGCGGCGCGGTCCGGCCGCCGCACCGGACGAGGCACCGGGCGTCACGACCGGCGGCGGTGCCCCGGCCCGGACCGCCACCGCGGAGCGCACGGTCACTCCCGTCGCGGTCACCCCGATGCGGGTCCTCACCCTCGTCGGGATCGGGTCGCTGCTGGTGTTGACGCTCGGGTTCGGGGTGGACGTCGGCGTCGCGGCGCTCGTCGTCTCGCTCGTCCTCATCGCGGTCCGGCCCGGGGTGCAGAAGCCCGCGCTGGAGGCGATGCCCTGGTCGGCGATCCTGCTCGTCACCGGCATCGTCACCTATGTCGGCGTGCTGGAGGAGATGGGCGCGATCGCCGAGCTGGAGCAGGGCATCAACGATCTGGGCAACAGTTCGGTCGCAGCACTGGTGACGAGTTACATCGTCGGCCTCGTCTCGGCGTTCGCCTCGACCACAGGCACCCTGGGCGCGATCAGCCCCGTCGTGGTGCCGCTGGCCACCGACCCGCTGCTGACCCCGATCGGGGTCGTCACGGCGATCGCGATCAGTTCCTCGGTGGTCGACGTCAGCCCGATGTCCACCAGCGGCGCGCTGCTCATGGCGAGCGCCCGGCCGGCGGAGGAGCGGATGTTCTTCCGGGCGCTGCTGCTGTGGGCGATTCTCATGATCGCGGTGGTGCCGCTGGTGGCCTGGCTCGTGTTCGTGCACCTCGGGGTCGGCTGAGGCAGGGCCCGGGGCCGCGGACGTCCCCGGGGCCGCACGTCTCGCCGCCGGCGCAGGCGCCGGGATGCCGCACGGATCCGGCGCCTGCGACGCACTGTGCCCAGTCCCGGGTGCGGGTCGGGTGCGGTTGACCCGCAGGGACCAACGTAGCCAGGGGAATCGACCTGCCAGGCCGTGGCGTGAGCCGTCGCGGTCGCTGAGAGTGACATCGCGGAGCCCGGTTGCAGGGGGTGCGCACGATGGAACGTGTCCGGTGGACCTAGACGTGTGACGTGGACGAGCGAACCGGGCTGGCCGTCGCGGTCGAAGTCGCCGAGATCGCCGCCCTGCCGGGGACGATCGAGGAGCGCGCCGAGGCGCTGATCGAACCGCTGCGCCGGGTGGTGCCCTTCGAGGCGATCTGGATTGCGCTGCTCGACCCCGAGCGCCATGAGCACGCGCAGCTGGCCACCCGCGGGCACAACGAGGCCACTCTCCGCTACATGGCCAGCCCGGCGATGCTCACCGACATCGAGGCGGTGCAGCTGAACTGTTCGGGCAGGTCGATCACGGTGAACGACACCCCGGTCCCGAAGGAGGAGGTCCCGGTCTGGACCGACCACTTCGGGCCGGCGGGGTTCGTGGAGGGGGTGGGGATCGGCCTCTTCACCCCGGACAGCCGCTACCTCGGCCTGCTCACCATGCTCACCGACACCGCGGCCCATCCCTCCCCGGCCGAACGCGGCCTGATCGAACTGCTCGCCCCGGCCATCGCCCGGGCGGTCGACCCGATGCGGCAGATCTCCACGTCGGCGCGGATCGTGTGCAACGCTCGGGCCGGGGCCGTGCTCACCCGCGGTGGCTCCGCCCTGCCGCTGCCGAACCTGCCGACGCATGCGGTGCTGCGGAGCGGGTCGCCCGTGCTGGATGTCGTCGCCGCCCGGGTGGCCCGCGGGGCGGCGTACACGACGTTCCTCTGTCCCGTACCGGCCGGGCACGTCCGCGTCACCGCGCTGGCCTGCCCCGACCAGGCTCCGTATCACCTCATCGCTGCGGTGCTCGTCTCCCCGGCGGGGGACCTGCACGGTCTGAGCCCGGGCGCCCTCGACATCCTCGGGCTGCTCGTGGAGAGCTGGCCGCGGCGGCGGATCGCCGCGGCGCTCGGCGTCGCCGAATTCGTCGTCGCCGCCAACATCGAGCACATCGTGGCCCGGCTCGGCACCGGGAACGTCGCCCTGGCCGTCCTGCGCGCCAACCGTGAGGGCCTCTACGTCCCCCGCCGGCTCGTCACCGGTCGCCGGGAGGCGAACGGGCTGCAGTCGCCGCCCCCGGAGATCCCGCGTTCGCATCCGGTCGACCGGACGCTCGACGCCATCCACGCCCATCCCGAGCGTCGCTACACGCTCGCCGAGCTCGCGGAGATCGCCCACCTCAGCGTGCGGCGCCTGCAGGACATGTTCCGGCACCGGACGGGGACGTCCCCGATGCGCTACCTCGAGACGGTCCGGCTGCGCCACGCGCACGACGACCTGCGTCGCGCGGACCCGGCCACCGAGACCGTCAGCCGTATCGCCGTCCGCAACGGTTTCCCCCATCTCGGCCGGTTCGCCGCCGTCTACCGGGCCAACTACGGGGTCCCGCCGTCGGAGACGCTGCGCGCCGCCCCGGGTGCCGGGCCGGCGCCCGGGACCGGCTCCCCGGCCCCGCAGCCGCTCGCCTGGCTGTCCCATCCTGTCCCCACCGAGACCGGGTGGGATGACATGGCCGCGGTCGAGCACCCAGGATGAGACCGCGCTGCGAGGTGCCCGGCGCGGTGGCCGCCGGTGGGCCCGCCAGGACCGATCACGTTCGGCGAATAGGCCCGCCGGGGCTACCGGATGCCGCCCGGCAGCGGGTACGGGCCCGGCATGAGGAGGTCGAAGCGCATGGCAGCCTTCGAGCGGCCGCGGCGGCACCGCAACGGACCGGCCACGGCTGCGCCCCGCCCGCCGCGTGGGCGGCGCTGGAGATGGGTGCCGGTGCTGGTGGTGGGCGCCCTGTTGTTCCTGGCCGACCAGCAGGCCGTCGTCGCGACCGGCAACCTGAACCTGGTGCCCTCGTTGCTGTTGTTCGGTGCGCTGCTGGTGCCGGTGACGTTCGTGGTCTGGGTCGACGGCCGGAACCCGGCCTACGACGTCCCGATGAGCGTGCTGCTGATCTGCGGACTGCTGGGCGGGGTGATCGGCACCGTGGCGGCCAGCGTGCTGGAGGCCGATACCGCCCACCGCCTCGGTGGCCTGCCCACCGTGCTGATCGGCCTGATCGAGGAGGGCGCCAAGCTGCTGGTGCCCATCGGGGTCCTGGTGTTCACCCGATACCGTTCCAATCCTGCCGACGGGCTGCTGATCGGGGTGGCGGTCGGCACCGGGTTCGCGGTGTTGGAGACCCTCGGCTACGGGTTCGTGACCCTGCTCGCCACCGGCGGGGACCTGGGCGCCGCCGAAGGCCTGCTGCTGCTGCGCGGGATCCTCAGCCCGGCCGCGCACATCGCGTGGACCGGCCTGGCCGCCGCGGCCCTGTGGCATGCGCACGCGCAGCGGTGGCGCCCCCGCGCGGTGGCCGTGCTGGTGGGGACCTTCGTGCTCGTCGTGGTCTTCCACGCGATCTGGGACACCGTGCCCTCGCTGCCCACCTTCGTGATCGTCGGCGGCATCAGCCTCGCCCTGCTCGTGCGGCAGACCCACCGTGACGTCCTCACCGCCGGTCCTGGCCCGGCGGTCCGGTCCGTCGGCTCTCCCGAGCGGCCGGCCCCCGGCGCGGACGGCCGCTGAGGCGGCACGAGGAAGCCGAACGCCTCGCGCAGGTCCGGCCTGGTGGAGCGAATCGATCATTCGCCTTCGCGCTGTGAGACGGGTACGCCGCGCGCGCAGGAGCATCGATACTCCGGACGGTCGGAGGATGCGCGGGCCGGGTCGACATCATGACAGGGGGGCCGGGTGAGCAGCCGCAACGGGGCCGAGGCCGACTCAGCGACGTGGGACCCTCGGTTCGGCGGGGCGCCGCTCTCCGTCCACGACCACGTGTGCGCGTTCTTCCGCGGCGATGACGAGCGCGACCGGCTGCTGTTGCCTTTCCTCACCGACGGGCTCCGCGCCGGCGAGACCTGTCTGTGCCTCACGGCCGAGGGGCAGAGCGCGCAGCTGGTGCAACGGGTCGCCGACTCCGGGACCGACGTCGGACGGCTCGCGGCGGTGGAGCCGAGCGAGACCCACCTCCTCTCCGGATCGTTCCAGTCGGATCGCATGCTGGAGTTGCTCGACGCCTGGTCGGTCCGGGTCTTCGCCGGCGACGACGACCGCCGGGCCAGGATCGCCGGGGACATGACGTGGATCCGCCCGCTGATCCGCCCGTCGTTCCTGGCCGAGCTGCTGCGCTACGAGGCCGAGGTGACCACGTGGCTCGCCGGGCATTCCCTGATCGCCGTCTGCCTGTACGAGATGGGGTCCCTCGGCGGGGATGCGCTGATGGCGCTGACCAAGTGCCACTCCAAGGTCTGGCTGGACGGCCAGGTCATCGGCAACCCCTACCGGTATGCGCCGGAGCCGATGCCGCAGCGGGGCCGGGCTGCGCGGGAGCGGTGAGCGGCCGATCCGCTGTGGCCGGCGCCACAACTCCGCGTTAGTCTCGTCGGGCGAGTCGTCGGGAGCCGGGGAGCGCGATGGGTTTCGCCGTCGTAGTAGGTCTGGTGCTGCTCCCTGTCGTGCTGTACGCGCTGGCGCTGGCCCTGGCCGCGTGCCGTGATCGCATCGGCCGCGGTGGCCTGCCCCGGGCGCGCTGCGTCGCCCGCTCGGTCCGGCTGATGGTCGCCGGCGACCCCCTCGACCCGCCGCACCCCGCCGACCTCGCGCGGGGGACGTCGATGCACCCTCGCCCGCGCGGTCGCGGACCGGCGAGCTAAGCTCGAAAAACGAAGGGGAGTAGCCCCCCAACCAGGTGGTCGACACACTGGGAAGATCCTTTCCCCGGTCCCTGGGCCCGCACCCTCCAGGCTGTGGGTGGGCGAGACCTTCGATCCGTGACAGATGTGCTTGTCGTCGTGGGTCGAGGTTCGCCGGCTCCACCGCCCCAGCCGACCTCCTCCCGCGGCGCGGGAGGGTGGAAGTGGTTCACGTCCTGCTGCTGCTCGGCTGCGCAGTGGTCATCTATCTGGCCTGCGAGTGGTTCGTCAACGCCGTCGAATGGCTCGGCCTCCAGCTCGACGTCGGCCCGATGGCCGTCGGCACCGTCCTGGCCGCGGTCGGCACCGCGCTGCCCGAGAGCGTCGTGACCCTGGTCGCGGTCACCATCGGCCGCGGCGACCACGGCGCCGACATCGGCGTCGGCGCGGCGATGGGTGGCCCGCTGGTGGTCGGGACGATCGCGTACGCCGTGGTCGGCGCGACGCTCATCGCCCGCCGCCGGACGGCGCGTCGCGCCCGGGAGGTCACGGCGCGCACCGGCCGCTCGGACGCCGGTCCGGGTGGCGGCGCTGCCGAGACCGCCGACTTCGCCGGAGTCGACACCCGCCGGCTCGCTCGCGACCAGACCTGGTTCCTGGCGATCTTCGCGGTCAAGCTCGGGCTCGGGCTCGTCGCGTTCGCGATCAAGCCCTGGCTGGGGATCGTCTTCTTCGCCGTATACGGCCTGTACTTCTGGCGTGAGATGCGCGGGGACTCCGCGTCGGCCTCCGAGGCGCTGGAGCCGCTCAAACTCCAGTCCCGGCGGGCCGTCCCGTCCCGGATCGCCGTGCTGGCCCAGACCCTGGTCGCCCTCGGCGTGATCTTCGCGGCGTCGCAGCTGTTCGTCGGCCAGCTCGAGTGGGCCGGCCCTGCGCTCGGGCTCGCCCCGGTGGTCGTGGCCCTGCTGCTGTCGCCGATCGCGACCGAGCTGCCCGAGATCATGAACGCCCTCATCTGGGTGCGGCAGGGCAAGACCCAGCTGGCGCTGGCCAACATCTCGGGGGCGATGATGATCCAGGCCACCATCCCGTCAGGTCTCGGCCTGATGCTCACCCCGTGGCGGTTCGGCGCCCCGCTTCTGCTCGCCGGGATCGCCACGATCGCCGCCGTCGGCTGTCTGCTCTGGCTGCTCCGCACGGGCCGGCTCACCGCCGGGCGGCTCACGGCCGCGGCGGTGTTCTACAGCGCGTTCGCCGTCGCCCTGGGCCTCGCCGCCTGATCCGTGCACATCCGTGATCCGAATCGGTGAACCGTCGGCCGGGTCGACAACGTGTTCATCATCCGGGTCCACCCTCATCAGATGTTCTTCATCGGCCCGTGGGCTGACGAGGCGACCGACGCGCACGAGCGGCACGTCGCCGGCGGATTCCCCGACGGCACGTACAGCGACATCTGGACCGACGTCACCGACCGGCCTGCGGGAACGTTCCTCGCCTACGCCCCGGCCTGTGAATGCGGCCGGCGGGGTGCGGACCAGGCGGCCACCGGCGACGGACACCTGCGCTGCCGGCGCGCATGGGTCCACGACCACTTCCAGACCCTCGATCCGGTCCGCCGGCCCGCCGCGCTGGGCCGGCGGCCCGAACTCGAGCGGGACTTCCTGAGCTGAGCCGGGCCGGACGACGCCGGCCGGGTTCGCACGGGTGGTCCGCGCAGTACGAGCCGAACATCCCGCGGCGCCGGCCTGGCCCGGCGCGGCGTCCGCACCCACACTGGAACAGGGCCGGCCGGTACCGGAGCGTTCTCCCGGGGCAGCCCCGCTCATCGCGCACGGAGCGCAACCCGCCAGGGGAAGGACGACGTCGTGCGTGCATCGTTACCGGTGTCGTGGACCGTGGTGGTGCTGATGACCGTCGCCGGGTGCGCCACCGCGACGACAGCCCCCGCACCGCTGGCACCGCCCATCACCCTCGACCAGCTCGACGCGGCGCGGTACGCCGACAGGCCCTGCGACCTGCTGACGCCCGAGCGGTTGGCGCAGCTCCGCCTGGCCGCGCCGGGCGCCGTGGAGCACACCGCCGACGGCACGGTCTGCGGCTGGACCGCCCAGGCGCCCGCGCACACGTCGCTCTCGGCCGGGGTGGACCGCAAGCGCACCCTGGAAGACCTCTATCGCAGGCGGCCGGAGTTCGCCACCTTCGGGCCGATCGACATCGCCGGCTACCCGGCTGTGAACACCACCGGCGGCGGGCAGGCCGCACCGGGCGCCTGCACGGCGCACGTGGCCGTGGCCGACACCGCGACGGTCACCGTGACCGCCGACGAAGCCGGGACCGGGCAACCCGGTTCGGCGGATCCCTGCCCGGAGGCCGACAAGATCGCCACCGCGATCGTGGGGCAGCTCGAGGCCGGCTCCCCGTGAGTGCGGCCGGTCAGCCGAGAAGGGTGCGGCCGTACCAGTCACGGGTGTCGGCGACCCCGGGCAGCGCGAAGAAGTACCCGCCGCCGTAGGGCTGGATGTAGTCGACCAGCGGTTCGTTGATCAGCCGGGTCTGGACGGTCTCGAACTGGGCGGCCAGGTCCTGCTGGTAGCAGCAGAACACGAGCCCGGCGTCGAGGTTGCCGTTGGCGTCGACGCCGCGGTCGTAGTTGTACCCGCGGCGCAGCAGCCGGCTCGCGTTGCTCTGCGAGGTCCGGGGGTTGGCCAGCCTGATGTGCGCGGTGGTCGGGATGACCTTGCCGTCGGGGTCGCCCGCGTAGTTCGGGGTGTCGAACTCGGCGGAGCCGTCCAGCGGGGCACCGGTGTCGCGGCGCCGTCCGAACATCTTCTCCTGCTCGTTGATCGACACCCGGTCCCAGAACTCGATGAGCATGCGGATGATCCGGACGACCTGGTAGGTACCGCCGGTCGCCCAGGCCGGCTCGCCGGCGCCGGGCCGCACCCAGACGAGATCGTCGGTCTGGGTCGGGTTCGCGATGCCGTCCTTGAAGCCCAGCAGGTTGCGCGGGGTCCCCGACGGCCGCGGGGGCGAGACGAACCCGTCCATCCGGTAGCGCAGCTGCATCCCGCCCCGGGTGTGCTTGGCGATGTCGCGCAGGGCGTGGTGGACGGTGTCGGTGTTGTTCGCGCAGATCTGCAGCAGGAGGTCGCCGTGGCACCAGGCGGGATCGAGCGCGTCGTTCGGGAACGTCCGCATCGGGGTCAGCTTGGCGGGCCGCTGCGCGGCCAGCCCGAAGCGGTCGTCGAACAGCGTGGAGCCGGCGGAGAGGGTCAGGGTGAGCCCGTCGGCCGGCACGGCCGGGCCGAGCACGGCACTGTCCGACGGCGGGGAGCCGACGCCGAGGTCCGGCGGGGTGCCGCCCGCGGTGAGGAAGCGGGCCCGCTCGGTGAGGGTGCGGAACAGGGCCACCAGATCGGCCCGGTCGGCGGTCGTGACGTCGAACGCGGCGAAGATCGCCGCGGCCTGCGGTGGGGTGAACACCCCGGCCTGGTTGGGCCCGTGGAACGCCACCACGTCGGGGGCCGCGGTGGCGTGCGGCGCGGTCTGCCCGTCGGCCCGCGCTCCGGCGGCGAGCAAGCCCCCGGTCAGTGCGGTGCCGGCCACTCCGGCTCCGGCCCCCTGCAGGAACCTGCGCCTGTTCAGCTCCACTGCGGGTCGTGCTCCTCTCGATGGTCACGGCTGTGCCGGTGGGGTGGATGGTCGGTCACTGTCGGACCTCAAGCAGGTCGGGAACCGGGGAGAGGGTCTCGAGCAGTTGCCCGGTCGCGGCGTTCACCTTCTGCCGGGTGGCCAGCGGGGCGGTGGCGGGGGAGAGCCATCCCGAGCCGGTCTGCGTGGCCTGCAGCGCCTGCTGCAGCACGGACATCTGTTGCCGTGCGGCCGGCAGCAGGCCGGGGCGCCGGGCGTCGATCAGGGGCGCGAGGTCGGCGAGCACGACCTGGGTGGCCTCCAGGTCGGCCAGGGTCTCGGGATATGCGGCCCCGGCGCCCTGGTCGCTCATCCCGGACAAGTGGTCGCGCAGCGCGTCCTCCAGGATCTCGTGCGCGCGGACCGGAAGCTGGGTCGGGTCGTCGGTGACGGTCGGGAGCTTCTGGCGCAGTGTGTCGACGTCGGCCACCAGTTGGTCCGCGACGGGGGCCAGCGCAGCGGCGGGCTGCCCGTGCCACAGACCGAACTCCAGCCGGCGCAGCCCGGTGAAGCCGGGATCCCGGGTACCGGCGGGCAGGCCGCGCGGGGAACCGTCGATGGCGTCGGCGGAGTCCCCGAAGCTGCCGTAAGCGGCGCCGAGGCGCTCCCAGGTGAGCTGGGCGGGCAGCCAGTCGGCACGGGCGCGATCGAGCTGCCCGGTCGCGAGGTCCGAGCGCAGGGTGGCGACCTGGGCGGCCAGCGTCGCCAGTTGCGTGGCGGCGTAGCCGCGGTAGGCGGCGGTGGGTGCCTGCAGGTCGTTCTCCGAGACCGCCAGCACCACCGGCGGTGCGGCCTGATCGGCGGCTCCGGCGGCGTGGGCGGTGGCGGACAGGCGCACCGGCTGCCCGGCCATGGCGCAGCGCCAGGCGTAGTCCCCCACGGGCAACGTCACCGCCATCGAGCGCTGCGTGCCCGGGCCGAGCCCCTCGATCTCACCGAGGATTCCGCCGTCGCCGGCCCGGACGAGGTAGATCTCGCCGCTGCTGCCCGACTTGTTGGCGACCGTGAAGGTCTGCGGGCCGGCCGGTGTCGTCGTCCAGCCGGCGGCGCAGGCCGAGTCGCTGATCGTCACCTGCTGGTTCGCCGTGGTGCTCGTCGAACCGTGGAACATCGCGAACCCTGCGGCCGCCAGCAGCGGCACCAGGACGACCGCGGTCACCGCGATCCAGCGAACCGGTCGGTGGCGCGGCCGGGCCGGCGCCGCGGTGGCGGGCCTGGACGACGGGGCGGTGGCGGGTTCGTCGCCGGTAGGCTGGGCGGTGGCGGGCTGCTCGGCGGGTACCGGCGCCGGGCGCCGCGCATGGTGCAGCAGCAACGTCGTCACGACGCCCACGTAGGTCAGGTAGGCCACGACCTGGAGCCAGGTCATGGCCGGCGCCAGGTTGGTGACGCCGCTGACGAGGGTGACCCACCAGGCGTCGGCTGAGATCCGCGCCGACAGGTCGAACGCCAGCCAGGAGTGGCCGGGCAGCACCCCGGCGTTCTGCAGTTCGCCGAGGCCGTAGGCGAGCACGCCCGCGGCGATGACGACCAGGGCGACCCCGGTCCGGGAGAAGAAGGTGCCCAGGTTGATCCGGACCGCCCGGCGGAACAGCAGCCGGCACAGCCCGATCGCCGCCCCGAGCCCGACCGCCGCGCCGACCAGGGGGGCGAGGGTGCTGCCGGAGGCCTGCACGGTCGTCCACAGGAACAGAGCGGTCTCCAGGCCCTCGCGGCCGACGGCCAGGAACGCGGTGGCGGCGAGAGCCTGCGGGCCGATCTCCAGGGCGTGGCCCACCTTCGTCCGCAGCTCACCGGACAGGTGCCGGGCGGTCCGGCGCATCCAGAAGATCATCGCCGTGACGAGTCCGACCGCGAGCAGGCTCAGCGTTCCGCCGAGGATCTCCTGGGCCTGCGCGGGCAGCGAGGACTCGGAGAAGGTGAGCACCGCGCCGAAGCTCAGCGCGAGCGTCACCGCTGCGAGCACGCCCAGCCAGACGGGCGTGGTGGACGTGCGTTGCTCACGTTTGTGAACGGCCGCGAGCAGAATGCTCACGACCAGGCCGCCCTCGAGGCCCTCCCGCAAACCGATCAGCAGGTTCGGAACTGCATCAGCCCACACGACCAGACCTTCAGATAGGCAACCCAAAGTTATTTCGAGGGTCACCTTACAAAGTGGCCTCGAAGGGGGGTAGTGGTGTGTGCCACTGTCGTGTGCCACTGTCTCGCACGTCGATGGCCGCCGGCCGACGCACGGGCCTTGATCAGCAGGTTCGGGACATTTCGGTCATACGTGGCCGCCATGTCCCGGAACCGGTGATCACTGCCGGGAATCCTCCGGATCGGCCTGTTCGGATTGCCGGTGAAAATGCGCGAACCGCTGTCAGTCGAGTTCGACCGTGAACGTCCAGACGGCCACGACCGCACCTCGGTAGCGCCAGGTGATCTGGGCGGCGCCCGAGTGGAAGGTGCCGGCCAGTTGCAGGGTGGCCGGCCGCGTGGGGTCCGAGGTGGCCGCGGCCGGCCCGACGACGTCGAGCGGGATGTCCCTGCCGTGGTCGTCGCGGGAGGTGAAGTCGCCGGCCTGCAGCGCAACGGTGCCGGTATCCGTCCTCGCCTCGACGCGGATGGCGGCCCGGGCCTGCTCGACCGGGAGCCGGGCGCCCGCAGGCAGGTCGATCTGCGGTCCGAGCGCGGTGACGGTGCCGGTGCCCGTGCCCGGCAGGGTCGCCGCGACCGCGCCGCCCATCGCCATGATCTGCGGGTGGCCGGGAGCCGCCGGCACCGGGGTGGCCGGGGCGGCCGCAGTGGGGATCGGCACGGCGCCGAGCCGGGCGACCACCTCGTCGGCGGTCGGGCCGGCCGCCGACGCGCAGCCGCTCGCCGCGAGCAGGCAGGCCGCGGCGACGGGGACGAGCAGCCCGGCGCGGCGGGCGGACCGGGACCGGTTCACTTCACCGGCACCGCCGGCGCGGTGACGACCGGGTTCTCCGCGTCCTGCGAGCTCGCGGTGGCCGGGTAGACGGCCGTCCCCGAGGCGGCGGGCCGCAAGGCCCTGCCGTCCGGGTTGTTGTAGACGTCGGGGCCGAAGGGACGCAGCCCCTGGGCGGCCGCGTAACCCAGGTGTCCGTCGCCGTCGGAGCCACCATGGCTGATCCCGTAGAGGTCCTCCATGCTGCGCAGCCAGCTGTAGTGGTTGTACGGCTGGTCGGTGACCGATCCCGGGCGGATGAAGCGGCTGATGAACACCGCGCCGGTGATCCCGCCGCCCGGGGTGGTGTCCTGGCCGAACGCCTGGAACCCGGGCTGGGCGGTGTTCGGGCCGGGCAGCTCGTTGCAGCAGGCAACGACCGACTGGGCGGTGTCGGTCGGGGTGTTGAGGCTCGCGGTGCCGTTGCCGGTGAAGTCGGCGATCGAGTTGCCGTACATCTTGTACGGCGGGAAGGCCTCGTCGAACAGGATCTGGATCATGCCGTCGTGCTGGAACGCCGGCGACTTCATGATCTGCGGGATCACCCGCTGCAGGAACAGGTCGGCCGCGTACAGCCCGCCCTGGTGGTTGTTCGGGTCGCCGGAGAGGTTGTCGCCCTTGCAGGTCGCGTCGTGGGCGTCCGAGCAGTTGTCCGGGGTGATCCAGGAGAAGCGTGGGGTGGTGGCCTCGCTGGCCAGGTCCTGGGCGAGGCCGCTCGCCGCCGGGTGGCCGGCGGTCGCGGGCAGGCCGTCCAGCGGCACGACCCGCGCGCAGTCCGCCGGCTTGTCGATCAGCGAGTGGAACCACGGCGCCGGGTTGTGCTTGGCGACGTACTGGTCCTCGGCGGTCGCCCCGCTGGGATCGGGCACGCCGGCGCCGGTGGGGGAGCCCGGGATGCCGCACTGGTAGGCGTTCTCCCGGGACGGGGTCTTGCCCATGTCCTGGGCGTAGATCTTCCAGCTGACCTTCTTCTCGTCCAGCTGGTTGAACAGTGTCGGCACCGAGGCGGGATAGACGCAGCCGCTCGAGACGTGGACCTGGCCGTCGACCGCGGGGGAGCCGGGCTGTACGTCCTTGTACTGCGGGCAGTCGTTCTGGTTGTCGGGTGCGGGCGACTGGCCGGAAACGAGGCTGATGTAGTTGTCGAGGCTGTAGTGCCCGGTCCCGTAGTACTGGCGCAGGAGCAGGCCGTAGCTGGGCAGGGTCTTCCAGAGGTAGTCGTTCTGGTTCAGCCCGGTGAACGTCGACTCGTACGACTTGTTCTCCAGGATGATCGTCCAGACGTGTCCGATCCGGGGCGCGGCCGGTCGCCCGTCGCCCGCCAGAGCCGTGCCGGAGGTGGCGGTCAGCGTCGCCACGATCGTGGCCACCGCCATCGTCGCGGCGACGGCGAGACGCCGTCCGCGTCGCCCGAATGCGTTGCGCAGCATGGTTGTGTCGATCCTCTCGGACTCGCCCGACGGCGGATGGGCACATCGGCCGGGGACCGCAGCATCGCCCGATCGGGCGAGTCGCAGCTGTGTCCTGCGGGTCGTCGTGGTGACCGCTCGGTGAACAGTTCCCGGCGCGTCGCGGGGTCAGCCGTTCAGCGTGGTGAGGAACTTCTGCGCGATGGGGTTGGACGGCACCCCGCCGGTCTGCCCGTTCTCGACGAGCACCGTGAACGCCAGGTCGCCCTGGAAGCCGGTGAACCACGAGTCGGCCTGGGGCGGCGACGTGGTGCCGTGCTCCGCGGTGCCGGTCTTGCCCGACACCGGGCCGCCCGGGACCCCGGCCAGGTTCGTCGCCGTCCCGGAGGTGACCACCGCGCGCATGAAGCCGGACAGCGCGGGCGGGACCGTCGCCGGCAGCACGGGCGGCGGGTTCTTGGCCGCGGCGGGCTTGCCCGGGATCAACGACGGAGCCGGGGTGGAGCCGTGCACCACGGTGGCGGCCATCAGCGCCTCGGACAGTGGGCTGACCAGATCGGTGCCCTGGCCGAAGGCGTTCGCGGCCTGCCCGGCGGGGTCGGTCGCCGGGGTGTAGGAGCCGCTGAAGGAGTCGACGGGCAGTTGCCAGCCGGCGCCGAACCCGTACTCGGCGGCGGCCTTGTCGAGCGCGCCCGGCGGCAGCTTCTGGGACAGCAGCGAGAAGCTCGTGTTGCACGAGTGCGCGAAGGCGTCGGTGAGGCTGACGGTGCCCAGGTCGAAGGCGTTCTCGTTCGGGATGGTGCGCCCGTCGATCGTCACCGTGCCCGGGCAGGGCACCGGGGTGTCCGGTCCGGCGACTCCGCTGTCCACCACCGCGCTGGCGGTGACCATCTTGAAGGTCGAGCCGGGCGGATAGTGCCCGGCCAACGCGATGTCGAACGGAGCGCTCGCACTGTTGGCGACCGCGAGGATGGCGCCGGTGGACGGCCGGACGGCGACGATCGCGGCGTTCAGGCCCACCCCGGCCAGAGCGGACTCCGCGGCCTGCTGGACCCGCAGGTCCAGCGTCGTCGTGAGCGGGGTCCCGGGGCTGCCGCTGATCTTCCCGACCTGCGCCACCGTGCCCCCGCCGGGGTTGTGCACCTCGATGGTGGCGCCGGCCGTGCCGGCGAGCTGGGTGTTGAAGACCTGCTGCAGGCCTGACACCCCGATCTGGTCGGTGGGCAGGTAACCGGGCCCGGCCTGCTTGAGCGCCTCGGCGGTGGGCTGGGCGACCTGTCCGAGCAGCGGCTGGCCGAAGTGCGGGCTCGGGCCGATCACCTGTGTCGCGGACCGGAACACGGTGCCGGGCAGGTCGTGGATCCGGGCCTGCACGGCCTGGTAGTCGGGCTGGCGGAGGGTGATCACCGGTACGAAGTCGCCCGGCTTGGCCTTCTGCACCTCGGAGACGATGTCGCCCGCGTTGATGTTCAGGGTCGAGGCGAGCGTGGCGGCGAGGCCGTTCAGGTCGGTCACGCCCTGCGGCTGGACGCCCACGGTGACGGTGGGGACGTCGCTGACCAGCGGCCGGCCGGCGGCGTCGAGGATCGGCGCCCGCTGCGGCAGCGTGCGGTTCACCACCAGGGAATCGCCGGCCGCGAGCTGCGGGACCAGGTCCTGCGGCTGCCAGTGCACGCGCCACTGGCCGTCGCCGCCCTGGGCCAGGGCGAGCCCGCCGTCGTAACGCCAGGGCGCGGGCAGCCCGGCCAGCGTCCACGACGCGGTGAACGCCATCGTCGTGGTGCTGCCCTTCGTGGTGATCGCGCCCGGCGTCAGCCGGCTGCCGGTGGGGTTGAGCGACTTCTGGACGGCCTGCAGCACGGGCTGGGCCGCACCGGGGTCGTCGGTGGCCTGCGCCGCGGCCGCGAGGTCGCCCCGCGCCCACGCCGTCAGGAACGCCTGCCCGGCCTGCTGCTGGGCGTCGCCGGTGCTGGAACACCCGGTGGCGGTGAGCAGCGCAGCCGCCAGCACCGTTCCCAGCGCCGCGCGTCGCCGCGCCCCCAGCAGGAGCAGGACGACCCCGGCCCCGATCGCCAGACCGATCAGGACCACCATCGCCTGTTCTCCCATCGCCGGACCCCTCCTGTGCGCCGCGCGCCCTCGGCAGCCCCAGTCTGGGTGATGCCGGGGGCGGCCGCGACGCCGGGACCCGTTCGGCGCGGGGCCCCGGCCGGGGTGCCGAGCATCACCGGCAGTGAGCGCGCCCCGACGGCGAACACCTGGCTGATCGACGACCAGATACCGCGCACCACGATCGACGCCTGCGGGACGGGCCGGGTGCCGGCCTCCAGGCCCGGCGTCGACGCCGCGCCGGGCCGGATGACCGCCCCGAGCGCGGCCCCCGGGCAGGATCGCGCAGCGTGGACTCCTGCGGTCGGGCCGCCCCCGACCGGACGCCCCTCGTCGGATGTCCAGACATTAGGAATGCGGTAGGGTTCCCACGCACACCACCGTTGAACGAGGTCGGAATGTCGGCGCAGCAGCTGGATCGCAGGAGCCCGTTGCCGCTGTGGGCGCAACTGCAGGCGGACCTGCAGGAACGGCTGACAGCCGGCGAGTTCGACGCCGAGTTCCCCGGCGAGCTGGCACTCGTCGAGGCGTACGGCGTCAGTCGTTACACCGTCCGGTCCGCGCTGCGGGCGCTGCGTGAGGAGGGCCTGGTCGTCGCCGAACGCGGCCGGGCCCCGCGCGTCGCCGACCGCACGGAGATCGAGCAGCCGCTCGGGGCGCTCTACAGCCTGTTCGCCTCGGTCCAGGCGGCCGGGCTCGAGCAGCGCAGCATCGTGCGGGTCCTCGACATCCGGGCCGACGGCGTCGCCGCCGCCCATCTGGACCTCGACGGATCCACGCCGCTGCTCTACCTGGAGCGGCTGCGGCTCGCGGGCGACGCACCGCTCGCGCTGGACCGGGTCTGGCTGCCGGCCGCGATCGCCGGCCCGCTGCTCGACGCCGACTTCGGCCACACCTCCCTCTACGCCGAACTGGCCGCCCGCACCGGCGTGCGGGTGGACGCCGGCGAGGAGCAGGTGCGCGCCGTGGTCCCCAGTCCGGCCGAGCGCGCGCTCCTCGAGATCGACCCGTCGATCGCGGCGTTCTCCATCTCCCGGGTCGGGCGCGCCGGCCGCCGGCCGGTCGAACGCCGGCACACACTGGTGCGCGGCGACCGGTTCAGCGTCACCGCGGCGTTCTCCAGCCGCCGCGGCAACCGCCTCGACGTGGCCACCCGGCTGCCGCGCGCCCGGATGGCGGGCGCGTAGGCCGGTGATGATCACGTTGACGACCCTGGTGCTGCCCGTGAGCCCGTCGCCGAGCGGCGGGCGGCTCGGCCGATGACCGGCGCGGCCGGGTGGCTCTCGGCGATGGGCCGTGAGCGGGCCCGCCCGGCGCGGCTGCGCGAATGGCCGCATGCCTGGTGGCTCGCGGTGGGCACGGTGTGCTTCGGGGCCTTCATGGGCCAGCTCGACGCCAGCATCGTCACCCTGACCTACCAGCCGCTGCAGGCGCAGTTCCACACCTCGCTGGCGGCGACCCAGTGGGTGTCACTGTCCTACCTGCTCACCCTGGCCACGCTGCTCATCCCGATCGGCCGGCTCTCGGACGCGCACGGCCGCAAGCTGCTCTACCTCTACGGCTTCGTGGTGTTCACCGCCGCCTCTGCGGCATGCGCCCTGGCCCCCTCGCTGGGTGCGCTGATCGCGTTCCGCGTCGTGCAGGCGGTCGGCGCGGCCATGCTGCAGGCCAACAGCGTCGCGCTGGTCACGACCAGCGCGCCGCCCGAGCGGATGCGGTTCGCGCTCGGGCTGCAGGCCACGGCCCAGGCCGTCGGGCTCGCGCTCGGCCCGACCGTCGGCGGTCTGCTGGTGTCCACGCTGGGCTGGCGCTGGGTGTTCGGGGTGAACGTCCCGATCGGCGTGGTCGCCGTGCTGGCCGGGATCTATCTGCTGCCCCGGACCCGGCACCGGACCCCGGTCAACGGGTGGGACGGGATCGGGCTGGGCCTGCTCGGCGTCGCCATCACCAGCCTGCTGCTGGGCATCTCGGCGGCGTCCGGGCTGGCCCTGCCGATGTGGGCCACCGTGGCGCTGCTCGGGCTGGCCGCCGGAACCGGCGCCGCGTTCTGGCGCCGGCAGCAACGTGCCGCCCAGCCGCTGCTGAACGTGGCGTTGCTGCGCAATCCGGCGGTGGCCGGTGGACTGCTCGGCGGGCTCGGCGGCTACCTGGTGCTCTTCGGCCCGCTGGTGCTGGTGCCGGTGGTACTCACCGGTGCCGGCAGTTCGGCGCTGCACGCCGGCCTGGTGCTGACCGCGCTGCCCGCCGGGTTCGCCGTGGCCGCGGCCGGGAGCGAGCGGCTGCTGCCGGCCTGCTGGTCGGACCGCGCGCGGGCGATGCTGGGTGCGCTCGGCGCCGCGGTCGCGCTGGCCGTGCTCCTTCTCGTACCGTTCATCGCGGCCTGGCTCGTCCCGGTCCTCGTCGTCCTGGGGCTCGCGCTGGGCACGTTCCTGCCGGCCAACAACGCGATCGTCATGGGGGCCATCCCGGTGCGGTCCGCCGGAACCGGGGGAGGCCTGGTCAACATGACCCGCAGCCTCGGCACCGCCCTCGGTGTCGCCTTCGTGACCCTCGCACTGCACCTCGGCCCTGCGGGGGAGGGCCCCCGCCTCGCCGCAGCCGTGCTGGCCGCCGTCGCGGTCGTCGCCGCGGCCACCGCGGTGCGCGCTCCCCGCGACCCGGCGGCCTGACCGCGCCGGTCGCCCGGATCGCTGCCGCAGCGCGCGGCTGCCCGTGCCCGCCGCCGCACGGTGCGATGCTCGGTGCATGCGCCCGCGCGTCGCGCTGCTGTCGTTCCGGGCGCCGTTCGGGGCGCGCTGCCCGCGGGCCGCACGTGCGTGGAGTTCCGTCGCGGCCCGGTCCGCATCGGGCCCGGTGATGTGTGCTCGTCTACGAGACGGCGCCGGTAGGGATGATCACGGGCGTCGCACGGGTGGGCGCCGTCCGCAGCGGCACCGGCCCGGAGCCGGCGGCCCTGGAGAGCTCCGAGGAGCCGACCGGAGATCGCTGAGGTCGAGCGGCTGGACACGCCGGTGCCGCTGTCGGCGCCGGGCCTGGACCGGCCGCCGCGTTCGTATGCGTGGCTGCCGGCCGAGCAGGTCCATCCGGAGACGCCGGCCGGCGCGCGCTGTCGCGGATCACACGCGGCTAGGACCAGCCCAGCCCGACGGCCATGTCCCGCTCGGGCACTTCGCCGGCGGCGTCGGCGATGGCCCGCAACGCGGAGATCACCAGCTCGTGCTGCTCGGCCGGCAGGTCACCCAGCAGCCGCTCGAACTCCTCCCGCCGGCGCTGCGTCACCTCCACGACGAGCTCCCGGCCCCGGGGGGACAGCGCGACCTTGACCGCCCGCCGGTCGGCGGACTGCCGCTGCCGGCGCACCAGGCCGGCGCGGGAGAGCCGGTCGCACAGCCGGGTGGCCGACGACGGATTCACCCCGAGCGCGGCGGCGAGGTCGACGGCGCGCTGCGGCCCCCGGGAGGCGAGCACCACGAGCGCGCGGTACTGCGGCAGGCTCACCTCACCCGCGGCGGCCAGCGAGCGGGCCGCGATCGCCACCAGCACCCGGCTCGCGGTCATCACCGCGTCGACCAGCTCGTCGCTGCGGTCCGCGTCCGCCGCCGGCACCGGGCCCCCCGCCTCCTGCACGCCTGCAGCTTCGCACGGCCCCGCGGCCGGCGGGTTCACGGCCGAGGAAGCCGCGCCGGGTCAGCGGACGGCTGTGCCGTCGGGTGTCGTCCTCGCTCATCACATTCCCGATATCCCGGCATTCCTGGCCCGGTTGTGCCTGCGGCCGTGGGTTCCTGGTCCCGGGCCAGCACCGGCAGCTGCACGGTGACCGGCCCGGCGCGGTCGACGTCGAGCTCGACGGCGATCCGCCGGCCGGGCTGCACCTGCGGGTGTGGCTGCATGAGCATGATGTGCGGCCCGCCGGTGCGCAGCGCGACGGTCGCGCCCGCCGGAATCTCCAGGCGCGGGATCGACACCATCACCTCGGCACCCGGGGCGCCGGGCTGGTTGGTGTGCAGCTCGGCCGTGTCGGCCGCCTGGTGCGGACCCCGGTGAGGGCGTCCGGCTCGGTGCCGCCGTTGTGCACCGTGAGGTAGGCGACGGTGCTGTCCGGGCTGGGGGCTGGCGGACCCAGCCGTCGGTGATGCTCGGCGCACCGACCGTCGCGGCGGCCGGCGGAGCTCGCGCTGGTGTGGTGGCCGGTGTGCCGTGCGGCGTGGTGCCCGAGGCGGTCGGTGCGCCGCACCCGGCCCGCGCGAGCAGGGCGACGATCCGGCGGGTACCGCTGCGGCGGTTCGACGACGGGTCATCGGGCGTCGCTCCCGGCGAGCAGCGGGGGGATGTCCTGGGCGATGGCCGCCGGCGCGACGCCGCTGTCGTCGATCTCGCGGGCCTGGGCCTCCCGCCCGTAGGCCGGGACCTGCGCGCCGTGGGTGACCTGGTAGCCGCCGTCGGTGGTGACCGGCGGGGTGATCCCGATGCCGGGGGCCCGGGCTCGGGCCACGATCTGATCGATCGGGCCGGTGGCGCCGATGAAGGCGGGAGCGAACTGGTCGAGCCAGGTGCGCATCTGCTGCGGGGTGTCGCGGGCCGGGTCGGGCGCCACCATGATCATCTGGTGCGGGCGCGGGTGGCGGCGTCGACCGAGTGGACGGCCTGTGCGAGCGCCACGGTTCGTCCGCGCCGTCACAAATCGATGTAGCCAGCAGTAATTGCCGCATGCAAAGCTACGCCCGTGCACGAAAGCCGGTGGTCGCGGTGGGACGGGCCGCCCAGTTCGGCCCGGACGGCGGCGCAGGCGCTCTGCGGCGGGCTGCGCGCGGCGGCCTTCCGTGCCCCGGTGCTGCTGTTCGACATCGGCGCGGCCCGCTTGCTGGGGCACCGGTTCCTCTTGCTGACCCATCGGGGCAGGCGGACCGGGCTGGTGCACCGCACCGTCCTGGAGGTGATCGGATGGGACCCGCTCCGGCGGGAGGCCACGGTACTGGTGGGCTTCGGGCCCCGCGCGGACTGGTTCCGCAACCTCCGGCGCGGCGGAGGCCTCGAGGTGCGGGCCGGTGACGATCGGTTCGTGCCCGTGCACCGGGTCCTCGACGTCGCGGAAGCGGCCGAAGCCCTCGCCGGCTACGAGCGGCGCAATCGGATGATCACGCCCGTGCTGCGGGCGATTCTGTCCCGGTTGGCCGGGTTCGACTACGACGGAACGCCGGAGGCCCGGCTCCGTCTCGTCGGCGAGCTGCCGATCGTCGCGGTCCGCCCCGCATGACGGCCGGCGCCCGGGTGCTCGACGGCGCAGAGGCGACCGCTGCCGGCCGGGTGAGTCCCTTCCCGTCGGCACGGCGCGGTTCGGGGATCCGGGTTGCCCCGATCCGTTCATCCTCCGTTCATCGGTGACCTTCGCCCCTGCCGAGGACCGGTGGAGACGACGACAGTCGCGGTCTGAGCGAGGAGGTACCGATGACCGAGACCGCAGACCCGCGTTCGACCGCCCGTCGCCCCGCGCAGCGGCCGGAACAGGGCCCGGAGGAACCGATCGCCGAGCGGGGCGCGGAAGCGGAGGAGGGCGAGCGCCCCACCGTTCCCGTTCCGCACCCGACGATGCCGCACATGGGTGTCTGGCACATCCCGGTGCCGCGCGTGTCCCTGCCTCGCCCGCCCGTGCCCCGCGGTGGGCTCGGCGGTGTCGCGGGCGATCTTCTCGTGCTCGGCGGCCTCGCGGCGGTCGCCGCCCTCGGCGTCGTCGAGTGGCCGGTGGCCGCGGTGGTCGGTGCCGGAGTCCTGATCGCCGAGCAGCGCGCCAAGGCCGTCGCGTCCGCCCGCAAGCAGGAGCCGCAGCGGAACGGGGCGACCGCCGAGGAGTCGGGCGAGCGCGTGGAGGAGTAGCGGCTCCCGGCACTCGGCCCGGCGGCTGTGTCCGCACTCGGGCGGCACGTCCGCGTGGGGTCGTTGTGCTCGCCGGGGCCGGATTGCCTCTGTCCGCTCCACCCGGGGAGAACGCGATGACCGGTACCTGCCATCGCCGTGACCTCGCGTATGAGGCCACGAGGATCGCGGCGCTGCTCGGCATCGCCGGGCTCGCCGTGGTCGGCTGTTCCCCGTCCGACGCGGCCTCCAGCTCACTCCCCAGCTCCTCGACGGCGATGCCGACAGCGGTGGCGCCCGCCGGGATCGCCGGGCCGGTGCAGGGGCAGGCCCTGGTGAGCGCGCTCCGCCAGGGTGGGCTGATCTTGTGGATGCGGCACACGGCGCGGGACAGCCGCTCGGGCGATGTCAGCGATCAGCAGGCCGGCGCCCACGACTGCGCGCAGCAGAGCGAGTTGACCCCGGAAGGTGTGTCCCAGGCCCGCGCGGTCGGCGAGGGAATGCGCTCGCTGGGGCTGCCGATCGCCGCGGTGCACACCGCACGGCTGTGCCGGACGCAGGCCACCGCGCAACAGCTCGACGTGGCGCCGGTGACCGACGATGCCCGGCTGGACGAGGCCACCACCTGGACCGACCGCGGCGGTGACAGCGCCTACCAGCAGGCCGTCGCCGCCATCCTGGCCACCCCGCCGCCCGCAGGCCGGGACGTCGTGGACGTCACCAGCCTGCTGACCATCCCGAACGCCCGGCCCGCGGTGCTGGCCGAACTGGGCGAGGGCGAGGTCGCGGTGTTTCGGCCACACCCCGATGGCGGTCCGGAACTGCTGGTCCGGATCGGCCGGGACGCCTGGCCCGCGCTGGTGCGCGCCGCGTCGAACACCCCCGTGCCCGCGACGCCCACCCGGTGATGTCAGCCGCCGGGCGGCCCCGCCGACCCGGCCGGGAAGCCCGCTGCCGGGTGTCGTCGGTGCGGCGGGGTGAGAGACAAATCGCCAAAAGCTGGCAATTGCAGAGTAGGCCGAACTAGGGTCCGATCATGTTGTGCGACGCGGGCCGCCCATGACCGACGGGCAGGGGTTCCGCTCGCTGACCCCGGCGGCGCGGTTGCTGGTGTTCAACCAGTTCGGCATCAACGTCGGGTTCTACATGGTGCTGCCGTTCCTGGCCTCGTACCTGCGCGACGACCTCGGTTACGGCGCCGCACTGGTCGGGCTCGTCCTGGGCGTCCGGAATCTGAGCCAGCAGGGCATGTTCCTCGTCGGCGGCAGCGCGGCCGACCGGCTGGGCTGCCGCCCGATGATCATTCTCGGGTGCGCCCTGCGGGTCGTGGCGTTCGGGGCGTTCGCGCTGTTCACGACGCTGCCCGGGATCGTGGTGGCGGCCGTGCTCACCGGCCTCGCCGGCGCCTTGTTCAACCCGGCCGTGCGCACCTACCTCACCCACGAGTCGCCCGGGCGGCGCGCCGAGGTGTTCGCCGTCTTCAACGTCTTCGCCCACGCCGGGGCGCTCGTCGGGCCGCTGCTCGGCGCGGCGCTGCTGCTGGTCGACTTCCGGCTGGTGGCGCTGGTCGCCTGCGCGGCGTTCGCGGTGCTGACCGTCGCGCAGGTGCTCGTGTTGCCGGCGCGGCCGACCGAGACGCAGGACCGCGGGGTGCTGGGCAGCTGGTGGGAGGTCGTGACCAACCGTCGCTTCGTGGCGTTCACCCTCTTCGGGGCGGCCTACTTCGCGCTGTACAACCAGCTCTACCTGGCGCTGCCGCTGGAGGCCCAGCGGGTCACCGGCTCGACGGCGTCGATCAGCGTGGTCTTCGTGGTGTCGACGGTGGTCGGCATCGCGCTGCAGGTGCGGCTGACCCGGTGGTTGCGGGCGCGCCGGCCGGCCGGATGGTGCGTGGCCGCCGGGCTGGCCACGATGGGGGCCGGCTTCGTGCCGCTGCTGGTCGCCGCCCCGCTCACCCCGACCCGTGCCGGTGCGGGGTCGCTCGGTGCTGCGGTGCTGGTCGCGCTCCCGGTGCTGGCCGGCACCGTGGTGTTCACGATCGGGATGGCAATCACCGACCCGTTCGTGATGGACCTGCTGCCGGTCGTCGGCAGCGAGCGGCTGGCCGGCACCTACTACGGGTTCTTCTATCTGGTCTCCGCGCTCGTCACCGCGGCCGTCGCGGCGCTCGTCGGGGCCCTCATCGACCTGCCCGGCCAGCGATGGGCGCCGCCCGCGGCGCTGATCGCGGTCGCCCTGCTCGGCGCGCTCGGCGTGGCACGGATGCACCGCCGCGGGCTGCTCGAGCTCCGTCCGGTCCCGGTCCCCGCTGCGAAGGAGGCCACGTGACCCGTCGGATCGGCCGCCGCGCCCTGCTCGCCGGGGCCGCCGCGACCGCGGTGGCGGTCCCGCCGGCGGCGTGCGCCGGCGCCGGCACCGGCGCTGTTCGACACCCTCGTCGGCTACGGACCCGACATGGCCCCGGTGCCCAGGCTCGCCGAGTCCTGGGAGGCCGACCGCACCGGGACGCGGTTCCGGATCCGGTTGCGCGACGTCCGCTGGCACGACGGCTCGCCCGTGACCGCTGACGACGTGCTCTACAGCTCCCGCCGGATCGCGGCCGGCAGGCTGATCGCCTCGGCGCCGTGGTCACCCGGTTCGACGGGCACTGGGGCGGCGCCCCGCGGCTCGACGCGGTCGAGTTCGTCCCGATCAACGACGAGAGCGCCCGCCTCGGCGCACTGCTGTCCGGACAGGTGCAGTATGCACATGATCTGCGGGCCACCAGCGCTCAGCAGATCGAGGGCAGCTTCCGGACCCGGCTGCTGGCGGCGCCGCGGGCCGTCATGCAGGCCGTCGTGCTCAAGGTGGACCGGTCGCCGTTCCACGACCCCCGGCTCGTCCAGGCCTTCCTGGCCGGTGTGGACCGCGAGGCGCTGGTGCGGGTGGCGCTGAACGGGCGCGGCGAGGTGGGCAACGACCTGTTCGGCAAGGGCCTGCGGTACTACGCGGACCACATCCCGCAGCGCACCGGCGACGTCGACGCGGCCCGGGCGCTGGTCCGCGAGGCCGGGGCGCAGGGGCTGCGGATCGAGCTGAAGACCAGCGGGGCCGATCCGGCCTTCGAACCCGCCTCGAGCCTGATCGCCGAGCAGTTGCACGAGGTGGGACTCGTCGTGGTGCCCCGGGTGGGGCCCGCCGAGACGCACAGCGCCGACGTCCTGGCCGGCGGGGTCGCCGGGCACTTCCGCAACGGTGCCCTGCCGCTGACCAACTACCTGCGCAAACGGGTGGTCGGTGCGACCAGTGGCAGCTACACGCGTTACCGGTCCCAGCAGGCCGACGACGTGTTCGCCGCAGCGCTGCGCAGCCCGGACGAGGCCGGCCGGGCGGCGCGGCTCGCCGAGTACCAGGAGCTGACCCGGGGCGTGTCGGGCACGGTCACATGGGGCTTGTGCGACTGGCTGGTCGGGATCTCCGCCGAGCTGGGCGGCGTCGAGGCGGCGGTGCCGAACTCGGTGCAGTGGGCCCGCTTCGACACCGCCACCCTGGGCTGAACGCCGCCGTGGGGCGCTACGCGTGGACCCGGTCAGTGGCCGGGGTGCTGCAGGTCGGTGCGGTCGTCGTGATCGTGTTCGGGCTGACCGCGCTGCTGCCGGGCGACACCGCGGTGGTGGTGCTCGGGGAGCAGGCGACCCCGGAGCAGGTGACGCGGGTCCGTGCGGAACTGGGGCTGGACGAGCCGCTCGGGTCCCGGTTCGCCGGGTGGCTCGGCGGCCTGTTCACCGGTGACCTGGGCAGCTCGCTGCTCACCGGCGTCCCGGTCGCCGACACCCTCGGCCCGCGGCTCGTCGTCACCGCCGTGCTCGCAGCGGCCACGCTGGCCGTCGCCGTGCCGGCCGCGCTCGCCGTCGGTCTGGTGTCCGGGCTGCGGGCCGGTGGGCGGCTCGACCGCGCGCTCAACCAGGCCGGGGTGCTCGCCCAGGCGGTCCCCGACTTCGCCCTGGGCCTGCTACTGGTCGCGCTGTTGTCACTGCAGCTGGGCTGGCTGCCGGCGACCGGCGCGGGCAGCAGCGGCGCGGCGCTGCTCGCCCAGCCCGCGGTGCTGGTGATCCCCGTGCTCGTGCTGGTGGTCCGGCAGCTCGCCGAACTCGCCCGGCAGGTCCGGGTCGGGGTGATCGACACGAACGCCGCGCCGTTCGTCGCGCAGGTACGGCGGCTCGGTCTGCCCGAGCGGCAGGTCCTCGCCCGGCACCTGCTGCCCGCCGCGCTGGTGCCGTCGGTCCAGCAACTGGCCCGCGGCGTGGACGGGCTGCTGGGCGGGGTCGTCGTGATCGAGTACCTGTTCGCGCTGCCCGGGCTGGGGTCGGGTTTCGTCGAGGCCGTGGCCGCCCGGGACCTGCCCGTGGTGCAGGCCTACGCGGTGCTGTTCGGCGTCACCACGGTGGCCGTCAACCTGGTGGCCGACCTCGCCGCGCACCGGCTGGTCCCGCAGCGGGAGCTGCTGCGGTGAGCGCGGGACGGATCGCCGGGGGCGTGCTGGTGGGGGTTCCGCTGCTGATCGCGGTGGCCGGGCCGGTCGTCGCCGCGCCGGCCCGGTCGGTCGCGGCGCCGCTGCAGCCCCCCGGCGGCGGTTTCCTGCTGGGCACCGACGCACTGGGCCGGGACCTGCTGGCGCTGGTGCTGCGCGGCGGGGCGAGCGTGGTCGGGCTGACCGCCGGAGCGCTGGCCCTGGCCTACCTGGTCGCGGTCCCGCTCGCGTTGTGCGCCGTGAGCAGCCGGCGCCGCTGGGTGGACGAGGCCCTCGTCCGCAGCCTGGACCTGCTGCTCGCCGTGCCGTCGCTGCTGCTCGTGCTGGTCCTCGCGGCCACCGGGCGGCGCGGGCTCGTCCCGCTCGTGCTGGCCGTGGCCCTGCTGCAACTGCCCGCGGTCCTGCGGCTCGTCCGCGCCGCGGCGCTCGCTCCCGGCTGTCGCGCGGCCGTGGAGGCGATGACGCTGCAGGGCGAGCCCTGGTGGCGGATCCACCTCGGCTACGTCGGCCGCGCGGTCCTGCCCGTCGCGATCGTCGACGCCGGCACCCGCACCGTGGGCGTGCTCGGGCTGCTGGCCTCGGCCAACTTCCTCGGCCTCGGGCTGCCGCCCGGCAGCGCCGACTGGGCGGTGCTGGTGGAGCAGAACCGCACGGCGCTGTTCCTGCAGCCGTTGGCCGTGCTCGTCCCCGCCGGGCTGCTGGTCACGCTGTGCGCCGGTCTGACCCTGCTCATCGACCGTGGCCTCGCCGCCCGATGCGCGCGGGAGGTGCGGGTGTGACGGTCCTGCGGGTGTCCGGCCTCGCCGCGCACGCCGGCGCCGCGCCGCTGCTGGCCGCGACCGATCTGGAGCTGGCGGCGGGTGAGGTGGTCGCGGTTGTCGGGGAGTCGGGCTGCGGCAAGACGACGCTCGGACTGGGCCTGCTCGGCGAGCACGCCGCCGGGGTGCGGCTGACCGGCAGTGTCCGGCTCGGGGCCGACGGCGCGGAGTTGGTGGGGCCGGCCGACCGGGAGCTGCGGGCCCGGCGGGCCGGCCGCGTCGGCTACCTCCCGCAGCAGCCCGCGTCGGCGCTGCACCCCGGGCGCCGCATCGGCGGGGTGCTCGGTGAGCTGGCCCGGTTGGTGCACCCCACCCGGGCGCAGCGCCGGGCGGCGGTCGCCGCCGCGCTGCGGGCCGCGCACCTGCCCGCCGATCGTGCGCTGCTGCGGCGTTACCCGCACCAGCTCTCCGGCGGCCAGCAGCAGCGGGTCGCGCTGGCCCAGGCGCTGGTCACCCGTCCCGGGGTGCTGGTGCTCGACGAACCCACCACCGGTCTGGACACCGTGACCCGGGCCCGGGCGCTCGCCGAGCTGGGTGAGCTGGTCGCCGGCGGCACCACCCTGGTGCTGCTCACCCACGACCTGGCGGCGGTGCGGCTGCTGGCCGACCGCGTCGTCGTGCTCGACCGCGGCCGGGTCGTCGAGCAGGGCCCGGCCGCGGGCGTCCTCGCCGCCCCGGCGCACCCGGCCACCCGGCGGATCGTCGCCGCCGAGCCGCGGCTGCGTACCGGGTCCGCCGGCCGCGCCGGGGCGCCGCCGCGGCTGCAGGCGAGTGGGTTGCGGGTGCAGCTGCGTTCCGGGGCGATCCTGCTCGACGGCGTCGACCTGGCCGCCGAAGCCGGGGAGGTCGTCGCCGTGGTCGGACGGTCGGGGGCGGGCAAGACCACGCTGGCGCGCTGCCTGGCGGGGCTGGTCGTGCCGACGGCAGGGCAGGTGCAGGTCGACGGGACCGTGCTGGCGGCCGACGCGCGGCGCCGCCGCCGCGCCGGGCTGCACGCGGTGCAGTACGTGCATCAGGACGCCCGGGCGTCGTTCGTGGCCCACCGGTCGGTCACCGCTCAGCTGGCCCGGACCGCCCAGCTGCTGCGCGGCGTGCCGGCTGCCGCCGCCCGGGAGGAGGCCCGCGAGCTGCTCGCTGCGCTGGGGATCGACGGGGCCGCAGCGGACCGCCGCCCGGCCGGCTTGTCCGGGGGGCAGCTGCAGCGGGCCGCCGTGGTCCGGGCGCTGCTCGCCCGCCCCGCGGTGCTGGTGTGCGACGAGATCACCTCGGCGCTGGACACCCACCGGCAGGCCGAGCTGCTCGCCGCCATCACCGCGCCCGCCGTGCTGGCCGGCGCCGCCGTCGTGCTCATCAGCCACGATCTCGCCCTGGTCAGCGGCGTCGCGGACAGCGTCTGCGTGATCGACGAGGGTCGCTGCGCCGAGCACCGGCCCACCCGGCAACTACTCGCCGAGCCGCGCACCGGGCCCACCCGGGCGCTGCTGGCCGCCGCCGCGACGACGGGTGCCGTCGTCGCGGATCACCGAGGGGAGAACACTCCATGACCCGTCCCGACTCCGGCCCGGCGAGCGGGCTCGCCCCCGACCTGGCCGGCCGGTGGATCGACCGGTGGGACGCCCAGCAGACCCGCTACATCGCCGACCGCGAGGAGCGGTTCGCGGTGATCGGGGATGTGGTGGCGCACGTGGTGCGCGACGAACCGTCGCCGCGCACGCAGCGTTGCTCACTGCAGCCGGGTTCGCCGCGGTCGGGCCGGTGTGGCAGTCCGGCGACGACCACGTGCTCGCGGCGCTGCGCTGACCGTGGTCCGGCGCAGCGCGAAAGCCGCCCCCGTGGTCGTTTCCGCCGGGTGGGACCGGGGGTAGGCCCAGGGGGACGGAACGAGCGAGTCGGCTTCAGGAGGAATCCGTGACCACCGCACGCGAGATCATGAGCGTCGAGGTGACCTGTGTGCGGACCGGCGACCCCGTGCACGAGGCCGCCGTCCGGATGGCCGACCTGGGTGTCGGTGCGTTGCCGATCTGTGGTGAGGACGATCGGGTGACGGGCATGCTCACCGATCGGGACATCGTGGTGAAGGTTCTCGCCCGGGGTGAGGACCCCCGCGCGGTGCGCGCCGGTGAGCTGGCTCAGGGCGACGTCGTGACCATCGGCGCCGACGACGACGCCGCCGACCTGCTGCGGACCATGGCCGAGCACAAGGTCCGCCGGGTACCGGTCGTCGACGGCCACCGGCTGGTCGGGGTGATCGCGCTGGCCGACGTCGCCCGGCGGCTGGACGACCCCGAGACCGGGTTGCTGCTCGAAGCCCTGTCCATGGATTGACGCCTCGACTCCTGTCCGTCCAGGCCGTCGTCGGCGGGCGGTCCCCGTATGGCTCGGGGCGGATCACCACGGTGGTGGTGGGTGGCGACGGCCCGGCGGCGCCGGGGCCACCGGCCGCTGCACCGGCTCGGCTCGGGCGTTGCCCCACCCACGATGAGTACACCTGGTTGTGGGTGTCGCGCTGCTCGGCATCGGTGGGTGTCGCGCTGCTCGGCATCGGTGAGAGCCGGCACCCCTCGACCGATCAGCTGCCGGACCGTGACCGATGGAGTACCGGGGGTTGCGATCCACTCCGGTTCTGAAGCATGGTGGAGATCCGCGGTCGCCTCGTTGAGTACACCAGCGTGCGGCCAACCGAGCCCGGCCGGTCTCGAGTCGATGGCGACGGACCGGGTCGCGGCAGCGATCGCCGAGGAGAGACTCCATCAGCGACCTATCCACTCAGCACCCGGCAGTCGAGGTTCTGTCCATCCGGGTCGACGAGCCGACGCCGTCGGTGGTCGTGCTGACGCCCGCCGGCGAGCTCGACATGCTCACCGCGCCCGTGCTGCTCGAGCGCGTCGAGATGCACCTGGAGCGTCGCGATCACGCCGTCATCGACATGCGCGACGTCACGTTCCTGGGGTCGAGTGGCCTGCACAGCCTGCTGGCGGCGAAGAGCGCGGCCCAGGCCGCCGGCACCCAGCTGCACCTGACCGGGACCGACACCCCGTCCACGGCCCGCGTGCTGCGTCTGTCCGGGCTCGCCCCGGTACTGCCGATCGAGCAGTCGAGCACCGGTGAGCTCCTGGTGAGCCTGGTCGAGGCCGACGCCGGCGGATGACGATCTAGGCCGCGGTGCCTCCGGTCGGGGTGCCGCGGACCGGCTGTTCGGTCGTCCAGCCCAGGCTCCAGGCGTTCGATTCCGGCAGCTCGCCCGCCGCCCTGGCGAAGGCCAGCAGAGCCGGGACCAGGCTCCGCCGCCGGTGCGCCGGCATCTGCTCGAGGACGCCCTCGATCGCCTCCCGGCGGTGCTGATTCACCGTGTCCACCAGAGCACGCCCGGAGTCGGTGAGCTCGAGGACGAGGTTGCGGCGGTCGGCAGGGTCGTCGCTGCGGTGCAGCAGGCCTGCGGCGACCAACCGGTCGCAGGCCCGGGTGACGTTGGAGGGGTGCACCCCGAGACCCTCCGCGACCGCGCCCAGGTTGAGCGGACCGCGGCTGGCGATCATCACGAGGACGCGCAGTTGCGGCAGTGTCACCCGGTCCTCGATGGCGGCGAAGGACCGCGCGGTGACGCCGACCAGCACTCGCGCGGTGAGCATCACCGCGTCGATCTGCTCGGCGGAGGGCCGGCCGCCGTCGGCGGTGGAGCGCGCGGACGTCATGCCGTCAGTGTCCCGCAGACCGTTACGCGTCGGCAAAGTCGTCGCGGCTCCCGTTGCTCACCGGGCAGCGCTCGCCGACGTCCGCTGCCGGCCGAGCCAGGGGAGCGCGGTCAGGGTGCGTTCGCGATGATGCTCCTCGGCCAGGTCACGGAGCCGGCCGTCGAGCAGTTGCTCCACCGTGATCAGCCCGAGCAGCCGGGTGGGATCGGCCCGATCGACGACCGGGGCGGCGCCGATCGCGTTCTCGGCGAAGCGGGACGCGACGGCCCGCAGCGTGTCGTCGGCGTGGACCACCAGCGGCCCGGAGATGAGCACGTCGGCCACGGTGGTGGCGCTGCCGGGGGCCTCGAGGGCCCGGCGGGGGGCGGCGCCCACGAGCGTGCCGCCGTCGAGCACGGGGAACAGGCGCTGCAGCGGGTCACCGACGCCCGCCGTCCCGGTGGCCGGTTCGCCGCGGCGGGGCACGGTCGCCGTGAGCAGGTCAGGCGGCACGGGAACGGGATCGGACGAGCTCAGGACGGCCGGACCGGGGTGCATGACCTCGTCGGCCAGCAGCACCTCGAGGGGGTCGACGTCGTACTCCCGGGACAGGTGGTAGCCGCGCCGGGCGATCTTCTCGGTGAGCACCGAGCGGCGCAGCAGCAGCGCCGAGACCCCGTAGGCCGCGGCCGAGGCGATGAGCAGGGGAAGCAGCGCGGGCCAGGCGTGGGTCAGTTCGAGAGAGAACACGACGCCGGTCAGCGGGGAGCGCATGACGCCGCCGACGACGGCGGCGAGGCCGATGATCGCCCAGAACCCGGGCGCGGGGGTGGGGAAGAGTTGCCCCTCGAGGGCGCCGAGCGCGGCGCCGATCATGAACACCGGGGCGAGCACGCCGCCCGATGTGCCGGACCCCAGGGAGAGGCCCCAGATGAGGCTCTTCACGGTCAGGATGCCGACGATGAGGGAGATCGTGGCGCGGCCGTCGAGGAGTTCGCCGATGACGTCATAGCCGACGCCGAGAGCGCGGGGCTCGATCAGCCCCCCCGACCCCGATGATCGCTCCGCCGATGGCCGGCCACCACATCCAGTGCAGCGGCAGTCGCGCGAAGCAGTCCTCGGAGAAGTAGACGAGTGCGGTCACCGCGACGGCGAGCATGCCGCCGGCGATTCCGGCGACCACGCACAGCAGGTCGACGGCCGGCGTCAGCGCGATCCCGGGCATGCCGACCGGGAAGATCGGGGCGCTGCCCAGCAGGGGGCTCCGCACGGCGACGGCGACGGCGACGGCGGCGGTGACCGGCAGAAAGCTGCGGGGGCGCCACTCGAACAGGAGCAGTTCGACGGCGAGCAGCACCGACGCCAGCGGCGCGTTGAACGTCGCCGCCATGCCCGCCGCGGCGCCGGAGACCATCAGGGCCTTGCGCTCGTCGGCGGTGAGGTGCAGGTGCTGGGCGAGGATGGAGCCGAGCGCGCCGCCGGTCATGATGATCGGCCCCTCGGCGCCGAAGGGCCCGCCGCTGCCGATGCTGACCGCCGCGGACAGCGGCTTGAGCACCGCGACCCGGGGCTCGACGCGACTGCGGCGCATGAGGATCGCCTCGATGGCCTCCGGCATGCCGTGCCCGCGGATCTTCTCCGACCCGTAGCGGGCCATCAGGCCGACCAGGAGCCCGCCGGCCACCGGCGCGAGCAGGATCAGCCAGGCCGGGTGCGGCGCTGCGCCGGGAGCCACCATCTCGACCGATAACCGCTGGTAGAAGACCAGGTTGGTGATCGCACCGATGAGCCGCAGCAGGGCCCAGGCCGCGATGGCCCCGACTGCTCCGATCGGAAGGGCCCACGCGATGGTCACGAGGACCCGCGGGGTCAGGGTGAAGTCGCCCAGGTGGCGCGGCACGTGCACGGCGGACATCCTGACCGCAATGAGTGTGTGGACGCAACTTTTGCGTTAGATGGTCCTTACGCCGCCGGCATGACGAACCCCAGGTCGCCCATCGCTGCGCTGAGCAACCCGAGCGGTCGGCGCGCCGTGCGATCGGGAACCGGCGCCGCGCCGACGCGGCGCTGCGGCACCCGCTCGGCGAGAAGCCTGCAGACCGGCGCGGGAGGTGCGACCACTGCGAGGACGGTCTCGAGTTGCGGACCCTGCAACTCCCGAGGTCTGGGTCACCGGCGTGGTGCTGGACCACCCCTACCACGTCGATCCGTCGGCCGGCCCCGCTGCGTCATGAGGCTGCTGCGAGTGGCGGGAGGCATGGCCGTGTGGTCAGCCGACTGCTGCTGCACCCGGTGGGCAGTCGGGCCGGAACCCGGCGCGGGTCGACCGGAGGAATCGCTGCCGCACCGCGGCCTGGCCGATCTCCAGGCCGGTGATCTCCCGGATGTGCCAGATGCGAAATCGTACCGTGCTGACGTGGATCCTGAGCATGGATGCGGTTCGTCCTGGATCGCCGTCGCACAGGTCGTAGATCCACAGCGTTCGGATCAGGTCGTTCCCGGTGTCGTCCTGCGCATCGGCGAGCTTTCTCATATTCCGAGCTGCCGCGTCGGATTCTGGAATGTTCGCAGGATTCTGCAATGCAGCCTCCGGATTTTCGGGCGCTCCTCGCCGCGTCGGGGCAGCGGGGCGGAAGGTTCGCTGACCAGCAGTGAAGTCAGCGTACGTCGCTGTGCACGGGCGGGGCAAGCGCGCGAGCCGGCGCGGTTCATTCGGAGATCGTCGATCTTCGACGGCGGAGTGCGGTGGGTGATTTGTGGTCCCATCACATCGGTGCCTGCTGCTGATTATGGCGTCGTCACAATACGGCCCCACAATCGATTTCTGCGGAAAGCGTCCGTAGCAGGTCGGACGGTCGGGAGTTCGGCGGTCAATCCTGCGGAGCGGAGCCGGCGGTTTCGGGGAGTGGGATCCGGCGTTGCAGCCTGCGCCGGCACAGCCGGGAGAGCGGACGCGGTCGCATCGTCGGGCCGGCCGTCCGGCGGGCGTGATCCGGTGACGCCGCAGACGGCCGACCCGTACATCGCGCCGACGACGTCATGGGTCGGCCACGTCACACCGGCCACGGCCACGGCCGCAGCGGGACGTGTCTCGAACGCCCTCCGGAGGGTCGCCGGAGCGGCTGACACTGTGGGGCGGCGGTCCGGCCGATGGACGGACCGCCGCCCGGTGCGTCAGTTGCTCAGCCCCGGCGCCGGTCGACCCGGCGAGCGGTGCGTCGAGCGGTGCGCCGCGCGACCCTGCGTGATCCGAACATCTCTACCTCCGTGCCGTCGTGGTGGTTGTCGTGGTCCTCCGAGTCGCGCGTCACTTCTTGCTGGCGGACGCCGTTTCGAGGGCGTGCTGGTCCTTCGCCTCCGTGTCGGAGAGCAGGCCGATCTCGACGAGGTCCAGCGGGCTGATGAAGCCGTCGCTGAGGCGGTAGCCACCGGCCTCGGCGATCGCGTCGCGCAACGGGACGGCCCAGTGGTGTTCGAGCAGCAGCAGCGCGGCGGCCGAGTCGTTCGGGATGTCCTCCAGGACCTCCCATGCATCCTCGTCGGTGAAGACGGCGGCCCCTTCGGCCGCCGCCTCGGCGCCGGCCCGCGCGCCGGCCTCGACTCCCTCCTCGCCTTCGAAGCCGAGACCGATCAGGGCGCCGATCTTGCTGCCGAGCTCGATCGCCTCGTCCTGGGACAGGTTGCTCAGGTGCATCGCCTCGAGGTTTCCGGCCGCGTCCTTGTAGACCGCCAGCGAGTCGATCACCCGCACGGTGTCGCTCTCCCGCAACCGCTCCAACTCTTCGATGATCCTGCCGTGAAAGTCCGGATGCCGGAATCCGAGCACTATCAGCTGGACAGGTCCGATTGCCATGTCTGTTCCCTCTCCGTCGGCCCGCGATCCTCGTATGCCGTCCGGTGACGCCACTCGGTAGCGACCGGAGCCTCAGCCTCACCGCGCCCCATGCGGGACGCCTCACCCACGACGGGTGACAGCCGCCGGAACACCCGGACCAGCGAGCTGCGCCGCCGCCGCGCCGGCGGCCCTCGCCCTCCGTCGGCTCGCAACGCGAAGCCGCCGCCGTGCTTGCTCGGGAATGGATCGCGTCGGGGCCTGCCCGAGTCAGACCCGGCGCGGACCCATCCGTGGCTGCTTCACTCCGCCATCGAGGCCGGGAACCCCTCGGGGACGCAGCAGGTAGTAGGGGTTGTGGAGAGGAACGCCGCAGAGCAGCAGCCGCGGGTGGGTCCGCACCAAGTCGATGATCAGCCCGCCGTCGTGGGTGCTGATGTCGTAGAGGCACAGGATCGCGGTGGGACATCGGCCGGCGAAGCTGTTCAGGGCGGACTCGTAGCGGATCAGTTCGCCGGGTCCGGGGAGCTGCGGTTGCCACCAGTCGGCCTCGGCGGCCAGCCGCGTGGACTCGAACCCTCCATCAGTGACGGCGGTGGAGGTCAGGCTTGTCCAGAACGCGATCATGTCTTCGATCGAGACCGCGTCCGGGGAGGAGATCGTGTCGATCGGGCCCTGCACCTCCAGCTGCCCCGAGGCGAGCCAGTCGTCGACCCTGTCCGGGCTGCCGAGCCGAGCCAGTACGGCGGTGGGGTCGGGGTCGGTCAGTCCGGCGAGACACTTCTGCCCGCCGCGCAGGCCTTCGCGCAGGAAGGGCACGAGCACCTCATCGCGCTCGCGGATGCTGGTGTGGAGTGCGCAGATGTGGTCTCCGACCCGAACGTCGACTGCGGGTGTGCGGGCCGACAGGCCGGTCAGCGGGATGTGCTGATCGGTGGCGAGCGTGCCCGCGCAGGAAGAGGCAGGATCGTCGAACACCGGTAACCGAGGCGACGCCGGCGACTGGACGGTCTGCACCTGGGTGCCGGTGATGAAGCGGAGGGCGTGCAGGGCTCGGGGATCTGCGGCGTCGAGCCCGGTGAGTTCACGGATCCGGTGGAGGCGGTATCGGACGGTGCTGGGGTGGACACCGAGGGCCGCCGCGGTCCTGGCGATGTCGCATCCGACCCGGTGGTGTGTCTGCAGGGTGCGCAGCAGGATCGCGGTGGAGCCCCCCTGGGTGGGCATGTCGTGTGACGGCACGACCGGCACCTCGCAAGGTTGGGTGAGCTGAAGCGACGGCGGGAGTCGCTCGTGGGACATCGCCGCGGGCGCGGTCCCGGGGGGGGTGTGCATCCCGGAACCTTCGAATGTCCCGCCGGCCGCGGACGGCGTCCATCGGCAGATCTGCCGATGTCAGGGCCGTTTCGTCACCGGCACGCGTCTTCCCTCGCCGCCTCAGCCCTTGACGCACCTCCCGCTGGTCACAACGCTGATGGCTGGGGTGTGCCCGCTGAGCTCGACACGCGGGTGACGTCGGGGGTTCGCGGACCGCATGTCTCCTCCTACCCCGGCCTGTCGGATCCGTCGTGCGCGAGGGGCGTCGCCGCGGTGGCCGGCGGGCGGAGGTGTGGGAGGTGCCGGCCGGTGACGGGGCGGGTCCCGATCGAGCAGGAACTGGTGGTGGCGGTAGCGGAGCTCGCAGCCGCCTCGATCCCACCAGCCCAGCGCGCGGAAGCCCTGCTGGTGCCGCTGCAGCGGTTCTTCGGGTTCGACGCGGCCTGGCTCGCCCTGGTCAACCCGGACCGCCCCGGACACGTCACTCTGGGCAGCCACGGCTGTGACGACCCGGTCCACGACTACCTCGTCGGGCCGGTCGTGGCGGAGGACATCGAGATCGCCGGGCTCACCCGCGACCGGCCACCGATGCGGGCTGCCGACCTGTCCTTCCCCGTCGGCGAGCTTCAGTCCTGGGCCGAATGCCTGATCCCGGCGGGCTTCCGGGAAGGCCTGGCCGTGGGCCTGTTCACCGACGACGGCCGGCACGTCGGCTTCCTGAGCATGTTCACCGAGTCGCCGGTACCGGCGCCCGGCACCTCTCTCGCGTTGCTGGGCGCGCTCGCCCGCAGCATCGCCCATGCCGTTGACCCGGTCCGGGTCCTCAGCGCCGCCGCGCGGATCGTCCACGGCGCCGCCGCCGGCACCGTGCTCACCCGGGCCGGGAACGCCCTTCCGCTTCCGGGCCTGGCCCCGTCGAACCTGTTCGCACCGGGCTCACCGGTGCTCGGCGTAGCCGCCCAGCATCTGGCCGAGGGCGCCGAATACGTCACCTTCCTGGTCCCACGACCGGTGCCGGGACCGGCGGGCCGGTATGTGCGGATCACCGTGCTGGCCGCTCCGTCCGACATACCGACGCATCTCGCCGGGATCGTGGTCGCCTCGCCGGTGGGTGAGCTCCACGGCCTCACCTGCCGTGAGCTGGAGATCCTCGGGTTGCTCATCGAAGGCTGGTCCAACGCCCGCATCGCCGCCGAGCTCGTCGTGACTCCCCGCACCGTTGCCGCCCACCTCGAGCACATCCGCACCAAGCTGGGCGTCCCGACGCGGGTTCGTGCCGCGGTGCGCGCCCAACGCGCAGGCACCTACATTCCGCGTCGACTTCGAGTTCATCGGGGACCGACCACGTGAAACGGCCATTGGCCGCGGACCGCGCAGGTCGATCCCACCAGCGAATGAACAATGCTAGAACAGAAGGTGAACGCCATCGGGTGTCGTGGTGAACTCCAGTCGGGCCGCTACCGCGTCCGGGACACCGGGGTGCCATCACCGCCGATTCCTTGGGAGGAACCCCATGGCCCCTGCGAGGGCGAGGACACCGCAGGTCGAGGAGTCCCAGGGCGAGCCGCAGCAGCTCGCGGAACCGGCCGCGGGCGCCGCGGCCGAGGAGAGCGGCCGGCGAGAGGACGGCGACCGGACGGCCACGGTGCACCTGCCGTTCGTCACGGCCCAGTTCCGCAGACCTGACCTGCACCTGCCGCGGCTGGGCCGGCGGGAGGCGAGTGAGGCCGTGAGCGCGGTCGCCGACAGGGCGCGGTCGCTCTCGCCGGCAGAACTCGCCTACTACGCGGGACTGGGGCTGCTCGCCGTGGTCGACCTGATCGAATGGCCGGTGGCGATCGCCGTGGGTGCCGGCACCGCGCTGGCTCGCGCCAGAGGTCGCGGGCCGGAGGAGGCCCCGTCGGACCGGGCCGGGTCGGACGAGGGGGCGGAGGAGTCCCGCAGCACCACGAACGCCAGCAGTTGATCCGGCGAGCGGCCGGTCCCACCCGCGCCCGGATCACGGCGGGGTTGTTCGCCGTGCGCCCCGGTGTGGTCGCGGTGCCGACGATGCGCGTCGCCGCCGTGGCGTGACCGCGCGGGGCCCGGGGCGCCGCTGCCGCGATCGCGTCGGCGCGGTACCTGCACAACATCGAAGAGGGACGCCGAGCGCTCGCCCGGTCCTGCTCGGGAGTGGATGCGGCAATCGGCAGAGGGAGCGGCTCGATGGGGTGGCGGCGGTGCCTTCAGTGGGTCGGGCCCGGTGTGGTGGCGGGTGCGTCGGACGTGGATCCGACCACGGTGGCGACCATGGCGGTCATCGGGGCCGGCACGGTGTTCGGGCTCGGTTGGCTCACCCTGTCGCTGTTCCCGATCATCGCCGTGATCCAGGCGCTGAGCACGCAGGTCGGCTTGGCCGGCGGCCGGGATCTCCCGACCATCGTCGCCGACAGCCAGAGCCAGTTGATGCGGTGGCCGTTCGTGCTCTCGATCCTGGTGGTCAACGTCGTGACGATCGCGGCGGATCTGGAGGCCGGGGCCGCCGCGCTCGGGCTGCTCGTGGACGCCGACTGGCGGTGGTTCGTACTGCCGCTGTCGGTCGTCCTGCTGACACTGCTGCTGGCTGCCGGTTACCACCAGGTGCAGCGAGCGTTGAAGTACCTGTTGTTGTGCCTGCTCGCCTACGTCGTCGCGACGGTCCGGGCGCAGCCGGACTGGGGAGAGGTGGTGCGGGGCAGTCTCGTGCCCCACTTCCCGTTGAACGGCGAGTACATCGCCGACGCGTTGTCGCTGCTCGGCACCACGCTGACCAGCTATGTCTACATCTGGCAGACCATCGGGCAGGCCGAGGAGCAGCAGCCGTGGCGGCTGTACCGGACCCGGCAGATCGACTCGGCCGTCGGAAGTTTCTTCGCGGTGGCGATCATGTGGTTCATCCTCGTCGCCACCGGCTCCACCCTCGGTGTGGACCACCTTCGGGTCGACACCGCCGCGCAGGCCGCGCAGGCGCTGCGTCCCGTGGCCGGAGACCTCGCCGGCGCGCTGTTCGCCCTGGGGCTGCTCGCATCGGCCGTCGTGGCGCTGCCGGTCATCATGGCCACCACCGCCTATGTCACCGGTGCCCAGCTGAAATGGCGGCGGGGCCTGTCCCTGCGGATCAGCGAGGCCCCGCTGTTCTACGGGGCGCTCATCGCAGCCACCGTGCTCGGCACGGTGGTCACCTTCAGCGGAGTCGCCCCCATCCGGCTCCTGTTCGTCGCCGGCATCGTCGGAGGTGTCGCGACGCCCATCGGGTTGATCATGCTGCTCCGGGTCGCGGGCGACCGGAAGCTGATGAACGACCGTCCGGCGGCGCGTCCCTTGCTGGTCGCGGGCTGGGTCGTCACCACGCTGATCACGACGCTCGGCCTGGCGTACATCGTCCAGCAGCTCGTGAGCCACGGTTGATCCGGGCTGCAACCTCGTCAGCTGTCCAGCTCGCCGGTGAGAAGCCGTCGCAGGACCTGTTCGTCGTGGGGGGACAGGTCGTTCACGAAGCGCGCGAGTACTGCGTTCCGGTCGGCTTCGTCGTCGAGTACCCGGCGCATCCGCCGTGCGGCCAGGCCCGGCTTGTCGGCGACCGGGCGGTAGGAGTAGGCCCGGCCCAACCGCGTCCGAGTGAGCAGGCCATGGGCCTGCAGGCGGGACAGGATGGTCAGGATCGTCGTCTGGCGCAGTGCGGCCGCCGCAGGGTCACGCTCGGCCAGCCGGCGCAGCACCTCGGTGCCGGTCAACGAGGTGTCCGCGGCGAGCAGGACGTTCATGATCTCGCCGGCCAGCGCGCCCGAGGTTCGCCGGGGTGCGGCCGCCCCGATGTGGTCGCGCCCCGCCTCGTCCGGGTCGTCCGGTGCCATCGAGGTCCCCTTCCACCGCGTGCCCGCTCCCGAACATCAGAGTATGACTTCTACATGGCTGTAGAAAGAACACGCTGGTGAAGGATCGCACGAATCCCGCGATGGTCCCGGACGACCGACTGTTCAATGGGGTGAACGTGATTGCCCGGGCAACGCCGTGATTGCACGGGCTGATCCCGCGTTCCCGGGCCGCGTCGTGGATCGCGCGGCCGCCGTCCGGAACCGGGGCCGCGGCGCCGCGGCGGACCTCCGCTAGCCGCCGCTGGGCTGATCGCTACCGGGCTGATCGCTACCGGGCTGCCCGCTGCCGAACTGCCCGCTGTCGGGCTGCACGTTGCCCCCGCCGCCGTTCGGTTGCCCGCTGCCCGTCCCGCCGCTGCCCGCGCCGTCCGTCCCGCCGCCGCCCGCGCTGCTCGTTCCGGCGTTGCCCGAGTTCGTCCTCCTGCAGCCGAACAGACACGGCTTTGCCGGGCTGGTCGTGGTCGGCTGGCCGTCGGTCGTCGTGGGGGTCGGTGTGTCGGTGGCCGGTGCCGTCGTGGGGGAGTCAGTGGCTGATGGCGGCGCGCTGACGGTGGTGGTGGGCATGCCGCTGTAGTTGGTGCCGCCCTCGATCGTCTGGGCGTCGGGGAACGGCGTCATCGGCTGGTCGGCGAGATAGGTGTTCATGAACGCCTGCCAGATGTAGCCCGGTTCTTCCCGGCCGTAGACGTTGTAGCCGGACTCGGGGCCGAAGCCGTTGTGGTAATTGCCGTAGATCGGCGCGGGCTGCTTCTTGTTGCCGAACCACACCGCCGTGGCCACCTGCGGGGTGTAGCCGACCATCCACGCCTCCGAGTTGTGCCCGCTGTTCTGGTACTGGGCGGTGCCGGTCTTGGCGGCGTCGGGCCGGTTGTTGTCCAGCCCGTCCCCGGAGGAGCCGGCCACGTCGGTCATCGACTCGGTGACCGTGTGCGCGATCTCCGCGTTCGTCGTCGGGTCGGAGCTGAATGCCTGGGTTGCCGGGGTGTCGAACCGGTACAGCTCGCCGCCCTGGTAGTCGCTGACCTTGGCAACGAAGTGGGCCGGGATGTACATGCCGTTGTCGGCGAAGGTCGCGTAGCCCTGGGCCTGGTCGATCGGACGGACCGGGTACTGGCCGATCGAGATGCCCAGCTGGGTCTGGCCGGTGCCCTTGCCGGTCTGGTCGTCCTGCTGCAACGAGTCGTAGCTGGAGCCCAGCGACGAGGTGATCCGCTTCGGAATCCCGGCCTCCCAGGCGGCGGTACGGACGTTGTCCACCCCGACCTGCGCCCCCATGCGATAGAAGACGGTGTTGATCGACTTGGTCATCGCCTCCTTCACGGTCGTCTGTTGGGTGCTCTCGCCATCCGCGTTGTGCACCACCTGGCCGTCGATGGTCTGGTTGTCGCTGCCGTCGTAGAGCGTGTTCAGGCCGATGTCCTGCGGGTCGTTCTGCAGGGCGGCCGCGAACACGTAGGGCTTGAACGAGGACCCCGGTTGTTGCGGCGTCATCGCCAGGTCGTAGGAGGTCGAGCCGTCCCCGCCGTAGTAGGCGATGATGCCGCCGGTGCGGGGATCGATCGAGACCAGGGCGGCCGCCTCGTCGGGATACGACTTGTCCGCTGACATGATCTTGGGGACGGTTCGTTCCGCGTCGGCCTGCGCGGCCGGGCTGATCGTGGTGTAGATCTTGGCGCCGTTGCGGGACAGGGCCTGCTCCGACAGACCCTTCTGGGCCAGTTCGTTGAAGATCTCGGTCACGATGTACTGGCGGGTGGGCGACAGCGACGTCGTGCCGGTGGACTCGGGGACCGGGGTGGGGAACTGGGCCGCGTTGAACTCGGCCTGACTGATCCAGCGGTTGGCCAGGAGCCGGCCCATCACGTAGCTGTAGCGCTGCTGTTCGTACGGGGCACTGTTGGCGTAGGAGGGCAACTGGACCATGCCGGCCAGCAATGCAGCCTGTTCGTTGGTGAGCTGGCCGACGTCCTCACCGAAGAACGCCTTGGCCGCGGCCTGGACCCCGTAGGCGCCGCGTCCGAAATAGACGGTGTTCAGGTAGGCGGTGAGAATGTCCTGCTTGGAGTAGGTGTTGGTCATCTTGTACGATTCGACCAACTCCAGGAACTTGCGGGTGAAGGTGTGCTGGTCGTTGCCGGTCGCCTTCTTGACGTATTCCTGGCCGATCGTCGAGCCGCCGCCGGTGCCACCGCTCAGTTGGTTCCACAACGTGCGCACGATGGCCTTCAGGTCGAACCCGGAGTTCGTCATGAAGGTCTCGTCCTCGGCGGCCATCTGCGCGTTCTTCATGGATTGCGGAATCTGTGCCCACGTCACCAGTTGGTGGCTGCCGCCCGCGCCGGCCTTGGTGTACATCGTCGAGCCGTCCGAGTAGTACAGGTCGACGGGTTGATTGAGCTTGGCGACCAGGGCGTTGGGGTCCGGCACCGAGACGAACTGGTAGGCGATGAAAAAGGCCGCGATCGGCCCGAGGATCGCCACGGGGATCAGGACGTACGCAACGCGGCGGACTCGACGCCACAACGCCGCCCGGCTCGGCCGGCCGTCCCGAGAGGTGAGCAGATCCGCTTCCCTCGGCGGGCGCGGTGCGCCGCTCGACGCCGAACGCGCGGGGCCACCGCGGGCGGGTCCCGCCGGCCCGTTCCCCGGCGCGCCCGCGGGCCGATACGGTCCCGATCGGCCTGCCCCGCCGGCCGCAGGAGGCGGGCCCACGGGTCGGCGAGTGCCGTACGGTGGCTGCCCGGCCGGCGGAGGCGGTGGCGGGGGCTGGTGTGGCGGCCGTGGGCCACCCGGCGGCTGGCGACGATCATCCGGCGATCCGGGGTGTGGACCGGCGCCGCGAGCCGGCCCCTGTCCGGGGCGTCGCGGCGCCCAGGACGGCCGGCCACCGCCCGGCCATGGCGGGCGGCCGGAGCGACGCGGATCTTCCCGGTGGTCGTCCACGCACATGCCTCCCGCTCGAGATCTTCTTCTACATGAGTGTAGAAGAAGATCTCGAGCGCCTTGCGAGGCCCGCTCGTGCCCCGCTGACGGGACGGGTGTAGTCGGCGCGGCGAGCATCGTTGCGGTGGCGGTGAGGACCGTGTCGACTGTTGCCCTATCTGCGTGAGGGGCTGCACGCCGGCCACGCATGCCTGCGCGTGACCACGGACGCGGGAGTGCGGACCTCAAGGTGCAGGTCGCCCGAGGCGGTCTCGACCCCGGCCCGCTGGACGCCTGGTCCACCCGGAGCCTCGTCGAACAGGCCGGCCCGTGGCCCGCGCCGGGAGAAGGGAGCGCCCCTGCGGAAAGCCTCCCGGTGAGGGGCGGATGTCCGGCAGTGGGTGAGCCGCAACATCGCATCGCCGGACCGGCTTCCCTCGCTCACGAAGCATCTCCCTCCGGCGGCAGACAGGCTTTCGCCGGGCCTGCGGCTCGCCTGCGTCCCGATCTGCCAACGGCGACTCGCAGCGAGGTCGGCCGCCGTAGCGGTGGCTCGGGGTCCAGCCGGTGCTCCAGGTTCTACTCGCGGGCGAGCATGGCGGCGGCTTCGCGTTCCAGGTCGAGGTAGGGCGCTCCGCTGACGTCGATGGCGAGGCGGTGCAGGGTGCCGGTGAATGCCCATGGGGCGGTGCCGGGGTAGTCGTCGGTGACGGGCTCGCCGGCGTCGCGGCCGGTGTTGAGGCCCTCGCCGGCGAGGGCGAACCGTCCGGGTTGGGTCTGGATCTTCCCTTCGCCGACGAGGCGGTCGCCGTAGTACAGGGACAGGGTTCCCTGGGCGACGCCTCTGGGCTGTTCGCCGGTCTTGTCGAAGCCGGCGGACAACAGCAGGTTCTCGCCGACGGGTACGTCCTCGGTCGCGACGATCTTCTGCTCGGTCAACCCGACGAAGTTGTAGACATAGCAGAGCCGGTCGTCCTTGACGTAGAGGGCATGGCCGCCGAACCGGCTGCCGTGGGAGAACAGCACGCCCCGCGCGCCGGCCTGCGGGATGTCAACCTGTGCGGCGATGATGTAGGACCGGTTGCGCACGTTGACCGCGACCGTTTCGGGGATCTCGGCGCCGCCGGGTCGATAGATGTACCGGTCGCGGGGGGCCACCAGCTGCGGGCGCGGGGTGAGGAGGATTTCCAGCGCGGACCGGTCGTCGAGTGGGAAGGCGTGGTTGACCCCGGCCTCGTAGAACCACAGCCCGATCAGTTCTCTGAGCTTGTCCGGGTGCTCGGCGGCGAGGTCGTGCAGCTCGGCGCGGTCGGTCTGGGTGTTGTAGAGCTCCCAGGTGTCCTGCTCGTAGTGGGTCCAGCCGCTGATCGCTGGGTGGGTCGTGACGGCCTTCCACCCGTCGTGCCACAGCGCCCGGGTGCCCAGCATCGAGTAGAACTGCGCCTTCCTGGCGGTGGGGACGCTGGGGGTGTCGAAGCTGTAGCGCATGCTCACGCCCTGGATCGGCACCTGGGTGACGCCCTTGACGGAGTCGGGCTGGGTGAGCCCGAGGCAGTCCAGCACGGTGGGTACGAGGTCGATGGCGTGGTGGTACTGGTCGCGGATCTCGCCACGGGCGCTCGTGCCGGCGGGCCAGGAGATGATGCACGGGTCGCAGGTGCCTCCGTTGAAGGAGTACCGCTTCCACATCTTGAACGGCGTGTTGAACGCCATCGCCCAGCCGGTCGGGTAGTGGTTGTAGGTCTTGGGACCGCCCAGCTCGTCGAGCAGGGCCAGGTTGGCGGCCAGGTCGTCGGGGATGCCGTTGGCGAACTTCATCTCGTTGACCGACCCGTTCGGGCCGCCCTCCCCGCTGGCCCCGTTGTCCGAGACCAGCAGGAGGACCGTGTTGTCGAGCTGGCCGATCTCGGCCAGGAAGTCCAGCAGGCGCCCGATCTGAGCGTCGGCGTGGGACAGGAACCCCGCGTACACCTCGGCCATCCGGGCGAACAGCCGCCGTTCGTCATCGGAAAGGCCGTCCCAGGGCTTGGTGTAGTCCAGCTCCGGAAACGGCGCGCCCTCCGGGCCGCTGCGGTCCGCCGCCGTCCCGATCGGATTGATCGGGGGCAGGCCGGTGCCTGCCGGGACGATGCCCAGCTCCCTCTGGCGCGTCAGGATGGTCTCCCGGATCCGTTCGTAGCCGGCGTCGAATCGGCCGCGGTAGCGCTCGGCCCAGTCCCGGGGAACGTGGTGCGGAGCGTGCGCGCAACCAAGCGCGTAGTACAGGAACATCGGACGGTCCGGGGCGATCGCCTTCACATCGTCGATGAACTCGATCGCCTTGTCGGTGAGATCGACGCTGAGGTGGTAGCCCTGCTCCGGTGTACCGGGTGGATCCGTCGGGTGATTGTCGTGGGTCAGGTCGGGATACCACTGGTTGGTCTCGGCGCCGAGGAATCCGTAGAACCGGTCGAAGCCCCGCCCGAGCGGCCAGTTCCGTTTGGTCGAGGCCATGTTCATCTCATCCTCGGCGGTGAGGTGCCACTTCCCGACCGCCGCCGTGCTGAACCCGCGTTCGACCAGCATCTCGGCGAGGGTTGCGCACTGCGCCGGGATGTGGCCGTTGCCGTTGGGGAACCCGACCGCTGCCTCGGTGATACAGGCCATTCCGTTGGTCGTGTGGTTGCGCCCGGTCAACAGGCACGAGCGGGTCGGTGAGCACAGCGCCGTGGTGTGCCACTGGGTGTAGCGCAGCCCGCCCGCCGCGATCCGGTCGATGTTCGGGGTGTCGATCACCCCGCCGTAGCAGCTCAACGCGCCGAACCCGACATCATCGAGCACGATGTAGACCACGTTCGGGGTGCCCGGCGGGGCCTTGGGCTGCTCGTACGGCGCCCAGTCCGGCACCGAGTTGCGGATGTCCAGGTCCACCACACCATGAAACGGCTGAGTCATGACACGACCTCCCTGCCGTCCACGGTTCCCGCGCGGATGGCGTGGTCGCATCACCCGACGCGCGTGACCAGCCGGGCCACGGGGCCGGGCCGGGGATGGCGGTATCCGGTGAGCCGGCGCACCGTGCCGGCCAGCGACTCGCCGACCAGTCGGTACTCCCACCCGACCAGCTCGGACCCCTGCGTGGTCGCCTCGAACGCCACCGCATCAGCCGCTCGGATCCGGCCCGGTGGTCTGCAGCCGATCACCACTGCGCTGCCGTCCGCGAGGCGGGTGGAGAAGTCCGGCGCATGGCGCCTCGCCCGCAGCCCGTCACGCGGTTGCGACGAGTACCCGAGCACCTGCGGGTCGAAGGCCAGCAGCATCGCGTGATCACGCTCCAGCCAGGACTCGTACCCGGCATGCCGGCCCACCGTCGTGGACCACCACAGGCCGGGCCGGTTCCGCTGCCCTCGGTAGGAGGGGAACGACCGCACCGGCACGGCTGACTCGAAAGGCTCCGACCCGCACGCCCGGAGACGCTCGACGCGTTCCGCCCCCGTCACCGTCGATGGACAACGGGACCGTCGATGGACAACCGGACCGCTCGCTTGGTCGGAGAGGGGCACACGTCGATCCGGTGAGTGGCGTCGTACCGCCACCAGGGTCCCGGCCCGGCTGTCGATCGGCCGTCCGCGCCCGGCCGATGGCGAGGGCCGTCGGCCGGGTCCGGGTCGCCGAGGACGACCTGGCAGATGAGCGAGTCGGGGTCCTGCCACAGGTCCCAGGTCCCACCGCCGCGGCCGATCGCGTCCGCGGCGACCTCGCTGGTGACGCGGCTGAACTCGCGTGCCGCGGACTCCGGTGCGAACGTGCGGGCGATCGTGTAGGTGAGTCGATCGAGGGTCTCGAGCGACGTCGCGTCGAGGCGGATCCGGGCCCACAGCGGCGCGTCGGCGTTGACACCGCTGTGGCCGCAGCGGGCCCGGCCGACACCGTTTCGCATCATGTCCCCGCATACCCGGAACGTTCGGGATGCTAAAAGCCACGGCGCCCGTCTCTTGGTCAGCAGTGGTGCTGAAGCGGCACCGCGGTTCCGCTGAGAGGATCATGCCTTCGGGGACCTGGTCGCGCGCGCCGGCCCCGTGGATCGGCTCCAGTGCTGGAACAGCAGGGCAGGTGTGAATGCCCGTGCACGCCGACCGACCCCCGACGCCCGAGGTGGGGAGCGACGGCGTTGCTCAGCCGGTGATCTGATGGGGGCTGTCGCGGCGCGGATGTCCGCGGGCCGTCCGCGCGGCCGCGGTGAGGACGTCGGCGAGGCCAGGGTAGCGGCCGGCGGGCAGCGCCCAGAGCTGGCGGATCATTCGCTCGTCCACCAGGCCTCGCTTGATGCGATCCCGCTCAGTGGCGTGGGCGATCAGCTGCCACTTGTCTGCTGGGTAGCGCACCCCGGCAAGGGCTCGGTCGAGGCGTGCGACGTCGTCGCGTGACATCCCAGCTACGAACCCGGTCCGGGTGGAGTTCCCGACCACGGTTGTCACCTCCGCACTGGTTGGAAACCAAAACGTTACCGATCCGGAACCAGCATGTCCGGTGGGTGAGAAACCAATCACTCTCCGAGACCGGATGGCCGTGGTTCGGGCTGGTGTTCGTGCGATGTGGGGCCTCCGCCCGAACCTGGAGGCTGACAGATCGCCGGCGAACCGGGCTCCAGCACCACTGGCAGCTGGCGCGGCTGGGTGCCCGGGAACGACGCCGTCACCGGCTGCCGTGCCACCGGCTGTCACTGCTGTATCTGGTCAGGGTCGCAGTGGCGATCGGGTCAGCACCCGGGCACAGGCTCGTGCCCGTGCTTGATCAGCATCCGGGGTATGTAGAGGCCGAGCCGGGCGGCCCGGCTGATGGCCGGCGCCCGGTCGGTGGCGCCGAGCATGGCGGTGATGTGGGGGATCCGTCCGGTGATGGTGCCTTCGGCCAGGTGCAGCCAGGCGGCGATGCGCCAGTCGGGCCAGCCGTCGAGGAGCAGCCCGAGGATGGTGAGGTCGAACGGGGTCAGCCCGTGCAGGTCCTCGGGTGGGGAGAGCAGGACGATGGCCCACAGGTGGTGTGGCGGCTGGGGTGGGCAGCGCAGCGCGGTGACCCGCAGCAGGTGGTGGCCGGTGTCCGGGCAGAGGAACCGGGCGCGGTCGGCGCCGTCGTCGAGGTGCCGGGCGGCGGTGAGGGCGACGGCTGAGCGGGTGCGCAGCAGCCGGTGACCGGGCAGGCGCCCGAGGGGCAGTACGTGTCCGAAGCGGGTGAGTACCACCCCGGCCACGGCCTTGCGGACGATGCCGGCGAGGGTGCTGACCTGGCGCATCGGGTCGACCGCGTGGGCGATCAGCGGGGCCAGTCGTCCGGCGAGATCCCGCGCCGCGTCGGTGGCGTAGGCCGGGGTGTCGGTGTGCAGAACCAGCAGCCCCTGACAGGTGCCGCTCGGCGTGTAGAGGCGGATGCCCAGGGCTTCGCGCAACCCGGCGGGCCACAGGTGCTGGGCCCAGATCGGGATCTCGCCGGGCGGGATCGGTAGGTCCCGTACTCGCATGGGCGGGCCCGGCCGGGTGAGGCCGACCAGCTCCAGCTCCTGGAGAAGCGCCGGGCCGTGGAGGTACCGCTGAGTCGCCTCGTCGTAGCCGTCGACCACCAGCTGGTGGTGTTCGTGTTGTTCAGGGTCGAGCAACGCCAGGTAGGTGGCCTGAAACGGCATGATCCGTTGCAGTGGTGTCAGCAGGGCCTCGGCTCGCTGCTCGATGCTCGTCCCCGTCGCGGCGATGCCCGCGGCTTCGGCGGCGATCCCGGCGGCGGTCGTCGAGGCGAACTCGGCTCGTCCTGTCATCTGCGCTCCCCGTTGTGCAGGTCGCCGAGGCCGGGTGGGATGTAGAGGCCCTGGTTGAACGCCCGGGCCAGCGCAACGCCACGGTCGGGAGCACCCAGGCCCCAGCAGGCGCGGTCGATGTGGTCGGCGAGTTGGTAGCGCGAGGCGCCCAGGCCGGCGGCGATGCGCTCGTCGGCCCATTCATCGACCAGCATCCCGAGGACCTGAAGTTCGGTGACGGTCAGACCGTGCAGGACCCTGTCCTCGGAGACCACGATCGCCGCACGCAGGAAATGCGGCGGCGCGTCCCCGCAGCTCAGCACCGTGATCCGCCGCAGGACCGGGACACCGGTGTCGCGGTCCGGGCACAGGAACGCCGCGTACTGGGCGCCGCCCTCGACCAGCCGGGCGACCACCGCCAGCAACGCCGAGCCCCGGTCCAGCAGCCGATGGCCGGGCAGACCGGTCAACGGCACGACCGCGCCGGCCCGGCTCAGCACCCCACCACCGAGGGCACCGCGCACCGCGCGGGCCGCCGCCGCCACCGTGCGGGTCGGATCCAGGCCTGCCGCGATCGCTGGCGTCAGCAGGCCGATCAGATCGCGCGCCGCATCGGTGGGATGCGGAGAGGTGTCGGTGTTCAGCCCGATTCCCCCCACCAGGCGGCCATCTGCGGTGAACAACCCGACAACCAGGACATCGTGGAACCCCGCCGGCTCCAGGTACTCCGCCCAGGTCGGCACCTCCTGAGGAGGAACCGGGAAATCCCGATTGCAGATCGCTGGCCGCACCGGACGCAGTCCCACCAGCTCCACATCGCAGACGAGCCCCGGCCCCTCCAGGTGTCGGAGGGTCCGCTCGTCCAACCCCTCGGTGGCCAACGGGCCGAACATCTGGGTGTCCGGATCCCGCAGCCCGACCCAATGGGCGGCGAAGGGGACCAGCTGGTACAGCGGTTCCAGCAGCGCCTGCGCTCGCTCTGCCACCGAACCGGCCGGTGCAGCTACGATCTGGCCCACCCCGAGCAGCACGGCCCACGGGTCCTTCGTCCCCCGCGCCATGTGCCGACCCCCATCCGGCCGGGACCCCGCGACGACACCGAACGACGCGGCCCGCGCGGTCGCAGCGTGTGCAGATCGTCGACGTCAGCCTCGGCCACCAGCGGCGCGGCCGCTGCACCCTGAGAGAGCAAGACGTGAGGCAGGAGTGCTCCTGACAGGCCGAACGGCAGATCATCGCGATGGGCGTGGCCCGTCGAGCGCCGGGTCGGATCTCGGTTCGGCCTGCATCGGGGGGCAGGGCGGACAATGGCTCACCGAACCCCTCCGCCTCGTCTGCGGCCCCTCGCGATCCGTCGCGGCGCAGGGGCTCAGCGCAGATTGCGCGTTGCTGCCTCGATGGTGGGGTAGCTGTCGAACAGCTCGTCTATCCCGGCGGTGACGAGGGCCCAGATCACGGCGCTGTCGACGGTGACGAGACCCATGCCGATGTCCGCCTCGCCGGCCCGGCGTGCGACGTGGTCGAGGACCTGGACGGCGTCCGGCTCGCGAACGGACATCAAGCTGAGATCGAGCACGATCGCCCGCGGTCTCGCGGCGAGCTGGTCGTCGAGCCGGCGGCGCAGTTCCAGCGCCGCCACGGGGTCCAGACATCCGGCGGCGTGGATGACCGGCACGCCGGCCTCGAACTGATCGGACCGAAGCGTCAAGGTTTCCGGCGTGCAAGCACGTCCGTCAGCGATCCTGCGCATCGCAAGCGCCTTCTCCGGGACGGTGGTGCAGCTGATGGCGCCCATCAGGCTCGGCCGGTCAGGCCGATCTGCTCATGCCCCACGGTCGCAGATACCCGCGAGTAGACAAGCCGCTCGCGTGCGACATGCGGTTCGCCGCGCGGGAGGACGCCGTACCGGGGGCAGATCGAGGTCGGAATCGGTGCGTCCCGGGTGCGGGAGGTGTGCAACACCTGGCGCGGCTGCTGGGGCGGGGCCGGGCCATGAGGCGATTCTCGGTGCGGCCGACTTCGACGCCGACGAGGCCGAACGGTACGGCTGGGTCAACCGGGCGCTGCCCGACGCCGGACTGGACGCCTTCGTGGCCCGACTCGCGCGACGCATCGCGTCGTTCCCCGCTGATGCGGTGCGATCCACCGAGCAGGTGCTCAACGAACTGCCCCTGCCCGGCGGGGACGCGATCCGCGCCGACGCCCGGCGTTTCCAGCACGTCGCCGGCTCCGACACGGTCGACGCCCGCGCGGCAACCCTGTTCGCGCAGGGGCTGCAGACCCGTGGCCCGCTCGAACTCGACCTCGGCGACCGCATCGAATCCCTGTGACGAGAGAAAGAATGCCGGTCTCCCCTGGCGTCAGCCTTCCCGATGCAGCGGGTAATCCAAGCACTCCACCGTGACGTAAACGTTCGTGCAGCACCGGCTCATCGCCGGGTAACGAAGTCGGCCTGTCCGGCGAGACAACAGTGAGCGAGGGAGGGGTCTTGGACGAGATTGCGATCACCCCCGCGATGACCGCCATCCTCCGGGACCTCACGTACTGGCACACCTCGAAGGTGCGGATTCTCCGGGTCGACGCGAGCCCCGATCACGGCGTGCGACTCAGTGTGTCCGACCTGACTCCCGCTATAGAGCAGCAACTGCGGCACCGCTATAGCTTTCCGGTCACCTGTTCGCCCTGGGAGCCGCTCGCGCCTGCCCCTACCGCGACGGTGTCCATGCCGAATGCGTGCCGAAGCAACCTGGCCCGCAACGGCCAAGGGCACTCCGCTGCTGCTCAGTAGGGTTGAAAGGCCGGTAGCGCAGTTCCCCCCTGAACCATCACGCCTTCCAGGCCCGGTCGCACGCGCCGGCCCCGTGGATCGGCGCTTGAAGCTGGAACGTGTCGCCGGCGGCCTCTCATGGGTGAGCAGCGCCCAGACGGTCTTGCGGTCCGCATGCTCGGTCACCCCCCAGTGGCGAGCGAGGACGGAGACCAGGTACAGGCCGCCGGCGCCGGTGCGGGTCTCGCGCAGCGGCCGCGGAGGTGCGCACGGGCGGAGGTCCCGCACCCAGATGGACAGGCCGCGCCCGCGGAGTGCGATGGCCAACCGGCTCCCGGTGCCGGCGTGCTCCACGGCGTTGGACACCAGCTCGCTGGCCACCAGCACGGCGTCCTCGGCCAGGTCCTCGACGGCCCGGTCTGCGCACGCCTCGCCCGCCATGGCCCGGGCCGCGCTCGGCTCCGCCGGCAGCTCCCGGCGGCGGCGCACCCACTCGGGACGGTCGTGCACCCGGCGCAACGCGGCCTCCGAGTCCGCGACCACGGGCACGGTCCGCGGAACGCGTACTCGGCGCAGCGCCGCGGTCATCTGCTCGTCGGCGTCGAACAGCACCAGCCGGGCCGCCGGCCGGCCGCCCGCCGTGGCCAACAGCCGCGGGAACACCTCGACACCGGCTTCCCATTCCAGCCGCAGCCCGGACAGCTCGAGCGCCACGCCGTGAGGAGAACACCGCCCCCGTTCTTCCTGATCCCCGAGCGGTGCCGGGTTCGGGCGGAGCCCGACATGCTTCCTTCCCCCGGGGCTTCGCGCCGGGTTTCCGGCGGTGCCGCGAGCCGTGTGCTCCCATGCGGCGATGCAGGGGCGCTTCATGCGGTGCTGGAGCCCGCCGGGTCACCGGCTCAGATCGACCAGGGGTAGGCGAAGCAGTCGACCACTTGGTCCAGCCCGAGCATCGCGAACAGCTTTGCGCCGCTCCGCCCGGTGACGAGCTTGACCACCTGGTGATCGCTGAGCTCCCGGAGGACGGCGTAGATGATCGCTGCGGCGATCGAACCGATGAAGGTGACCTCAGTGAGGTCAACCACGACAACCGGGGCGGCCCCGGCGGTGCGTTCGAGGCCGGCCCGGAATGCCGCCTCGGTGGCCAGGTCGATCTCACCTCGGACGCTGCATACCGCCGTGCTCGTGCTCGGGCGTTCAAGATCGACGCTCAGCGGCTCAAGCGGGTGCTGGGCAGGTGGCGTGGACATAGCCAGCTCTCAGGTTGACAGGGGGCCGACCCTACGCCGGTCACGGCGACCCTGCTGGGCCACGCTGACTCGATCGTCGGGCGGTCCGCGGGTGGGATGAGGGCCGGCGAAACCGCTCGCGCCGCCGGAGGCGGCGCGCTTGGTCGCTGCTACAGCCGAGTCAGCAGTGCCATCGCGCTGGTTGCCGGTTGTTCTGCGACAACCCCGGGTGTGCCCGGCGTAGTCTGGCCCATCGGCCTTGTCTGCGAGGTCCGCGAGTCGCAGCGCGGAGCACGGGTGTTGCTCCCACCGGGACCCGTGCACTGGGTGGGCGCACCAGCCGTGCTGGTCAGCATGGTGTCCCCCTCACGCGGTCCAATACATCTGATTTGTCTGATATGGCGGCTCACTCACGTATGAATGACTCACATGCATAACTGGGTTGAGGAGGAACGGAAGGACGCGGCAGGAAATACCCCACCGGGGTCGGGGGCGCATGACAATCCGCGGGTTGTGGTTGTCGCTCGTCAAGTGGAAGAAATGGAGCTTGGTCACATCTTTCCGAGATCGTCGTCCCTTCCGGCTAAATCCTGTTATGGATCACGGGTTGATCTCGAGGGCCTCCATCGCGCGGCGGTTCGGAGCTGTCGAGCCGTGGCCGACGGCCTGCGGTGAGGGCAGCCATCTGGCGGCCGCCTGCGATGACAAATTGATCACACGTTGCGTGTCCGGGCGCGGGCCCGTATGCCGCGAGTTGGAAGGCTCGGGCGCTGCCTATCCGGCTAGTGGGTGAAACGGCCGAAGATCGACTACACCGTTCGTGGAAACACCGGGGCTAGTAATGTCGGCGGATGCGCATCGTAAAGCTGCTCGGTGGAGCGGCATGGGCCGGCAGCTGGTACCTGATGTACCTGGAGATCACGCGCTGGCATCACGTGAAACCGTCGCTGGCGTTCAACCCGGGACCGCCGATTCGGGGGACCAACATCCGGCCGCACGTCGGTGGCCCGCTGATCCTCCTCTATGTCGCATGTGTTGCTGCGCCGCTGTTGACCGCTGCCGCAGCGGGCGTCGAGGTTCGCTCTCGGCGCGCCTGACAGCACCAGGGCCCGGCATACAGCAGCGGAGTACAGCAACGGCAGCCGTCGAAGGCAGCTCAGCCGATCATCGGCATGCTGCCTGACCTCGTGCGAAGCCTCCCGATTGCGTGGTTGCGGCGCGAGGCGGTCCACGATCAGTACCCCGGGTTCCGGAATCAGGAGCGTGCATTCGCCCTGGCCGCGACGCTCGACGTGCTGTCGCGGCAACTCGCCGACGTCAACGAGGGCGTCCGCCGGCAGGCGGTCCGGTCCTGCCGTGACCTCCGGGGCGAGCGAATGGACGACCCGCGAGGTCGTCGATCGCGTCGGCCCTGACAGGTCACGCGGGACCAGAGCTCTGGCAACGCCGTCGAGCAGGTTCGCGGCCGCGTACAGGCCGCAGAGAACCCGCTGACGGCCGGACGACGCCGGGGACGGTCGGACGGCCCTGATCCGGCTCCGGCCGCATTCGCGCAGGTGGACGGCCCGAACGGGCCGGTGGAGAAGTGGTGCCCCCGGTGCGACTCGAACGCACACTGGACGGATTTTGAGTCCGCTGCCTCTGCCGATTGGGCTACGGGGGCCCGAGGTGTTCTCGCCCACCTGCACGGGAGATCACGCCGGGACGCATAGCGTAGCCCGGTACTCTTGGCCCTTGCGTTCGACCCAGCCGCTGAAGGAGATGCCCGGTGACCCAGCAGGTTTCCGAGGATAACCAGCACGCCAGCGAGGCCGGACCGGCCGACGGTTGGCGAGTCCTGGTTGTCGAGGACGAGGCGCTGATCCGCCTCGACCTCACCGAGATGCTCACCGAGGAGGGCTATCAGATCGCCGGTGAGGCCGGCGACGGCGAGGTCGCGGTTGATCTGGCCCGTGAGCTGCGCCCCGATCTGGTGATCATGGACATCAAGATGCCCAAGGTCGATGGCATCGAGGCCGCCGCGACGATCGTGGAGGAGAAGATCGCCCCGGTTGTCATGCTCACCGCGTTCAGCCAGCGCGACCTGATCGAGCGGGCCCGTGACGCCGGCGCCATGGCGTACCTGGTCAAGCCGTTCGCGCGGCACGAGCTGGTGCCCGCCATCGAGCTCGCGGTCTCTCGGTTCGCGGAGAAGCGCGCGCTGGAGGACGAGGTCGCGACGCTCAACGAGCGGCTCGAGACCCGCAAGGTCGTCGACCGCGCCAAGGGCCTGCTGATGACGCGTCAGCAGATGACCGAGCCCGAGGCGTTCCGCTGGATCCAGCGCACCGCGATGGACCGCCGCACGACCATGAAGGCCGTGGCCGAGGCCGTCGTCGAGGGGTTGGCTGCGCCCCGATCGTGATTCCACCGGCTCCGCCGGCGATCCTTGTTTACGGGCCGTGACCTCAGTGGGTCACGGCCCGTAGTTGTCTTGTGACAGTTCGCTGGATTCCGGTTGCGGTCTGGTAAAGAGGCCCACCGTTATGATGACGCCGGAGTGATCTATCCCATAACGTCCGCCAGGCTCTCGACAGCTGTGAGGGCGCCGGCGGTGTTGCGGGGGCCCGCCGTGGACGGCTCGGACGGCAGGGAAGGACATCACGATGGGTCGGAAGCGGACGGTCGTTGCGGCGGCCGCAATGCTTGCCGGAGCCCTGGTGCTCGCGGCGTGCGGTGGCGCCACGTCAGGTGGCAGTAGCAGCGGCGGCCAGACACTCAAGATCGGCTTCATGGGGGACCTGACCGGCGAGAACTCCGGCATTGTCATTCCGCCCCGCAACGGGGCGAAGCTCGCGATCGACGAGTACAACGCCACCAACCCGGCGGTGAAGCTCCAGCTCGTCGAGTACGACAGCCAGGGGAGCGCGGACCAGGCTGTTCCGCTGATCCAGCAGGCCATCAACACCGACAAGATCGTCGGCCTGGTGGGCCCGGCGTTCTCCGGTGAGTCCAAGGCCGTCGGCCCGATCCTGGAGCAGGGCAAGATCCCCAGCGTGTCGGCCTCGGCGACCAACCCCGGGCTGGCGCAGAACGGCTGGAAGTACTGGCACCGCGTGGTGGCCAACGACAACGACCAGGGCCCCGCCATCGCCGACTTCCTGATCCGCGCCAAGGCCCCCACCAAGGCGTTCGTGATCAGTGACGACCAGGAGTACAGCGTCGGGCTCGCCGACGCCGCGTTCAAGGAGTTCCAGTCCAAGGGCGTCGCCGTCGAACGCGACCAGTTCGCGCAGGCCGCGTCCGACTACTCCTCGACCGTCGCCAAGGTCAAGGCCGCCGCCCCGAACGTCATCGTCTACGGCGGCTACTACGCCCAGGCCGGTCGCCTGCTCAAGCAACTCCGTGACAGCGGGGTGACCGCCACCTTCGCCAGCGGCGACGGATCACTCGACCCGCAGCTCATCGCGGGCGCCGGTGCGCCGGCCGCCGAGGGCGCCGTCCTCGCCTGCCCCTGCAACATCCCCTTCGGGGCGACCGAGGGTGCGCTCAAGCAGTTCACCGACAAGTACAAGGCCGCCTACAACACCAACCCTGCGATCTACTCGACCGAGGGCTACGACGCCGCGACGCTGTTCGTCGACGCCGTGAAGGCCGGCAACACCACCCCCGACGCCATCAACTCCTACATCTCGGGTGCGACTCTCGACGGCGTCTCCAAGAAGATCAGCTTCAAGCCCAATGGCGAGCCCAACGTGAATGCCATCTTCATCTATGAGGTGAAGAACGGTGCCTTGAACCTGCTGGGGCAGTCCACGGAGGCCAAGCTCGGCTGACGGACGCCGAGGACCACGGGGAGCGGGCGCGACGGTGGCCGCTCCCCGCATCCGTGGCCCGTGCCTGCTCATCGGAAGAGGCTGGATCGTTCGTGTTGACTGACTTCGTCCAGCAGTTCGGCCCGAGCACCATCGGAGGCCTGGCCGTCGGTGCGATCTACGCGTTGGTCGCCCTGGGCTACACGATGGTCTACGGCGTCCTACGGCTGATCAATTTCGCGCACTCCGAGATCTTCATGATCGGGACCTACACCTCGCTGTTCGTGATCACGCTGATCGGGGTGTCGGCGCCGGTGACCGGGGTCGCGCTGCTGGGCCTGCTGTTGCTGCTCATGGTGGCCGCGGCCGCGGTGTCCGGTGGCTCCGCCATGCTGCTCGAGCTGGTCGCCTACCGGCCGCTGCGCCGGCGCGGGGCCCCGCGGCTGGCCGCCCTCATCTCGGCGATCGGCGCGTCGCTGTTCCTGCAGGAGCTGTTCGCCCTGATCGTCATCCCGGGTGTGTTCGGTAAGCCGGGCCGGATCGACACCGCGGTCCCGCGGATCGTGGAACGCGACGTCCTGTTCCGGATCGGCGACGCCGAGGTCCGCACCGACCAGGTGATCGTCTTCGTCGCGGCGGTGGTCGTGATGGTGCTGCTCGACCAGGTCGTGGCCCGCACCCGGATCGGCCGCGGCATCCGGGCCACCGCGCAGGACCCGGAAGCAGCCGTGCTGATGGGCGTCAGCATCGACACGATCGTCCGGGTGACCTTCCTGCTCGGCGGGGCGATGGCCGGGGTGGCCGGCGTGCTCTACGCGATGGAGTTCGAGAACCTGCGCTACAACATCGGGTTCGTGCTCGGGATCAAGGCGTTCACCGCCGCGGTTCTGGGCGGAATCGGAAACATCCGGGGCGCCCTGCTCGGCGGATTCATCCTCGGCCTGGTCGAGAACTGGGGGGCGATCTTCTTCGGCTCGCAGTGGAAGGACGTGATCGCCTTCGTCATCCTGGTGGTGGTGTTGTTGTTCCGGCCGACCGGCATCCTCGGAGAGTCCCTGCAGAAGGCGCGCGCATGACCGACACCGCATCCCGCCCCGGAAATCCACTGACCCGGGCCCGCCGTGCCGCCGGGGGGCTCTCCGACGGTGTGCGTGACTGGTGGGCGGCCGCCCCGCGCTGGCAACGCTGGACCGGCTACGGCCTGGCCCTGGCGCTGGCGATCGTCGCGCCCGCGCCGGCCATCGGGGCGTTCATGTCGCCGTACACCGACTGGACCTCGCTGCTGTTCAACCCGATCGGCACGTACGTCCTGCTCGCGATCGGGCTGAACATCGTGGTCGGCTACGCCGGCCTGCTCGACCTGGGCTACGTCGCGTTCTACGCGATCGGCGCCTACACGCTGGCCTACCTGGGCACCAAGCACGGATTCCCGTTCTGGCCCACGCTCGTCATGGGCGTCTTCCTGGCGGCGGTGTCCGGGATCATCCTCGGTGCCCCGACGCTGCGGCTGCGCGGCGACTACCTCGCCATCGTGACCCTCGGCTTCGGGGAGATCGTCCGGATCACCGCGGTCAACACCGACGAGATCGGCGGCGCCCGCGGCATCACGCCGATCCCGCACCCGCCGGGCCTGTTCGGCGTGGAGTTCCTGCTCGACCCGCTGCCGTACTACTACCTGATCCTGTTCTTCATCGTGCTGGCCATCGTGTTCTCGCTACGGCTGCAACGCAGCCGGGTCGGCCGGGCGTGGACGGCGATCCGGGAGGACGAGGACGCGGCGGAGCTCATGGGCGTACCGACCTTCCGGTTCAAGCTGCTCGCCTTCGCGATGGGCGCCTCGGTCGGCGGGCTGGCCGGCGTCGTGTTCGCCAGCAAGGTCATCTTCATCGCGCCCACCAACTTCCCGTTCATCCTGTCCGCGACGATCCTGGCCGCCGTACTGCTCGGGGGTGCGGGAAACCTGCCCGGGGTCATCCTCGGCGCGTTCCTCATCGCCTGGCTGCCGGAACGCTTCCGCGGCTTCGCCGACTACCGGATCATGGTCTTCGGCGCGGCACTGGTGCTGACGATGGCGCTGCGCCCGCAGGGCATCCTGCCGTCGCGGCAACGCCGCGCCGAACTGAAGGAGGGCGCCGGCGGCGGACTGGGCGGCGAGGTGCCCGGACCGGAAACCGAACCCGAGACGGCCGCGGTGGAGGCCGCCCGATGACGGCCCCGGACCAGGCCGCGCTGGGGGCCTCGGCCGCGGAGCCCGCCGTCGTCCTCGAGTTGGACGCCGTCACGATGCGTTTCGGTGGTGTCGTCGCGCTGCGCGCGGCGAGCCTGCAGATCCGCGAGGGCGAGATCTTCGCGCTGATCGGGCCCAACGGTGCCGGCAAGACGACGGTTTTCAACGTCGTCACCGGGGTCTTCCGGCCCACCGAAGGCACCGTGCGGTTCGACGGCCGGCGGATCGACGGGATGAAGCGCTACCGCGTCACGAAGGCGGGCATCGCGCGGACGTTCCAGAACATCCGCCTGTTCCACAACATGACGGCGGTGGAGAACGTCATGGTCGGCGTCGATGCGCACCACCGCACCGGGGCCGTCGGCGCCGCGCTCGGGCTCCCGTGGCACCGCAGGGAGGAACGCGAGGGCCGGCGCATGGCACAGGAGTTGCTCGAGTTCGTCGGCATCGGCGGCCGGGCCGACGAGTACGCGAAGAACCTCTCCTACGGCGACCAGCGCCGCCTGGAGATCGCCCGGGCGCTGGCGACCGACCCCCGGCTGTTGCTGCTCGACGAACCGGCCGCCGGGATGAACCCGGCGGAGAAGCAGTCCCTGCTGGGGTTGATCCGCAAGATCCGCGACGACGGCCGCACCGTGTTGCTGATCGAGCACGACATGGGTCTGGTCATGCACATCAGCGACCGGATCGCGGTGCTCGACTTCGGCGAGAAGATCGCTGAGGGCCTGCCCCGCGAGGTGCAGAGCAACCCGAAGGTGATCGAGGCGTACCTGGGGGCCCCACATGCTTCTTGAGGTCACCGGTGTCGCCGTGTTCTACGGCAAGATCGCCGCCCTGAGGGGCGTCACGCTCTCGGTGGATCAGGGCGAGATCGTCGCTCTGATAGGCGCGAACGGCGCCGGCAAGACCACCACGCTCAAGACGATCTCCGGGCTGCGGCCGCTCGCTGCGGGCCGGATCGTGTTCGACGGACGGGACATCAGCCGGATGCCGGGGCACAAGCGGGTCGTGGCCGGGATCGGGCAGGCTCCGGAGGGGCGCGGGATCTTCCCCGGTATGACCGTCGAGGAGAACCTGCTCATGGGTTCCTACGCGCGCAAGGGCAGCGTCGCCAAGGAACTCGCCGAGGTCTACGAGCTGTTCCCACGGCTGGCCGAACGCCGGTCGCAGAGCGGCGGGACGATGTCCGGCGGTGAGCAGCAGATGCTGGCTATCGGCCGCGCGCTGATGGCCAAGCCCCGGGTGCTGCTGCTCGACGAGCCGTCGATGGGGCTCGCGCCGATCCTGGTCAACCAGATCTTCGACATCATCTCCGAGATCAACGGCCGGGGCACGACGATCCTGCTCGTCGAGCAGAACGCCCAGCAGGCGTTGCAGCTCGCCCACCGGGCCTACGTCCTGGAGACCGGCCGGGTGGTCAAGAGCGCACCTGCCTCCGAGCTGCTCGACGACCCCGAGGTGCGCGCCGCCTACCTGGGCGGGGACCTCGACGTCGAGGGCGCCGCCGGGCAGTGATCACCGGAGCGGGATGTCGACCCCTGTCGTGTCCTGCAGATCCTGGAGCGACGGGCCGCCGAACGCCCGCAGCGCGGTCGGCGTCCCGTCCTCAGGGATGTCGTAGTACAGATCGAGCTCGAGGCGGTCGGCGGCGCCGAGGTCGAACTGTCCCGGTTGCCGCTTGATGAGCATCGCCTGGCTGTCAGGGACGTGTGTCTGCCCGTCCGCGGTCAGCAGGAGTTGCCGGTTCGTGTCGAACAGGACCGAGCTCCGGCCGTTGTTGATCACGACGAGCCGGATCCGGACGAACTGTCCCTTCGCCGGCCATTCCGCGTGGCTGCCGAGAATGGTGGCCATGCCGGTCGTCAAGCCGATGACCTCGAACACCGTGTCGCCCTCGGTGGCGGGCGCGATGTGCAACGGGGTCTCCCCGGGACGGACCGGGCGCGGCGGCAGCGGGTAGGTCGCACCTGCCGGGGCCGGGGCCGGGACCGATCCGGCCGGGGCCGCGGAACACCCGGACAGCACCGCGGCGAGGCCGATCGCGGCGCCGACCAGCCCGCGCATCGGCTGCTGGCCGTGCAGCCGTCCGGCCGGGTCCGACACGGTTGCCGACCGTAGCGCCCGCTGGCCCACCCGGGCGAGGGTCCGCGGGGCCGGAATTCGGCTCAGACCTTCGGCCGGGTGTCGCGGTGCAGGCAGGTCAGCTTCGCGGTGCAGGTCCGCCGGCCCTGCTCGTCGGTGATCACGATCTCGGAGGTCGACGTGCTGCGGCCGATGTGGATGGGGCGGGCCACACCCGTCACCCAGCCCTCGGTGGCCGACCGGTGGTGCGTGCACGCGAGCTCCAGCCCGACCGGGAACCGCTCGGGCAGCGCGTGCAGCGCCGACAGCGTCGAGCCGAGCGTCTCGGCCAGCACCGCGTTCGCCCCACCGTGCAGCAGCCCGTAGGGCTGGCGGTTCCCCGTCACCGGCATCCGGCCGACGACCTCCTCCAGCGTCATCGAGGTGATCTCGACACCCATCCGGCTGGTCAGCAGCTCGGCTGCGTCGAGCGTGGGGATGTCGGTCAGGTCGGTGGGGTTGATCGGCACGAGCGGCACTGTATGTCAGCCCCGCCGCGCGCCGCGGCCCCGGCGGCGTCGCTGCCGCGAACGCCACACCGTCATCCCCACACCACCTCGACACCCTGCCCCCGAGCACCTCCGCGTATCGGGCCGCATGCCGCTCGGCGCCCCGCCACACCGCTGCGGGCACCCGGCCGAACGGGCGCACCGTCACCCGCACCACGTCGTCACGGATCTCGTGCTCCCACACCCCGGCCACCGTGCCGTCGACGACGAGCACGGGGGAGATCCAACCCGCCGTGCGGGAGACCTCGGGGTCGCGGCCGGCCGGGATCGCCCGTCGCCGGTGGCTGATCGGGGCGATCACCCACGGGTCGAATCCGGGGAGCAGCAGCGGATCGCCCGCGCGGTCGGGCACCGCGGCCAGTTCGGCGGCATCCTCGGAGCGGACGACACAACCCGGCTCACCGTCGATCTCCACGTCGGTCGGTGCGTCGGCGTCGGCCTGCACCCATCGTTTCGCCGGCGCCGGCGGCTCGCCCCACCAGCGGGCGACGTCGGCGGCGGTCGCCGGGCCGTTCGCGGCCAGGAATCGCAGCAGCACCTCCCGGGCCGCCGTCCCCGGATCGACCGGTACCGGCGCCCGGCCCAGCCACGCGGCGGGGGAGACGAAGGTGACGGTGGACAGTGGCCCGGCCAGCTCCGGCCGGCGCGGGTGTGCGCAGATCACGGCGGCGAGCTCGGCCCGGCTCAGCGGTTCGGCGCCGAGGGCCGCGCCGACCGCGGCGGTGACGGCATGCAGCTCGGCGGCGGTGACGCCGTGCTCGCGCTCCCAGGACGGCGGGAAGCGGCGCCGGGACTCCCGGTCGGTGAGCGCGCCTGTCCACAGGTCGAGCTCGCCGGCGGGCAGCAGGTGCAGGGTGCCGCGCATCGCCCAGGTGCGGACGAGGGTGCGCTCGGCCCAGAGCAGTGCGTGCAGGTCGGGGGGGCGGTCCGGCGGTGCGCACCCCGGCGATCAGGGTGCTGCCGGAGGCCACCTGGGCGTGCACCCCACAGAGCCGCCGGGCCACCGTCGGCGTGTCCGGCGCCGGTTCGGACAGCAGTTGGCGCCGCGCCCGCCATCTGCCCACCTGCCGCCAGCTCACCGGCACGAAACGGATTCCAGCACACGAGGACGACACAACCTGCCGACTCGCTCGCCCGAATGTGCCGACTCGCGGGGAAGCGTGTCAGGGGCGGCGGGTGCAGAAGATGGCCGTGCCCGGGAAGAGGGCGCCGCGCAGCGGGGACCACTGTCCCCACACCGTCTCCCGGCCCTCCGGCCACTCGGGCTCGACGATGTCGGTCAGGACGAGCCCGGCGGCGACGACGTCGCGCACCCGGTCGCCGATCGTGCGGTGGTGTTCGACGTAGGTCGCGGCGCCGGTCGCGTCGACCTCCACGTAGGGCGTGCGGTCGAAGTACGACTGGGTGACGGTCAGCCCGTCCGGGCCCGGGTCGTCGGAGAACATCCAGCGCATGGGGTGGTTCACCGCGAACACCCACCGCCCGCCCGGGCGCAGCACCCGGGCCACCTCGCGCATCACCTGCCGCGGCTCGGCCACGAACGGGACGGCGCCGAATGCGGAGCAGGCGAGGTCGAACGACGCGTCGGCGAAGGGCAGTCGTTCCGCGCCGGCCTGGACGAGCGGGACGGTGATGCCGGTCGCATCCCCCAGCGCCGCGGCGTGCCGGAGCATCCCGCGGGACAGGTCGAGCGCCACCGGGAGGGCCCCCTGCGTCGCCAGCCAGCGGGCACACGGCGCCGAGCCGCAGCCGACTTCCAGCACCCGTGCCCCGCGCAGGGCCGCCGGCCCCCCCAGCAGGTCCGCGTCGGCCTCGCGCAGGCCCTCGGGGCACCAGATGAAATCGGCGTCCCCGATGTCGGCCCCGTGTTCGGCCAGGTAGTCGCCGGCGTCGGCGTCCCACCAGGCCCGGCTGGCCCGCTCCGACTCGGCCGCCCCGACCGCGCGCCGCGCCACACCGGTGGTCCCCAGGATCTCCTCCGCGCTCACCCCCGTATGGTTCCGCGCGGAACGCGCGCAGAGTGGTGGGGTACCCGCATTGCCCTGCTGATCCGGTGCCGCGTACCATGAAAAACGCACTGTGGTCAACGTGGCGCCCGGCAATTCGCGATCAGCTGGGCCGTCTGTTCGCAGACCGCCGACATGCCGTGCGCCTAGATCTGAACGACCTGTCCGACCACAGGAATCGACGAGCAAGGGTGACTGTTACAACGTCACAGCACGACACAGCCAGCCAGGTCCGTACGACCACCCCCATATCCATTACCGGAGCACCCCACTACATGTCCACCGACACCACCGCCGCCCCGACCACGCCGCAGGTCGCCGTCAACGACATCGGGTCGGAGGAGGACTTTCTCGCCGCCATCGACCAGACGATCAAGTACTTCAACGATGGCGACATCGTCGAAGGCACCATCGTCAAGGTCGACCGTGACGAGGTCCTGCTCGACATCGGCTACAAGACCGAAGGCGTCATCCCCTCCCGCGAGCTGTCGATCAAGCACGATGTTGATCCGGCCGAGGTGGTCGAGGTCGGCGAGTTCGTCGAGGCCCTCGTTCTCCAGAAGGAGGACAAGGAAGGCCGGCTGATCCTGTCCAAGAAGCGCGCCCAGTACGAGCGCGCCTGGGGCACGATCGAGGCTCTCAAGGAGGCCGACGAGCCCGTCGAGGGCACCGTCATCGAGGTCGTCAAGGGCGGCCTGATCCTGGACATCGGGCTGCGCGGCTTCCTGCCCGCGTCGCTGGTGGAGATGCGCCGGGTTCGCGATCTGCAGCCGTACGTCGGCCGCAAGATCGAGGCCAAGATCATCGAGCTGGACAAGAACCGCAACAACGTGGTCCTGTCCCGCCGTGCCTGGCTGGAGCAGACCCAGTCCGAGGTCCGCAGCGAGTTCCTCAACCAGCTCGCCCGCGGCCAGGTCCGCAAGGGTGTCGTCTCCTCGGTCGTCAACTTCGGTGCGTTCGTCGACCTCGGCGGCGTCGACGGTCTGGTGCACGTCTCCGAGCTGTCCTGGAAGCACATCGACCACCCGAGCGAGGTCGTCGAGGTCGGCCAGGAGGTCACCGTCGAGGTCCTCGACGTCGACCTGGACCGCGAGCGCGTCTCGCTGTCGCTCAAGGCCACCCAGGAAGACCCGTGGCGCCTCTACGCCCGGACCCACGCGATCGGCCAGATCGTCCCGGGCAAGGTCACCAAGCTGGTTCCCTTCGGTGCGTTCGTGCGCGTCGAGGAGGGCATCGAGGGTCTGGTGCACATCTCCGAGCTGGCCGAGCGCCACGTGGAGATCCCGGAGCAGGTCGTGCAGGTCGGCGACGACTGCATGGTCAAGGTCATCGACATCGACCTCGACCGGCGCCGCATCTCGCTGTCGCTCAAGCAGGCCAACGAGGGCATGACGGTCGACACCGAGTTCGACCCGACCCGCTACGGCATGGCCGCCGAGTACGACGAGCAGGGGAACTACATCTACCCCGAGGGCTTCGACGTGGAGTCCGGCGAGTGGCAGGAGGGCTTCGAGGCCCAGCGCGAGGCGTGGGAGAAGGAGTACGCCGAGGCGCACGCCCGCTACGAGCAGCACATCGCGCAGATCAAGAAGGCTGCCGAGGCAGAGGCCGAGGCGTCCGCCGACGGTGGCGCCACGAACTACTCCTCGCAGGGTGGCGCGCCCGCCGAGAGCGGCGGCTCGCTGGCCAGCGACGAGCAGCTCGCCGCGCTGCGGGAGAAGCTCTCCGGCGGGGCCTGAGCCTCCAGCCGGGGACGCCTGATCCCTGATTGACCCGAACGGCCCCGGTGACCACACGGTCACCGGGGCCGTTCGTCTGTGTGTCGGGCGGCGCCAGCGCATCACGGTTGTACTGCGTTCGGTGACCCGACGGGCGCGTCTGCTGAGTTGATCACGCCTTCGGCTCTACGGTTGACGCATGCGCGGCAGGGGGGCGCGTCGGACGGTGACCGGTGCAGTCAGATTCCTATTCCTTCTTCTTCTCGTCGGGGTGACCGCCGCCTGCGGGAGTTCCGCCGGCCGGCAGACGCTGCCCGTGCCGACGTTCGCGGATCCGACGCCGGCCGCCGCGGCGGGTTCGGCCGCCAAGCACGACGGCGTACTGCCCGACGACTGCGGCCAGTTGCTGTCGGCGGCCGATCTCGCGGCGTTGCTCGCCCAGCCGCTGGACTCCGTCGTGATCCGCACGGTGCGCGGCGTCCCCGAGCCCTCGGTGGGACAGACCGGCCGGCTCGGCTGCACGTACACCAGCATGAACGGGCCGGCCAAGGGCACCACCCTGCTCGTTCTCAACGTGCGCCGGTACACCGACGCGGCCGCGGCGACCCGGCAGTGGAAGCTCAACACCGACGCCGAGCGGGCCGGGGAGGCCAACAGCAGCGACCTGTCGATCGGCACCGCGCCGGCGGTGCTCCTGCAGCGCGCCAACGGCGCGGTGCTGCTGGTGGTCCACGGCGGCGATGCGCTGACCTTCCAGCTGACCGGTCCGCCTCCGGGGCGCACGGCCCAGGACACGCTCGTCGACCTCACACAGCGGGTGCTGCCTCAGGTCGCGGCGAGCGCTCCCCTCGCCACGCCGGCCGGGCCGGCGCCCACGACGACCGCGCCCGCTGCCGTCCCCGCGGCCGCCGCCGCGCCGCACCCGTGATCGCGGGCCGCGTAGCGTGACCGGAGTGCTGCGAGTAGGGCTGACCGGGGGCATCGGATCGGGCAAGTCGACGGCGGCGCGCCGCCTGGTGGAGCACGGCGCGGTGCTCGTCGACTCGGATGCGCTGGCCCGCGAGGTGGTCGCGGCCGGCAGCGAGGGTCTCGCCGAGATCGTCGAGACCTTCGGGCCGGAACTGCTGGGCCCCGACGGCGAGCTGGACCGTCCGAAGATGGCGTCGGTGGTCTTCGCGGACCCGGCCGCGCGGGACCGGCTCAACGCGATCGTGCACCCGCGGGTGCGCCGCCGGTCCGACGAGCTGATCGCCGCCGCGCCGGCCGACGCGATCGTCGTGCAGGACATCCCGCTGCTCGTCGAGGGCCGGATGTCGGCGTTCTTCCCCCTGGTGGTGGTGGTGCACGCCGACGCCGAGGAACGGGTCCGGCGGCTGGTCGGCAGCCGCGGGATGCCGGAGGCCGACGCCCGGTCCCGGATCGCGGCGCAGGCCGACGACGACGCCCGCCGCGCGGCGGCCGACGTGCTGCTGGACAACAGCGGGACCCCCGACGAGCTCAGCGCGGCCGTCGACGAGTTGTGGGCCCGGCGGCTGGTGCCGTTGGAGGAGAACCTGCGGCTCCGCCGCGTCGCGCCCGGTGGTCCGCCGCGGCTGGTGGACCCGGACCCGCAGTGGCCGGCGCAGGCCGCGCGGGCCGCCGCGCGGATCGCGCTCGTGGCCGGGGAGCACGGGCTGGGCGTCGAGCACATCGGGTCGACCGCGGTGCCCGGATTGCCGGCCAACGACGTCATCGACCTGCAGCTCGCCGTCCGGTCGCTCGACGACGCGGACGCGCTGGCCGGCGCGCTCGGCGAGGCCGGCTTCCCGGCGCGCCCGACGATCACCCAGGACAACCCCAAGCCTATCGACCCGGATCCGGCGCACTGGCGCAAGCGCTACCACGGCAGTGCCGACCCGGGCCGGGTGCTGCACCTGCACGTCCGGGAGGCCGGCTCCGCGGGCTGGCGCTACGCGCTGCTGTTCCGCGACTGGCTGCGCGCCGACGAGGCCGCGCGTGCGGAGTACCTCGGGGTCAAGCGGCAGGCCGAGCGCCGATGCGGCGACGACTCGGACGCGGGCCGGTATGTCGAGCTGAAGGAACCCTGGTTCGACGCTGCGCTCCCGCGCGCGGAGCGCTGGGCCACTGAATCCGGATGGCGGTCCCCGTTAGGCTGAACGGCGGTGCCGCATCTGTAACGGCCTGCACTCGTTACTCGATGGAGGGAGCGGGGGATCAGTGCCGTCCGTCCTCACGACGGGCAGCACGGCGCCGCGACGAGCATCGGGCGAGGGGACAAGGGTGTGAGTGCGCTGGTCGAGCACCGTGCCGGGTCCGGCAGCGGCGACCCGGGCGACCCCGAGGGCCCCGGCGAGCCCGCCGCGTCGGACATGACCGTCGAGGAGCAGGTCGAGGGCGAGCCGACGGCTGACGAGGAGCCGGCGGCCGACGACGAGGAGCGGGCGGCCGTGGTCCAGGACGGCCCGGGGCCGTCGCCCGCGGAACTGCGCGTCGACTTCGGCGCTCACCTGGAAGCCAACTACCAGCGGCTCGTCGGCCAGTTGTATGCGATCACGCTGGACTCCGGTGAGGCCCACGACGTCGTCCAGGATGCCTACTCGCGGGCCTGGCGTGAGTGGTCGGAGATCGGGAGCTCGGCCGACTCGACGGCCTGGATCCGCCGGGTGGCCGTCCGCTCGACGATGCGCAGCTGGCGGTCCGTGCTGTCCCGGATCGGCATCGGGCGGCCCCGGCCCCCGGCCGGCGAGGCCGTCGACCCGCGCACCGCCGCCCTGCTGGCAGCCCTCAGCCGACTGGATGCCGCCGAACGGCGCAGCGTGGTGCTGTTCCACATGGTCGGAATGCCGCTGCACGAGATCGCCGCGCTCGAGCACGTGTCGCCCGGCACGGTGCAGGCGCGGGTGTCGCGGGCGCGCAACGTGGTGACCGAGGGGCTGGCGGACGTGCTGCCGGCCGTCCTGGGCGGGTACGAGGAGGACTACCGGTGACGGATCCGCTGACCCGGGTGACCGAGGAGTTCCGCCGCCTGGACGACGAGCTGTCGGCGGGGGTCACGCTGCCCGCGGTCGACACCGTCATCCGGCGCACCAGTTCGCTCAACCGCGCCAGCACGGCCGCCGCGGCGGCGGTGCTGACCGTCGGGGCGCTCGGCGGGATCACTGCGGTCGCGCAGGCCGCCGCGCAGTCGGGCGTGCCCGCGCCGCCCGTCGCGGTGCCGACGACGCCGGAACCGACCACCACCGGCGCTCCGCCGCCGCCCCCGATCGCCGAGCCTGTCCCGGTGGTGACCCCGCCGCACGAGGAGCCGGTTCAGCGGACCCGGGTCCGGGTGCCGCGGACCACGCTGGAGCCGCCGCCACCCCCGGTGACACAGCCGCCGGTGACGGAGCGGCCGACGACGCGGCCGCCGCGGACGACCGAGCCGCCCACCACGTCCCCGACCGGACCGGAGGGCACTCCCGACCCGCCCGCGCCGACGACGGGGGGCGGGGGCTCGTTGCTCGGGTTCCTGAGCCCGTTCAGCTGATCAGGGGCGGTCCCGCCAGCGCAGCCTGATCCCCAGGGTGGCGAGCCAGGCGTCGAGATCATGGCCGTGCGCGGCGAGCGCGGCGACGGTCTGGTGGGTGCGGTGCATCGCGTACTCGGCGGCCTCGGCGTCGAGCAGCCCGCCGGCGACGGCCGCGACGAACTCGTCGACGTCGATCACCCGCGAGTCCCGGCCGGTGTTGACGACGATGTCGAGGTAGAGGTCGGTCATCCGCCAGCACTTCTCGCCGCGCTCGATCACGGCGATGTCGAGGTAGAAGTCCTGGTCGCGCTCGTGGCCGGGGTTCCACCACCAGTCGGTGACGCAGATCCCCAGGTCGGGCAGCAGCCACGACTCGATCCAGTGCGCCGTCGGCCGGGCCACGATCGCGCGGCTCATGTAGAGCCCGAAGGGCTCGACCCGGAACTCCTCGACGGCCCGCTGCACGCCCTTGTTGTCGATGTTCACGCGGGCCGCGACGTCGAAGGTCTGGATCTTCGGCGGGTGCACCGGGCCGATCCTGTCAGACCGCATCGATGCGCGCTCCGCCGACGACGCGCGAGTTGTCGGTGCCGGCTCGTACCCTGGAGGACGTGGCATTTGCGACCGAGATCCCCGGCAGCGCCGCGCTGCAGGACGTCCCCGTCGCCCAGTCGGAGTTCCGGCCGGTCGGCGAGATCCCGCGGACCGGCGGGCGGTTCGAGGTGGTCAGCGAGTACGAGCCGGCCGGCGACCAGCCGGCCGCGATCGCCGAGCTCGAGCGCCGGCTCAGGGCGGGGGAGCAGGACGTCGTCCTGCTCGGCGCCACCGGAACCGGCAAGTCGGCCACCACGGCGTGGCTGATCGAGAGGGTGCAGCGCCCGACGCTGGTGATGGCGCCCAACAAGACGCTCGCCGCCCAGTTGGCGAACGAGCTGCGCGAGATGCTGCCCAACAACGCGGTCGAGTACTTCGTCTCGTACTACGACTACTACCAACCCGAGGCGTACATCGCCCAGACCGACACCTACATCGAGAAGGACTCCTCGATCAACGAGGATGTCGAGCGGCTGCGGCACTCGGCGACGCAGAAGCTGCTGTCCCGGCGCGACGTCGTGGTGGTCGCCTCGGTGTCGTGCATCTACGGCCTGGGCACGCCGCAGTCCTACCTCGACCGGTCGATCGAGCTGACGGTCGGTGGCGAGGTGGAGCGCGACACGCTGCTGCGCGCCCTGGTCGATGTGCAGTACACGCGCAACGACCTCGCGTTCAACCGCGGCACCTTCCGGGTGCGCGGCGACACCGTGGAGATCATCCCGGCCTACGAGGAGCTCGCCGTCCGCATCGAGTTCTTCGGCGACGAGATCGAGGCGCTCTACTACCTGCACCCGCTCACCGGCGAGGTGATCAAGCAGGTCGACACGCTGCGGATCTTCCCGGCCACGCACTACGTGGCCGGCCCGGAGCGCATGGAGAAGGCGATCCGCGGGATCGAGGCCGAGTTGGAGGAGCGGCTGGCCGAACTCGAGCGCCAGGGCAAGCTTCTCGAGGCCCAGCGGCTGCGGATGCGCACCCAGTACGACATCGAGATGATGCGCCAGGTCGGCTTCTGTTCCGGCATCGAGAACTACTCGCGGCACATCGACGGCCGCGGCCCCGGCTCCGCCCCGGCGACGCTGCTGGACTACTTCCCCGAGGACTTCCTGCTCGTCATCGACGAGTCGCACGTGACGGTGCCGCAGATCGGCGGCATGTACGAGGGCGACATGTCTCGCAAGCGCAACCTCGTCGAGTTCGGGTTCCGGCTCCCCTCCGCGGTCGACAACCGGCCGCTGACCTGGGAGGAGTTCAGCGACCGGATCGGCCAGACGGTGTACCTGTCGGCGACCCCCGGCCCGTACGAGCTGTCGCGGACCGGCGGCGAGTTCGTCGAGCAGGTCATCCGGCCCACCGGCCTGGTCGACCCCGAGGTGATCGTCAAGCCCACCAAGGGCCAGATCGACGACCTGGTGCACGAGATCCGCACCCGCACCGAGCGCGACGAGCGGGTCCTGGTCACCACCCTGACCAAGAAGATGGCCGAGGACCTCACCGACTACCTGCTCGAGCTGGGGATCCGGGTCCGCTACCTGCACTCCGAGGTCGACACCCTGCGCCGCGTCGAGTTGCTGCGGCAGCTGCGGCTCGGCGAGTTCGACGTGCTGGTCGGCATCAACCTGCTGCGAGAGGGCCTCGACCTGCCCGAGGTGTCGCTGGTCGCGATCCTCGACGCGGACAAGGAGGGCTTCCTGCGGTCGGGGACCTCCCTGATCCAGACGATCGGCCGCGCGGCGCGCAACGTGTCCGGCCAGGTGCACATGTACGCCGACACCATCACCGACTCGATGCAGCACGCCATCGACGAGACCGAGCGGCGCCGGGCCAAGCAGATCGCCTACAACAAGGAGAAGGGGATCGACCCGCAGCCGCTGCGGAAGAAGATCGCCGACATCCTCGACCTGGTGTACCGGGAGGCCGAGGAGGACGCCGTCCCCGTCGGCGGGTCCGGACGCAACGCCTCGCGCGGCAAGCGGGCCGCGGGTGAGCCGGGCCGGGCGAGCTCGGGGGTGATCGCGGGCCGCGACACGACGTCGATGCCGCGCGCGGAGCTGGCCGACCTCATCCAGCAGATGTCCGACCAGATGCTCGCCGCGGCGCGTGACCTGCAGTTCGAGCTCGCCGCCCGGCTCCGCGACGAGATCGCCGACCTGAAGAAGGAACTGCGCGGAATGGACGCCGCCGGGATCCGCTGAGTCCCGCCCCGGCGCGCCGGGTGCCACCTCCCGGTTCTCGATGCATGATCGAATCACTGTCGCGTGGGACCCGGCGGGGCCCTGGCCAGCGGTTGCCGGCTGCCGGGCCGCGGGGCAGAGTCAGCCCGCTCGACGGATGGGGGGCGGGCGGATGACGGAACAGACGGACGGCCCGCTGCGGGCGCCGGCGCAGACCACGTCGCGCCGGCGCGGCGTCCGGCAGCTCCTCGCGGCGTCGGTGGGCAACGCCGTCGAGTGGTACGACTGGTACGCCTACTCGTTCCTGAGCGCGTACTTCGCCCGGCAGATCTTCCCCGCGGCCGCCGGTCAGCCGCTGATCCCGTTGCTGAACACCTTCGCGGTGTTCGCCGTCGGCTTCTTCATGCGGCCGCTGGGCGGGCTGCTGCTCGGGTCGGTGGCCGACCGGATCGGCAGGCGCGGCGCGCTCACGTGCACGATCCTGCTGATGGGCGGCGGCAGCCTGCTGATGGCTGTGCTGCCGACCTACGCACAGGCCGGGCTGCTCGCCCCGGTGCTGCTGGTCCTCGCCCGGCTGATCCAGGGGCTGTCCATCGGCGGCGAGTTCGCGGCATCCACCACGTTCCTCGTCGAGTCGGCGCCGCCCGGCCGCCGCGGGTTCTTCGCCGGGTTCCAGTACGTCAGCACCACGATCGGCCAGCTCCTCGCCTCCGGGCTCACCGCGCTGCTCGCGGTGCTGCTCACCGCCGACGACATGAACGGCTGGGGGTGGCGCATCCCGTTCGCCGTCGGCGCCGTGATCGCGCTCGTCGGCTTCTGGATCCGCCGGGCCGCCGAGGAGACCCACCCGGCGCAGGCCGGGCTCGCCGCCGGCCGGCGGCCGCCGCTGCTCGAGGCGCTGCGCCGCTACCCGCGCCAGTCGCTGCTGATCGGAGCCGTCACCGTCGCCGGCACGGTCGCCTACTACACCTGGACGACCTACTTCCCGACGTACGCGCAGGTCAACGACGGCTTCCCGGCGGCCGACGCACTGCTCGCCGGCACGATCGCGCTGACCTTCTTCGCGGTCATCCAGCCCCTGGGCGGGATGCTGTCGGACCGGTACGGCCGCAGGCCGCTGCTGCTGGTCTTCGCGGGCGGGTTCGCCATCGGCGTCGTCCCGCTGCTCGGGCTGATCGGATCGTCGTGGGTGACGCTGCTGCTCGTGCAGTGCGCCGGCATGGTGTTGCTGACCGGCTACACCTCGATCGCCGCCGCGCTCAACGCGGAGCTCTTCCCCGGTCACGTGCGCGCCGCCGGGATCGGGTTCCCGTACTCGCTGACCGTCGCGCTGTTCGGCGGCACCGCGCCCTACCTGGCCACCTGGCTGAGCGCGGCGGGGCACCCGACCTGGTTCCCGTACTACGTGGCGGTGCTGGCGCTGTTCGGGTTCGTGGTCTACTGGCGGCTGCCGGAGACCGCGCACCGGCCGTTGGACCCCGGCGCCGGAGGTCGGCCGCTGTGACGCACCGCAGCCATGGCAGCTACCGTGTGTTTCGACAGCAGCCGTTGTCACAGGAATCATCGGCATCTCACGTACCGGCCGGAGGACCCGCTTGACCGTCTCGAGCACGCCGACCGGTGCCGCCGTGTTCGTCCGGCAGCTGCGTTCCCGGCTCGCGTCGCCCCGGTCCACCCTCGTCATCACCGTGCCGGTGCTGGTCCTGGTCATCGCCGGGCTGCTGGTGGACACGCACGGCTACCACATCGACCTCGAGGTCTACCGGCTCGGCGTGCAGACCTGGCTCGCCGGCGGGGACATGTACGGCAACCTGCCGCCCACGATCAGCGGGCTGGCGCTGCCGTTCATCTACCCGCCGTTCGCGGCCATGGTGCTCACCCCGCTGGTGCTGCTGCCCTGGACGGCGTCGTGGATCACGCTGTTCCTGTTGTCGCTGAGCAGCCTGGCCGTCACGCTGTACGTGACGGCGCTGCGGGTATGGCCGGCGGGCGGCCGCGGTGGTGCGCTGTCCGTCGCGTCGCTGGCGATGCCGCTGGCCCTGCTCCTCGAACCGGTACTCCAGACATTCGAGTTCGGCCAGGTCAACCTCATCCTGATGGCGCTGGTCGCGGTCGACGCCATGGTCGAGAAGCCGCGCTGGCCGCGCGGACTGCTGGTCGGCATCGCTGCGGCCATCAAGCTGACGCCCGCCGCGTTCGTGCTGTACTTCCTGCTCCGCCGGGACTTCCGGGCGGCGATCGTCGCGACGCTGACCGCCGCGGCGGCGACCGGGCTGGGCTTCCTGGTCGACGCCGCGGCGTCCGCGAAGTACTGGTTCGGCGGCCCGGCGTCCGGGGTCAGCGGCTCGGTCTTCTACACCAACGAGACCATTCAGGCCGTGTTCGCCCGGCTCGGCACGACCGGCACGGCGCTCACCGCCGTCTGGCTGGCGCTCACCGCGGGGCTGCTGGTGCTGCTCGTGCCGGTGGCGCGCCGGGCCGACGCGCCGCTCGCGATGGTCGCGGTGGCAGGGTTTGCGTTGCTGGTCTCGCCGACGTCGTGGTCACACCACTGGGTGTGGATCGCGCCGGCCCTCATGGTGACCATCGGGCATGCGTTGCGGCAGTGGTCGTCCGGCTGGGCCGTGGTCACCGGCGTGCTGCTCGTCGCCTTCTATGTCGCGCCGTTCCGGTTCCTGCCGCACAACAACGGGGCGGAACTGGCCTGGAGCGGGTTCGAGCAGGTCGTCGGGGCGACCTATGTGATCGTCGCGATCGCGCTGCTGGCGGTCGGCTGGTGGCGGTACGGCCGCCAGGGCCAGGGCCAGGGCCAGGGCCAGGGCCAGGGCCAGGGCCAGGGCCAGGGCCAGGGCCAGGGCCAGGGCCAGGGGCGGGACGCAGGCGCGGCCTGACCGCGCATCCGGGCTCGGTACCGGTCTGCACGGCCGGTGAGCGGAGCACGTCGTCGACCGGGCAGCCGACCCCGACGCTGATCCAGGACTCGCCCGACAGGTCGGTGAGGTGCACCTTCCGATCCGCCTGACCCGTTGCGGCTGACGCGGTGGATGTCGGTCGTGCCGCCGCCGGTATCCGGCCGGCGTCGTCGCCCCGTACTCGCTGCGTTCCCGATCGTGGGATCGCGCTCGCGGCCGGGTGCTGGGGGAGCGCCCCGGCGTGGTCGAGTCGGTGTCCGCGGGGGTGATCGTCGCCGGTGTGCTGCTGGGGACCCCGCCGGCCCGGCCCGCAGCGGTCCCGAGCCCACCGGCGGCGGTGTGGCCGAGCCCCTGGCGCCTCCGGGGAAGGCCGGGTGAGCGCACACAGCGTATGGCGCAGCCCACATCGCCGCCCTACGCTGGCCCGGGGTGATGCGGAGGATGGCAGTGGACGAAGGCGTCTGCGCGATCCGGCCGGGGATCGACCTCGGGCGGCACGCCCGCATGCTGGCGCGGGTGCACGATGCGCTGCTGTCCGGGGACCGTCCGCCTGCCGACCCCCGGCGGCTGGTCGCCCGGTCCTGGCAACGGGTCCGGGCCCAGGGTGTCGACCCCGACCTCGGCGACCCGCCCGGCCCGATCGGCCCCGATGAGGTCGAGCAGCGCCGGGTCCGCTCGCCGTTGCACCGGGTACTGCCCGAGCTGCGCGCCGCCCTGACCTCGGTGGCCGAGGACGCGCGGCACGTCATGGTGATCACCGACGCCGACGGCGTGCTGCTGTGGCGGGAGGGTTCGTCGCTGGTCCGGCACCGGGCCGACCGGCTGGGCTTCACCGAGGGGGCCACCTGGTCCGAGTCCGTCGTGGGCACGAACGCGATCGGCACGGCGCTGGCCGAGGACGCCCCGGTGCAGATCTTCTCCGCCGAACACTTCGTGCGGACCCACCACGTGTGGACCTGCACCGCCTGCCCCGTGCACGACCCGCGCACCGGTGAGCTGCTCGGCGTCGTCGACGTCAGCGGGCCGGCCGAGACCGTGCATCCGACCACCGTCGCGCTGGTCGGCACCGCGGTGAAGCTCGCCGAGGCCAGCCTGTGGCGCCAGCACGAGGGCCGGCTCGACGCGCTGCGGGCGGTCGCCGCGCCGATGCTCGCCGGCGTGTCCGGCCCCGGCCTCGTCGTCGACGACCACGGCTGGGTGGCCGCGGTGACCGGGATGCCCGCCGTGGACCGGGTCGCCGCGCCCCGGGCGTGCGGCCCGATCGCGGTGCACGGCGTCGGGCTGTGCATCCCCGAGCCGGTGCCCGGCGGCTGGCTGCTGCGGGCCGCGACCGGCGGCCCCGCGTCGGCCCCGATGCGGCTCACCCTCGACCTCGACGCCCGGCCACCCCGGGCGATCGTGGAGGGCACCAACGTCTGGCTGCACCCACTGTCCACCCGGCACGCCGAGGTGCTGCTGCTGCTCGCCCACGCCGGTCCCACCGGGCTCGACGCGGCGGCGTTGAGCACCGCCCTCTACGGCCAGGACGGGCACCTGGTGACGGTGCGCGCGGAGATGTCCCGGCTGCGCCGCAGCCTGGGCGGTCTGCTGCTGGCCCGGCCGTACCGGATCGCCCCGGAGGTGGAGGTCCGGCTGCCCGATCTGGCGGAGTGCGCGCTGGTCCGCGCGTCCACCGCGCCCGGCGTCCAGAGGCTGGCCGCCCACGACTGACAGCCCGGCCCGCGGTTGCAAGGTCGGTGCAACCGTTGTCCCCCGACCTCCGCCCGGCCACGGTGGCTCCCCTACGGCTCGGTGAGGCGAGGGAGGCACGCATGACGGGGACGTCGGTCGACCTGGTGATCCTGGGTGGTGGGTCGGGGGGTTACGCCTGTGCCCTGCGGGCGGCCGAGCTGGGGATGTCCGTGGTCCTGGTGGAGAAGGACAAGCTCGGCGGGACGTGCCTGCACCGCGGCTGCATCCCGACCAAGGCCCTGCTGCACGCCGCGGAGGTGGCCGACGCCGCCCGCGACGGGGACCGGATCGGGGTGCTGAGCGCGGTCTCCGGGATCGACATGGCCGGGGTGAACGCCTACAAGGACGGGGTCGTCGGCAAGCTCTACAAGGGGCTGCAGGGGCTGGTGTCCGCCCGTGACATCGAGGTGGTGACCGGGACGGGGACCTTCGTGGCGCCGACTGCGGTCGAGGTCGACGGTGAGCGCTACGTCGGCGCGAACGTGGTGCTGGCCACCGGTTCGTCGGCCCGCAGCCTGCCCGACCTGGAGATCGGCGGCCGGATCGTCACCTCCGACCAGGCGCTGACCCTCGACGAGGTCCCGGACCGGGTCGTGGTGCTCGGCGGCGGCGTGATCGGGGTCGAGTTCGCGTCGGTGTGGAGGTCCTTCGGCGCCGAGGTCACCGTGGTCGAGGCCCTGCCCCGGCTGGTGCCGAACGAGGACGAGTTCGCGTCCAAGCAGCTCGAGCGCGCCTTCCGCCGCCGCAAGATCAAGTCGAGGACGGGGGCGACGTTCGCCGGGGCGAAGCAGACCGGCGACGCAGTGACGGTCAGCCTGGAGGGCGGGGCGGACGTCGAGGCGGACCTGCTGCTGGTCGCCGTCGGGCGCAGCCCGAACTCGACGGGGAACGGGTTCGCCGACGCCGGCCTGGCGACCGACCGCGGTTTCGTGCGCGTGGACGAGCGATTGCGCACGAACCTGGCAGGGGTGCACGCGGTCGGTGATCTGGTCGAGGGTCCTCAGCTCGCCCACCGCGGGTTCGCCCAGGGCATCTTCGTCGCCGAGGACATCGCCGGACTGAACCCGCCGGTCATCGACGAGGCCGGCATCCCCCGGGTCACCTACTGCGAGCCCGAGGTCGCCTCGGTCGGGCTGACCGAGACCCAGGCCCGCGAGCGGCACGGCGAGATCCAGACACTGACCTACGACCTGGGCGGCAACGGCAAGTCCCAGATCCTGCGCACCTCCGGCGCGATCAAGCTGATCAAGGCCGGTGCCCCGGGGACAGAGGGTCCGGTGGTGGGCGTCCACATGGTCGGCGCCCGGGTGGGGGAACTCGTCGGCGAGGCGGAGCTGATCGTGAACTGGACCGCGACCGCCGGTGAGGTGGCGCAGTTCATCCACGCGCACCCGACCCAGAACGAGGCACTGGGGGAGGCCCACCTGGCGCTGGCCGGCAAGCCCCTGCACGCGCACGCCTGATCGAGCGGGCGGCCTGCAACCCGGCTGCAACCGTTGCCCGAACCTGCCCGCTTCGGTGAGGTGAGTCACAACTGACCGGTACGTACGGAGCCCACGACACGGACGATCCGAGGGAACAGCGGATGGACGCCGACCGGAGCGGACCCGGCCTGGCCCCGGTGCCGGGGTCGGTGCTCGGCATCGTGGCCAACCCGATGTCCGGGCGTGACATCCGCCGGCTCGTCGCGCAGGCCTCGGTCTTCCCCAACTCGGAGAAGACGAACATGACGCTGCGGCTGATCACCGCCGCGGGCGCCACCGGGGTGGAACGGGTGCTGATGTCCACCGACGCGATGGGGGTCGCGGCCGGGGTCGTCCGGGCCCGGAACAAGCGGACGAGCCGGTCCGGGCGCTGGCCGGACGTCGAGTTCTGCGAGCTCGCCGAACTGACCGGCACCGCCGACGACACCCGTGAACTGGTCCGGGCCATGCGCAAGCAGGGCGCCGGCGTGATCGTGCTGCTGGGCGGGGACGGCACCGTCCGGGCCGCCGCGGCAGAGAGCGACGGCGTGCCGCTGCTCCCGCTGTCGACCGGCACGAACAACGCGTTCCCCGAGATGTGGGAGGCGACCGTCGCCGGCACCGCGGCCGGGCTGCTCGCCGCCGGCCACGTCGACGTCGAGGAGTCGAGCTACCGGGCCAAGGTGCTGCACGTGCAGGCCGGTTCCGGTCAGGACGGCGCCCACGAGGTGGCCCTGGTGGACGTCTGCGTCTCCAGCGTCGCGCACGTCGGGTCCCGCGCGCTGTGGCAGCCGGAGACCCTGCACGAGCTGTACTGCTCGTTCGCCGAGCCGCACGCGATCGGGCTGTCGAGCGTCGCCGGGCTGCTCCGCCCGACCGCCCGCACCCACCCCGACGGCGTGGTGGTCCGGCTGGCCGGCGGGGAGGCCGCCGGGCGCACCGTGCTCGCCCCGATCGCGCCCGGCGTCATCGCCCCGATCGGGGTGCGCGCGGTGGAGCCGCTGCGCGTCGGCGAGCCGCGCACCGTCGGGCTCCGCGCCGGGACCGTCGCGGTCGACGGTGAGCGGGAGATCGAGTTCGGCCCGTCGCGGCCGGTCAGCGTCACGCTGGCTGCCGACGGGCCACGGGTCATGGACGTCCGCGGGGTGCTCGCCGCCGCCGCGGACCGTCAACTACTGGTCACGAACCCGTCGGGGTCCCCGGCGGCACGGGAGGACAGATGAGGGCAGCGCGGTTCCACGGGCAGGGCGACATCCGGATCGACGAGGTACCCGACCCGCAGGTCGGGCCCGGCCAGGTGGAGGTGACCGTCGACTGGTGCGGCATCTGCGGGACCGATCTGCACGAGTTCCTGGAGGGGCCGATCTTCATCCCGGCGCCGCAGGCACCGCACCCGCTCACCGGGCAGACGCTGCCGGTGGTCATCGGCCACGAGTTCGCCGGCGTGGTGTCGGGCGTCGGCTCCGGCGTCACCGGTGTCGCGGAGGGCGACCGGGTCGCCGTCGAGCCGTACTACGTGTGCGGCAAGTGCGCGGCGTGCCGGGCCGGGCGCTACAACATCTGCCGGTCGCTGGGCTTCATCGGGTTGTCCGGCAACGAGGGAGGGTTCGCCGAACGCTGCGTCGTCGACGCGCAGTGGGTGCACTCGCTCGGTGACCTGCCCACCGACGTGGGTGCGCTGGTCGAGCCGCTCGCCGTCGGCTACCACGCGGTCCGGATGTCCGGGCTGCCCGAGGGCGGCACCGCGGCGGTGTTCGGGGCCGGTCCCATCGGCCTGGTCACCGCGGCCTGCCTGCGTGCCGCCGGGGCCGGGAAGGTGATCGTCGTCGAGCCCGCGGCGGCTCGGAAGGCGAAGGCCGAGGGCGCCGGCGCCGACGTCGTGCTCGACCCCGGCGAGGCCGACGTGCCGGACGCCGTCCGCGATCTCACCCGGGGGGTGGGTGCCGACGTCGCGTTCGAGTGCGCCGGCATCGACGCCGTGCTCGCCTCCGCGATCGGTTCGGTACGCCCGGGCGGCACCGTGGTCAACGTGGCCATCTGGGGCCACGTCCCGAAGGTGCCGGTGAACGACCTGGTGCTGTCGGAGATCAGCCTGGTCGGCTCGCTGGCCTACTGCAGCGACCACGCCGACACGATCGCGCTGCTCGCCGACGGCAAGGTCGACGCCGAGCAGTTCATCACCGGCCGGATCGGCCTGGACGACATCGTGACCGGCGGCTTCCGGGAGCTGATCGACAACAAGGAACAGAACGTCAAGATCCTGGTCAGCCCGAAGGAGGTGCTGTCGTGAGCACCGCGATCGTCACCGGGGCGGGGCGGGGGATCGGCCGCGGGATCGCGCTGCGGCTGGCCCGCGACGGGCATGCGGTCGCCGTCAACGACATCGACAAGACAAGCGCCGAGTCGGTGGCTGCCGAGATCGCGGCCGCCGGCGGCCGCAGCATCGCCGTGCCCGCCGACGTCACCGACCGGGCTGCGGTGTTCGCCCTCGTCGACCAGGTGGCGAGTGAGCTCGGCAGCGTCGACGTGATGGTGGCCAACGCCGGGATCGCGCAGGTCAAGACGATTCTCGAGCTGACCCCCGAGGACCTGCAGAAGATCTTCGAGGTCAACGTGTTCGGCGTCGTCTACTGCCTGCAGGCCGCCGCCGAGCGGATGATCGCCCAGGGCGCCGGCGGCAAGATCATCAACGCCGCGTCGATCGCCGCACACTCCGGCTTCGACTACCTGGGTCACTACTCGGCCACCAAGTTCGCCGTCCGTGCGCTGACCCAGGCCGCGGCCAAGGAGCTGGCGAAGCACAAGATCACCGTCAACGCGTACTGCCCGGGCATCGTCGGCACCGATATGTGGGACCTGATCGACGAGAAGTTGGGTGCCTATCTCGGCACTGCGAAGGGCGAGGCCCTCGCCAACTACTCCCAGCTCATCGCGCTGGGGCGGGTGCAGACCCCGGAGGACGTCGCCGGGTTCGTCTCGTACCTGGCCGGACCGGATTCGGAATACATGACCGGACAGTCGGTCATGATCGACGGAGGGATCGTGATGTCATGACCGGGACTCTCCCGACCGCTGTGACCCAGGAGCTGGGGCCCGACGAGCTGCTCCAGGCCTACCGCACGATGCGCACCATCCGTGATTTCGAGGAGCGGGTGCACGAGGAGTTCGCCGGCGGCGACATCCCCGGCTTCGTGCACCTCTACGCGGGGGAGGAGGCGTCCGCGACCGGCGTGTGCAGCCACCTGGACGAGCGCGACGCCATCGCCAGCACACACCGCGGGCACGGGCACTGCATCGCCAAGGGCGTCGACGTCAGGGCGATGATGGCCGAGATCTACGGCAAGTCCACCGGGTCGTGCCGCGGCAAGGGCGGCTCGATGCACATCGCCGACCTGTCCAAGGGAATGCTCGGCGCCAACGGCATCGTCGGCGGCGGCCCGCCGTTGATCTGCGGGCGGGCGCTGGCGGCCAAGCAACTCGGCACCGGCGGGGTCGCGGTCGCGTTCTTCGGCGACGGCGCGTCGAACCAGGGCACCACCCTGGAGTCGATGAACCTGGCCAGCATCTGGAACCTGCCGGTGATCTTCGTCGCGGAGAACAACGGCTACGCCGAGGCCACCAGCTCGACCTGGTCGGTGGCCACCGACGACATCGCCGACCGCGCCGCCGCGTTCGGGATGCCCGGCGTGATCGTCGACGGCTTCGACTTCTTCGCCGTCTACGAGGCCGCCGGTGAGGCGATCGCCAGGGCCCGCGAGGGCGGTGGCCCGACGCTGATCGAGGTCAAGTTCACCCGCTATTTCGGGCACTTCGAGGGTGATCAGCAGCTCTACCGCGGCGACGAGGTCGCGCAGGCGCGCGACAAGCTCGACTGCCTCAAGCGGTTCCGCGGCCGGGTCACCGAGACCGGCCAGCTCACGAACGACCAGCTCGACGCGGTCGACGTCGAGGTGGCGAAGCTGATCGACGAGGCCGTCGTCGAGGCCAAGGCCGCCCCCAAGCCGGGCCCGGCCGACCTGCTCACCGACGTCTACGTCTCGTACTGAGGGGGTAAATGATCATGGCACGCAGCATCACCTACCGCGAGGCGATCAACGAGGCGATCGCGCAAGAGATGGAACGCGACCCGCGCGTGATCGTGATGGGCGAGGACAACGTCGGCGGCTCCGGTTCGCCGGGCGAGATGGACGCCTGGGGCGGCGTCCTCGGCGTCACCAAGGGCCTCTACGGGCGGTTCCCGGACCGGGTCATGGACACCCCGATCTCGGAGTCAGCGTTCATCGGCGCCGCGATCGGCGCGGCCACCGGTGGCCTGCGGCCCGTCGCCGAGCTGATGTTCATCGACTTCATGGGCGTCTGCTTCGACCAGATCTTCAACCAGGCGGCGAAGTTCCGGTACATGTTCGGCGGCAAGGCAGTGACCCCGGTCGTGATCCGCACGATGTGGGGCGCAGGGCTGCGCGCGGCAGCGCAGCACTCCCAGTCGCTGCTGCCGGTGTTCACCCACATCCCCGGGCTGAAGGTGGCCGCGCCGTCGAACGCCTACGACGCGAAGGGCCTGCTCATCCAGTCCATCCGTGACGACGACCCGGTGATCTTCGCCGAGCACAAGATGCTCTACGACACCGCGGCCGAGGTCCCCGAGGAGAGCTACGCCGTCCCGTTCGGCGAGGCCAACATCGTCCGCGAGGGCGGCGACGTCACCATCGTCGCGATCGGGCGGATGGTGAACACCGCCGTCGAGGCCGCGGACGAACTCGCCGGTGCCGGCATCCAGGCCGAGATCGTCGACCCGCGGACCACGAGCCCGCTGGACATCGACACCATCCTGGAGAGCGTCGAGAACACCGGGCGCCTGGTGGTGGTCGACGAGTCGACTCCGCGGTGCTCGCTGGCGTCGGACATCGGGGCCACCATCGCGCAGGACGCCTTCGGGTCGCTGCGGGCACCGATCCAGCTCGTCACCGGGCCGCACACGCCGGTCCCCTTCGCCGACTCGCTGGAGGACCTGTTCATCCCGGACGCGCAGAAGATCGCCAACGCGGTGAAGACGACCGTGGAGTGGAAGAAGTAGCAGCGCCATGACCGATGACCGGATCCAGAAGGTCACGATGCCCAAATGGGGCCTCTCCATGAAGACCGGGAAGATCATGGAGTGGTTCGTCGACGAGGGCGACACGATCAACAAGGGTGACGACCTCGTCGACATCGACACCGACAAGATCGCCGGGACGCTGGAGTCGACGGCGGAGGGGTTGCTGCGCCGGATCGTCGCGCAGCCGGATTCGGAGCTGCCGATCGGGGCCACGCTGGCGGTGGTCGCACCGGCCGAGGTGCCCGACTCCGAGATCGAGGCGGTCGTCGCGGAGGCGCTCGCCGAGATCGAGTCGGGCGCACTGGAGGCCGCCGAGGAGTTGCTTCCCGAGTCCGTCGACATCGACGGGCGGACGATTTCCTACCTGACCATGGGCGCGGAGATCGAGGCGGTGCCGATCGTGCTGGTGCACGGCTACGGCGGGGACAAGAACTCCTGGCTGTTCGTGCAGCAGCCGCTCGCCGAGCAGGCGCCGGTGCACGCCCTGGACCTGCCGGGGCACGGGGCGTCGAGCAAGGACGTCGGCGACGGGTCGCTCGACTTGCTGGCCGGCACCCTGCTCGGCTTCCTCGACGCGCTGGACATCCCGCGGGCGCACCTGGTCGGGCACTCGCTCGGTGGGGCGGTGGCCGCCGCGGCGGCCCGCTCCGTGCCGGACCGGGTGGCGTCGCTGACGCTGCTCGCGCCGGCCGGGTATAGCGGCACCCCGAACGCGGGGTACCTGCGCGGGTTCGCGGCGGCGACGTCGCGGCGCGAGCTGAAACCGCTCGTGGGCGACCTGTTCGCCGATCCCGGGCAGGTAACCCGGCAGCTGGTGGACGACCTGCTGAAGTACAAGCGGCTCGACGGGGTTCCGGCCGCGCTGGCCACGCTGCTCGGCACGCTGCTCACCGACTCCGATCAGCAGGCCATCGACACACCGGCGCTGCTGGCCGGCGTCGACGTGCCGGTGACGATCGTCTGGGGCCGGCAGGACAAGATCCTGCCGCGCCCCGACGGCGTCGACGCCGACGAGGTCGATGCCGGGCACATGCCGCAGATGGAGGCGCCACATGAGATCGTCCGGGTGGTGCAAGCACAGCTCCAGCCCTGACC
>NZ_JAAXLA010000039.1 GCF_012911935.1 Pseudonocardia acidicola | reverse complement strand
ACGACTCACCGCCCTGGACAGCTGGGTGCACGACTACAACACTCGACGCGCCCACTCCGCCCTCGGCGGCCGGCCCCCGGCCACCCGACTCGCCGCATGACCGTCAACAAGGTGCCGGGTCACTACAGCTAGTGGCAGGCTTGTCGCCCGTGAGCCCGCAGAGTCGTGGACGGAAGCGGAAATCGGATCGTGGTTCGCGTCGACCGCCGCGCTCGAGCCAGGACGAGTTGTTCGCGCAGTTCCTGCGCGACGCCGGTGAGCTGACCCGGATCACCGATCCGCTGGACGCCGAGCTGTTCGTCTCCGGCCTCGTCGGCACCTGGTGGAACGCCCTGCCGGCCGGGGCGGAGGACGCCGACGTCGTGATCGGTGGGCCGCTGGTCGACTACGCCGCCCGGCGACGCACCCCGACCGCGCTGGCGTTCCTCCGTGCGATGGCGGTGCTGGGGAACGACGCGCAGCGCGAACGGGCCCTGGCGGGCGCTGAGGCGCTGGCCGCAGCCGGGGTCGCCGAGCCCGGGTGGGCGACCGCACTCGGCGCGGTCACCGTCGGCGAGTGCTGGACCTGGGAGGACTGCTACGGCGACCAGGTCTCCGTACTGTGCGGGTTCAGTCACGGTGGGGACCGACCCGCGGAACAGCACAGCCTGCTCGTACTCGTCGACCACAATCTCGGCAGCCTGGTGAAGGATGCGACCGTGCTGGGCGACCCCGCAGCGGTGATCGCCGAACTGCGCCGCGAGTTCGCCGACGAGCCGATGATGACGATCTCGCCTGTCAGCCCGGCGGAGGTCCGCCGGTTGGTCGAACCGGCCCTCGCGATGACCGACATGACTCTCGACCCTCCGGTGGCGGAGGACTTCGCCTCGCACCGGGCACTCGCGCATGCCCGGATGCGCGCGCTCCCGCCGTCGCCCGCGGTCGATCCGGTGGAGGTCGCCGAGACGGAGCGTGCGGCGCTCGTCGCAGAGTTCCTCGCCTCGCCGGAAGGCCGGGCGCTGCCGGACCGGGAGGCCGCGGAGTACAGCGCCCGGCTGCTCGTCGACTACGGCAGCGACTATGACGACGGCAAGCCCGTGCGGGTCAGTCCGACCAAGATGGAGATCTTCCTGCTGGACTTCGTTCCGTCGAAGGTCGTGCTCGACGCGGCGGATCGGGAGGCGCTACCCGATGTCGTGGCGGCCTGGTCGGAGTGGGCCGCGGAGCGCAACGGGCTCCCCGAGCCGGCGCGAGCGGAACTGACCGAGGCCGTCGCCGAGCTCGGGCAGCACTTCGCGCAGGCCTACGACGAGGGCAGCGCCGGCCCCGCAGCGTCACTGCTCTCCGGGCTCGAGGGGCTGGACGGTCGCGCGGATCTGCAGGACGCGCTGAACCGGCGGCTGTTCGCCATGCCGTTGACCGGTGGTCGGGTCGGCGAGGAGGACTTCCCCCATCTCGATGCCTCCGACCCCGACGAGCGGCGGATGCTCATCATCAGCGAACATCCGGAGTATCAGTCCGCCCTGGACGATCCGGCGTTCTCCGGCGAGATCGACGGGGTGAACCCGCGCCTGCACGTCTCGATGCACGAGATCGTCGCCAGCCAGTTGTGGGACGACGATCCCCCTGAGGCGTGGGTGGCGGCGCGCCGGCTGCTCGACGACGGCTACGACCGGCACGAGATCCTGCACCACCTCGCGTCGCTGGTGGCTCCCGAACTGCACGCGGCGCTCACCGAACGCCGACCGGTCGACGTCGACGGCTACCGCAGGGCGCTGTCGGAGCTCGCCGAGCACGGGATCCGCTGACGCGGCTCGTGCACGGTAAGTGGTGCCGGGGCACCCCGCCCCCTTACCGCGCACGGGCGCCGGAGGCGCTGGCGACGTCCTGGGCCATCAGGGCGGCGGTGAGCTGCAGCAGCGCCTCGGGCTGGGTGAGCGGCCTGCCGATCAGCTCCTCGATCCGCTTGAGCCGCAACGCCACGGTGTTGGTGTGCAGGTACAGCGCCGCGGCGGTGCGCGTGGTGCTCAGGCCGTGGTCGAGGTAGGTGCGCAGGGTTTCGACGAGTGAGATGCCCTTGCGGGTCTCGTACTCGCGCAGCGGCGCGAGCACCCGTTCGGCGAACCCGACCAGCTCGCGCGGGTCCTCGAGCTGGAGCAGCAGGCCGTAGACCCCCAGCTCGGGCAGAGTGATCGTGCGGCCCGGGCCGCCGTCCAGCCGGGCGAGCTCGACGGCGCCCCGGGCGATCCGGAAACCGGCCGCGTAGTCGCGCAGCTCGGTGCACCGTGGGCTCACCGCCACCGACACCGTGGTGTCCTCCAGCCCGCGGTGGGCGGCCTGCCGGATGGTGTCGGCCGCGGCCTCCGGGTCGATCTCGCGCCCGGCCGGGTCATGCGGCCACAGCAGCACCACGTACTCACCGGAACTGGTGACCAGCGGGCGCGGGCGGGTGCGGTCGGCCGCGGACTGGGCGATCCCGAGCAGCCGCCGGACGTCGGCCGGCCAGACCGCGTCGGCGCCGGGCCGCCCGGGTTCCCGGTCGCCGCGGACGACGAGCACCGAGTGCGGGCGGGACAGGTCGTGCCCGAGCGTCTCCGCCCGGACGCCGAGCGCCGCCGGCGGGTTGCCGGACAGCAGGTCGGAGAGCAGGTCCCCGCGCAGCCGCCATTCGACGTCCATCGCGGTGCGCCGGCGCAGCAGCTCCAGCGCGGAGACGACGGCCCCGTGCTCCACCGCGCGCCGGTCCAGCGGCTGCAGGTCGTCGAGCCGGCCGGGTAGCCAGACCCGCGCGACGAGCTCGTCGCCCAGCGTCACCGGTGCGGTGATCCGCGGGACCGTCGCGTCGGCGTCCTCGGCCGGGGTGACCTCGTTCAGCCCGTCCGTGCCGTCGAGGGGCACCGCGATCGGTGCCGGGTCGAGCATGACGCCGCGGTGCTGGGCGTTGGCCAGCGGCTGGCCGCCCGGGTCGGCGACCAGCACGGGCCGGGCCAGCAGCCGGGCCAGCGCGTCCGCGACCCCCTGCACGCCGCCCGCACGCAGCGCGACGGCGGTGAGCTCGCGGTGGATCTGCTCGGCCTGCTGCAGCAGCCGGTGCTGCTCGGTGAGCGACCGGTTCAGCTGCTCGAGATCGGCGATCGTCTCGCGCTCGCGGTTGCGCAGCCGCGCGGTCTGCAACGCGATGCCGGCCTGGTTGGCCAGCGTCTTGAGCAGGCCGATCTCGTCGGGGCCGAACGGGTGCACCACCCTGCGGTAGCAGTTCACCGTGCCGGCCGGGACCCCGTCGACGAGCAGCGGGACCGCGACGATGGCCCGGTATCCGTACTCCCAGGCCACCTCCGCCCAGGGATGGAACGACGGCTCCGCGGACAGCTCGGGAAACGCGACGGGCTCGGCGTTGCGGAAGGCCCGGCTGGACGGCCCGTTGCTCAACGGCCCGGAGCCGAGCTCGATGGTGTGCTCGGCGTTGACCCGCGCGACGTAGTCGGGGGACAGCCCGTGCGAACCGGAGATGACCAGCGCGTGCTGCTTCTCGTCGGCGAGGAGCACCCCGCAGCCCTCATAGCCCATGAGCTCGCAGGCCGTGCGGGCGATCAGGTCCAGCAGCTCGGGCAGGGCCACCGGGTTGTTCACCGCCGCGGCGATGGTCCCCACACCGGCCAGCCAGCGCCGCACCTCGTCGTGGCGGGTCTGCGTGCCCACGCCGGGTTCCTCGGTCATGCCGCCACCCTGCCACTGTGGGCACGCACAGCGAAATCGGCATACGCGGTCTCTGGTCACAGTGCTCCGGCGGCGTCTGCGCGTCAGGCTTGCCGGACGAGGCTCGAGGAGGAGCGCGGTGGGAGGCGAGACGATGAACGACGGCGACCAGCCACGAGTGATCGTGGTCGGTGGGTCGATGGGTGGGCTGACAGCCGCCCTCGTGCTGCGGGACCTGGGCATGCGGGTGGATGTGGTCGAGCGGTCGCCGGAACTGCTCGACGGCAAGGGTGCAGGCATCGTGCTGCAGCCCGACACCGTGCGGTGGTTCCGCGAGCACGGTGGCACGGAAGCGGTCGAGAAGGTGAGCACCGGATCGTCGCGCCTGCGGTACATCGGGGCCGACAACGAGATCGTGTTCGACGAGCCGAGCACGTGGCGCTTCACCTCGTGGACGACGACGTACAAGGCGCTGCTGGCCGACTTCGGCACCGACAACTATCACCTGGGCGAGCACGTCGCGGGGCTGGACCAGGACGCCGACGGCGTGACGCTGCGGTTCGTGAGCGGCCGCGAGGAACGCGCCGAGCTGGTGGTCTTCGCCGACGGCATCTCGTCGACGGGCCGCCGCCGGCTGCTGCCCGAGGTGGTGCCGCAGTACTCCGGCTACGTGGGCTGGCGCGGCACGGTGCCCGAGACCGAGGTCAGTGAGACCACGCACGCGCTGCTGAGCGACGCGCTGTCCTACGCGATCGCCCCGAACACGCACATCTGCATGTACCCGATCCCGGGCCGCGACGGTGGGCTGGCCGTGGGGGAGCGCGACCTCAACTACGTCTGGTACCGCAACGTGCCCGAGGGGCCGGAGCTCGACGAGCTGCTGACCGACAAGCGCGGCTTCCCGTGCCCGGTCTCGGTGCACCCGGGGCAGGTCCAGGACCGTTACATCGACGAGCTGAAGGCGGCGGCCCGGGAGCTGCTGCCTCCGGCTGCGGCCGAGCTGGTGACGCGCACCGCGGAGCCGTTCATCCAGCCGGTGCTCGACATCGAGGTGCCGCGGATGGCGTTCGGCCGGGTGTGCCTGATGGGTGACGGCGCGTTCGCCGCCCGCCCGCACGCCGCGGCCGGGACGGCCAAGGCCGCCGCGGACGCATGGGCGCTGGCCGACGCGCTGCAGGCCGCGGACGGTGACGTCGTGACGGCGCTGGCGAAGTGGGAACCCGGTCGGCTGGAGCTGGGTCGCAGCTTGCTGGCCCGGGTCCGCGAGATGGGCCGGGCATACCAGGTCGACAACACGGCAGATCCTGCGGATCGGAGCCTTCGATTCGGACTGTACGGTCCGGACCAGTGAGAGCGGAGGTGTGACTGGTAAATCCGCCACTCTCAGCAAGCACTCTTGTGAGGAATCACAGCGGAACGGCCCGCGTCGCGGCGTAGGGTCGGCCGCACGAGCGGTCCGGTCACACCCCGAAACTCCCCAGAACGGCTGAGCCGGACCGACAGCCACATCCACCACAGGCGAGCTCCGGTCCGCTGCAGGACCTGCTCGACGGACAGGCAAGGACAGGCAATGAAGCCGCCGAAGTTCATGTACTGCGATCCCGACACGGTCGAGGACGCGGTAGCACTCAAGAGCCGCTACGGCCACGACTCGCTCGTCCTCGCCGGCGGGCAGAGCTTGATGCCGATGCTCAACATGCGACTGGCCAACCCCGAGGTCGTCATCGACATCAACCGGGTCTCCGCCCTGCAGCGGATCACCCGCGACGGTGACGTCCTCGAGATCGGCGCCGGCGTCCGGCAGTCGGAGCTGGAGACCGACCCGGTGGTCGGCGACGCGGTCCCGCTGCTGGGCCAGGTCGTGCCGTACATCGGCCACATCGAGAACCGTCACCGCGGCACCGTCGGTGGCAGCCTCGCGCACGCCGACTCGGCGGCCGAGCTGCCGTGCGCCGCCGTCACCCTGGACGCCGTCGTGGTCGTGCAGGGCCCGGCGGGCCGCCGCGAGATCGGTGCCCGCGACTTCTTCCAGGGCTGGATGACCAACGCCCTCGAGCCCGACGAGCTCGTCGTCGCGGTCCGGATCCCGGTCACCCCGGCGACGTCGGGTTCGGCGTTCGTCGAGGTCGCCCGCCGTGAGGGCGACTTCGCCCTGGCCGCCGCCGCGGCCGTCGCCGCCGTGGACGCCGAGGGCCGGTTCACCTCGCTCGCCGTCGGTGTCGCCGGCATCTCCGCGACCCCGGTCCGGGCGAGCGGCGTGGAGAACGCCCTCGTCGGGCAGCCGGCCACGGCCGAGAACATCGCCGCCGCGGCCAAGGAGATCGCCGCCGAGGTCAGCTCGGGTGACGACCTGCACGCCACTGGCGCCTACCGCAAGCACCTCGCCGTCACCGTGGTGAAGCGTGCGATCGGCGCGGCCGTGAAGAACGCCGCTGCTGCTGAGAGGAGCGGGTCGTGACGACCACCGAGAACACCGACTTCGAGGCCAAGTACGGCAGCGACACCCGGACCGTGACCCTGCGGGTCAACGGCAAGGACGTGACCCGCGAGGTCGCCACCCGCACCACCCTGGCCGACTTCCTGCGCGACGACCTCGACCTGGTCAGCGTGCACCTCGGCTGCGAGCACGGCGTCTGCGGCTGCTGCACCGTGCTGCTCGACGGCGGGTCCGTGCGGTCCTGCCTGATGCTGGCGGTGCAGGCCGTGGGCCACGAGGTCTCCACAGTCGAGAGCCTGTCGGCCGACCAGAACAACCTGCACCCGATCCAGGAGGCGTTCGCCGAGGAGCAGGGCCTGCAGTGCGGGTTCTGCACCCCGGCGATGGTGCTGCGCGCCCAGGAGATCCTCGCCGACGGCAAGGAGCGCAGCGACGACGAGGTCCGCCACGAGATCTCCGGGATCCTGTGCCGCTGCACCGGCTACCAGAACATCATCAACGCGGTGCAGAACGCCGGTCGCAAGCTCCGCTGCGGCGGCGCGGGGAGCTGCGGCGCCGGCCACGAGGCTGACAAGAGCAAGGGGGCCTGACGCGATGACCGCTGTCGAGAACGAGAAGCCCCAGTACAAGTACATCGGCACCGACCGCAAGCGGGTCGAGGACCCGCGGCTGCTGGTGGGCCGCGGCGGATACATCGCCGACCTGAAGATGCAGGGGCTGCTGCACGCCGCCATCCTGCGCAGCCCGGTGCCGCACGCGAAGATCGTCTCGATCGACACGTCCGAGGCGCTGAAGATCCCCGGCGTCGTCGCCGTCATCACGGGCGAGGACGTCAAGGCGCACATGAACCCGTGCATGAACTTCGGCCCGCCGACGATCTCGCAGTACCCGATCGCGGTGGACAAGGTGCGCTATGTGGGCGAGGCCGTCGCGGCCGTCGTCGCGGACAGCCGCTACATCGCCGAGGACGGCGTCGAGGCGCTCGTCGTCGAGTTCGAGGACCTGCCTGCGGTCACCGACCCCAAGAAGGCGCTCGAGCCGGACGCGGCCCTGCTGCACGACGAGCACGGCAGCAACCTGGGCTACGAGCGCACCTTCGAGTTCGGTGACGTCGCGAAGGCCCTCGGCGACGCCGACCTGGTCGTCGAGGACACCCTGCACTGGGGCCGCTCCGCCGGCATGCCGATGGAGACCAGCGGCGCGATCGCGCGGCCGGGCCTCAACGGTGTCCTGGAGGTCTTCTGCAACTCGCTGAACTTCAGCTACCTGCAGTTCCTGGTCGCCGGTGCGCTGCGCATCCCGTCGAACAAGCTGACCATGCAGCCGGTCCCCGCCGGCGGCAGCTTCGGCAGCAAGTTCACCGCGCACAAGGTGCCGACGCTGGCCGCCTTCCTGGCGCTGCGCACGCAGCGGCCCGTGTCGTACGTCGAGGACCGCCTCGACCACCTGATGAACTCCGACCACCACGCCTCGGACCGCTACTACGAGGCGAAGATGGGCTTCACGGCCGAGGGCATCATCACCGGCCTGGACATCGACGTGGTCGACGACTACGGCGCCTACCTGCAGTTCGGTGTCGGCACCCACGGCAACGCGTTCTCCCAGGCCGTCGGCCCGTACAAGTTCCGCGACCTGAAGTACCGGCTGCGTGCGGCGCTGACCAACAAGTGCCAGCAGGGCGCCTACCGCGGCTTCGGCTCCGAGGTGCACAACTGGGTGCTGGAGCGGCTGATCGACAAGGCCGCCGCGCAGCTGGGGCTGCTCCCGGAGGAGATCCGGCGGCGCAACTTCATCCTGCCCGAGCAGTTCCCGTACAAGATCCCCGGCGGGAACGTGTACGACAGCGGGAACTACCCGGCGGTTCTCGACAAGGCGCTGTCGATGATCGACCTGGAGCACTGGCGGGCCGAGCAGAAGCGGCTGCGCGAGGAGGAGGGCCGCTACATCGGGATCGGCCTGGCCACCACCCAGGAGCGCTCGGTCTTCTCCTCGACGGAGTTCTGGTTCTGGTTCGACGAGCCGGCCTTCCCGATCACCTCGAGCCCCGAGAGCGCGACGATCACGATCGACCCGACCGGCGCGTTCCAGCTGCTGCTGCACTGCCAGGCCATGTGGGGCAACAGCCCGGAGACGGTGTCCACGACGATCGTGGCCGAGGAGTTCGGCGTCGAGCCGGAGACGGTCAACGTCAGCTACGCCGACACCGCGCGCGCGCTGCCGGGCACCGGCCCCGGCGGTAGCCGGTTCACCGTCATGGTCGCGGGCGCGGTCCGCGGCGCGGCGCGCAAGCTGAAGAAGAAGCTCATCGACATCGCCGCGCACACCCTCGAGGTGGCCGCCGAGGACCTGGAGCTGGTCGACGCCCGCGTCCAGGTCAAGGGGGCACCGGAGAAGTCGCTCGGCCTGCCGGAGCTGGCCGCGTCGGCCTACTTCTTCGCGCTCAGCCTGCCCCCGGGCATGCAGAGCGGGCTGGAGGAGAGCTACACCTACGACCACCCGTACACCACGCTGCCCTCGGCGGACCGTACGGACCTGGGTGTCTTCTACCCGATCATGGGCCACGCCTGCCACATCGCGGTCATGGAGGTCGACCCGGACACCGGGCAGACGACGTTCCTCGACTACGTCGCGGTGCACGACGCCGGCACCGTGGTCAACCCGAAGAGCCTGGGTGGCCACGTCACCGGCGGTGCCGCGCAGGGCCTCGGCTCGACGCTGTACGAGGAGCTGGCCTACGACGCCGACGGACAGTTCAAGTCCTCGACGTTCATGGACTACCTCGTGCCGACCGCCAACGAGGTCCCGCCGTTCCGGATCGGGCACGTCGAGACCCCGTCGCCGTACACCGAGTACGGCATCAAGGGCGGCGGCGAGGGTGGCCGCATGGTCACCCCGTCGGTGGTCTCCGCGTGCATCGACGATGCTCTGCGGGAGTACGGCATGCGCGTTCGCGAGCTGCCGGTGAAGCCGTCGGAGATCGTCGAGACCGTGCAGGCCGCCATCGCGGCGGCGGAGAAGTAGGCGACCGCCGCACCGAGCTCGGCCCGGCCCCGGAGTCACTCGCGCTCCGGGGCCGGGCCGATCCAGCGGCGTCGCGCCGCAGAGTGAGGATTGAGAGTGCAGCACCCTTTTGCGTCCCCCGCTGAGCTGAAGGACCAGCTCGGCAAGGTCAGCTACCTCGCCGACGACGCGTTGTCCATGGCGACCTTCCTCGCGCTGGGGCTCAACCGCCCGCTGCTGCTCGAGGGTGAGAACGGCGTGGGCAAGACCGAGATCGCCAAGGCGCTCGCCACTCTGCTGGGCCGGGACCTGATCCGGTTGCAGTGCTACGAGGGGATCGACACGAGCCAGGCGCTCTACGACTGGCACTACGGCCGGCAGCTGCTCGCCGTCCGCGGATCCGAGGACGCCGGCGCCGCCGACGTGTTCACCCGTGACTACCTGCTGAGCCGCCCGCTGCTCCAGGCCCTGGAGGCCGGCGACCGCGCGGTGCTGCTCATCGACGAGCTCGACCGCGCCGACGACGAGTTCGAGGCCTTCCTGCTCGAGCTGCTGTCGGACTTCGCGGTGACCATCCCCGAGGTGGGCCGGGTCGCGGCCGCGTCGCCGCCGCTGGTCGTGCTGACCTCCAACCGCACCCGGGACCTGCACAACGCGCTGCGCCGCCGCTGCCTCTACCACTGGGTCGCACACCCGGACGCCGACCGCGAGTTCGAGATCCTGCGGGTGCGCGCGCCCGAGGTGCCCGAGGCGCTGGCCCGGCAGGTCGCCGCAGCGGTGCACCGGATCCGCGGCCTCGGCCTGGGCAACCCGCCCGGGGTGGGGGAGACGATCGACTGGGCGGGCGCCCTGCACATGGTCGGTGTCGCGACGCTGTCCCCGGAGATCGCGGCCGCGACGCTGAGCGCACTGGTCAAGGACATCGACGACCAGCAGCTCGTTGCCGAGAAGATCGACGACGTGGTGATCACGACCTCGTGAGCACGAGCCACACCGAGGACGCGGGCGCCGGCAACGGCCGCGCCGACATCGGCGACCCGCTCGAGGTGACCGGGCGGACCTGCGTGGAGTTCGCCGGCCTGCTGCGCCGCCGGGGCCTGGACATCGGCCCCGAGCAGACCACGGCGTTCTACTCCGCGCTGCACCAGCTGGACCGTCCCGGCCTGCGCGACATCTACTGGGCCGGCCGGGTCGTGCTGGTCAACCAGCGTCACCTCTACCCGGTCTACGACTCGGCGTTCGTCGAGTTCTTCGGTCCGCCCACTGTGGATGACCACGGCCTGCCGCCGCTGCCGCAGCCCGCCAAGCCGACGAGCACCGTGGAGCGGGAGGCCGACAACTCGGGCACTCCCAGCCCGCGGGTCGCCGAGCTGGAGGAGAAGGCCGACGAGGCCCGGCTGGTGCCCAGCGAGGTGCAACTGCTCAAGACCAAGTCGTTCGCGCTGATGAGCGCCGACGAGCGGCGCAAGGTCGCCGCGTTGATCCGCCGGCTGAACCCGGAACTGCCGCGCCGGCGCGGCCGGCGGCGCAAGCCGGCCGCGACCGGCCCGCACCTCGACGTGCGCGGCCTGCTGCGGGCAGCGCTCCCGACCGACGGGGAGCCGATGCGATTGCCCCGGCGCCGGGTCCCGCCCCGGGAGCGGCCGCTGACGCTGGTGATCGACGTGTCCGGCTCGATGGGACCCTACGCGCTGGCGCTGCTCCGCTTCGGGCACGCCATGCTGCACGCCGGGCACCACGTCGAGGTCTTCACCTGCGGGGTGCACCTGACCCGGGTCACCGAATCGCTGCGCCGCGCCGGCGTCGACGCCGCGCTGCGCCGGATCGGTTCCGAGGTCGACGACTGGGACGGCGGCACCATGCTGGGCTCCTCGATGCGCGACCTGGTGGACCGCTTCGGGGCGCACTCCGCGGTACGCGGCGCGCTGGTCGTCATCTGCTCGGACGGCCTCGACCGCGACGACCCGCTGGTGCTGGGCGAGGCGATGCGCAGGCTGGCCCGCCGGGCGCACCGCGTGGTCTGGCTCAACCCGCTCAAGGGGGATGCGCGCTACCAGCCGCTGGCCCGCGGGATGGCGGCGGCGCTGCCGCACATCGACGCCTTCCTCCCCGGGCACAACCTGGTGAGTTTCGAGGCGATGTGCCGCGCGCTGGCCGCCCGCCGGACGGCGGCCTAGATGGCGGGCGCCGTGGATCCGCCGCACCGGGCCCGCGGGTTCGGCGCGGGCGTCGGCTTCTGGGTCGTGGCCTTCGGGTTCGTCGTCGTGATGTCCCTGGGCACGGTGCCGACCCCGCTCTACGTGCTCTACGAGGCACGCGACGGTCTCTCGGCCGCGGTCATGACCATCGTGTTCGCCGCCTACGCCGCCGGCGTGCTCGGCAGTCTGTTCCTGCTCGGTCACCTCTCCGACCGGCTCGGCCGGCGCCGGATGCTGGTGGGTTCGGTGCTGCTCAGCATCGCCTCCGCGCTGCTGTTCGCGACCTGGCCCGAGCTGGCGGGGCTGCTGCTGGCCCGGGTGCTGTCCGGCATCTCGGTGGGCATGGCCACCGCCACGGCCATCGCCTACCTCGGGGAGCTGCACGCGGTGGCGCGTCCCGGGGCGGGCAGGCGGCGCGCGAACGTCGTCGGGACCGCGGCCAATCTCGGGGGGCTCGCCCTCGGACCGCTGGTCGCGGGGCTGCTCGCCGATCTCGCACCGCGGCCGCTTGAGCTTCCGTTCTGGACCTACCTGGTGCTGCTGGGCGTCGCGCTGCTGTTGCTGAGCCGGGTGCCGGAGACCGTCACCGGCTTCCGGGCACCGTATCGGCCGCAACGGATCGTGGTGCCACCCGGCGCGCGGGGCCGGTTCGCGGCCGCGGCGTTCGCCGCGTTCGTGGGGTTCTCGCTGTTCGGGTTGTTCGCCGCCCTGGGCCCGGCGTTCATGCTCGGCACCCTGCACCGGTCGTCGCACACCCTCGGCGGGCTGACGACGACGTTGACCTTCGGGACGGCGGCGGTGGCCCAGTCCCTGGTGCGTGACCCCACGCGTCGCCGCCCGACCTTGGCGGGGTTCGCCGCGATCCCGCTCGGGCTCGCGCTGGTGGTCGCCGCGGCGTGGTGGGTGGTGCTCCCGCTGTGGGTCGTCGGGGAGATCCTCGTCGGCGCCGGGGTGGGCCTGGTGTTCGCCGCGGCCGTGGGTGTGGTGGCGGTGAGCACGCCGCAGGAGAACCGGGCGGAGGCGCTCGCCGGGCTGTTCCTCGCCGCCTATCTGGGCCTCGCCCTGCCGGTGCTCGGGCTCGGGGTGGCGATCGAGCTCATCCCGCTGGCGGTCGCGTTGACGGTGTTCGCAGGCCTGGCCGCCGCCGGTGCCGTGGCGGCGGGGTGGGTGGTGCTGCGGGCCAACCGCGACCTCGTCCCGGAGCCCTGACCCCGCTTCCTCACCCACGAGATGCCATCGGGGTGGCTTTGCCGGCACTCAACGCCAGCAAAGCCACCCCGATGCGGTGTGTCAGGACGGTGATCAGGCCAGGTGGACGTACTCGTACTCGAACGGCTTGCCGTTGATGCCGTTGGTCGGGGGGGCGATCCAGCCGGCGATCTTGCCGGGTTCGTAGACCGGGCGCATGAGCGAGCGGACGTGGGTCTTGTCGACCTCGCTGGGCAGCCAGGAGTCCTTCTTGGCCTCCCACTGCTGCTCGGTCATCAGCTGGCCGCCCGGTGAGACGTGGTGGTCGGCGAACAGGCCGACGTGGCGGTTGAACCCGACGTGCGGCAGCGTCAGCCGCCGGTCGACGCCGGCCTGCTCGAGGACCCGGTTCCAGCGCTTCAGACCGCTCTGGCAGTCCTTGACGTACTCGTTGCGCAGGTCGTGGTTGAGCGCGAGCAGCGCCGGGACCTCGTTCGTGGTGATCTCGCCGCCGGAGACCAGATCGACGTGCGCGGAGTCCTCGGTGAGCTGGTGGTCGTCGCGGCGGCGCTCCTCCTGCCAGCGGCCCTTCAGGCCGGCGGTGAAGTAGTTGGCCGCGTTGGTGGACTGCTCGGAGCCGAACAGGTCCAGCGACACCGAGTAGTGGAAGTTGATGTAGCGCTGGATGACGTCGAGCGGGATGCCGCCGTGCGCGGCGACGTCGGCGGTGTCGTGCTCGCGCATCAGCTCGGCGGTGCGGGCCACCACGCGGTCGACACCGGTGGTGCCGACGAACATGTGGTGCGCCTCCTCCTTGAGCATGAACTCACACGTGCGGCTCAGCGGGTCGAACGCCGATTCCTTCAGCGTGCCGAGCTGGTACTTGCCGTCCCGGTCGGTGAAGTAGGTGAACATGAAGAACGACAGCCAGTCCGGGGTCTCCTCGTTGAACGCGCCGAGGATCCGGGGGGAGTCGAGGTCACCGGAGTTGCGCTGCAGCAGCGCCTCGGCCTCCTCGCGGCCGTTGCGCCCGAAGTAGGCGTGCAGCAGGTAGACCATCGCCCACAGGTGACGGCCCTCCTCGACGTTGACCTGGAACAGGTTGCGCAGGTCGTACAGGCTCGGCGCGGTCTCGCCGAGGCGGCGCTGCTGCTCCACCGACGCGGGCTCGGTGTCGCCCTGGATGACGATCAGGCGCTGCAGGTCGGCGCGGTACTCGCCGGGCACCTGCTGCCAGACCGGCTCGCCCTTCTGCTCGCCGAACGCGATGCGCCGGTCGTCGCCGCGCTCGGCGAGGAACACCCCCCAGCGGTACTCCTCCATCGCGACGTGGCCGAACTGGGCCCAGCCCTCACGGCCGACGTCGACCGCGGTGCGCAGGTAGACGTCCTGCGTGGGCACCGCCGGGCCCATCGTCTTCCACCAGGTCAGGAAGTTGGGCTGCCACGACTCGAGCGCGCGCTGCAGCTTCCGGTCGCCGGCGAGGTCGACGTTGTTGGGAATCTTCTCGGTGTAGTCAATCGACATTGCTGGACATCCCTACTCAGACACGTCTGCGGTCGAATTCGGCCTTGCGTCCGGTGCCGTACTTGCGCAACGCCCCCTCCGGGCCGGAGGCGTTGGGGCGAACGAAGATCCAGTTCTGCCATGCGGTGAGCCGGGAGAAGATCCGCGACTCCATGGTCTCCGGGCCGACGAACCGGTGGTTGGCCTCCATCCCGGTCAGCGCGTCCGGGGACAGCGAGGCGCGCTCCTCGAGCATGATCCGGATCTCGTCGTCCCAGTCGATGTCGTCCGGGGCGTCGGTGACCAGCCCCAGGTCCATCGCCTCCCGGGCGGTGATCCGGCGGCCGACCTCCTGGCGCAGCTCGGCCACCGCGGTGTCGTCGCCGTAGAACCGCGAACCGAGCCGGGACAGCCCGTTACCCATCGGGAACACCCCGAAGTTGCTCTCGGACAGCACGATCTGGGCCTCGTCGCCCTGCTCGCTCGCGTCCTCGTCCAGGGTCCCGTCGAGCATGTACTGCCGGTCACACGCCAGCGCCAGCTCCAGCAGCGCGCCGGCGAAGCACGAGCCCGGCTCGATCAGCGCGATCAGCGACCGCGACGTCACGTCCAGGCGCTTGAGCACCCGCTTGAAGTAGTGCCGGATCTCGTTGACCAGCCAGTCGTCGCCGGAGTGCTCGGCGATGAGCCGCTCGAAGGCCAGCGCGTCCTCCACGTCGCCCCGGGTGCGGATGATCCAGGTGCCCAGCTCGAGCTCGTTGGCCCGCAGCCGCAGGATCAGGTCGTCGAGCTCGCGGGTCATGGCCAGCGGCCAGAACTGCGCACCCAGCTCGTGCACCCGCTCCAGCGACTCCGGCACCCCACCCGACGGGCCCAGCACGGTGATCTCCACCAGGCCCCGCGCGCGGTCGAAGCTCGCCTTCACGTGCCGGTAGGAGATGCCGTCGGCGCTCTCCTCGCGGTGCAGCGGCGCGAGCGCGATGCCCGTCGCGCCGGACGGACGCGGCGACCGCGCCGCCGCCTCGGCGGCCCGCTGGGCCACCGTCTCGTCCCAGGCCCGCTTCGGGATGGTCTCGTCGACCAGCTTCCACTCCACCGCCTGGCGGCCGCGGATGCCCTCGGCCCTGGTGGCGAACACGTCGGCGCGGTCCTTGCGCACCCGGCGCTTGTCGATCACCCGGGTCAGCCCGCCGGTGCCCGGCAGCACACCCAGCAGCGGCACCTCCGGCAGCGACACCGCCGAGGAGTTGTCGTCGATCAGCAGGATCTGCTCACACGCCAGGGCCAGCTCGTAGCCACCGCCGGCCGCGGTGCCGTTGACCGCGGCGATCCAGGTCTGCCCGGAGTTCGCCGTCGCGTCCTCGATCCCGTTGCGGGTCTCGTTGGTGAACTTGCAGAAGTTCACCTTCCACGGATGGCTGGACCGGGCCAGCATCCGGATGTTCGCCCCGGCGCAGAAGTTGCGGTCCTTGGCGCTGGTCACGACCACCGCGCGCACCTCGGGGTGTTCGAAGCGCAGCCGCTGGGTGGCGTCGTAGAGCTCGATGTCCACCCCCAGGTCGTAGGAGTTCATCTTCAACTCGTAACCGGGCACCAGACCGGCGGTCTCGTCGATGTCGAGCCGCAGATACGCCACCCCCGTCTCGGCGGCCTGCGACAGGTCGAGGGTCCAGTGCCGGTAGCTCTCCGGCGAGGCGTCGAAAGAGATCGTGGGGATCTCGGCAGCGTCCGGATCGGCCGGGGCGCTTGCGGTGGTGGTCATCTCGGGATCCTCCTGCGCTCGGGCGCGGTGGGTTGACCATCACTCTACAGCAACCTTGCGCCGCGGGACAGCAGTGTAGAACGTCGATCGGTGTCGTCAGCGCGGGTCGGCGCCCGGCACCCGCTTGCGCAGTTCACCGACGTCGTTGGGCGCGAACCCGTGCGCGGTCAGCCACGTGGTGACCGGCTCCGGGTCCGGATGCCCGTGCGGCACCACGTTGTAGATGTAGTTGAGGTGCCGCTCGGCGGCCTCCTGCTCGAGGTGGTCGAGGATGAAGGCGCCGACGCCGGACCCGCGCCGCTCCGGTTCCACCAGGACGAGGATCTCGGCGTCGCCCCAGGTGTCGTCGAGCCGGCCGTAGCCGAGCACCCGGCCACCGTCCTCGACCCGCCACCACTCGTCGCCCAGGGCGTCGCCGTCCGTCGGCGAGCCGAAGCCGAACAGAGCCGGGTCGAGCCCCCCGAGGACGCGGGTCTTGTCCGCATCCCATCTCGCGGGGGTCTCGCGGATCCACTGCGCCGATGTCAGCTGGGTCGTCATGCCGGCCTCCTTGCGGGCGTCCCGATGCGTGGCAGTGTGTCGGGGCCGCGACGACGGCGCAGCCCGGGAGCGGCGCCGATCCGCTGCTCACTCCGGCCAGTCGTAGAAGCCCCGGCCGGTCTTGCGGCCCAGCTCGCCGGCGGCGACCTTGTCCACCAGCAACCGCGGCGGGGTGAACCGCTCGCCGTAACTCTGCGCCAGGTTGCGGGCGACGTCGAGCCGCACGTCGAGACCGACCAGGTCGGTGAGTCGCAGCGGGCCCATCGGGTGCCGGTAGCCCGGCGCCATCGCCCTGTCGATGTCCTCGGCCGCGGCGACGCCCTCCTCCAGCATCCGGATCGCCTCCAGGCCCAGCGCGATGCCCAGCCGGCTGGTGGCGAACCCCGGGGCGTCGCGCACCACGATGGTCTCCTTGCCGACGAGCTCGGCGGCCGCGCGGGCGGCGTCGATCTGCTCGGGGGCGATGGCCGGCGCGTGCACGATCTCGATCAGCGGCATCGACCAGACCGGGTTGAAGAAGTGCGGCCCGAGGAAGTCAGCCGGTCGGGCAGCTCCTGCGCCGCGGCGGCGTCGAGCTTGCCCCGCTCGGCGGCGCGTGCCGCCTGGTGCGCGGCGATGCGCAGCGCGGTGGCGGCGCGTTCGGCGTCGGGCTCGACGACGGTCACCTCAGCGCCCGCGGCGGCGAACACATACGCGATCCCGACGCCCATCGTGCCGGCGCCGATGACTCCGATCCGTTGGGCCGCAACGGACTGCGTCACGCCGGCGCCTCCTCGCCGGTGGCCGCCCCGGGCGCCGGCGTCGTGGCCGCGAGCGCCCGCAGCCGGAACCGCTGGATCTTGCCGGTGGCGGTCTTGGGCAGCTCGGCGATCGGGAGCACGGCCCGGGGCCGTTTGAAGGAGGCCAGCCCGGCGCGGCAGAAGGCGATCACCTCGTCGGGGTCGATGACGGCCCCCGGCCGGGGCACCACGTAGGCGATCGGCTTGTCCAGGCCGTCGGAGTCCGGCACGCCCACCACGACCGCTTCCTCCAGGTCCGGGTGCTCGAGCAGTCGTGACTCGACCTCGGTCGGGCTCACCCAGATGCCGCCGACCTTGAGCACGTCGTCGGCGCGGCCCAGGCAGGTGTACGTGCCGTCGTCATTGCGCACGTACTGGTCGCCGGTGCGCATCCACTCGCCGTGGAACACCGCCCGGTTGACGTCGGTGCGGCACCAGTAGCCGGTGCAGACCGACTCCCCGGCGATGAACAGCATCCCGGACTCGCCGGTGCCCTCGATCACCGTGCCGTCGGTGCGCCGCAGCTCGATGCGGTAACCGGGGACGGGTGTCCCGGAACTGCCCGGGACCACCGCACCCGGCCGGTTGGAGATGAAGATGTGCAGCGCCTCGGTGGAACCGATGCCGTCGAGGATCTCGATGCCGAACCGGTCACGGATGCCGTGGAACATCCGGGCGGGCAGCGTCTCACCGGCCGAGGTGCCTTGCCGGACGGTGCGGAAGGCGTCGTCGGGCAGATCGCCGGCCAGCAGCGGACCCCAGAAGCTGGGGACGGCGAAGAACAGCGTGACGCCGTGCTCGGCCACCCGTTCGGCGAACAGGCGCGGATTCGGCCGCGACGGCTCGAGCACCGTGCTGGCGCCCACCGACAGCGGGAAGAACATCGAGTTGCCGATGCCGTAGGCGAAGAAGAGCTTGGCCACCGACAGGCACACGTCGTCGGCGTGGATGCCGAGCACCTGGTGGGCGTAGGTCTCGCACACGTACCGGATGTCGGTGTGCCGGTGCATCGCGCCCTTGGGCGTCCCGGTGGTGCCGGAGGTGTAGAGCCACAGTGCGGGGGACTCGTCCCAGGTGGTGTAGGGCGCGGTCACCGGGGTGTCGGCGCCCGCCGCCAGCAGTTGCGCCCAGGTCAGCGCTGTGACCTGGGGGCCCAGCGCGGCCGGGTCCGGGCCCTGCGCGCCGGTGAGGACGACGTGCCGCAGATCGGGCGCGCCGGCCGCCGCGGCATGCACGACGTCGCTGAACTGGTGGCTGCCCAGCAGCACCCGGGCCCGCGAGTCGGCGACCAGTTTGCCCAGTTCCGGGCCGGTCAGCATGGTCGACGACGGCACCGCGACGGCACCGATGTACATCGTGGCCAGGATCCCGGTGAAGAGCTCGACGTCGTCGACCATGCACAGCAGGACCCGCTCCTCGGGCCGGACCCCGATCGTGGTGAGCCCTGCGGCGACCCGGCGGACCTCGGCCGCGAGCTCGGCGTAGGTCAGGGTCCCGCCGGGATGCCGGACGGCCACCCGGTCGCCGTCGCCGGCGATGACCCACCGTTCGGTCAGGTACTCCGCAGCGTTGAAGAGATCGGTCATGAACGTGGCTCCTGTGCCGTTCGGGTGCTCGAACTCTACTGCTTGATCACGTTGCGTCAACGATTCGTAGAAAATCGCGATGTCCGAACTGTCCGGCCGGACACCTCCGGATGGGCTCCTCCGATGGGGACGCGAATCTTCACAACCTCATGCGCATGCTGATATGAAACCCGGGTAGTGGCGCGGCACACAGTCGGCCCCAGCGATCAACGCGGAGCCGGGGCTGCCCGCGCGGCTCCCCGACCCGAATCCGGCGACCCGACCGTCCGATGTTCAAGGGAGAACACAGCATGCAGACCCGTGGCGCGATCGTCCGGCAGGCGCCGGGCAAGTACGAGGTCGTAGACCTGGAGGTCGACGACCCCCGTGCGGGCGAGATCCAGGTCAAGTTGGTGGCGTCCGGGATGTGCCACTCCGACGACCACATCGCGACCGGTGACATCCCGGTCGGCGTCTACCCGTTCGCCGGTGGCCACGAGGGCGCCGGGATCGTGACCAAGGCCGGCCCGAACACGAAGGGCCTCAAGGAGGGCGACCACGTCGTCTTCTCGTTCCTGCCCGCCTGCGGGTACTGCCGCTGGTGCGCCTCCGGCATGCAGAACCTGTGCGACCTCGGCGCCGGCCTGCTTGCCGGGTCGCGCTGGGACGACCCGACCGACTTCCGCCTCAAGCTGACCGACGGCACCCCGGTCGGCCAGATGTGCGGCATCTCGACCTTCGTCGAGACCACCACCGTGTCGGTCGACTCCGCAGTCAAGATCGACGACGACATCCCGCTCGACAAGGCCTGCCTCGTCGGCTGCGGCGTCGGCACCGGCTGGGGCTCGGCGGTCAACTCCGCCGGCGTGCAGCCCGGCCACACCGTCGTCGTCATGGGTGTCGGCGGCATCGGCATCAACGCCGTCCAGGGGGCCGCGCACGCCGGGGCGTCGAACGTCATCGCCGTCGACCCGGTTGCGTTCAAGCGGGAGAAGGCCCAGGAACTCGGCGCCACGCACGCGGTCGAGACGATGGAGGAGGCCATCGAGCTGGCCAAGCAGTTCACCAACGGCCAGGGCGCGGACTCCTCGATCGTCACCACCGGTGTGGTCAAGCCCGAGCACGTCCAGCAGGCGTTCGCTGCGATCCGCAAGGCCGGCACCTGCGTGGTGACCGCCCTCGGTGACATCACCGAGGTCGGCATCCCGATTCCGCTGGGTGAGCTGACGCTGTTCCAGAAGCGCCTGCAGGGCGCGCTGTTCGGCGCCTCCAACCCGAACTGGGACATCAAGCGGCAGCTGCAGCTGTACCGGGAGGGCGTGCTGAAGCTCGACGAGCTGGTCACCAAGACCTACACCCTCGACGAGGTGCAGCAGGGCTACCAGGACATGCACGACGGCAAGAACATCCGCGGCGTCATCGTCTACGACAGCTGATGTCCTCGTCGGCGGGGTGGGCCGGATCGGCCCACCCCGCCGACGCGCGTCTTCTCCGGGAGCATCCGTGACGCCCAGCCCCCCGGTCACCACCGGGCCTCCACCCATCGTCGGCCTGCGCCGCGAGCGCGAAGTGCTGACCGTCGCGCTGGCGACCGGCCGGCACGTCGTCATCGAGGGTCCGCCCGGCACCGGGAAGTCGACGCTGCTGCGCTCGATCGCCCGCGACGCCCGGCAGGACGTCGTGTTCGTCGAGGGGAACGCCGAGCTGACGCCGGCCCGCCTGATCGGTGCCTTCGACCCGTCGCAGGTGCTGGTCGACGGCTACCAGCCCGCGAGCTTCGTCGACGGTCCGCTGCTCACCGCGATGCGCGGCGGCGGGCTGCTCTACCTCGAGGAGCTCAACCGCGTCCCGGAGGAGACGCTCAACGTCCTCATCACCGTGCTCACCGAGGGCGAGATCGCCATCCCGCGGCTCGGCACCGTGCACGCCGGCGCGCGGTTCCGGCTCATCGCCGCGATGAACCCGTTCGACGCGATCGGCACCGCCCGGGTCAGCCAGGCGATCGCCGACCGCATGTGCCGGGTCGTCCTCGGCTACCAGGACGAGCCGTCCGAACGCGCCATCACCGCCTCGGTCAGCGGGCTCGACGGGCGGGTCGTCGAGCTCGCCGTCGCACTGACCCGGGCGACGCGGGAGCACCGCGACGTGCGCATGGGGTCGTCGGTGCGCGGAGCGATCGACCTCGCGCTGGTCCTCACCGGACTCGGTGAGCTGCGCGGCGAGACCCGGCTGGAGGGCGAGACCGCGCGCGACGCCGCCTACGCCGCGCTGTCGGGCCGCATCCGGATCGCCGACGGGGTGGACCGCACCCCGGAATCGGTGATCGACGAGCTGCTGGACCGGTTCTGGCCTGCCGAGGAATCCGAGCCCGGCGACCCCGCCGAGGACCCCGCGGACGGCCCGGGAAAAAAAGCTGACGGCCTGCCGCCACCCGCGGCAGGCTTCCAGCCCCGGCAGCGCCCCGGTCGCGAGCGACCCGGCCGTACGGAGGGCCGCCAGCAGCTCGCGGCGCGCCACGAGCACTTCTCCGAGGTCTCACCCGAGGTGGGTGAACTGGACCCGGAGGCGTTCGACGCCGTGCTCGCCAAGGACCCGGATGCGGCCGCCGCGCTGCTCGCGGACATGGCGGTGGCCACCGACGTGCAGCTGCGCGCCGCCGCCCGGCGGCTGGCCGGGCGGGTGTTCATCCGGCTCGGCAAGGTCGGCCCGGCCAAGGCGCGCGGCACCCGCAAGCTGGGCCCGTCGCGCGGCGGGGAGGGCGACCTCGACCTCGACCGGACGCTCGACGGGTGGCAGCCGGGCATCTCCCGGCGGCCCATGCCCGAGGACATCGTCACCCGCACATGGACCGCGCACCGGCGCGCGATCTGCCTCGTCGTGGACATCAGCGGTTCCATGCAGGGGCTCGCGGTGGCACTGGCCGCGGTCGCCGCCGCGGGCGTGGTGCTGGCCGCGGAGACCGGCGGGTCCAAGCTCGAGCCGGGCGTGCTCGCGTTCAGTTCCGGGGTGACGACGCTGCAGCGCCAAGGGGTCCGCCGCCCGTCCGAAGAGTTGATCTCCGAGCTGGTCGCGCTGCGCGGGCACGGCACCACCGACCTGGCCGCGGGACTGCGCGAGGCCGGTGCGCAGCTCGCCGGGGCGGTGGCCGACGAGCGGATGGTGGTGCTGCTGTCGGACTGCCTGCACACCGCAGGCGACGACCCGGTGACCGCGCTCGCGGGTATCGACCGGCTGCACGTGCTGTGCCCGCTGCCCGGCGCCGACGCGGAGGCCGCCGCGGCGGCGCTGGCCGCCCGCGGTGGCGGCGTCAGCCAGCCGGTCCGCCGGCTGGCGGAGGTGGCCCCGGCGCTCACCCGCATACTCGCGTAGCTCGTGCGCGGTCAGTGGTGCTCTGGCGCCACCTACCGCGCACGATCGATACGCTCTGGGCGTGGGGACCATTGTCAGCTTCCACGCCCATCCCGACGACGAATCGATCGGCACCGCGGGCACGCTCGCCCGCGCCGCGGCCGCCGGGCACCGCGTCGTCCTCGTCTTCGCCACCCGCGGTGAACTCGGCGAACCGGTGCCGGGAGTGCTGGCCGACGGCGAGCAGCTGTCTCTGCGGCGCTCCGCCGAGTGCTACGCCTCCGCGCAGGCCATCGGTGCCGCCCGCGTCGAGTTCCTCGGCTACACCGACTCCGGGATGATGGGCGAGCCCACCAACGACGCCCCGTATGCCTTCTGGCAGGCGAAGGTCGAGCACGCGGCGCGGCGGCTGGCCGTCATCCTCGACGAGGAGGAGCCCGACGTCCTCACCGTCTACGACGACAACGGCGGCTACGGCCACCCCGACCACATCCAGGTGCACCGGGTCGGGTTGCGGGCCGCGGAGCTGAGCGCGGTCCCGGTCGTCGCGCAGGGCACGATCAATCGCGACTGGATGGTCCGCGGAATCAGCGGCATGGCTAAGTCGGGGGAACTGCCCGAGGGCTGGAACCCGCCGTCGGTGGACGCCCCGAGTTTCGGCAAGCCGGAGTCCGAGATCACCCACCGGGTCGACGCGATGGACTTCGTGGACGCCAAGCGGGCCTCGATGCGCGCGCACGCCAGTCAGATGGGCCCGGACCACTTCCTGCTGGCGATGCCCGAGCCGCTGTTCGCGATGGGGATGGGCACCGAGTTCTACATCGTCCACCCGGAGCCCAGCCCGGCCGAGGCCCCCGACCTTTTCCTGGACCTGTTCACGCCGATGCGCGACGGCCGGGCCGGCGTCTAGCGGTGGATCACGCCGCGGCACACCAGTTCCACGGTCACGGCCACCGCGACGGTCTCCACGGCCAGCAGCAGCACCAGCACGAGTAGTTGCACGGCACCGGCCTGGATCGGGGTCGCCCCGCCCAGCAGCATCCCGACGAACGCGCCGGGCAGCGTGACGAGCCCGACGGTCCGGGTCTGGTCCAGCGCCGGGACCATGGCCTGCGCCGCGGTCGGCCGGGCGATCTCGATCGCGGCGTCGCGGTCGAGGAACCCGAGTGACAGCGCCGCCTCCACCTCGCCGCGCCGTGCCGTCAGTTCGTCGAGTGCGCGGCGTCCCGCCAATGACGTGGCGGTCATGGCGCCGCCGATGAGGATGCCGGCCATCGGGATGATCGCGACCCCGTTGGCCGGGACGACGCCCGAGGCGACCAGCCCCGCGGTGACCGGCAGCGGCGCCAGCGCGACCGGAAGCGCCGCCCACCACCCGCTGCGGTGCCGTGTGATCCGCCGCGCAGATGTGAAGGCTGCCACTCCGACCATCAGCGCGACGAACCCGGCGCTCGCCCCGACGGAGCCGACGATCGCCCCCAGCAGCGCCGAGACGGCGCCCAGCTGCAGCACCGCGCGGCCCGCGGCCAGCACCGTTGCGCGCGCCGTCCCGAGCCGCGCCCAGAACGCGATCACGGCTCCGACCAGCACCGCAGCCGCCGCGGCGACCCCCAGCACGGGTCCGAGAACGATGTTGGGTGAGCCCACGTCGTCGTTCTACTCTCCGTAGAGCACAATGTCGGGCGCAGACTGCCCACCCAGGTGATGACCTTCAACCCGGGAGCGCCCCGGGCGGTCTGCGGAGATAGAGTCCGGCCTTGCCCCACCACGAGGCCAGTGCAGGAGGCACAGTGACAGCCGTCGCGCCCAAACCGATCACCGCGCGCCCGTTTCCGGCGCGACGATCGGCCAAGGGATCCACGCTGCTGAAGATGCTGCGGACAACGGACCCCAAGGACATCGCGATCCTGTACCTGGTCACGTCGTTCGGCTTCTTCCTACTCGGTGGCGCCATGGCGCTGCTGATGCGCGCCGAACTGGCGCGTCCGGGGCAGCAGTTCCTGTCCAACGAGCAGTACAACCAGCTGTTCACCATGCACGGCACGATCATGCTGCTGCTGTACGCGACGCCGATCCTGTTCGGGTTCGCGAACTACATCGTGCCGCTGCAGATCGGCGCCCCCGACGTGGCGTTCCCGCGGCTGAACGCCTTCTCCTACTGGCTGTTCCTGTTCGGCGGCCTGACGGTGATCAGCGGGTTCCTCACCCCGGGTGGCGCGGCCGACTTCGGCTGGTTCGCCTACAGCCCGCTGTCCGACGCAGTCCACTCACCGGGTGCCGGTGCCGACCTGTGGATCATCGGCCTGGTCGTCTCCGGGCTGGGCACGATCCTCGGTGGCGTCAACTTCATCACCACGATCGTCTGCATGCGTGCGCCCGGCATGACGATGTTCCGGCTGCCGATCTTCACCTGGAACATCTTCGTGACCGCGATCCTGATCCTGATCGCGTTCCCGGTGCTGACCGCCGCGCTGCTGGGCCTGGCCGCCGACCGGCACCTGGGTGCCCACGTGTTCGACCCGGCCAACGGCGGGGTCATCCTGTGGCAGCACCTGTTCTGGTTCTTCGGCCACCCCGAGGTCTACATCGTCGCGCTGCCCTTCTTCGGCATCGTCTCGGAGATCTTCCCGGTCTTCAGCCGCAAGCCGATCTTCGGCTACAAGGGCCTGGTGTTCGCGACCATCGCGATCGGCGCGCTGTCCGTGGCCGTGTGGGCGCACCATATGTACGCCACCGGCGCGGTGCTGCTGGCCTTCTTCTCCTTCACCACGTTCCTGATCGCGGTGCCCACCGGCGTCAAGTTCGTCAACTGGATCGGCACCCTGTGGAAGGGCAAGCTGACCTTCGAGACACCGATGCTGTTCTCGGTGGGCTTCCTGGTCACGTTCCTCTTCGGTGGTCTGACCGGCATCCTGCTGGCCTCGCCGCCGCTGGACTTCCACGTCTCCGACTCGTACTTCGTGGTCGCGCACTTCCACTACGTGCTGTTCGGCACGATCGTGTTCGCCACCTACGCCGGCATCTACTTCTGGTTCCCGAAGATGACCGGCCGGATGATGGACGAGACCCTCGGTAAGATCCACTTCTGGACCACGTTCATCGGCTTCCACATGACGTTCCTGGTGCAGCACTGGCTGGGCGCCGAGGGCATGCCCCGCCGGTACGTGGACTACCTGCCCACCGACGGCTTCACCACGCTGAACATGATCTCCTCGATCGGCGCGTTCATCCTCGGCGCCTCGACGCTGCCGTTCATCTGGAACGTGTTCAAGAGCTACCGGTACGGTCGCGTCGTGACGGTGGACGACCCGTGGGGCTTCGGCAACTCGCTGGAGTGGGCGACCTCCTGCCCGCCGCCCCGGCACAACTTCACCGAGCTGCCCCGGATCCGGTCCGAGCGCCCGGCGTTCGAGCTGCACTACCCGCACCTCGTCGCGCGGGCTCGCGCCGAGGCCCACGCCGGTCACTCGGCGGCACCGTCCGAGCTGGCGGCGCAGGCCGTCGGCCCGGAGTCCCAGCCCGACGACGACCCGAAGTCTCGGTGATCCCGGCAGCGCTGCGCCCGGTCGACATGAGGTCGGCCGCACAGTGAGCGACACCCCGAATACGGGTAACCGGTCGACCGTGCTCATCACGGTGACCGGCCCCGACCGGCCCGGTGTGAGTTCGGTGCTGTTCACCGCGCTCACCCGGCACGGGGTGGATCTGATCGACGTCGAGCAGGTCGTGATCCGCGGCCGGCTCACCCTCGGCGCGCTGGTGGCTGCCCACCACGACCCGGAGGACCTCCAAGAGGCCGTCGAGCAAGCGATGGACACCATCGGGATGCAGGTGCACACGTCGGTCCAGCGCGACGACGACGCGTCGGCCACGCGCGCGTCCACTCACGTCGTCGTGCTGCTGGGCCGGCCGATCACCGCCCGGGCGTTCAGTGAGGTGGCCCGGGAACTCGCCGCGGTCGGGGCGAACATCGACTCGATCCGGCGGGTGGCCGACTACCCGGTGACCGGTCTGGAGCTGGGTGTCTCGCCCGATCCGAACGACCCCACTGAACACCCGCACGGCACGTTGCGCGCGCACCTCGTGGAGGTCGCGCGTACCGCCGGGGTGGACATCGCGGTGGAGCGCGCCGGGCTGGCCCGGCGCAGCAAGCGGCTCATCGTGTTCGACGTCGACTCGACCCTCGTGCAGGGCGAGGTCATCGAGATGCTGGCTGCGCGGGCCGGTGCCGAGGCGGAGGCCGAGGTCCGCGCGGTCACCGAAGCGGCGATGCGCGGCGAGCTGGATTTCAGCGAGTCGCTGCGCCGCCGGGTCGCCGTGCTGGAGGGCCTGTCCGAGTCGGTGCTCGACGAGGTCGCCGCGCAGCTGGAGCTGACTCCCGGCGCCCGCACCACCATCCGCACCCTCAAACGACTCGGCTACCGCTGCGGTGTCGTCTCCGGCGGGTTCAGCCGGGTGATCTCCGGGTTGGTCGACGAGCTCGGCCTCGACTTCTGCGCCGCGAACGAACTGGAGATCGTCGACGGCCGGCTGACCGGCCGGGTGCTCGGCGACATCGTCGACCGGCCCGGCAAGGCCGTCGCGCTGCGCCGGTTCGCCGAGACCTACGGGGTTCCGCTCGAGCAGTGCGTTGCGGTCGGCGACGGCGCCAACGACATCGACATGCTCTCCACAGCGGGCCTGGGCATCGCCTTCAACGCCAAGCCCGCGCTGCGCGAGGTGGCCGACGCCGCGCTGTCCCAGCCCTACCTCGACGTCGTGTTGTTCGTGCTCGGGATCACCCGCGACGAGGTCGAGCGGGCCGACGCCGCCGAGGGTGTGCTGCGGCGGGTGCCGATCGCATGAGTGTGCTGGGGCGATCACCGTGTGACACCGACGCCCCGGTCCACCCCGGGGCCCCCGTGCTGGCGCCGCTGGCGCAGCGCTACTGCAGCGCGCCCGGGGTGATACCCCCGGAGGCCGACGGGGTCGTCTGGGCGATGCCGGTGGTGCTGCGCATCGAGCGTGACGCACCCCGGCGCACCCCGCTGCTCGAGGCGGCCGCCGAGGCGGCGCTCGCAGTCTGCCTGGATCCCCGCTCACAGCCCGGCGGGGAGTGGTACGACGACGTCTCGACGTGGATCAACGGGCGCATCCGCAAGATCGCCCGGCGGGCGCGCGGCAGGCATTGGCAGGTCGTGCAGGACCTGCCGGGAATCACGGTGGACGAGGACGGCGCGCAGGTGCGCGCGCTGGTCCCCGGACCCGTCAACGCAGTCCCCAAGATCGTCTCCAGGCTGCAGATCGAGGGCACCGACCTGCCGCCCGACTCGCCGCCCCCGCCGCCGCCGGGAGTGCCGGTGATCTGGCTGAACCCGTCCGTCGAGATGACCGTGGGCAAGGCCGCGGCGCAGGTCGGGCACGCGTCGATGTTGTGGGCCGCTGTCCGCGGGGTCTCCGAGGTGCCGCACTTCGCGGTACGGACGGCCGACGTGCCCGGGTGGACCGCGTTGTGCGACGCGGTCGAGCGTGGCGAGGCGGTGGCCGTGCGCGACGCCGGCTTTACCGAGGTCGAGCCGGGCACCATCACCTGCGTCGCGATCGGCTAGGACCCCTTCCGGAGGCGGCGCAGCGCGGCGCGGACCTTCTCCGGGTCGTCGGTGGTCCAGAACGGGGGCAGCGACGCGCGCAGGAACCCGCCGTAGCGCGCGGTCGCGATCCGTGGGTCGAGGATCGCGACGACCCCGCGGTCGTCCGTTCCGCGCAGCAGCCGCCCGGCGCCCTGGGCGAGCAGCAGCGCCGCGTGCGTGGCGGACACGGTGAGGAACCCGTTGCCGCCGCGGGAGTCCGCCGCCTTCTGCCGGGCCGCGACGAGCGGGTCGTCCGGGCGCGGGAACGGGATCCGGTCGATGATCACGCAGGACAGCGACGGCCCCGGCACGTCGACGCCCTGCCACAGGGACAAGGTGCCGAACAGGCAGGTCTCCGGGTCCTCGGCGAACCGCTTGACCAGCAGCATCGTCGAATCGTCACCCTGACACAAAAGCGGGACGTCGAGCCGGTCGCGCAGTGCCTCGGTGGCCTGCTTGGCCGCGCGCATCGAGGAGAACAGCCCCAGCGTGCGCCCACCCGCGGCCTCGATCAGCCCGGCGATCTCGTCCAGATAGGACGGAGCCAGCCCGTCTCGGCCGGGTGGGGGCAGCCGCTTGGCGATGTAGAGGATCCCGCTGCGCGCATGCGAGAACGGGGAGCCGACGTCCAAACCCGACCACCTGGGTGCGTCGGGATCCGGGACCGGGTCGCCGGCCTGCTCGGCGACACTCTTCGCCGGCGGTAGTCCCCACTGCCGGGCCAGCGCATCGAACGAGCCACCCAGCGTGAGCGTCGCCGACGTCAGCACGGTGGTGCGCTGACCGAAGAGCCGGTCGCGCAGCAGCCCGCCGACCGACAGCGGGGCGGCGCGCAGGACCTTCGAACGCGCCCCGTCGGGGCCCTGTTCGGCCAGCCACACCACGTCGCGGCGCTTGGCCGGGTCGGGCTCGTCGAACGCGCCGAGCAGCCGCACCGCGACCTCGGACACCTCGTCGAGAAGGGCCAGTGCGAGCTTGCGGCCGGTGGCTCCCTCCGGATCCTCGCGGCGCTCCCCGCCCAGGCTCTGCCGGCACGACGCCGCCGCGTCCCGGACCACCGACAGCGCACCGGCGGCGGCCTTCGGCAATGCGTCCCAACGGCCCGGTGGCAGGTCCTCGAGGACCATCGCGAGGCCCTCGCCGGACTCGGCGAGCCGGTCGGCGATGGTCTGGTCGACCAGCCGGCCGCAGCGGCGGGCGGCCGCGCCGACCATGCCGGAGGTCAGCTCGGCGGTGGCGGCGCCGGTCACCCGGTCGACCAGCTCGTGCGCCTCGTCGACGATCACGACACCGTGTTCGGGCAGTACCGAGGCGTCGCCCATGGCGTCGATGGCCAGCAGCGCATGGTTGGTGACGACGACGTCGGCGCGTCCGGCCTCAGCGCGGGCCTTCTCGGCGAAGCAGTCCTCGCCGACGGGGCAGCGGGCGGCGCCGAGGCATTCCCGGGCGCTCACCGAGACCTGCCGCCACGCGCTGTCGGGCACACCGGGGACGAGCTCGTCGCGGTCACCGGTCTCGGTGTCGGAGGCCCATTCGTGCAGCCGTTTCACGTGCCGGCCCAGCGCGGAGATCGCGAACGGGTCGAACAGCTGCTCCTCTGCCGGGTCCTCGGCCATCCCGTCGTCGCCGTGCAGCTTGTTCAGGCACAGGTAGTTGCGCCGGCCCTTGAGGATGGCGAACGTCGGGAGCCTGCCCAGCAACGGCTTGAGCGCCTTGGCCAACCGGGGCAGGTCACGGTCGACGAGCTGGCGCTGCAGCGCGATCGTCGCCGTCGAGACGACCACCGTCGCGTCGTCGGCCACCGCGTGCCGGATCGACGGCACCAGGTACGCCAGCGACTTGCCGGTGCCGGTGCCGGCCTGCACGGCCAGGTGCTCGCCGCTGCTGATGGCCTTGCGGACGGCCTGGACCATCGCGTCCTGGCCCTCCCGGCGCTGACCGCCGACCGAGGTGACCGCCGCTTCCAGCAACTCGGCGACGCCGGGGACGTCGTGGGCGGAGGGCACCCCGGGAGGTTACCCGGCGGCCTGCGGCGCCCGTGGCGGATCGGCCCGGATGCCGGTGGATCCGCCGACGAGGCCGGTGTGCGGGACTGCCCGGCTCGTCGCTACGCGACGGTGACGCCGGCGGCGCGCAGCTCCTCCAGTGCCCGCTCGGTGCTGTCCGGGGCGACGCCCGCGCAGTAGTCGAGCAGCACGGTGGTGGCGAACCCGGCCGCGGCCGCGTCGAGGGCGGTGGCCCGCACGCAGTGGTCGGTGGCGATGCCCACGATGTCGACGGTGTCGACGTCGTGGTCCCGCAGCCACAGGGCCAACTCGGTGCCTGCGGCGTCGGTGCCCTCGAAACCGGAGTATGCGGCCGCGTGGGCGCCCTTGCTGAACACCGCCTCGATGGGGGCGACGTCGAGATCGGGATGGAACGACGCTCCCGGCGTGCCGACCCGGCAGTGCGGCGGCCAGGAGTCCACGTAGTCGGGGGCGTCGCTGAAGTGCGCACCCGGGTCGACGTGGTGGTCGCGGGTGGCGACGACGTGGTCGTAGCCGGCACCACGGACGTGGCCCGAGATCCCCGCGGCCACCGCGGCGCCACCGGTGACGGCCAGCGACCCGCCCTCGCAGAAGTCGTTCTGCACGTCGACGACGATCAGTGCGCGTCCCATCAGGACCCCTCGAACGTGGTCGGGATGGCGGGCTCGCCGCGGGAGAGCTTGAGCCCTTCCCACGGCACGGACACCAGCGCCGCGCGCAGCCGTTCGCGGGACTGCTCCAGCGTGGGCAGGTCGGGCACCCGCTTCCCGCCGCGGACCAGGGGGACCGGCAGCACCCGGTCGTGCGGGCCGAGTGGGGGCTGCTCCGCGGCGGGGTACACAACCTCCTCCACCGCGGTGCCCGTCGGCTTGTAGCGGCGCAGCGCCGACTTGCGGCCGCCGCGCGACTCCTTCGACGTGCTCCGCTTCGCGACCGGGCGGCCGCCGACCTCGACGAGCTTGAAGACCATGCTCGCGGTCGGCGCGCCGGAGCCGGTGACCACCGACGTCCCGACGCCGTAGGAATCGACGGGCTCGGCGCGCAACGACGCGATGGCGTACTCGTCGAGGTCGCCGGACAGCACGATCCGGGTGCCGGTGGCGCCGAGTGCGTCGAGCTGTTCGCGGGCCTGCTGCGCCATCACACCCAGGTCCCCGGAGTCGATCCGGATGGAGTCCAGCTCGGGGCCCGCCGCGGTGATCGCGTTCTCGATGCCCTTGCGGATGTCGTAGGTGTCGACCAGCAGCGTCGTCTTGGGACCGAGCGCGGCGACCTGGCTGCGAAACGCGGCGAGCTCGTCGTCGTGCAGCAGTACGTAGGCGTGCGCGGCGGTGCCGGCGGTCGGGATGCCGTGGCGGCGACCGGCCTCGAGATTGGAGGTGGCGGTGAACCCGGCGAGGTACGCCGCCCGGGCGGCGGCGACCGCTGACTCCTCGTGGGTGCGCCGGGAGCCCATCTCGATGATCGGCCGGCCGCCCGCGGCCGTGACCATCCGGGCGGCGGCCGAGGCGACGGCGCTGTCGTGGTTGAGGATCGACAGTACGAGGGTCTCCAGCAGGACGGCGTCGGCGAACGTCCCGCTCACGGTCAGGATGGGGGAGCCGGGGAAGTACAGCTCGCCCTCGGGGTAGCCGTCGATGTCGCCGCGGAAGCGGTAGTTCGCCAGCCAGTCCAGCGCCGTCGGGTTCACGACCTCGGCCAGCCGCTCCAGCTCGGCGTCGCTGAAGCGGAAGTTCTCGAGCGCGTCGAGCAGCCGGCCGGTCCCCGCGACCACGCCGTAGCGGCGGCCCTCGGGCAGCCGGCGGGCGAAGACCTCGAAGACGGTCTCACGATCGGCGGTGCCGTCGGCCAGTGCGGCAGCCGCCATCGTCAGCTCGTACCGGTCGGTGAGCAGGGCGGTGCTGGTCGACCCTGAGATGCCGCTCATGGCACAGCAGCCTATGTGCCCTGCACAGCTCGCGGAGCGGGTGTCACCATGGAGCCCATGACCGCGCCACTCCCAGCCCCCACCCGACAGGTGGATCCGGTCATCGACGAGGATGCGGCGGGCGACACGCCGTGGCAGGCCATCGTGTGGAACGACCCGGTCAACCTGATGTCCTACGTGACCTACGTGCTGCAGAAGCTCTTCGGCTACCCCGAGTCGAAGGCGACCGCGCTGATGCTCGACGTGCACCACAAGGGCAAGGCCGCGGTGTCGTCCGGCGACAAGGACAAGATCGAGGGGGACGTGGCCAAGCTGCACGCCGCCGGCCTCTGGGCCACCATGCAGCGCACGTGAGCGCGCTCGCGGCGTCACCGTTGCACACCGCGGCGGGCACGGTACCGACGAGTGCCAGCGAGGAGGCGGCGTGAACGGATGGAAGCGTTCCGGGCGGGGCGCACGGGCCAAGCTGGTCGCGAACCTGGAGGTCCAGGAGGCGGCCGTGCTGCGCGGGCTGATCGGCGAGGTGCGCCAGATGCTGGCGGCCCGCACCGAGGAGAATCCCCCCGACGAGCTGGCCGTGCTCACCGGGCTGCGCACCGGCCCGTCGACGAAACCGGACGACCGCGTGCTCGCCCGCCTGCTCCCGGACTTCTCCGGTGACGACCCCGACCTCTCCGGGGCGATGCGCTCGCTGCACGAACCGGAACTGATCGAGGCCAAGGACGCTGCCGCGACCGTCGTGCTCGACACACTGCCCGAGCTCGGCGGCCGGGTGGAGCTCACCCCGGACCAGGCCGACGCCTGGCTGGCCGCGCTCAACGACGTGCGGCTGGCACTCGGTACCGCGCTGGACGTCAGCGAGGATCTGCCGGAGGAACTGCCGCCCGACGATCCCCGTTCTGCGCACCTCGGGGTGTACCACTGGCTGACGTTCGTGCAGGACGCGCTGGTGCAGTCGCGGATGCAGTTGTTGTAAGCGGTTCAGCTGAACCGCCCACGCGGGGCGGTGCGACCTGTCACGATGTCCGCTATGGCGGAAGATGGCGGGATTGCCGGGATCGGCGAGGCGTTCCGCGACCTCCAGCGTGTCGGCCCGGACCTCATGCTGGTGGCGTCGGAGATCGCGGTGGCGAGCCCGGGTGGGGTTGGTGCGGGGGCGTTCTACATCGACCCGGAGCGGGCGCAGGAGTGCATCGATCGGCTGAAGGCCGTCGCGCTGGATGTTGCCGATGTCCTCCCGTCATTGCTGACGGCTTACTTCTCGCCACCCGCCCGTGATGAAGTCAGCGCCAACATGACTCAGCAGGCCTGGGAGATGCTGAGGCAGTCGGAGGCCTTCGTGCGGGCTTGGCGCGACGACATAGCTTCGACCGTGGCAGCCCTCGAACAGCAGCTCGCTGCGTACCGGCGCGCTGAGACCGCGAATCGGGCGCAACGCGCGTGATTCGGCGGTCACGGGCAGCAGGCGTCGTAGCCCTTGCTGTGCTCCTCATGACTGGCTGCGGGCCGACGACGACAGGAACAGGTGCGGCGTCGCCTGCCTCGACAGCAGAAGAATCTGTGTCCAATCCAGCCTCCGCACTCGCTCCCCGGGTACAACACCCCAGAGATGCTCGGCGAATCAGCGGCTGTGCGGCACTCGCGACATCGCAACTCGCGGAGCTGAGTCTAGATCCGAGCTCAGCTGCCGATATCTCGAGCGCCTCTACCAGCGGATGCCGATGGCAGGCGTTTGACCGGTCGTTCATCGCGGCGGTCGTCGTGGCTGTCGACCTGCCTGTCGGCGGATTGGAGGGCGTCTACCTGGGGCGGGCCACCTTCACCGTCTTCGAGCCAGATCAGGTCGACGGATTCCCCGTTGTCCGTACCGATCGGAACGGTGGCCCAGACTGCACACTTCACGTAGGTCCGGCCGACGACCAGTTGGTGGATGTCTTGGTCAGCGAAGTCCTCAACAGGTCCATCGACACATGTGACGCCGCGAGCCGGGTTGCCTCGGCGGTCCTCTCGACACTCCCGCCCAGAAGCTCATAGGAGGAGCGATGGCGGCCGAATATCCCGGCACCGAAATCGCCTTTGAAGCGCGCTCGCTCGCTGAGATCCGGGATCCTGTCCTTGACGGGCCTGGCCATGCCGTTATCGATCAGGCCATCGACGCCTACGACAGGTTGGCCAGCACCCTTGAGCAGGCAGCTGCCGACGTCCGCGCCGCGCTCGCGGCCGCCCAGAGCGCCCACTCGGGCGCGGCTGCGGAGGCCAGCCAGGCACACATCACCCGGCTCGCGACGCCGGGCGACGTCGGGGCGGCGCATGCCCGCCTGGCCAAGCTGGCGTTGCAGGACCAGGCGGACTATCACGTGGCGATCCGCAATGAGATGCAGGCGCTGGCGGGTATCGACGAGACGGATCTCCCGCCGCAGGCCGGACTCTCGGGACGCACGGAGAACGAGGCTGTTCAGGAGCAGCGGGAAGCCGCTCGGCAGCGGGCCGTCGATGTCGCCAACGTCTACCAGGCCAACACCAACCACAACCTCGGGACGGCGTTCCAGGTGTTCGAGCCGCCGCAGGTCGGCGAGGTCGAGGTGAGTGCCGGGCCGGCAACGGCGTCGCCGAGCTGGGGCGGCGGTGCTGCTGGTGTGAGCGCGGCCGGTGCGGCGGCCGGAGGCGCGGGCGTGCCCGTCGCGGGCGGTGTGGCCACGGGCGCGGCCGCGCCCGGCGACGCTCCCACGGGAGCAGTCGGCGGGAACGTGGCCACGGTGCCGAGCGCCGGGGGCGCTGCGGTGGGCACGAAAGTCAGACCACCCGGCGCCATGGACAAGGCCCCCGGCGGGGGCGCGGGCGCGGGCGCGGGCGCGACAGCTGCGGGTTCACCGGTGGTCCGAGCACAATCCGCCCCGCGGGCCGGGACCACCCGAGGGCCGGTTGCGAACGCGGGCTCGCTCGGCCGCAACCCGTGGCAGGAGCTGGTCGCCAACCGCGCCACCACCGATCCCGTGCTGTCCGGGCCGGGGGTTGCGGGGATGCCGGGCCGCGGGCTGGCCGGGGGCGGCGTCGACGGCGAAGGGCGCGCACCCGGCTCGCGACCGCCGTCGACCGTCACCGGCAGCCAGGCGGGGGAGTCGGGCACCCGTGGCGCCGGGCCGAGAGCCGCCGCGGGCGGTGGCCTCGGCGCCGGTCACGTGCCGCTGATGCCCGGCGCAGGCGGCCGCGGCCAGGAAGATCATCGTCGCCCGTCCTGGCTGGTGCAGGATGACCCGGAGGCGGTGTGGCTGGCGGGCTTGCCGGAGCACGGGCCGGCGGTCATCGAGGGCCGGGAACCGCCCCCCGGCCAGGTGTGATGGTGCCCGCAACCCGTGTGACCCGTGCCGACGTGATGTGCGCCGTGTCGGGTACGGCCCGTACCCTGTACGGGTGCTGGTGATCCGAGCTGATCTCGTGGACGAGATCGTCGCCCATGCCCGCCGGGACCATCCCGACGAGGCGTGTGGCGTCATCGCCGGCCCTGAGGGATCCGACCGGCCCGAGCGCTTCATCCCCATGTTGAATGCCGCACGTTCGCCCACGTTCTACGAGTTCGACTCCGGCGATCTGCTGCGGCTGTACCGGGACATGGACGCCCGGGACGAGGTGCCCGTGGTCATCTACCACTCGCACACCGCGACCGAGGCCTATCCGTCGCGGACCGACATCTCCTACGCCTCCGAACCCGAGGCGCACTACGTCCTGGTCTCCACCCGTGAGCCGGACACCACTGAGTTCCGGTCGTACCGGATCGTCGACGGCGTGGTCACCGAGGAACAAGTCGAGGTTGTGGAGACTTATATGTTCGCGCACACCGGCGCGGACGACGTCCCCGACCACGGCTGACGCCACGCCCGCCCGCACTCAACGAGAACGATCCGACCAGGAGCATTCGCATGGCCGTCACCGTGTCCATCCCCACCATCCTCCGCACCCACACCGGGGGCGAGAAGGCCGTCGAGGCCAAGGGCGGGACCGTCGCCGAGGTGATCGAGGACCTGGAGTCGCGGCACAGCGGCATCAAGGACCGGCTGATCACCAACGGCTCGCTGCACCGTTTCGTCAACATCTACGTCGACGACGAGGACGTGCGCTTCGCCGGTGGCCTGGAGGCTCCTGTCGGCGAGAACTCGAACGTCACGATCCTGCCGGCCGTCGCCGGTGGCATGCGCTGAGTAGTGCGTGAGCGGCGGCCGGGCCGGGTAGTCGTCAACCAGGTCGGCCCCGCCGTCGTCCACCCACCGGCCTAACGCCCGAGGAGGCTCAATGGCCCGGTACGACTCGCTGCTGCAGGCGGTCGGTGACACCCCGCTGGTGGGCCTGCCGTCGCTGTCGCCCGCGCCGCACGTGCGGCTGTGGGCCAAGCTCGAGGACCGGAACCCCACAGGCTCGATCAAGGACCGACCCGCGTTGGCAATGATCGAGAAGGCCGAGGCGGAGGGACTCCTCACGCCCGGCTGTACCGTGCTCGAACCCACGTCCGGGAACACCGGTATCTCGCTGGCCATGGCGGCCAAGCTCAAGGGCTACCGGATGATCTGCGTGATGCCGGAGAACACCTCCGAGGAGCGCCGCCAACTGCTCCGCATGTACGGCGCGGAGATCATTTCCTCGCCGGCGGCGGGCGGCTCCAACCAGGCGGTCGCGATGGCCAAGGAGCTGGCGGCGCAGAACCCGGACTGGGTGATGCTCTACCAGTACGGCAACCCGGCCAACGCCGACGCGCACTACCGGACCACCGGTCCGGAGATCCTGCGCGACCTGCCCACGATCACGCACTTCGTGGCCGGCCTGGGCACCACCGGCACGCTCGTGGGCACTGGTCGCTACTTGCGCGAGCACAAGCCCGACGTGCAGATCGTCGCCGCCGAGCCGCGTTACGGCGAGCTGGTCTACGGCCTGCGCAACCTCGACGAGGGCTTCGTCCCCGAGCTCTACGACCCCGACGTACTCACCGCGCGCTACTCGGTGGGGAGCCACGACGCGCTGCGCCGCACCCGGGAGTTGGTGGAGAAGGAGGGCATCTTCGCCGGCATCTCCACCGGCGGGATCCTGCACGCGGCGCTGGCCGTGGCGGAGAAGGCCGCGGGAGCGGGGGAGACCGCCGACATCGTCATCGTGGTCTGCGACGGCGGCTGGAAGTACCTGTCCACCGGGGCGTACTCCGGTGAACTCGACGAAGCGGCCGAGGGACTCGAAGGGCAGCTCTGGGCGTAGACCAGGGCCGCTGCCCGCCTCGCGCGGGCCCCGGACCGCGTAATCTCAGGGCCATGGTCGCCCCTGGGTCGCAATCTTTCGGGCCGACGCCACCGGTGCCGACGCCCCGCCGGTCCATCGCCCGCGTGTTCCCAGCGGCCCCGATCGCCGCGCTGCTCGCGATGGTGGTCTTCACCGCTCTGCTGTACGTGGTCGAGGTCGTCGACCAGCTCACACACCTGCAGTTGGACGCCGACGGCATCGTGCCGCGTCAGGTCAACGGGCTCGAGGGCGTGCTGTGGGCGCCGCTGCTGCATCACGGCTGGCCGCACCTGTTCGCCAACACGCTGCCGTTCCTGATCTTCGGATTCCTCGCCATGGCAGGCGGGTTCGTCCAGTTCATCGCCGTCACCGCCCTGATCTGGATCGTCGGTGGGCTGGGGGTGTGGCTCACGGCGCCCCCGCACACGACCACCATCGGCATGTCCGGAGTGATCTTCGGGTGGCTGGTGTTCCTGCTGGTCCGAGGCTTCTTCGCGCGCAGCGCCAAGCAGATCCTGCTCGGTATCGTGCTGTTCATGTTCTGGGGTGGATTGCTGCTCGGGGTGCTGCCCGGCCAGCCCGGCATCTCCTGGCAGGCCCACCTGTTCGGCGCGCTGGCCGGGCTGCTCGCGGCCTGGATCGTGGCGCGTGCCGACCGTCGCTCGGCGCCGGGACCGGTCGCCGCGTGACCGAACGGGATCGCGACGCCCCCATCGGGATATTCGACTCGGGCGTCGGTGGCCTCACCGTGGCCCGGGCCGTGATCGACCAGTTGCCCGCTGAGCGGGTCATCTACGTCGGGGACACCGCGAACGGGCCGTACGGTCCGTTGCGCATCGCCGACATCCGCCGGCACGCCCTCGCCATCGGCGACGACCTCGTCGCGCGCGGCGTCAAGATGCTGGTCATCGCGTGCAACACCGCGTCGGCGGCGTGCCTGGCCGACGCCCGCGAGCGCTACCCGGTGCCGGTCGTCGAGGTGGTGCTGCCGGCGGTGCGCCGGGCCGTCGCCGCCACCCGCACCGGCCGGATCGGGGTCATCGGCACCCGGGCCACCATCGCATCGGGCGCCTACACCGACGCGTTCGCCGCGGCGCGCGACATCGACGTCACCGCGGTCGCGTGCCCGCGCTTCGTCGACTTCGTGGAACGTGGCATGACGAGCGGCCGGCAGATCCTCGGCCTGGCTCAGAGCTACCTGGAGCCGCTGCAGCGGGCCCGGGTGGACACCGTCGTACTCGGCTGCACGCACTACCCGCTGCTGGCGGGCGTGCTGCAGATCGTGCTGGGCCCGGACGTCACGCTCGTCTCGAGCGCCGACGAGACGGCCAAGGACGTGTACCGGCTGTTGCTCGACCGCGACCTGGCCCGTGACCCTGAGGACCCGGCACCCGAGCCGCACGAGTTCATCGCGACCGGGGACCCGGAACCGTTCCGCAGGCTGGGCCGGCGCTTCCTCGGCCCGGAGATCGGCGTGGTGGCGCCCGCCGGGTGAGGCCGGGGGCTCAGCGTTCGGCGGCGAGGACGCCGTCGAGCAGCCCGGGGTAGAGCGCGTCGAGGTCGTCGCGGCGCAGTGTGCTGATCCGCGACGTGCCCTCCGGGCGGGTCCGGATGACGCCGGCTTCACGCAGCGTGCGCAGGTGGTGGGTGACGGTCGACTTGCCCACCGGCAGGTCGAGGGTGCCGCAGGCGATCCCACCCGGCGCGTCCGCGAGCTCACGGACGATCTGCAGCCGGACCGGATCGGCCAAGGCGTGCAGTACTGCGTCGATCCGCATCTCCGCGCGGCTCGGGTGGGGGAGCGCGGCCGTCTCGGTCGTGGCCATGGCCACATGGTACGACGGCTATCGTAGTTCGATGCACATCGTAGTACGGTAACCATCGAATCAGTGGTGAGGCCTGGGGGAGTGGCATGACCGCACGCACCTATCTACTGGCAGCCGGCGCGTTCGCCGTCGGTACCAGCGGTTACGTCGTCTCGGGAGTCCTGCCCGAGGTCGCCGGCGAGCTCGGCGTGTCGCCGACCAGCGCCGGCCAGCTCGTCACCGTCTTCGCCATCGCCTACGCCGTGAGCGCGCCGCTGCTCGCGGCGGCGACCGGGCGCTGGGAGCGGCGCCGGTTGCTGGTCGTCGCGCTGCTGGTCGGGGCGCTGGGCAACGCGCTGGCCGCGCTGGCGCCGAACTACCCGCTGCTGATGGGGGCGCGCGTGGTCAGCGCGCTCGGCGCCGCCGTCTACACCCCGGCCGCGACCCTCGTCGCCACCGAGCTGAGCCCGCCCGAGCGCCGCGGGCGGGCCGTCGCGATCGTGTTCGGCGGGCTCACCTTCGCGCTCATCCTGGGCGTGCCGACCGGCAGCCTGCTCGGCGCCTCGCTGGGCTACCAGGGCGTGTTCGCGCTGGTGGCGGCGGCATCGTTGGTCGCCGCGGTCGCGGTCCGGCTCGCCGTGCCGACGGTGGCCGCACCACCTGTCGTGAGCCTGCGGGAACGGTTCGCGGTGGCCGCAGATCGCCGGGTGCTGACGGTGCTGTCGATGACCGTGCTCGCGGTGCTCGCCGCGATGAGCGTGTTCACCTTCATCACGTCGCTGCTCGACGCCGCGGCCGGCGTGCGCGGGGTGACCGTGAGCCTGCTGCTGCTCGTCTACGGGCTGGGCGCGGCGACCGGCAACGCGCTCGGCGGCCGGCTGACCGACCGTTTCGGTAGCCGTCGCCCGCTGGTCGTCATCTTCGTCGGGTTCGTGCTGGTGCTGGCGACGCTGCCGCTGACCGCCACCACCGTCGCCGGCGCGGCTGTCGCCCTGTTCGTGTGGGGCATGTTCACGTGGTCGGTGAACCCGCCGATCCAGAACTGGCTGATCGAGCTGGCACCGGTGAACAGCGGACTGCTGCTCTCCCTCAACGCCTCCGCGATCTACCTGGGTGCGGGGTTGTCCGGGGTGTTCGGCGGGCTGATCATCAGCCGGTCCGGGGTGCTGGTGCTGCCCCCGCTCGCCGCGGTGCTCGGCGTCGCCGCGCTGGCCCTGCTCGTCAGCGCGGCCCGTCGCCGGCCGGTCCCGGCCCCGTCGGACGAGGTCACGGTCCGCGAACCCGCCTGCTGCACGGCTGGAGTAGCGTCCGCCGAGTGATCGACGCCCTCGTGGTCGTGGTGCTCATCGCGACCGGCGCGCTGGCGGTCTTCGGCATCGTCAGCACCGTCCTGAACCGTCCGCCCACCCGTGTGCACACGCTGGCCACCGGCGTGGTCGAGGCGCTGCTCGTGGTCCAGGCCGTGATCGCCGCGGCCCAGGTGTTCCGGGGAGTGCACCTGCCCGAGACGAGCACGTTCCTCATCTATCTCGTGGTCTCGGTGTGCGTGATGCCGATCGCGCTGCAGTTCGCGAACGCCGAGCCGACGCGCTGGGGCGGCACGGTCATCGCGGTCGCCGCGATCGCCACCGGCGTCGCCGTGCTGCGGCTGCAGGGACTCTGGGCGGCCGGCGGTGTCTGAGCCGGCGCCGGCGTCGCAGCCGCGGGCGACGTCCAGCGGGCCCGGACGGGTCCTCATCGCCGTCTACGCGATCTTCGCGCTGTCCGCGACGGCGCGGGCCGCGGTGCAGATCGCGACCAAGTTCAGCGAGGCCCCGCTGGCCTACCTGCTGTCCGCGGTGGCCGGCGTCGTGTACATCCTGGCGACCATCGGGCTGGCCGGGCACGGCCCGGGCCGCCGGCGGCTGGCCTGGGCGGCGGTCGGATTCGAGCTGATCGGGGTGCTGGTGATCGGCACTGTGACGGTCCTCGACGCAGCCGACTTCCCGGACGACACCGTCTGGTCGGTCTACGGCCGCGGCTACGGATTCGTGCCGCTCGTGCTGCCGCTCTTCGGGTTGTGGTGGTTACGCCGGACGCGGGCGCGCTGACCGAGCGTGACTTCTGCGCCCGTTCCCGTGCGCGTTAGCCTCTCCGTTCATGCGGCTGATCGTGCTCGGCTGTTCGGGCAGCGGACCGGGGCCGGGTTCGCCCGCGTCGGGATACCTCGTCGAGGCCGGTGACGTCCGGCTCGCCCTCGACCTCGGGAACGGGACGTTCGGGGCGCTGCAGCGCCATCTCGACCCGTGGGAACTCGATGCCGTCGCGCTGTCGCACCTGCACCCCGACCACTGTTCGGACATGTCGAGCCTGGTCGTGAGCCGCCGCTACCACCCACGGCCGCCGTACGACGCGACGCGGCGGCGGATCGAGGTGCACGCCCCGGCGGAGGCCCCGGACCGGCTCGCCGCGGCCTACGCGCCGTCGGCGGCGGAGCGCACCGAGACCGACCTGGGCGACGTCCTCGACTTCCGGGTGCTCGGCGACGGCACGGTCGCCGACGTGGCCGGCGTGGTGCTGCGTGCCCGGGCCGTGGACCACGTGTGCGAGGCATACGGGCTGCGCGTCGAGCACGGCGGGCGCAGCCTGGTCTACAGCGGCGACACCGGTCCGTCGGAGGGCCTGATCGAGCTGGCCCGCGGCGCCGACGTCCTGCTCTGCGAGGCCACCTGGCCGCACCTCTCCGAGACCGGCGAGCCGCAGCCGCCGGGCGTGCACCTGAGCGGACGGCAGGCGGGCGAGCACGCGACCGCCGCCGGCGTCGGCCGGTTGCTGATCACGCACGTCCCGGCCTGGTACGACGGTGCACACTTGCTGGCCGAGGCCAAGGAGACCTTCGACGGGCCGGCCGAGGTCGTCCACCCGGACGCGAGCTACGACATCTGAGCCCCGGGCACGATCAGCGGACGACGCCTTGCCAGACCGCCGTCGCGCCGGCGTCCCCGATCCAGACCACCAGACCGGCGACGACGACGCCCAGCACCGCCGCGAGCACACCGGCGATCGTCGTGGTCCGGCGCCAGACGAGGCCGCCGTTGCCCGGCTCGGTGGTCCGGTCCGCCCGCCAGCCCGCCCCGACCGTCACCAGCACCAGGACGCCGAAGGCGACGGCGTAGGGCAGCAGCATGTGGGCGCGCCGAGCGTGCTCCAGGACCAGGGGGCCGCCGCCGTTCAACGCGGTCTGCAGCTGCTCGCCGGTCAGCACGGCCACGGGCACGGCCGCCACGGCGACCAGTGTGATCAGCGCGAGCGGGACGCCCAGCGAGCGCCGCCACGCGGGGCGGACGGCGATGACGATGGCCCCGAGGGCGGCCAGCGGCAGCAGGACGACGACGCAATGGATGATCAAGGGGTGAGCGGGGATTCCGCCGATCAAGATCATCGATGGGCCACCATGGGACGTGTGAACGGGGCATCTGCCGAGCGCGCCTAAGCTATCGCGGTGACACGAGCAGACGGTAGGTCCGACGACGAACTGCGCCCCGTGCGCATCACCCGCGGCTTCCAGAAGCACCCGGCGGGATCGGTGCTCGTCGGGTTCGGTGACACCACGGTGCTGTGTGCGGCGAGCGTGACCGAAGGGGTGCCGCGCTGGCGTACCGGCTCGGGGCTGGGCTGGGTGACCGCCGAGTACGCGATGCTCCCGTCGGCGACGCACACCCGCAGCGACCGGGAGTCGGTCAAGGGCAGGATCGGCGGGCGGACCCACGAGATCAGCCGGCTGATCGGCCGCTCGCTGCGGGCCTGCATCGACCTCGCCGCGCTGGGCGAGAACACCATCGCGATCGACTGCGACGTGCTGCAGGCCGACGGCGGCACCCGGACCGCCGCCATCACGGGCGCCTACGTCGCGCTGGCCGACGCCGTGACCTGGCTCGGCGCGCACGGCCGGCTCGCCGACCCCAAGCCGCTGTCCTGCCAGGTCGCCGCGGTCAGCGTCGGCGTCGTCGACGGCCGGGTGCGGCTGGACCTGCCCTACTCCGAGGACTCGCGCGCCGAGGTCGACACCAACGTGGTGGCCACCGACACCGGCACACTGATCGAGGTGCAGGGCACCGGGGAGGGCGCGACCTTCACCCGCCGCACGCTCGACTCCATGCTCGACATGGCGCTGGGCGGGATCCGGGAGCTGGCGAAGATCCAGGCGGCCGCGCTGGCCGAGCCGTACCCGGGCGAGCTGCCGGAGCAGGCCTCGTGAGCAAGCTCCTGGTGGCGACGCGCAACACCGGCAAGCTCGTCGAGCTGCGCCGGATGCTGGCCGCGGCCGAACTCGGTGACATCGAGGTGCTCGGGCTGGCCGACGGGCCCGAGTTCCCGGAGGCACCCGAGACCGGGGCGACGTTCGCCGAGAACGCCCTGGCCAAGGCGCGCGACGCGGCGTCGGCCACCGGGCTGCCGGCCGTGGCCGACGATTCCGGTCTCGCCGTGGACGCGCTGAACGGGATGCCCGGGGTGCTCTCCGCGCGCTGGTCGGGGCGGCACGGCGACGACCTGGGGAACACGCAGCTGCTGCTCGGGCAGCTCGGCGACGTCCCGGACGAGCGCCGCGGCGCCGCGTTCGTGTGCGCGGCCGCGCTGGTCGTGCCGGGCGGCGCCGAGCCCACCGAGGTCGTCGTGCACGGCGAGTGGCGGGGCCGGCTGGTCCGGGCGCCTCGCGGGACGAACGGCTTCGGTTACGACCCGATCTTCGTGCCCGACGGCGAGGAGCGGACCTCGGCCGAGCTCTCGGCGGAGGAGAAGGACGCCGCGTCGCACCGGGGCCGGGCCATGCGGGCGCTGCTGCCGCACCTCGCGGCGCTGGCGGGCTGAGTACCCGGTCGGCGGTCAGCTCGCGGCGTCGGGCTGCTCGGCGAGCACCCGCCGTGCGACGCCGAACGCCGAGTTGGCCGCCGGCACGCCGCAGTAGATCGCGGTCTGCATGAGCACCTCGACGATCTCCTCGCGGGTCAGCCCGTTGCGCAGCGCCGCGCGCAGGTGCAGCTCCAGCTCGGCCAGGTGGCCGTGCGCGACGAGCGCGGTGATGGTGATCGCGCTGCGCATCCGGCGGTCGAGCCCGGGGCGGGTCCAGATGCCGCCCCACGCGTAGCGGGTGATCATCTCCTGGAACTCGGCGGTGGTGGCGTCCGCGCGCTCCAGCGCGGCGTCGACGTGCTGCGAGCCGAGGACCTCCCGGCGCACGGCGAGGCCGTCCGGATCCAGGTCGAGGGCGGGGCGGCCGGGCTGATCAGGCGTACTCACGGTCGATCACGTTAGCCGCCGCGACTCCGCGCCTGCACGAGGTCGTCAGCGGGCCGGGGTGGCGCTCCGGTGTGCATTCGGTAAGCAACCGGACAACGGTCGACCGGGGCCGGGAGCGGCGTGTCCGGCGCCGGTACCGTCGAGGTGTGACGTGGTGGCGCCCGGTGATCGCCGGTCTCGCAACGGTGGTCCTGGTGGTGGGGGTGGCGCTGGTCGCCTACACGCACGGCGTACCCGGCATCCGCGACCTGCAGGCCATGATGGCCGCGGCCGGGCTCTGGGCACCTGCGCTGTTCGTCGGGCTGCAGGCGGCGCTGACCGTCACCCCGGTCCCGCGCACGGTGTTCACCCTGGCCGCGGGTCTGCTGTTCGGCTCGTTGCTCGGCCTCGCGCTGACCTTGCTGGCCACCACGCTCGCTGCCGCATTCGCGTTCTGGCTGGTCCGGATGACCGGTGGGCGGCTCGTGCGGCGCTACGCCCGCGGCGCGGCGGTGCACTGGGCACGCACGCGGCTGGACCACCACGGCACGCTCGCCGTCGCGTCGCTCCGGCTCGTACCGCTGGTGCCGTTCTCCGTGCTCAACTACCTGTCGGGGCTCTCCGCGGTGCGGTTCGTGCCCTACGTGATCGGCACGGTCGTCGGGATCCTGCCCGGCACGGTGGCGATGGTGGTGCTGGGTGACGCGGTCACGGGTCGGCCGTCGCCCGTGCTGATCGCGGTGTCGGTGGTGTGCGGCCTCATCGGGCTGGCCGGGATCGTGGTGGCCGCGCGGCGCCCGGTGCCGGAGGAGATCGAGCCCGACGCGGAGCCGGAGCCGGCGGGGCGCTGAGCCTCCCGGTTCGGGAATGAGGACCAGGCACGTACGGCCTGGTCTCCGGTGCCGGCGGCGGGATTCGAACCCGCACTGTCTCGGACCTAAACCGAGGGCCTCCTGCCAGTTGGGCTACGCCGGCGGCTGCTTCCACACCATGTATCGGTGATCGTGTGGCAGTTCGGGCACAGGATACGGAGGTTCTCCGGCCGGTTGTCGGTGTGGTCGGCATTGACGTGATCGAGTGCGAGCGGCAGCGGTCATCCCTGCCACTCCCGCAGCCCGCAGTCCTCGCACCGGCCGGACTCCGCACCGGCAGCGATCAGCCTCCTGCGCAGGCGGCTGATGGCCCGATCCCGCGAGTTCCTCGCCGAGGTGCTCGTCGGACCACCGCCTCCGGCGCTGCGGTGAGCCCGCCGCTCCGAATCGTCCACAAGGTCAGATTGTGAGGTCCTTGCGCAGTTTCGCGACGTGCCCGGTGGCGCGCACGTTGTACAGCGCCTTCTCGATCTTCCCCTCGGCGTCGACGAGGAAGGTCGAACGGATGACCCCGGTGACGGTCTTGCCGTACATCTGCTTCTCGCCGAAGGCGCCCCACTCGGTGAGCACGGTCTTGTCCGGGTCGGACAGCAGTGGGAAGGTCAGTCCCTCGTTGTCGCGGAACTTCGCGAGCTTGGCCGGCTTGTCGGGGGAGATGCCCAGGACGTCGATGCCGGCGTCGCCCAGCTCGGCGAGGTTGTCGCGGAAGTCGCAGGCCTGCTTCGTGCAGCCGGGGGTGCTGGCGGCCGGGTAGAAGTAGACGATGACGCGACGGCCGCGGTAGTCGGCCAGGGAGACCGGCTTGCCGTCGGCGTCGGGGAGGGTGAAGCAGGGCGCGGGGTCGCCCGCCGCGAGTCGGTCACTCATACGACGATCCTGGCAGGTCTGCCCGGTCGCGGCGCGCCGACCACCCGACGGTACGGCTGGTCGGACGTCCCGACCAGCGGTGATCTACGGTGTGGCTCGAGCTGTTCTGGCAGGCACCATCGACCGGTACCGAGGAGGAGTCGTGGCGCGCGACCCTGAGACCATCCAGCATGAGATCGAGCGGACCAGGGACGAGCTCGCCAGCAGCCTGGACGCGCTGGCCGATCGGGCCAACCCGAAGCACCTCGTCGACCAGGGCAAGGAACAGCTGCAGGCCAAGCTGGCCGACCCGCGGATCAAGTACGCCCTGATCGCGGTGGGTTCCATCGTCGCGCTGGCGATCCTTCGCAAACTGTTCCGCTGACGGCCGGCCGCGCCGGCCGCGGTCAGCCCAGCGACTCGGCGGTGCTGAGCGCCTCGGCCCGGCCGGCCCCGCGCGCGACCAGCGGGCGGTAGCGGGCGATCAGCCGCGCCGCGCCGAATCCGGCGACCGCGACGAGGGTGTCCCCGGCGAGGTAGCCGGCGACGGTGCCCCTGACGGCCCCGCCGTCGAGGCCCTCGCCGTGCAGCGGCAGCGTCGAGTCGGCGAGCTCGGGTCGCCCGATCAGCTGGATCTTCAACCCGAACTGGTCTGACCAGAAGTACGGCACGGTCGGTGCCGGGGGTTCGACGCCGGCGATGGTGTGCGCGACCACCGCCGCCTGGTCCGATGCGTTCGTCCAGTGCTCGGTGCGGTGCGGACGGCCGTGCTCGAGGTCGTCCCAGGCGGCCACGTCACCGACCGCCCAGACGCCGTCCAGCCCGCGCACCCGCCCACTCGCGTCGCACACCAGCCCGTCGCTCAGGTCCAGCCCGGTGTCGGCCAGCCAGTCCAGCTGCGGCCGCCCACCGACCCCGACGATCGCCACGTCCGCGTCCACGTGGCTGCCGTCCTCCAGTTCGACGGCGACGTGCCCGGGCCCGGACTCGAGGAACCGGGTCAGGCGAGCCCGGGTGCGCAGTGTGACGCCCCCCTCGGTGATCAGCCGGCCGCACAGCGCGCCGACCTCGTCGCCCAGCGCCCGGGAGAACGGCACCGGCAGCGCCTCCAGCACGGTGACGTCCAGTCCGCGGTTCTTCGCGGTGCTCGCCACCTCCGCGCCGATGAAGCCACCGCCGATGACCAGAAGCGACGCGCTCTTCTCCAGCGCGTCGCGCAGGATGAGCGCGTCGTCGAGGGTGCGCAGGGTGTGGAGGTGTCCGGGCTGGCCGGGGAGCCGGCGGGCGACGACGCCGGTCGCGATCACGATGGCGTCGGCGTGCAGCGCCGACCCGTCCGACAACTCCACCTCGCCGGGGTGCAGCGCGACCGCGCGCAGCCCGAGGTAGGGGCGCACGGCCAGCTCGTCGAGGCCCGCCATGCCACGGAGCAGCACGCGGTCGGGCTCCCACTCGCCGGCGAGCAGCTGCTTCGACAACGGCGGCCGGTCATAGGGCGGATGTGGCTCCTCGCCGACGAGACTGATCCGCCCCTCGAAGCCGGCCACACGGAGCTGTTCGGCGGTCCGCACGCCGCCGAGGCCCGCACCGACGACCAGCACGTGCTCCGGCTGACCGCTCATCGGGTCGTCCCGACGCGAGTGCGCACTGCCGAACCCCTCTCCGCCGGGCCCCTCGCCCGGCCGCACGCCCATCTTGACGGATATTCAACTCGGACCCGTTCTCAGGCACCCCGCCCGGATGCACCCGGGCCGAGGTGGCGCCACAGCTGCCGCGCCACGCGGGCCGCGTCGCTGGGCGGAGGGCCGGGCCGGGCGGTGGGCCGGGGTGTGCCCGGTGCCTCCTGCACGAGCGCGGCGGCGAGGTCGCGGATCTTCACGTTCTGTTGCTGGCTGACCCGCACCAGCAGCTCGAACGCGCGCTCCGCGTCGAGCCCGGCCCGGCCCATGACCATGCCCTTGGCCTGCTCGATGAGCCGGCGCCGGCGCATCATGTCGATCATCTCGTCGGCCTTCACGAGCTCGTCGGTGCAGTACTCGACGACGCCGAGGCCGGTGGCCAGCAGCGGCTCGTAGCGGTCGATGACGGCGAGCGCCGCCGGGTCCGCGGGTTGCTTCGTGTAGACGGAGAGCACCATCGGGCCGTTCTCGTCCCAGCCGCCCGGAACCGCGATCACGGCGAGCCCGCCGGCGTCCGCAGGGCGGGAGAAGCCGGGCCAGCGCGGGTCGGAGCCGAGATCGTCCGTGGTCACCGCCCCGTCGGCCCCGGCCGCCTCCACCACCGGGCCGTCACCTGCGGCCCACTGCGCGGCGTCCAGCTCGGCCGCGACCCCGGATGCCCCCGCGCACCGACCCGTGCCCGGGTTCGGCGCCACGCTCAGACCCACGCCTGCGCATCCGGGCAGCGCCGCCGCCAGCGACGACATCAGCAGTTCGAGCAGCCGATCACCGAACTGAACCTGCTCCATCCCACGCCCTCCCGCGCCAGATCGCCGACGGCGATTCTGGCACCGGGGGCACGGGGGCCGGCAGGCCTGCGACCCGGACCACGACGGCCCCGCCTCAACTGGTCCCGGTCTCCGGGTCGAGCCGGTTGCGCAGCCGGTCGAGGGTCTGCGCGAGCAGCCGAGAGACGTGCATCTGGGAGATCCCGACCTTCTCGGCGATCTGGGTCTGGGTCATGTTGCCGAAGAAGCGCAGCATGACGATGGTGCGCTCGCGCTCGGCCAACTCGGCCAGTACCGGACGCAGGGCCTGGCGGTAGTCCACCCGGTCCAGCTCGGCGTCCGCCGCCCCGACGAGCTCGCCGACCGTGGCGCTGCCCTCCTCGGAGGAGAGCATCTCGTCCAACGACGAGCTGCGGTAGGCCTCGGCGGCCTCCAGCCCCTCGAGGACGTCGGCGACCGGCACCCCGAGCTGCTCGGCGATCTCGCTGGGCCGCGGGGCGCGGCCCAGCCGCTGCGACAGCTCGGAGACCACGCCGTTGATCGAGACGTGCAGGTCCTTGAGCCGCCGTGGCACGCGCATCGACCAGCCCTGGTCGCGGAAGTGCCGGCGCACCTCGCCGCTGATGGTGGGCACCGCGAAGGAGAAGAAGTCGGAGCCCTTCTCCGGCGAGAACCGGTCCACCGCGTTGATCAGCCCGACGGTGGCCACCTGGACGAGGTCGTCCAGCGGCTCGCCGCGATGGGCGAACCGGCGCGCGATGTGTTGCGCGATCGGCAGGTAGCCGGTCACGAGCTGGTCGCGCAACGCCTCGCGGCGCGGATCGTCCGCCGGCAGGTCCGCGTATTTTTCGAGGAGCGGGACGAGATGGCCGTACTCCGGGTCGGCCCCGCTCACTTCGTCGTCGCGCCGGCGCGCTTGTCGAGCATGATGGCGACCATGGGGAGGCCGTCTGTGCCAGGAGCGTGCTGCACCGCGACCTCGTCGGCGAGCGTCTGCAGGACCCGCCAGCCGAAGGTGTCCGTGGACACCGTGGCGCCGGGGCCGGCCGCCTGAACCTGCGCGGTGACCTGAATCTGTTCCTGCAGCACGGTGAACCTGCAGTCCAGCCGCGACCCCGGCGCGGCGACGTCGACGAGTGTGGCGCACGCCTCGTCGACGGCCATCCGCAGGTCGGAGATCGCGTCGAGGTCGAAGTCGGCGCGTGCGGCGAGATCGGAGGCGACCGCGCGGATGGTCGGGATCAACGCGGCACTTGCCGTGGTCCGGACCTCCACGGTGGAGGCGTTGTCCGCCGTGGTGAAGTCGGCAGGGTCCTTCTCGGACACGCGGACGCTTCTCCTTCCGTCTGGGTTCCCCCGGATCGGGTTGCCATCTTGCTACCCGGCCGTGTGGCCGGGCAATCGCCACGGTCACTCAGCTGGGTCGAGCACGTCGTCGAGCGCCGGGTGCATGTCGAAGAGCTGGTCGGAGCCGGTGACCTCGAGCGGACGGGTCACGGCACGGCTGCCGGCCACGAGGTGGAGCCGGCGCTCCTGGCCTTCCGCGCGGTGCGCGGCCCGGATCAGCACCGCCAGTCCGCTGGAGGCGAGGAACGAGACCTCGCCGAGGTCGACGACCGCGGTGGCGGCGGCGTCGGTGTCGAGGAGCTCGGTGAGCCCGTGGGCGAGCTCGGGGGCGGTGAGCGTGTCCACCTCGCCCCCGACGCTGAGCAGGACCACATCGGGCCGGGGCCGGGACAGGTGGACGTGCAGACCCCCCACCGGCCCGGACGGGTCTCGCGAGATCGGGTCGAGCAGAGCCGTCACCTCCAGCGACGAACCTCGAGGGCGTGGCGGCGCGCAGAAAGCGGAGCGTGCTTCCCGGCGCGCCGGGCGCGCTGTCAGGTCGGACGGCTGGGGTCTCAACCGTGTCAACACGACCATATCCCGCAGGTGCGGTGATTCGCCGACCCACTCCCGTCATCCCCTCCGTTCGTCGGGGGCGCATCCCGGACCTGCGGCCATTAGGCTGTACGGGTGGTGAGTTCGGACGCGGGGCCCGACGCGATCGCCGAGGCGATCCGTGGTGGCGACGACCCGGTACCCGCCGCCGACCTCCCGCAGGTGCTGAACGGTGCCCCCGCGGCCGTGCTGGTGATCGACGTGAAGCAACGCCAGGTGGTCTACGCCGACGCGGCGGCCACCGAGCTGACCGGTGACCGGGTACGGCTGCCGGTGGACATCGACGCCTGGGGGGACGCCGCCGGGCTGACCGACCTCGGCGGCAAGCGGATGAGCGACACGAGCTCGCCGTTGTCGCTGGTCGCGTCCGGGATCCCGGTGGCGGGCGAGCCGGTGGCGGTGCACGACGCCGCCCGCCGCGGGTCCACCGCGACGGCCGAGCAGCGCGAGGCCAACGAGGGCCGCCTGCTGTGGGTGACCGGGTTCGGGCTGTCCGGCGCGCCCGGTTCGGCGGTCCCGGAGCCGCTGGAGTCGCGCGCCCTCGTGGTGTTCCTGCACCTGTCCGGCAGCGAGCACGGTGACCGGCGGCGCCTCGAGGTGCTGCGCGACCGGGCCGTCGTGGCCACCGAGATGTCGTTCACCATCACCGACCCCCGGCAGCCCGACGACCCGCTGATCTGGGTCAATCCGTCCTTCACCCGGCTGACCGGATACAGCCTCGACGAGGTGATCGGGCGGAACTGCCGGCTGCTGCAGGGCCCCAACACCGACCGCGGGGCGGTGGAGCGGATCGTCGCGGCGTTGCGCGCGCAGGAGCCGATCACCGAGGTGCTGCTGAACTACCGGCGCGACGGCACCGCGTTCTGGAACCAGGTGTCCATCTCGCCGGTGCTGGACGGCGCCGGTGACCTCGTGAACTTCGTCGGCGTGCAGAACGACGTCACCGAGCGCGTGCTCGTCGAGCAGGAACGCCGGGCCGCGCTGGCCGACGCCGAGGAGGCCCGCAGCCAGTTGCGGCTGCTCGCCGAGGCCACCACCCAGATGACCGAGGCGCTCGACGTCGCCGACGCGTGCGCCCGGCTCGCCCGGATCGTGGTGCCGCAGCTGGCCGACATGTGCGTCGTCGACCTGCTGGAGCGGCCCGGCTCCGGCATGCCGCAGCGACTCGCCGTGGCGGCCCGCGACCCGGGCGACGAGGTCCGGCTGCGCGAGTTCAGCCTGATCCGCGACTACCGCATCGGCGGTGGCAGCGACACCGGCAGCGTGCTCGCAGGCGACCAGCCGGTGCTCCTCTCGGAGCTGCCCGAGCGCGGCGCCGACCGGCACCCGGGCGACGGCCGCGCCGCCGAGGCCTACGACCGGCTGCGGCTGCGTTCGGCGATGGTGGTGCCGGTGCGGGCCCGCGGCCGTGTGCTCGGCGCGCTCACCCTGCTCACCCAACACCCCTACGGTCGCCGCTACGGCTCCCGCGACCTGCACCTGGCCACCGACCTGGCCGGCCGTGCCGGGCTGACCGTGGACAACGCCCGGCTCTACGAGGTCGAGCACGCTGCCGCGGCCACCCTGCAGCGCAGCCTGCTGCCCGCGGTGCCGCAGGTCGCGGGGTTGCAGGTGGCGGCCCGGTACCTGGTCGGCGCGGACGGCAACCAGGTGGGCGGGGACTGGTACGACGTGTTGCCGCTGCCCGACGCTGCGGTCGGCATCGCCGTCGGCGACGTCGTGGGCCACGACCTGGCCGCGGCGGCCGCGATGGGGCAGCTGCGGGGTGTGCTGCGGTCCTACGCGTGGGACGGGGGCCACCCGGGCTCCGTCCTGGACCGGTGCGACCAGCTCGTGCAGGGCCTCGAGATGGCCGCGATGGCGACCGCGGTCTACGCCCGGCTCGAGCCGCCGGATGCCGACGGCCGCCGGCTGATGCGCTACGCCAACGCCGGGCACCCGAGCCCGCTGCTGCTCACCCGTGAGGGCGAGCTGATCCGGCTGGATGCGCACCGCTCGCCGATGATCGGAGCCGTGCGGATGCTGGGCCGGGTCGCGGGGCCGGGCCGCACCGAGGCCTCGCTGAGCGTCCCGCCGGGGTCGCTGCTGCTGCTCTACACCGACGGCCTGACCGATGTGGCCGGCGAGGACGCCGACGAGCGGACCGACCTGCTCGAGCGCACGCTGGCCGGGCTGCCCGCCGACTCCGACGCCGAGACGGTGGCCGAACGAGTTCTCACCGCGTGCATTCCGAGCCCACTGCGCGACGATGTCGCGCTGCTGGTGGTCCGTCTCGCGAGCTGATCGTGAGGCGCAGCCGTTCGTCCACTCGGACAGCACCGGTGGTGCCCCGAACGGACTAACCGGCAGTCCGATCAAGTGGCCCGCTCACGGATCGCCAGCGGCCGTTCGCCGTATTGCGCTGCGTGAACTGGACGAGACCGGAAGCGATTCGGTTAGGTCATGCGCAAGTAAGCCGCTGCAGCGACGGGGCGACAGTCGGCGCCGAGGGGGACGACACATGGTCGCAGTTCCGGAGATGGGTATTTCCGGACCTGTTCTTACTTTTTCCGCAGGGCCTGCCACCGCCCCGGCGCGTTCTCGCTTCGTGGCGATCGCGGTGAGCCCGATGGAACTGCTGCGGCCGGAATCGGATCTGGCCCGGTTGATCACGGGGGCCGGACAGGTCGATCTGCTGACGGCGTGTGAGGACGGCCCGGCCGGCGCGGAGCGCGCGGTTACCAGCTACCTCGATTACCCGGACTACGACTACGACGGCGGCGACGACGACGGCGACGACGACGACGGCGACGACGGCGGCCCGGACGATCTCGCCGGGACCCCGCCCGTGCTCCCGGCACCGGCCGACGACGTGTTGGCCGGCGTCGCCCGGCTCGACCTGCCCGACCTGCAGTTGCACCGTCTGGGTCTGCGCACCCCGCTCGGCCCGGACGCGGAGGCCGACCTGGTCGCGGCGCTCAGCGAGCTCATCGGGTTCGACCCCGAACCCGGCGTCTACTGTCTCGCTCCGGTCCCGGCGCCCGGCGACCCGAGTCGATCGGTGATCGTCCGGGCTGCGCAGCGCGTCGCCCAGGTCTACGGGCTGCCGGTGCTGCGCTACCGCTGCCTCGAACTGTCGGTGGTCGCGAATCCCGCCTGACCTGCCGGCGACCGCCGGGAGCGGGCCGGATCGCGCCGCCGGATGACGGCGCACCCGGTCGCCACGACGAAGGGGCGATCCCGGTCGGGACCGCCCCTCGCTCGTCCGCTCCAGGCCCCGGTGGGAACGCGGCCTCACATCACCCGGTGCCTCCCGCGGCCCCCGACGCCACGGGAGACACCGGGGGGCTCAACTCGCCGCGCGGATCCCGCGGCGCTCCAGGATCACCCGGCGCTCGGCCTCGGCCAGGCCACCCCAGACCCCGAAGGGCTCCCGAGTCTGCAGCGCGAACTCCCGGCACTGCTCGATCACCGGGCAGCGCCTGCACACCTCCTTGGCCTGGGCCGTGCGACGTGCCCGCGACGGGTTGCGCTCCCCGTCGGGGTGGAAGAACACCGCACTGTCCATGCCGCGGCACGACCCCAGGCGCTGCCACTGCCAGGCGTGATCCATCGGTCCTGGGAGTCGAGAAACATCGCTCATCGCGGCCCACCCTCGTTCTCGCGCTTGCCCCGACGACGTGTGCCGGGCGATCGAGGTGCTGATTCCCAGATGTTCAGAATGCCAAACGCGGCGCAAACCCGTCCGGACCGCGCAGGTGGCCGGACCCGGGCGACGAGCCGGTGTGAGCCGGCGGCGCAGATCGTCCGGGCGTGACGTGCGGCGGCTGGCCGCCAGGGGGCGCCGCCGGGCCCGGGCGCGCGGGGCGGGGCGCGATCCGCGCCATCGTGGCTGGTCACCGCCGTGTGAGCGGAAGCCGCGGTGGAACCGCGGGCCGATGAGGATCAGCGACCGCCCGCGCAGGCCTGCTCGGATCTCGGTGCCGCGGGCCCTTCCCCGATGGAGATCGACAACGAAAAAAGTGTTCCAGGTCACAGCATGCTGTCGCCCGGAAACCGCCCGGAATGGACGGACCGCCTCATCCGTCGGCTCAGGTGGCGACCAGCGCCTGCTCCACGGTGTCGTGGATGTCGAACATCGGCACGAGGCCCGCGATGGTCAGCGGCCGCAGCACCCGGCGGCCGGTACAGGCCAGCCGGAGCTCGACACCGGCCTTGTGCGCCGCCTCCCGCACCTCGATCAGGACAGCCAGGCCGCTGGTGCCCAGGAAGGTCACGGAGTCCAGGCTCAGGACGATCAGCTCGACGTCCGATCCGGTCGCCAGCTTGTCCAGAACCACCCCGCGCAGCTGTGGGGAGGTGAGCATGTCGACCTCACCGCCGACCTCGATGACAGCCCGCCCGGGGGCGGGGGTGGTCGTGAGGACGGTGATCTGGTCGTCCCCGTCGCTGCCGCGGCGGATCGACGACGGATCGCTGGGTGAGGACTCGCGCGTGTCGGGCATCGAGGCAACCGTACGGCCAGTGGGGCGGCGATGCCACTCGTGCGTCAGACCAGCCGGTGCCCGCCGTCGGGGGTGCGGGTGGTCCGGCCGGTGCGGGCCAGCAGCTCGAGCAGCGGCACCGCGACCCGGCGGGTGGTCTTCAACGCCTGCCGGGCGCTGCTCAGAGTGAACTCCGGGCCGAGCCCGGCCAGCACCTCGACGGCCCGGTCGTCGGCTCCGGGCAGCAGCACGATCCCGTCCGCGACGCGCAGCAGCTCGCCGGCCCGCACCAGCGACGCCAGCTGTTTCGGCCCGAGCCGCAGCTCGGCCAGCCGGGCCGCCTCCGGTGCGGCGAACGGGTCGCGGCGCAGGTCGGCGCGCAGCTCCTGGAGCGCGTCCAGGACGGTGGCCGGCAGCCCGGCGGCCGCCGAGCGGGTGACGCGGCCGTCGCGCAGCACCAGCTCGCCCGGCACGTGCCGGAGCACGGCCTCGACGAGCCGCGCCTCCGGGAGCCCGACGGCCCGGCGCGCCGCCTCGATCGGCAGACCGGGGTCCAGCGGGTCGGCGGCGTCGTGCTCGGCGACCGCGGCGGTGAGCTGGGCGGCGAGTTCGGTGGCCCGCTCCGGGGCGACGATCCAGCCCGCGGCGGCCGGATACCCGGACTGCGCCAGCCGGTCGACCGCCCGAGCCGGTACGCCCATCGCGATCAGCTCGGCCCGGCGGGCCACCCCGCGCCGGGTGAGCTCGCCGGCGGCGTCGGGGGTGTCGCCCATCCCGGCCAGCTCGGTGGCCCGCCCTGCGGCGGCGCCGCGCCGGCGCAGCTCCGGTGGGCGCACGTCGAGCACCGTGACACCGGCGGTGACCTGGCGCCGGCCGGGGTCGCGCAGCACGGCCCGGTCGCCGATCCGCAACGGCAGCCGGTGCCGCAGCCGCAGCCGCACGGTGTCCTGACCGAGCGGGCGAACCCGCGCCGCGACGGCCGCCGAGCCCACGTGGAAGGTCAGTTCCTCGGGCAGTGTGGCCGGGTCCGGAGTGTCACCGCGTACGCCGTGCAGCCGCACGTCGAGCAGGTCGGTGCCGAGCCAGGCGCCCGGGGTGAGGAGCAGGTCGCCGCGGGCGACCGCCTCCCGGGGCAGCCCGCGCAGGTTCACCGCCACCCGGGCGACCCCGCGTACCTCGTCGGCGGGCTGCCCGAGGCTCTGCAGCGCGCGGACCGTGACGCGGCGGTCCGAGCCGTCGGCCGAGGCCAGCTCCAGTTCGTCGTCGGTGCGGATGCGGCCGGCGGCGAGCGTCCCGGTGACGACGGTCCCGGCGCCGCGGATGGTGAACGCACGGTCGACCCACAGCCGGACATCGGCCGCCGGGTCCGGCGTCGGCAACCCCGCGGCGAGCTCGTCCAGCGCGGCCCGCAGCTCGTCCATCCCGGCGCCGGTGGTCGCCGACACGCAGACCGCCGGGAGCCCGCCCAGGGTGGTCCCGGCCAGGTGTTCGCACGCCTCGTCGCGGGCGAGTTCCGGGTCGAGCAGGTCGCTGCGGGTGACGACGAGCAGCCCGTGCCGGACCCCGAGTGCCTCCAGCGCGTCCAGGTGTTCGGCGGACTGCGGCATCCAGCCCTCGTCGGCGGCCACCACCAGCAGCACCGCCGGGACCGGGCCGACGCCGGCCAGCATGGTGGTGACGAACCGCTCGTGCCCGGGGACGTCGACGAACGCGACGGTCGCGCCACCGGGCAGGGTGGTCCAGGCGAATCCCAGGTCGATGGTCATCCCGCGGCGGCGTTCCTCGGCCCACCGGTCGGGCTCCATCCCGGTCAGCGCCCGGACCAGCGTGGACTTGCCGTGGTCGACGTGCCCCGCGGTCGCGATCACCTGCATGAGACCTCCCGTGCGCGGTAGGTGGTGCCCTGGCACCACTTACCGCGCACGACCGGCTCCGGCGTGGAGGACGGCGGTGGCCAGGGCGTCGTCGGACTCCGCGGGCAGCGCGCGCAGGTCGAGCAGGCAGCGGCCGTGCTCCAGCCGGCCGAGCACCGCGGGATCCCCCGCGCGCAACGCCGCGGCGTACCGCTCGGGGAGCGCGACGGCGGCGCTCGGCAGCGTCACCCCGGGCGCGCCGCCCCCGCCGACGGTGGCCGCCGAGTCGACCGCCTCGGCCTCGACGCCGTGTCCGGTCAGCTGTTCGGCGAGCCGCCGCGCCCGGGCGTGCAGCTCGGCCGGGTCCGCGTCGAGCGCCCGCCGGGTCGGCGGCACCGGGCCACGCAGGGTGGCCTCGAACGCGGCCAGCGTCAGCTTGTCCACCCGCATCGCCCGGGCGAGCGGGTGCCGCCGGATCTTCTGCACGAGGTCGGCGCCGATGCCCGGCGCGCCCAGCAGCAGGCCCGCCTGCGGCCCGCCGAGCAGCTTGTCACCCGAGGCGGTGACGAGCGTCGCGCCGGCGGCGAGCGCGCCGGCCGCGTCCGGCTCGTCGGGCAGCAACGGGTGCGGCGCGAGCAGCCCGGAGCCGATGTCGGCGACCACCGGGACGCCGAAACCGGTCAGCTCCGAGATGCCGACGGCGCGGGTGAACCCGCTGATCAGGAAGTTCGACGGGTGCACCTTGAGGATGAACGCGGTGTCCGGCCCGATCGCGTCGGCATAGTCGGCCACGTGCACCCGGTTGGTGGTGCCGATCTCGCGCAGCCGGGCGCCGGTGGACGTCAGCAGGTCGGGGATGCGGAACCCGTCGCCGATCTCCACCAGCTCGCCGCGGGCGATGACGATCTCCCGGCCGGCCGCGAGTGCGGTGGCGACGAGAGCGAGCGCGGCGGCGCCGTTGTTGGCCAGGTGCGCGGCACCCGCGCCGGGCACGGCGGCGAGCAGCGCGTCGATCGCGCCCTGCCCGCGGCGGCCGCGCCCGCCGGTCTCCAGGTCCAGTTCGACGTCGCAGGTGCCGGCGGCGAGGGCGAGCGCCTCCCGGGCCGCGGCGGACAGCGACGCCCGGCCCAGGTTGGTGTGCAGCAGCACGCCGGTCGCGTTGAGCACCGGGCGCAATCCGGTGGCGGTGGCCGGCAGCGCGCCCAGCGCCGCCGCGGGCACCGCGTCCGGGGTGATCTCGCCGCGGCGGGCACGTTGCTGGGCGGTGGTGACCGCCCGCTTCACCAGTTCCCGGCCGAGGCGTTCGACGGCCGCGGCGATCCGCGGCTCGGCGAGCACCGCGTCGGTCCGCGGCACCAGCCGCCGGGGGTCGGTCGCAGGGCCGGTCACAGCGCCTCCCGGGTGCCGTTGCCCGGCGCCGGCCGCCGCAGCCGCGGGTTCCTCACGCCCGCACCCTACGACCTCGGCGGCGTCGCGGTGCCGGAGGCGCTAGACGTTCGCCGGGACGGAGTCGGCGTGCCGCCCGCCGGGGCCGGCCGGGCCGCTGCGGGCCCGCTCCACGTCCGGGGTGCCGGCGGCCGGGATGCCGACGGCCGACGTCGGCGCGTGCGGGTGGGCCTCCGGCCCGGACGGTGCGGGCTCCACGGACATCGGGCCGGGAATCGGCCGCGGGGCCGGGATGTCGGCGCGCCGCTGGTGCGGCGCGCCCTCGATCGCCTCGGTCCGGTCCTCCAGCCCGGCGCCCAGCAGCTGGTGCAGCCGCGCCATCTCGGTGCGCACCGCGTCGCGCAGGGCGGTGAGCCGCCGCAGGTCGCGCTCGTCGTGTTCGCGGCGGCGGGCGAGGTGCTCGCGCGCGTCGGTGAGCAGCCCGTCGGCCTCCTGGCGGGCGGCCTCCCGCATGTGCGCCGCCTCCTCGGCGACCACGGCGAGCCGCTCGGCCACCTGCTGTTCGCGTTCCTGCAGCACGCTCTCGCGCCGTGTCGCCTCCTGCTCGAGCTCGTGCATCCGGGTCTCCAGCTCGCGGCGCACCTCGTCGTGCAGCCGGCCGGCGTCGTCGTGCACGCGCTGCAGGAGCGCCTCGGCCTCTTCGTTCGCGCGTGCCCGGATGTCGGCGGCCTCGTGCTCGGCCAACCGCAGGATCTTCTCGGCGCGGAAGCCGAAGCTCTCCGTCACCGGGGCGGGCTCGGTCCGGGCGGCCCGGAGCTCCTCCTCGGTGGCCGCGGCGTGCTGCTCGGCCACGGCCCGGGCAGCCTCGGCGGCGGCGCACCGCTCGCGCAGCGCAGCGATCTCGGCGTCGACCTGGTCGCGGTCGTAGCCGCGGCGAACGACGTCGAAGCGGGGCATCGGCGGCGGGCTCGGTTGATGGGGGCTCGCAGTCACGCCCTGCAGCGTTGTTCGCGATCCGGCGCGGTTCCACGACCGCGGCGATTCCGTCGCCGGGCGGGGCGACGGCTGCGATCGGCGGCGGTTCCAGGCCGTCGGGCACATTCCACCCGCACCGGACGGGTGCGCCCCGGCGACCGGGCGGTCGCCGGGGCGCGCGGTCAGCAGGCGTTGCCGGAGGCCCCGGAGAACCCGGGCCGGTCGGTGGCCGCCGCCGGTGTCGTGGCGCCCGCTCGTGTCGCCGTCCGCCCCGCGCCCGGCTGCCGGGACCAGTGCCGCTCGTCGACCGTCACCTCGGCGATCTCGAAGGTGGTCCGGTACGGCCCGAAGCCGACGTGGTTGTTGACCGCGTACAGCGCCTGCGGTGCGCACAGGAAGACGGCGAGCGCGTGCTCGAAGCAGTACCTGTCGATCTGCTCCGCGATGCGCACCAGCCGCTCGGCGTCGAGGGTGACGGCCATCAGGGCGAACAGCTCGTCGAACCCCTCGTCCGGCGGCCCGGCCCGGAACGCGCCGTCGCGGCCGAAGAACTCCCGGTGTACCGCGGCCGGCGGTGCCTCCGAGGACAGGTCGAACCACGCGTGCACGAGCAGATCCCAGGGCAGGTCGAGCTTCTTCTCCACCAGCGCCCGGGACCCGGCGAGCACCTCCTCCTCGGGCACCCGGAGCACCTCGACGGGGACGTCGAGGGCTTTGCGCAGATCGCCGGCGATCAACTGCGCGATCCCGACGAAGGGCGGCGGCGCGGCGATCCGGACCGGCCGCCGCGACGGCCACCCGCCCTTGTCGAACAGTCGTTTCGCCTCGTCCGGGTCGTAGGGGTAGGGATGCGCACCCTCCGGGAAGCCGGAGCACCACGACGGGGTCAGGGCCGGGATCTCGTTGGCGTAGCCGGCCAGTCCGTCGGCGATGAGCCGGCTGCGGTCGACGGCCAGGTTCAGCGCCTTGCGCACGTCCACGCTGTCCAGCGGGACGTCGTGGCGGTCCCGGTTGATGATGCAGGTGAGCACCCGGTTGGCGTCGGCGGTGAGCAGCCGGGCGTGCTCGGACCGGGCGACCCGCTCCGCGTCGGCCGGGCTGACCTCGGTGACGATGTCCACCTCACCGTCGGTGCTGATGCACAGCTCCAGCGCCTCGGCGGGGGACAGGTCGTTGCGGAAGACCGCCCGCTGCACGCGCGGGCCGCGCCGCGCCCGGTTCCAGTGGGTGGGGTTCGCCTCGAGGATCACCTCCGGCGAACGGTCCTCGGACTCGATCAACCACGCGCACGTGTACGGGTCCGGTGACATGATGGCGTTGCGGGTGAGGATGGACGACGCACCCTGAACCAGGGTGAACGGCCCGGTGCCCCAGGGGCCGGGCTCATCGATCACTCACCAGTGGCCTTCGCCGGAGCCGAACTTCTTGTAGCCGAAGCCCGGCGCGTCCGGGCCCTTCCAGAACGCCGTGGACGCGATGTGGAACCCGCGCATCTTGCCCACCGCGAGCCCATCGGGGCCGGGGAACCGGAAGCGGATGGTGTGGTCGTCGACGACCTCCGCGACCGAGTCCGGCGGGAAGTTCAGCCAGGTGCCCGGCGGATGCGGGGCGGCCCAGCGCTGCATCTCCTCGAAGTTGAGTTTGACGTTGTGCGCGGTGAACGGCTCCCCGTCCTGGAACACCACGCCGTGGCGCAGCCGGAGCTCCAGGGTCCGTTCGTCGGGCCACTCGGCCGATTCGGCGAGCGCGAAGACGGTCCGGCCGTCCTCGTCGATGCGGATGGGTTCCTCCATCGTGTTCCAGGTGGTGAACAGCCAGTTCAACGGCGAAGGATCGACGACGTTGATCGTCCCGACCGGCGCCGGTGCTGCGGGTGTCACGTGCACCTCCTCGTGCATGTGTCGCAGGTCACTGATCGGTCGACGCTAACGAGGGGGTGGGGCGGGGACAACCGGCCGGACGGCCCTGATCGGCGGCGACGTAGGCTCAGGCGGTGTCCGAGGAACCGACCACCCGGCGCCTCACACAGTTCAGCCACGGCGCCGGTTGAGCGTGCAAGCTCGCCCCCGGCGAGCTCGCGCAGGTTCTGCGCACTCTGACGCCGGCCGAGCACCCGGACCTGCTGGTCGGCACCGAGACCGGTGACGACGCGGCCGTCTGGCGGCTGGATGCCGCCCGGGCACTGGTGGCCACCACCGACTTCCTCACCCCGGTGGTCGACGACCCGCGGACCTGGGGCCGGATCGCCGCGATGAACGCGGTGTCCGACGTCTACGCGATGGGTGGGCGGCCGCTGTTCGCGCTCAACCTGGTGGCCTGGCCGTCCTCGGAGTTGCCGACGGAGATGCTCGGGGAGGTGCTGGCCGGGGGTGCCGACGTCGGCCGCGAATGCGGGTTCGCCGTCGTCGGCGGGCACTCCGTCGACGATCCCGAGCCCAAGTACGGGCTGGCCGTCGTGGGGGAGGTGCACCCGGACCGGCTCCTCACCAACGCCGGCCTGCGCGACGGCGACGCGCTGGTGCTCACCAAGCGCATCGGCATCGGCATCGCGACCACGGCGATCAAGGCCGGGACCGCGCCGGAGTCCGTGGTCGCCGACGCCGTCGCGTCGATGACCGCGAGCAACGCGGCCGCCGCGGCCGCCGCGACGGCCGCGGGTGCGACCGGCTGTACCGACGTCACCGGTTTCGGGCTGCTCGGGCATCTGGCCAAGATGGCCGCCGCCTCCGGTGTGGACGCCGAGATCGAGGTGGCCGCGGTCCCCCTGCTGCCCGGCATCCGGGAGATCGCCGAGCGCGGCACCGTGCCCGGCGGCAGCAAGCGCAACCGGGACTGGACCGCGCCGATGGTCGATCCCGGCGACACCGATGAGCTCGACGTGCTGCTGCTCGCCGATGCGCAGACCTCGGGCGGGCTGCTGTTCGGTGCCGCGCCGGACCGGGCGGCCGCGGCCGTCGACGAGCTCACCGCGCAGGGCGTGCCGGCGACGGTGATCGGCTCGGTGCGGGCGGGCACGGGGCGGGTGGCGCTGCGCGCCCGTGCGCGGAAATAGTC
>NZ_JAAXLA010000038.1 GCF_012911935.1 Pseudonocardia acidicola | reverse complement strand
CGCCTTCGATCCAGAGCATGCCGGAGTCGGAGGGGCCGGCGCCGCCCTTGCGGGAGGTCTCCAGTTCGGTTTCGATCCGCAGCCCGACCGCCTGCAGCTCCATGATCAAGGCGGCCACCGCCTCCGAGCCGGAGCCCGTCGATCCGTCCGCGGGGATCGGGCTCGCGGAATCCAGCACGTCGGTCATACGGAACCACCTCGGGGTTGTGTACAGGTCCGTTCACTATAAGAGGTGAGGTTTCGTATGGGACACGCGTCGTGGCCGGGAATACGTGGGCCGGGCCGATGGTTGAGCTCGATATCCATGCAAACGCATCGACTGCACCGACACTGGGGTCGAGGCGGTGTCGAAGGAGTAGGACATGCAGATCGGGATCTTCACCGTCGGTGACGTCACCACCGACCCGACCACCGGCCGCACGCCGACCGAGCACGAGCGCATCAAGGCGATGGTCACCATCGCCGAGCACGCCGAGGCCGTCGGCCTGGACGTGTTCGCGACCGGTGAGCACCACAACCCGCCGTTCGTGCCGTCGTCGCCGACGACGCTGCTCGGTCACATCGCCGCCCGCACCTCGACGCTGACCTTGTCGACGTCGACCACGCTGATCACGACCAACGACCCGGTGAAGATCGCCGAGGACTACGCCATGCTGCAGCACCTGGCCGACGGCCGGGTGGACCTCATGCTCGGCCGCGGCAACACCGCGCCGGTCTACCCCTGGTTCGGTCAGGACATCGCCGACGGCGTGCCGCTGACGGTCGAGAACTACCAGCTGCTGCGCCGGCTGTGGGATGAGGACGTGGTCGACTGGCAGGGCCGCTTCCGCACCCCGCTGAAGGGATTCACCGCCACGCCGCGCCCGCTCGACGGGATCCCGCCGTTCGTCTGGCACGGGTCGATCCGCACCCCGGAGGTCGCGGAGATCGCCGCGTACTTCGGGGACGGATTCTTCGCCAACAACATCTTCTGGCCCGCGTCGCACTACACGCGGCTGATCAACCTGTACCGCGAGCGCTTCGAGCACTACGGGCACGGGCGCGCGGACCAGGCGATCGTCGGCCTCGGCGGTCAGTTCTTCATGCGGCGCAACTCCCAGGACGCCTGGAACGAGTTCCGGCCCTACTTCGACAACGCCCCGGTCTACGGCCACGGCCCGTCGATGGAGGACTTCACCGCGCAGACCCCGCTGACCGTCGGCAGCCCGCAGGAGGTCATCGAGAAGACGCTGACCTTCCGCGATCACTTCGGCGACTACCAGCGCCAGCTGTTCCTCGTCGACCACGCGGGTCTGCCGCTCAAGACCGTGCTGGAGCAGCTGGACATGCTCGGTGAGATCGCGCCGACGCTGCGCGCGGAGTTCGACGCCCGGCGCCCGGCGCACGTTCCGGCCGACCCGCCGACGCACGCGAGCCGGCTCGCCGCCCGGGAGGCAGGCCGTGACCTCGACGTCCGCGCCGCGGTCTGAGCCGGCCACGCCCGGCAGTACCCGGGCCGCGGTCGACTCGTGGGAGGCGCTGCTGCGCGCCCAGGTGACGTTGCTGCGCCGGTTGGCCGACGACGACGTCTGGGATCCGATCAGCATGCGCGAGTACGACGCACTGTTCACGCTCAGCCGCTGCGCGGGCGGCCGGGCGCGACTGCGGGAGCTGAACCGGGAGATCCTGCTGACCCAGCCGTCGCTGTCCCGGATGGTCGAGCGCCTGGAGTCCGCCGGGTACGTGACCCGTGAGCCCGACCCGGTGGACCGCCGCGGCACCGTCGTCGTCCTCACCGAGGCCGGCGCGGCGATGCAGCGGCGGATCGGGCAGCGCCACGCCGCCAGCATCCGCCGCTACCTCGGCCCGGCCCTCGACGACGAGGAGCTGCGGACCTTGGCGCAGCTCTGCGACAAGCTGCGCCTGGCCCAGAGCACGATCCCCGACGCGTGACGCGGGCCGGCGACGGCCCGCGCCACGCAAGGCGCTCAGGGGTTCAGCGCCTCGGTGTGCTCGCGCTGCACCGCCTGCAGCTCATCCGGGTTCAGCCCGAGTGCGCGCAGCACGGTCGGGGCGATCCGGGTCGTCTCCACCGGCGCGTCGACCTTCTGGCCGTGGCCGAAACCGGCGCCCGAGACGACGATCGGGACGTTGCGGTCCTGCGGGTCGGCCCCGCCGTGCTCGGCGATCTTGCTCTTGCCGCCGGTGAACACCACGCCGTGCTGGGCGATCCCGACGACGTCGGGCACCCGGGTGTCACCCGGGGCCGTCTGGAAGAAGCCGGCGGCCCCCTGGCCGGCGTAGACCTGCGTCAGCCCGGACGAGGTGAAGGGCTTCGGCTTGCCGGTGATGTCGTTCCCGTTGCCCTTCTGCGCGAGCAGATAGGTGCGGGCGAAGTCGGCGGCGGCCTGCGAGTGGTCGGTGAGCCACAGCAGCATGCCGTCGTCGTCGGTGGAGTGCGCGACGAGGTCGCCGGCCCCCTTGTGCGCCGCCTTCCACGCCGCGTTCAGCCCGGCCAGGATCGGCCCGTCGTCGATGCGGTTCAGCGCCGCGGGCTGGGTCGGGGACTGGCCGTGCTTGGCCGACACGATGATCGTCGTGCTGTCCTGCAGGTGCTGGGCGTTGATCTCGGAGACGAAGCTGCCGAGCTGGGAGTCCACGAAGTCCAGCGCCTTGGACAGCACCGGACCGGGGGTCACCCCATCGGCGAGGTAGCCGCCCGGCGCGCCGTCCGACGTCGTCAGCTTCTGCGCGGTGGACACCGTCTGGAAGTTCATCCCCAGGATCCCCGGGACGCCGACCTTCGCGGTGCGGGAGTGGTCGTAGCCGTCGAGCTCGTTGCGGACGGCCTGGGCCTTGTACCCGTCGTACTGCTGGGTCTTGAGGTTGTCCATCGTCCAGTCGTCCCCGGCCGGTGAACCGGCGGCCTGGCTGTTGATCTCCGGGGTGAACAGGTCCTGCACCCCGGTGCCCGACGGCCCGTCGAGGATCTCGTAGGCGGGGTGCTTGTCCGACCACGCGGTGCGCAGCCCGTGCGCCCGGGCCACCTCGAAGATGGTGTTCACCGGCAGGTACTGGTGCGGGTACACCGGCTTGCAGGTCTTCGGGTCGACCGGCAGCTTCGACGGGTCGAGCACCGACTGCGGCTGACCGGTCATCTGCAGGATGCTGCTGGGCAGCCCCGCGAGACCCTGACCGGCGTCGAGGACGTTCTGGTTGCGGTCGGCGGCCTCGGTCAGCTCGACGTCGGCGCCGAGTGCCTTGCCGGCGCACGAGGTCGTCCCCGCCGGCAGTAGCGCGCGGTTGTAGACGCTGTCGTAGTAGATCCCGGTCGTCTTGGGGTTGCCCCCGGTCGCCTGGGCGATCATGCCGGGGAACGAGTCGGACGGGAGCGGAGTGGATGCCTTGGTGTAGTCCACTCCGGACCTGGTCAGCTTCGCGAGCGCAGACTGCGGGCGGTGCGCGACGTACCAGTCCAGATCGGACTGGTGCAGACCGTCGACCGAGATCAGCAGCACGTGCCGTCCGCCGTCGTTGTCCTGGGCCGGGGCGGCGAGTGCCGCGGTGGTGGCCCCGCCGACCGCGAGTATCGCCACCCCCGCCGCCACCGCCGGGCGCGCCAGCGCCTTCAACGACATGCGCATGAAAGTCCTCCGCTTCGTGTCCGTCCGGGTGTCGGGTCACCCGGACGAGTGCGGAGGAATGACTACGGCGTGTATACGGCGCGCTACCGTCCCGAGTGTGAATGCATCGTGAACGCCCCTGGTCCGTCCGGGTGAGCGTACGTTTCGCCCGGTTCTGCGGAGCAGATCCTCTTGCCCGGACCAACCGTCCTTCACGCCCGGGCAAAATGCGTCAGCACACCTCGATCCGGGGGTACCGGGGCCGCCACATGGCCTGCTCGACCTGCTTGTCCGGATCGGTCACCGGAACCTGGGCGAGGCCCTCGTCGACCGCGGCCCGGACCACGGCGGCGGCGACGGCCGCGGACACCGACCAGAGGTCCTCGATCGGTGGCAGCAGGGCCGCCCCGGGGCCTGGCGCGGCGGCGTCGTCGCCGTCGCGGTCACCCGAACCGGTCGCGGCCAGTCGGGCGACGGCGCCGGCCGCGGCGGCGATCATCCCGTCGCTGACCCGGCGGGCCCGGGCGACCGTGACTCCCAGTCCGATGCCGGGGAAGACCAGGGCGTTGTTCGCCTGGGCGATGCGGTGGGTCCGCGTCCCGTGCGGCACCGGTGCGAACGGGCTGCCGGTCGCGATCAGCGCGCGCCCGTCGGTCCAGGCGAGCAGGTCGGCGGGCAGCGCCTCGGCCCGCGGCGTCGGGTTGGACAGCGGCATGATGATCGGCCGCTCGGTGTGTGCGGCCATCTGCTTGACGACCGGCTCGCTGAACGCGCCGGCCTGCGCGGAGGTGCCGATCAGCATCGTCGGCCGGACATGCTCCACGACGGTGGCCAGGTCGACCCCGCCTCCGCCCGCGCCGGCCCCCGGCCACCCGGCGACCTGTGCGGCCGGCCGGGCGTAGGGAAGCTGGAAGTCGCGCAGCCGGCTGGAGTCGTCGACGAGCAGGCCGCGGCTGCCCAGCGCCCAGAATCGGCTGGTCGCCTCCTGCTCGGACAGCCCTTCACCGATCATGACCTCGCGCATCATGTCGGCGATGCCCAGGCCGGCGGTGCCGGCACCGTGGACCACGACGTGCTGGTCGCGCATCCGTGTTCCGGCCGTGCGCACCGCGGAGAACGCCGCGGCCAGCACGACGGCGGCGGTGCCCTGCATGTCGTCGTTGAACGTGCAGTACCGGCCGGCGTACAGCTGGAGGATGCGGCGGGCGTTGCCGGCGCCGAAGTCCTCCCAGTGCAGCATCGCGTGCGGGAACAGCCGCGACGCCGTGGTCACGTAGGTCTCGATCAGGTCGTCGTAGCGCTGGTCGCGGACCCGCGGGCCGCGGTGGCCGAGGTAGAGATCGTCGTCGAGCAGGGCGCGGTTGTCGGTGCCCACGTCGAGCACGACGGGGATCACCCGGTTCGGATGGATCCCCGCGGCCGCGGTGTAGACCGACAGCTTGCCGATCGCGATCTCGATCCCGCCGACTCCCTGGTCACCGATCCCGAGGATGCCCTCGGCGTCGGTGGCCACGATGAGATCGACGTCGTCCGGTCCGAGGCCGAAGTTGCGGAACGACTGCTCGACGTCCTGCGGCCGGTCGATCGACAGGTACACCCCGCGCGGGCGGTGGTACTCGTGGCTGTAGCGCTCGATGGCCTGCCCGATCGTCGGGGTGTAGACGATCGGCAGCATCTCCGGCAGGTGCGCGGCCAGCAGTGCGTAGAACAGGACCTCGTTGCGGTCGCGCAGGTTGGCCAGGAACACGTTGCGCGCCAGGTCGTCGGGGACCCGCTGGTACTGCGCGTACACCCGCCGCAGCTGTCCCTCCGGCGTGGACACGCCGTCGGGCAGCAGGCCGGCCAGGCCGAGTGCGTCGCGCTCCTCGGTGGTGAAGGCCGTGCCCCGATTGATCATCGGGGTGGCCAGGACGGCCCGGCCGCGGGCCCGGATGCGCGCCGTGATCCCGTCCGGCGTCGATACCAGCTCGTAGGGTTCCACGTTCATGACGGCCCCCTTCCGGTCGTGTCCGCCCGGGGCCCGGTCGTCCCCCCTTCGGACGTCGTGCTGCACCACCGTGCCGCGCCGGAGCGGGACACGCCAGAGGGAACGCCGATCACAGTGCCCGGGCGGGGCTCCGCGTCCCGGGCCGGGACGCCCGTGCGCGCCGGGCCGAAGGTCCGGCGCCTCAGCGATGGCACCGCGCCGCATGGCCGCAGCCCCGACCGCACAACCCGGCGGGCGGCGGGGTTGGCCGAGATCGGTCTGCGCGTCGCGGTCCACCCGTTCGGGTGTGGCCGGGCCGGTGCAGCGGCGGCAGCGGTTAGCCTCCGGCGGTGGACGCGCCGCGACAGCTGTCGATCGACCTGCCGGCCCTCACCGTGTCCGCGCTGTCCTGGGGTCCGGACGACGGGCCGCTCGCGCTGTGCCTGCACGGGTTCCCCGACACCGCCTGGACCTGGCGGTACCTCGGCCCGTTCCTCGCCGCCCGCGGCTGGCGGGTGGTCGCCCCGTTCTCCCGTGGATACGCCCCGACCGACGTGCCCGCCGACGGTGACTACCGGGTCGGTGCGCTCATGGACGATGCCATCGAGCTGCACCGGGCGCTCGGCGGCGACGACCGGGCCGTGGTGATCGGGCACGACTGGGGTGCGGCCACCGTGCACGCGCTGGGCGCGCACGCCCCGGCGCCGTTCTCCCGGATCGTCGCTCTGGCGGTGCCGCCCACCGCGGTCGCGCTCCCGGCGCCCGGCGGGCCGCCCTACGACTGGAAGCTGATGCCCGGCCAGCTCCGCCGCAGCTGGTACATGCTGTTCAACCAGCTGCCGTGGCTCCCCGAGCGCCTGCTGCCGCGGCTCGTGCCGCAGCTGTGGTCGGCTTGGTCGCCGGGCTTCGACGGCAGCGACGACGTGGCGCGGGTGGCGGCGGCGCTGGCCACGCCCGAGCGGCGCAGCGCGGCCCTCGGCTACTACCGGGCGATGCCGCGGCCGGGGAGGGGCGACCCGCGCTACGCCGCCCGGCACGCGGACTGGCTGGGCATCCCGGCCGTCCCGACGCTCTACCTGCACGGCGCCGACGACGGATGCATCGGCGCCGGCTTCGTGGGCCCGGCCTGGGCCGCGCTCCCGGCGGGCAGCGTCGTCGACCTGATCCAGGGCGCGGGGCACTTCCTCCAGTTGGAACGACCCGACGTCGTCAATGCGCGGATCGCCGATTTCCTGGGCCCGGCGCTGAGCTAGTCCCGTCGACGGCGGGGGCGGGGGCGACTGTTCCGCCTCCCACGGCCCGGATGTCGCACTGCGCCACCGCTGGCCGATCGCGCGCACACCGAGTTGAATTCAGTCTCCGGGCGACGACCGATGCGAGAATCGCCGAAGGTCCAGGAGGCTCCCAATGCCGAAATTCGTGTACGCGTTCGCCGAGGGCAGCAAGGACATGAAAGACGTTCTCGGCGGCAAGGGCGCGAACCTGGCGGAGATGACCAATCTGGGTCTGCCCGTGCCCCCGGGGTTCATCATCACCACCGAGGCGTGCCGGACCTATCTGGAGCAGGGACACGAACCCGCGGAGCTGGCCGGGCAGGTCGACGAGCATCTGGCGGCGCTGCAGGACGCGATGGGCAAGCGCCTGGGTGACGCCGCCGACCCGCTGCTGGTCTCGGTGCGCTCCGGGGCGGCCGCCTCGATGCCCGGGATGATGGAGACGGTGCTCAATGTCGGGCTCAACGACGAGTCCGTGCCGGGACTGGCCCGGATGGCCGATGACGAGCGGTTCGCCTGGGACTCCTACCGGCGGCTGATCCAGATGTTCGGCAAGACCGTCCTGGATATCGACGGTGAGCACTTCCACGACGCGTTCGAGGCCGTCAAGCGGGAGCGGGGCACCGACAGCGACCTGGATCTCGACGCGGTGGACCTGCGCCGGGTCGTGGACGCGTTCAAGGGCGTCGTCGCCGAGCACGCCGGCCGGGAGTTTCCGCAGGACCCGCGCGAGCAGCTGGACCTGACGGTGCGCGCGGTGTTCCAGTCGTGGAACTCCCCGCGGGCGATCACCTACCGGCGCCAGGAGCAGATCCCCGGTGATCTGGGCACCGCGGTGAGCGTCGTGGCGATGGTGTTCGGCAACCTCGGCCCGGACTCGGGCACCGGGGTCGCCTTCACCCGCGACCCGGCGACGGGGGCGCAGGGCATCTACGGCGACTACCTGGCCAACGCCCAGGGCGAGGACGTCGTCGCCGGTATCCGCAACACGCTGCCGCTGGCCGAGCTCGAGCAGCTCGACCCGGAGTCCTACCGGCGGCTGCTGGAGATCATGGCGACGCTCGAGCGGCACTACCGAGACCTCTGCGACATCGAGTTCACCATCGAGCGCGGCCGGCTGTGGATGCTGCAGACCCGGATCGGCAAGCGCACCGCGGCGGCGGCGTTCGTGGTGGCCTGCCAGTTCGTCGACGAGGGGCTGATCGGCCTCGACGAGGCGCTGCGCCGCGTCACCGGCGGCCAGCTCGCGCAGCTGATGTTCCCCCGGTTCGACGCCGACGCGGCGAAGGACCCGCTGACGGTGGGGATGAACGCGTCACCGGGGGCCGCGACGGGTGCGGTGGTGTTCGACTCCGCGGCCGCGGTGTCCCGGGCCGCCGCGGGTGAGCGGGTGATCCTGGTGCGCCGGGAGACCAACCCCGACGACCTGCACGGGATGATCGCCGCACAGGGGGTGCTGACCAGCCACGGCGGGCGGACCAGCCATGCCGCGGTGGTGGCCCGCGGGATGGGCAAGACGTGCGTGTGCGGTGCCGAGGAACTCGACATCGACGTGGCGGCCCGGAGGCTGGTCGGCCCCGGCGGGGTCGAGGTGGCCGAGGGCGACATGCTGTCGATCGACGGCAGCACCGGCGAGGTGTTCCTCGGCGAGGTGCCGGTCGTCGACTCGCCGGTCGTCGAGTACTTCGAGGGCGTCCTCGGCCCCGACGACGAGGCCGCAGACGAGCTGATCCGGGCGGTGCACCGGATCATGACCCACGCCGACGCCCGGCGGAGGCTGGGCGTGCGGGCCAACGCCGACACCGACGCCGACGCGGCCCGGGCCCGGCGGTTCGGGGCCGAGGGCATCGGCCTGTGCCGCACCGAGCACATGTTCCTCGGCGAGCGGCGCGAGCACGTCGAGCGACTGGTGCTGGCCGAGACCGACGACGAGCGCAGCGCCGCACTGGACGAGCTGTTGCCGTTGCAGCGGGCCGACTTCATCGCACTGTTCTCCGCGATGGACGGGCTGCCGGTGACGATCCGGCTGCTGGATCCGCCACTGCACGAGTTCCTCCCCGACCTGACCGAGCTGTCGGTGCGGGTGGCGCTCGCCGAGGAGCGCGGCGAGCCCGACGCCAAGGACGTCGCGCTGCTGGCGGCGGTGCGCCGGTTGAACGAGCACAACCCGATGTTCGGGCTGCGCGGGGTGCGGCTGGGCATCCTCGTGCCGGGGCTGTTCGGGATGCAGGTCCGGGCCATCGCGCAGGCCGTGGCGCAGTTGCGCCGCGACGGCGCCGACGTCCAACCGGAGATCATGATCCCGCTGGTGGGTGCGGTGCAGGAGTTGCAGACCGTGGCCGAGGAGACGAACGCGGTGCTCGCGGACGAGTCCCGGCGCTCGGAGGTACCGCTCGACGCGCTGATCGGCACCATGATCGAACTGCCGCGCGCCGCGCTGACCGCGGGGCAGATCGCGGAGGCGGCGCACTTCTTCTCCTTCGGCACCAACGACCTCACGCAGACGACGTGGGGCTTCTCCCGCGACGACGTCGAGGGCTCGTTCTTCTCGCGCTACCTCGAACGGGGCATCTTCGGCATCTCCCCGTTCGAGACCATCGACGCCGACGGCGTCGGCCGGCTCGTCCGGCTGGCCGTCGACGAGGGACGCGCCAGCCGCCCCGACCTCAAGCTGGGCATCTGTGGAGAGCACGGCGGCGATCCCGCGTCCGTGCACTTCTTCCACGACGCCGGATTGGACTACGTCTCGTGTTCGCCGTTCCGGGTACCGGTCGCCCGGCTCGAAGCCGGCCGCGCCGCCGTCGCGGACGTGTGAGCGGGCCGGAATCATCGGATCCCGATTACGGCGATCGCCGCGAATCGTCGCGCATTCAGCGCACGGACGTGCGACCGCAGGGCCGTTGCCCGTATGTCGCCGCTGTCCCTACCCTTGGTCGCCTGTGCCGTCCATGGTTGAGGGGACCTCGTGATGGCGTCATTCTTCCGGCTGCTCAGCTGCGCCGTCCTCGCAGGGATCATTCTCCTGGCCGGCGCGGCCCCGGCATTCGCCGCGCCCGCGACGCCGACCCCGATGGCAAACACCGCATCCGCCGACGGTCCCTCCGGCTGTGATTCGATCTGCGCGCAACCGCCGGCGCATCCGCTGCAGAAATCGGATGTCCAGCGGGAGCTCCAGAGAATGATCGACCGCATCAATCAGAAGCGGGGGGAGTACGGGCGCACCTTCTACACCGGGTGCTCGCCGTTCTGCTGAGTCCTGCGGATGCGAGACTCGCGGGTATGGACGGGCCCGCGGAGCAGACCGGTGCCGCGAGCGTGCTGCGCGCCGCGGCGGACGTCCTGGAGCGACTCGCCGCCCGGACCACCGCCGGCCGCTGGACCGCGAGCGGGCTGCTCGCCACCCGGCCCGAGGTGATCGCCCACCACGAGGACGGCAGCACCGAACACGTCGCCGAGGCCAGGGCCGGCACCGCGAACTGGATCGTCGCGCTGTCCCCGGCGACGGCGCCGCACCTGGTGCGCTGGTTGCGCGCGACGGCGGACACCGCCGCCGCCGGAGACCCCGCCACCACCGCGGCCGTCGCGTTCGCCGAGACCCTGCTCGCCGCACGCACCGGCCGTTGACCCGGCCCGCATCGGCGCCCGTTCCACGCTGAATCGGCGGGGAGGATCTGCGAAGGTGGGTGCTTCGCCCGGTTGCCGTCCATCGAGGAGATCGTGTGAAGCGGATCGGCCGTTCCATCGGCAGGCTGTTCAACGGCCTGATCGAGACAGTCGGCGCCCTCGCGGGCTGGAACCGGGGCAGGCGCCGGTAGCGGCCCGTCAGCCCCGTGGGGTGGCGTGCGCGTCGAGGTGAGCGCGCCGGGGCCCGGCCTGTGCCCAGGGCCCCGGCAGGCTCACCATCGCGACCGACGACGTCTTGAGCACGCATTCCCGGCCGCTGAGCAGCTCGACGAGGTCCTCCAGGCCGGGGTTGTGACCGATCAGCACCGCCGTGGTGCCGGTGCCGGGCAGCTCCCGGACCACGGCGAGCAGCTCGTCGGCCGTTGCTGCGTACACCCGGTCGTCGAAGCGCGGTGGGGGCGGGTCGCCGAGCTCGGTGGCGGCCAGTTGCCACGTCTGGCGGGCCCGCAGCGCCGGGGAGCACACGACGGCGTCGATGCCGTCGGTGTCGTCGAGATGGGTGTGCAGCCACCGCCCGATCGCCGGTGCGTCCCGGCGCCCACGCGGTGCCAGCGGCCGTTCGACGTCGGGCACGCCCTCCGGCCACGCCGACTTCGCATGCCGGACGATCACCAGCCGGCGGTTCGTGGCAGCCATGGGCAGAGACTGCCAGGACCGGGTCACTCCCCGCTGATGCCCCAGGCCTTGGCGAGGAGTTCGTAGGAGCGCCGGCGCACCGCGGGGTCGTGGGTATAGGTGACGACGAGAAGCTCGTCGGCGCCGGTCCGGTCGACGAACTGCTCCAGGCCTTCCCGCACCACGTCGGGGGTGCCGACGTAGGAGTACCCCAGCGGGGCGTCCACGGCGGCCGCCTGCTGCGCGTCGAGCATGCTGCGCAGCTCGGGCAGCGGCGGGTCCAGCGGCGCCGGGGCGCCGGAGGCGATGCGCAGGAACATCTGCTGGATCGTGGTGAACTGCGCCTCGGCCTCCTGCTGGTCGTCGGCGACGACGACGTTGACCCCGGCGATCACCGTCGGCCTGTCGACCTGCGCCAGCGGCCCGTCGGGATCGAAGTTCTCCCGGTAGATCCTGAGCGCATCCATCAGCTGGGGCGGGGCGAAGTGGGAGGCGAAGGCGTAGGGGAGCCCGAGTCGCGCGGCCAGTTGCGCGCTCGAGACGGAGGAACCGAGCATCCACAGCGGGACCTGCGTCCCCTGCCCGGGAATGGCTCGCACCGGCCCCTGCCCCGGTCCGGGCGGCGCCATGTAGGCGGCCAGCTGCCGGACGTCCTGCGGAAAGCTCTCGGTGGCGGCGGATCCGCGGCGCAGTGCGTGGGCCGTGCGCTGGTCGGTTCCCGGGGCGCGGCCCAGACCCAGGTCGATCCGGCCGGGGTGCAGGGTTGCGAGCGTCCCGAACTGCTCGGCGACGGCGAGCGGCGCGTGGTTGGGCAGCATGATGCCGCCCGAGCCGACGCGAATGCGCGACGTGGCCGAGGCGACCCGCTCGATGAGCAGCGCCGTCGCGGAACTGGCGAAGGTGTCGGTGTTGTGGTGCTCGGCAAGCCAGAAGCGGCGGTAGCCCAGGGCGTCCACCGTCCGTGCGAGACGGGTGGTGGCCTCGATCGCCTCCGCGGCGTCGTGCCCGCTCGAGATGGGCGCCAGGTCGAGCACGGAGAGCGGGACGTGCTCGGCCGGGGCATCACGGGACGGGGACGGTGCGGATGGTGCAGTCATGTCTGGACCAATACCCCGACGGTCCTGGAGAATTCCACGATCCGGTGTGAAAGCGGTTATGCCGGGGAGGTGGGGCGGGTGTCCCATTGAGCGATGCACCAGGTGACCGTCGGCATCGGCCCGCTGACCCGCGACGAGATCGTCGCGGTGGCCCGGAACGGGGCCGCGGTGGCCCTGTCGGCCGAGGCGGAGGCGGAGATCTGCCGCAGCCGCACGGTGGTCGAGGCGCTGGCCGCCGACGCCGAGCCGCACTACGGGGTGTCCACCGGGTTCGGCGCCCTCGCGACCCGGCACATCCCGGTGGAGCTGCGGGGGGACCTGCAACGCAGCCTGGTGCGCTCGCACGCGGCGGGCTCGGGCCCCGAGGTGGAGCGCGAGGTCGTGCGGGCACTGATGCTGCTGCGGTTGCGGACGCTGGCGACGGGGCGGACCGGGGTCCGGCTGGAGACGGCGCGGGCGTATGCGGCGGTGCTCGGCGCGGGCATCACACCGATGGTCCGGGAGTACGGCTCGCTCGGCTGCTCGGGCGACCTCGCGCCGCTGGCCCAGTGCGCGCTGGCCGTGATGGGTGAGGGCCGGGTGCGCGACGCCCGCGGAGTGCCGCGTCCCGCCGCCGAGGCGCTGGCCGTGGCCGGCATCGAGCCGATCGTGCTGGCCGAGAAGGAGGGCCTGGCCCTGATCAACGGCACCGACGGCATGCTCGGCATGCTGGTGCTGGCCTGCCACGATCTGCGGCGGGTGCTGCGGGCCGCCGACGTCGCCGCGGCGATGAGCGTCGAGGCGCTGCTGGGGACCGACGCGGTGTTCGCCGCGGACCTGCAGGCGCTGCACCCGCACCCGGGGCAGGCCGACGCCGCGGCGAACCTGCGGGCACTGCTGGCCGGCTCGGCGATCATGGACAGCCATCGCGGTCCGGAGTGCACGCGAGTGCAGGACGCCTACTCGCTGCGCTGCGCCCCGCAGGTGCACGGGGCCGCGCGGGACACCGTCGAGCACGCCGAGCTGGTCGCGTCCCGGGAACTGGCCAGTGCCATCGACAACCCGGTGATCACCCCGGACGGCCGGGTGGAGAGCAACGGCAACTTCCACGGCGCCCCGCTCGGTTACGTGCTCGACTTCCTCGCGATCGCGGCCGCCGACGTCGCGTCGATCTCCGAGCGGCGCGCCGACCGGTTCCTCGACGTCGCCCGCAGCCACGGGCTTCCCGCCTTCCTGGCCGACGACCCCGGTGTCGACTCCGGCCACATGATCGCCCAGTACACGGCGGCCGCGATCGTCTCCGAGCTGAAGCGGCTGGCCACCCCCGCGTCGGTGGACTCGATCCCGTCCAGCGCGATGCAGGAGGACCACGTCTCGATGGGCTGGTCGGCAGGCCGGGAGCTGCGCCGCGCCGTGGACGGGCTGACCCGGGTCGTCGCGATCGAGCTGCTCACCGCCGCCCGTGGGCTCGACCTGCGCCGGCCCCTCGCCCCGGCCCCGGCCACCGCCGCGGTCCGCGACGGGCTGCGCGCCGCCGTCGCCGGCCCGGGCCCGGACCGCCACCTCGACCCGGAGATCGATGCGGCGGTGGCGTACGTCGCCTCCGGCGGTGCGGTGGCCGCCGCCGAGTCGGTCACCGGCCCGCTGCGCTGAGCGTCCCGCCGCCTGAGAGAGAAGGGATCGGCCATGGAAGGCGCCCGCCCCGTCCGCGCCCCGCGCGGCAGCACGCTGACCGCCGGGTCCTGGCAGACCGAGGCGCCGCTGCGGATGCTGATGAACAACCTCGACCCCGAGGTCGCCGAACGCCCTGACGACCTGGTCGTCTACGGCGGGACCGGGCGGGCGGCGCGCGATTGGGCCTGTTTCGACGCGATGGTGCGTACGCTGACCACGCTGGCCGACGACGAGACCCTGCTCGTGCAGTCCGGGAAACCGGTCGGTGTGCTGCGTACCCACCCTTGGGCGCCGCGGGTGCTGATCGCCAACTCGAACCTGGTGCCCGACTGGGCGACCTGGCCCGAGTTCCGCCGCCTCGAACAGCTCGGCCTGACCATGTACGGCCAGATGACCGCCGGGTCGTGGATCTACATCGGAACCCAGGGAATCCTGCAGGGCACCTACGAGACGTTCGCGGCCGTCGCCGCCGAGAGATTCGGCGGCACCCTGGCCGGCACGCTGACCGTGACCGGCGGCTGCGGCGGGATGGGCGGTGCGCAACCACTGGCCGTCACCCTCAACGGGGGCGCCTGCCTGACCGTCGACGTCGACGAGGCGCGGCTGCGCCGCCGGCTCGACCAGCGCTACCTCGACGAGCTGGCCCCCGGCCTCGACGATGCCGTCGCCCGGTGCGAGCGCGCCCGGTCGCAGCACCGCGCGCTGTCGGTCGGCGTGGTGGGCAACTGCGCGACGGTGCTGCCGGAGCTGCTGCGGCGCGGCGTGCCGGCCGACGTCGTCACCGACCAGACCTCCGCGCACGATCCGCTGTCGTACCTGCCGGAGGGCGTCGCCCTGGCCGACTGGCACGACTACGCACAGCGCAAACCTGTGGAGTTCACCGACCGGGCCCGGGCGTCGATGGCGAAGCACGTGGCGGCGATGGTCGGCTTCCTCGACGCCGGCGCCGAGGTGTTCGACTACGGCAACTCGATCCGCGGCGAGGCGCGCCTGGGCGGCTTCGAGCGGGCGTTCGCGTTCCCCGGGTTCGTCCCGGCCTACATCCGCCCGCTGTTCTGCGCGGGCAAGGGCCCGTTCCGGTGGGCCGCGTTGTCCGGTGACCCGAAGGACATCCACGCCACCGACGAGGCCGTGCTCGACCTGTTCGGCGACCACGATCACCTGCACCGCTGGATCCGGGCCGCCCAGGACCGGGTCCCGTTCCAGGGCCTGCCGGCCCGGATCTGCTGGCTGGGCTACGGCGAGCGCGACCGGGCCGGGGTCCGGTTCAACGACATGGTCGCCGCCGGCGAGCTGTCCGCCCCGATCGTGATCGGCCGCGACCATCTGGACTGCGGGTCGGTCGCCTCGCCCTACCGCGAGACCGAGGCGATGGCCGACGGTTCCGATGCGATCGCCGACTGGCCGCTGCTCAACGCGATGGTCAGCACGGCCTCCGGCGCCAGCTGGGTGTCGGTCCACCACGGCGGCGGGGTCGGCATCGGCCGGTCGCTGCACGCCGGGCAGGTCACCGTCGCCGACGGCACCGACCTGGCCGGGGAGAAGATCCAACGGGTGCTGACCAACGACCCCGCCACCGGCATCATCCGGCACGTTGACGCCGGGTACGAGACCGCCGGCGAGGTGGCACACGCGCGGGGTGTGCGGATCCCGATGGCGCAGTCATGAGCTTCGACGGGATGTGGGCGGCCCTCGAACCGGTCGGGCGGCACCCCGGCACCGGCGGATACCGGCGCTACGCCTGGACCGGCGAGGACGCGACGCTGCGCGACTGGTTCGCCGGCGAGGCGGCGCGCCGCGGCCTGGACCTGACCACCGACCGGGCCGGCAACCAGTGGGCGTGGTGGGGCGACCCGGACGCGACCCCCGGGCTGGCGATCGGCTCGCACCTGGACTCGGTCCCCGACGGCGGCGCGTTCGACGGCCCGCTCGGGGTGGTGTCCGCGTTCGCGGCCCTGGACGCGCTGCGGGACCGGGACGTCGCACCCGGCCGGCCGATCGCCGTGGTCAACTTCGGCGACGAGGAGGGCGCCCGGTTCGGGGTCGCGTGCGCCGGCTCGCGGATCATCACCGGCGCGCTGGACCCCGGCCGGGCCCGCGGCCTGACCGACGCAGACGGGATCTCGATGGCCGAGGCGATGACCAAGGCGGGGCACGACCCGGCGCACCTCGGCCGCGACGCGCAGACGCTGGGCCGGGTGGGCACCTTCGTCGAACTCCACGTCGAACAGGGCAGGGCCTTGGTCGACCTCGACGCGCCGCTGGCGGTCGGCTCCGGGATCTGGCCGCACGGCCGCTGGCGCGTCGAGCTGCCCGGCGAGGCGAACCATGCCGGCACGACCCGGCTGGCCGACCGGCACGACCCGATGCTCGCGTTCGCCTCGGTGGTGCTCGCCGCGCGGGTGGCGGCGGTCCGCAACGACGCGCTGGCGACCTGCGGCAAGGTCCGGGTGGACCCGAACGCGGTCAACGCCGTCCCGTCGCAGGTGACCGGCTGGCTGGACGCGCGCGGGCCAAGCGCCGCGCAGGTGCGTGCGATCGTCGCCGAGACGGCCGAGGTCGTGACCGGGCACGGCGGCATCGTGGCCGAGGAGTCCTGGACGGATCTGACGCCGTTCGACCCGGCGCTGGCCGACCGGCTCGCCAGGGTGCTCGGGGACGTGCCGGTGCTGGGAACCGGGGCCGGGCACGACGCCGGGATCCTGGCCGCGGCCGGTGTCCCGGCGGCGATGCTGTTCGTCCGCAACCCCACCGGCGTCTCGCATTCGCCCGCCGAGCACGCCGACCACGCGGACTGCCTGTCCGGCGTCGCCGCCCTGGCGACCGTCATCACCGACCTCACCCGGTGACCCGCCCCCGCGCGATGTCTGCGCAATGCGCCCCCGCACCGCGCCCGATCGCGTCATGTCTCCACAACGTGCGGGGCAGGGTTGAGCGGTGAGGTGGTGGGCGGGGTGGGCGGTGTTGCCCGGAGGGGTCGCGCGGGATGTGACGTTCGACGTCGCCGGCGGGCGGTTCGTCGCGGTCACGGCCGGGACGGACCCGGCGGGCGCGGCGCGGCTGCCCGGGGTGGTGCTGCCCGGGTTCGCGAACGGGCACAGCCATGCGTTCCACCGCGCGCTGCGTGGGCACACCCACGACCGCGGCGGCACGTTCTGGACCTGGCGCGAACGGATGTACGCGGTCGCGCAGCGGCTCGATCCGGACTCCTACCTGGCGCTGGCCCGGGCCACCTACGCCGAGATGGCCCTGGCCGGGATCACCGCGGTGGGGGAGTTCCACTACCTGCACCACGGCCCGGGTGGGCGCCCGTACACCGACCCGAACGCGATGGCCGTGGCGCTGCGCCAGGCCGCGGCCGATGCCGGTATCCGGCTGACCCTCATCGACGCGTGCTACCTGGCCGGGGGGCTCGGTCCGGACGGCCACCTGCCGCTCGACGGGGTGCAGCAGCGGTTCTCCGACGGCGACGTCGAGGCGTGGGCGGCCCGGGTCGCTGACCTCGGGGGCGACGACGGGATGCGGGTGGGTGCCGCCGTGCACTCGATCCGCGCGGTCCCGCGCGCGGCCCTGGGGGTGGTGGCCGGCGTCGCGGCCGGGCGGCCGCTGCACGTTCACGTGTCCGAGCAGCCCGCCGAGAACGACGCCTGCCTCGCCTGGTACGGCGCCACCCCGACCGGGCTGCTCGCGGGCGAGGGCGTCCTGGGGCCCGCCACGACGGTGGTGCACGCGACCCACCTGACCGCCGCCGACGTCGCCGTGCTGGGCGGCGCGGGTGGCACCGCGTGCCTGTGCCCGACCACCGAACGCGATCTCGCGGACGGCATCGGACCGGCCCGGGCGCTGCGTGACGCCGGCACGAGGCTCTCGCTCGGCAGCGACCAGCACGCGGTGATCGACCTGTTCTGCGAGGCCCGGGTGTGCGAGATGCACGAGCGGCTCATGTCGGGCCGGCGCGGCCGGTTCACCCCGGCCGAGTTGCTCGACGCCGCGACCGAGCACACCAGTCTCGGCTGGGCCGGCGCCGGCCGCCTCGAGGCCGGTGCGCGCGCGGACCTGGTCGCGATCCGGCTCGACTCCCCGCGCACCGCCGGGTGTGCCCCGGAGCAGGTCCTGTTCACCGCGACCGCGGCCGACGTCGACACCGTGCTCGTCGACGGCCGGGTGCTGGTCGAGGACGGCCGGCACCGGCTCGGCGACGTCGGGGCGCTGCTGCGGGCCGCGATCGAGCCGCTGTGGGGGGACCCGTGAGCTCCACCCTGCTCACCGGGATCGCCGAGCTCGCGACGAACGACCCGGCCGCCGGTGACGGCTCGCCGCTCGGCGTCGTCACCGACGCCGCGGTCGTCGTCGACCAGGGCGCGATCGCCTGGATCGGTGCCGCGGCGCGCGCCCCGGCCGCCGACGCCCGCACGGATCTCGGTGGGCGGGCGGTGGTCCCCGGGTTCGTCGACGCACACACGCACCTGGTGTTCGCCGGGGACCGGGCCGCGGAGTTCGCCGCCCGGATGGCCGGCACCCGCTACGACGGCGGCGGCATCGCCACCACGGTCGCCGCCACCCGCGCCGCGACCGACGACACCCTGCGTGCGCTCCTCGCCGGGCGGATCGCCGAGCTGCGCGCCCAGGGGACGACCACCGTGGAGGTCAAGAGCGGCTACGGCCTGACCGTCGCCGACGAGCAGCGCACGCTGCGGCTGGCCGCCGAGGTGACGACCGAGACGACCTTCCTCGGCGCACACGTGGTGCCCGCCGGGGCGGCCCGCGGCGACTACGTCGACCTCGTCACCGGCGAGATGCTGCGGGCCTGCGCACCGCACGCCCGCTGGATCGACGTGTTCTGCGAGCCGGCCAGCCCGCACGCCTTCGACGGCGAGGAGGCCCGCACCGTCCTGGAGGCGGGCCGCGCGGCGGGGCTGGGACTGCGGGTGCACGGCAACCAGCTCGCAGCCGGGCCCGGGGTCGGCCTCGCCGTGGAGCTCGGCGCCGCGAGCGTCGACCACTGCACCCACCTCACCGACGCCGACGTCGAGGCCTTGGCGGGCGGCACCACGGTGGCGACGCTGCTGCCCGGCGTCGAGTTCTGCACCCGATCGCCCTACCCCGACGCGCGCCGGCTGCTCGACGCCGGTGCCACGGTGGCGCTGGCCACCGACTGCAACCCCGGCACCTGCTACTCGTCGTCGATGCCGTTCGTCATCTCGCTCGCGGTCCGGGAGCTGCGCATGACCCCGGCCGAGGCGCTCTGGTCGGCGACCGCGGGCGGCGCGCTGGCGCTGCACCGCGACGACGTCGGGGTGCTGGCCCCGGGCCGGTGCGCCGACCTGGCGGTGCTGGACGCGCCCAGCCACCTGCACCTGGCCTACCGGCCGGGCGTCCCGATCGCGCGGGCGCTGCTGCTCACCAGCCCATAGCAGTGACCACCGCGCGCCCGACGATCGGTGACATCGAGGTCAGGTACGTCGCGCTGAGGTGGTTGTCGTCGAGGTAGACGAACACGTTGCCGATCTCGGGCGGGCAGGTCGTCCCCGGGCAGATGTGGTCGCTGAAGTCCAGGAAGTGCACGTTCGGCGGGACGTCGCGCAGCGCCGTGTACGGCGCCTGGGGTGCCAGGAACTCCTCGCGTGGCGGCGCGCATCCGGGCGCGCCGCGGCCGCTGCGTTGCAGGCACTCGGCAGGGGCGTAGTCGTAGCGCGGGTTGTCCCGCACCGCCAGCACCGGGATCCCCGCCTCGTCGAGGGAACGCCACCGGTCGACGAACCCCTGTGGCGTGTGTTCGCTGAGGCCCCTGCGCACGTTCAGGGTGCCGACGGTGAACACCGCGTCCGGGTGCATCCGGACGATCTCCTGGGTGGCCGCGGCGTTGAACGCGATGCACCTGCGGTCACCGGGGACGGTGTCGGAGACCGCGGAGAACGGGCACGCCCCCTTGAGCATCGCGACGAGCTGCCAGTTCCGTTGTTCGGCGATGGGCCGTAGCGCGGCGATGTACTGCTCGGCGTGCGAGTCACCGACGATGACGATCCGGCGCGTCGGCGGCCCGGCGGTCGGGGTGGCGCACAGTTTCAGCTCGTCGTTCAGAGCCGACGGGGTGCAGTCGTCGATACCGGCGAAGTCCTCGTGCAGCGTGACCAGCGAGGGGATGAGCTCGGCGTCGTCGTCCCCGGCACCGGCGCCCGCCTCCAGCGCCATGGCGCCGGGATGGTCGTCGTCGCCGACCACCGCCACCTGCTCGGCGGTGTTCGTACTCACGATGTGCCAGGTGCCGGCCGCGAGCAGTACCGGCACCAGGGCCAGTGCCCCCACCCGGTAGTCGCCGCGCAGGACACGCGCCCCGAGCTTCGCCGTCCGGGTCGGCTTCTCGACGAGGTGGTACGTCAGCGCGGCCAGCACCAGCGAGGCACCGATGATCACGAGACCGCCGCGCCAGCCGACCTCCGCGCGGTCCCGGCCCACCAGGTAGAAGATCAGGACGGGCCAGTGCCACAGGTACAGCGCGAAGCTGAGGTCACCGAGGTAGCGCAGCGGCCGGCTGGACAGCGCGCGGTCGACACCGAGCCGGCTGCCGGTGGCGCCTGCGACGAGTACCGCCGCGGCGGAGAGGATCGGCCAGAGGGCCACGTAGCCGGGGAACTGGGAGCCGACGTCCAGTGCCAGCCCGCAGCTGACCAGGCCGACGACACCGATCCAGCCGAGTGCGACCCGAACCGCCCGCGACAGCCGTATCTCGTCGATCCCCAGCGCGAGCAGCCCGCCCAGAGCGAACTCCCACACCCGGGTCAGCGAGTCGAAGTACGCCAGCGGCTGGTTGGCCGCGGTCAGCTCGACCGAGTACAGCAGCGACGCTGCGAACAGGGCGAGCAGGGTGATCGCCAGGAGCGGCCGCAGCTCCTGTCCGGTCTGCCGGGCGGCGAGCACCACGACGCCCACCAGCAAGGGCCACACCAGGTAGAACTGGCCCTGTACCGACAGCGACCAGAAATGCTGGACGACGCTCGCGGCGTCGTGCTGGGCGAAATAGTCGACCGAGTCGGCGGCGAGCCGCCAGTTCTCGACGAACAGCGCCGAGGCCACGACCTCGCGGATGGCCTGCAGCCAGCGTTGTTCGGGCAGCACGACCATGCCGGCCGCCACGGTGACCAGCAGGACGGTCGCGGCGGCCGGGAGCAGCCTGCGGACCACCCGGCCCCAGAAGGGCCGCACCGCGATCGGGCCGCGCAGGCCCGCCCGGTAGAGCTGACCGGTGATCAGGAAGCCGGAGATCAGGAAGAACACGTCGACGCCACCGGAGATCCGGCCCAGCCAGACGTGGTAGACGACCACCAGCCCGGACGCCAGGGCGCGCAGCCCCTGTAGTTCCGGGCGATAACGGCTCTTCGGTGCGACATCCGGCCTTGCGGAGATCGACGCCGTGGCCATGACCCGCATTGTGGGGCACCGCGCATCCGAGCCGCAGCGCGGGATGATCACCGTCGGGTGACGCCGGCGGGCCCCGGTCGGGCGGCCCCCGGATGCCTCGGCGTCCGGGGACCGCCCGCGTCACGACCGGTCGGCCTCCACCGCGCGCGCCGCCCACTCACCGCGCCGCGGCGGCCGGCGTTCCCGGCAGTAGGTCCCCGGCGGGTCGGACCGGCCGAACGCGCACTCGCCGCGCTCGCGGCACCGCCGGTTGCACGGGCCCGGGGCGTCCTGCTTCGCCGCCGCCAGCTTCCGCAGTGCGGCGACGTCGAGGGCGCTCACCGGCCCGCGGACAGCACGCGGTCCTCCTCGGCGGCACTGATCCCGGCCTGCGCCGACAGGTCGAACCGAGGCCCGGAGGGGAGGGTGTTGTGGTAGATCTTGCCGCCCTTGATGACGGTGACGATCCTGTCCTGGTCCTGCAGCACCGTGATGTCGGTGAGCGGGTCGCCGTCGACCACGACGATGTCGGCGAACCTGCCGGCCTCGAGCGTGCCCACCTTGCCGCCGAAGTCGACCATGGCCCCGGCGTCGCGGGTGGCGGCGATCAACGCCTCGCGCGGGGTGTAGCCGAACAGGTCGACGAAGTTCTGCAGGTCCTTCGCGTAGGTGCCGTGCGGGGTCCAGGCCAGCCCGAAGTCACCCCCCGGCAGCACCCGGATGCCCGCCGCCTTCATCTTGGCCACGCTGGCGATGGTCTCGACCATCTCGTCCTTGTAACCCATCGAGTCGAGCACGTCCTGGGAGAACCCGTACTCCGCGCCGTTCTCGTACAGCCCCACCTGCCAGTGGATGGCGGGGGTGACGAAGATGCGGTGCCGCTGCTCGCGCATGCGGTCGAGGGCCTCGTCGTTGAGGTAGTTGGCGTGCCCGATGACGTCGAAGCCCGCCTTCATGGCCATCGTGACCGCATCCGCCGAGCGGGCGTGGCAGATCATCCGCAGGTTGCGGCGGTGCCCCTCGTCGGCGGCGGCGTCCGCCTCCTCCTGGGTGTAGGACAGCTCGCCCGGTAGATCGGACTCGATCATGCCCTCGCCGTCGAGGTAGACCTTGACGGTGTCGGCCCCGGACTTGCGGACCGAGCGGATCACCTTCCGGACCTCCCACGGGTTGTCGGCGAGCAGGGCCAGCCCGTCCATGCCGAGCTGCAGGTGGTCCGGATTCCAGTCGATCATGCCGCCGGTGCCCAGCACGTCACGCCCGCAGGCGACGTACCGCGGCCCCGGCGCGACCCCGGAGTTGATCGCGTTGCGCACCGCCACGTCGACCGCGTGCAGCGAGCCGAAGCTGTGCGCCGAGGTGTAACCGCAGCGCAGCATCGTGCGCGCGTTGGTGATCGCGTAGATCGTGGTGGCCTCGGCGGTGCAGTTCATGTCCAGGTCCTGCAGGCTGGACGCGTTGAAGTAGGACAGGTGGCTGTGCGCCTCGGTCATCCCCGGCATGACGAAGCGGCCACCGACGTCGATCCGGGGTACGTCGTCGCCGACGTCCTCGAACCGGTCCATCGAGCCGACCCGGCGGATCTCGTCGCCCTCGACCCAGATCGCACCGTCGGGGATCTCCTCCTCGCCGGTGCCGTCGAAGATGCGGCAGTGGACGAGGAGCATGGACTCGGCGTTGAGCATGATCACTCCTACGTGTGGTGGTGCGCACGATCCTGCGCCGGATGTGTGCTCTGCACCACCATCGTGTTCCGTCTTCCGGTACACGGTCCGCGCCGGCCCGGCGTCGTCGCACCCCTCGGGTGCGGTGTCGAGCCCCCCGAGGTCCTCCGACGCCTGCCCCCCGGGCGCCGTCGGCCGTGTCGTGTTCGGTTGTCGAGCTCATCGGCGACCGAACCTCCTGCATCGGGATCGGGGACATCGTCGGACTAGTGCGGTGCCGACCGAACGGCCGCCGGGCCCGGCCTTCCGGAGGAGCCGGCCGCCGTGCGGGCCGCGGCGACGATCGCGTCGAGGCGACGGCTGTGCGCCCCGCGCCAGTACACCCGGCCGCACTCGCGGCATCGGGTGAAGCGGTCGTAGCGGCGCCGGGTGCCGGGCGGCAGCCGGTCGGCGATCTCGCGCTTGTCCACGGCGTCGAGTTCGCCGTTGCAGCCGGCGCACCGCGTCCACGGCGCGAGCGGGGGAGCGAACCGTCCCAGGACGTCGGTCAGCTGGTCGCCCGGGTGGGCGCCGCGGACGTAGGCACCGGCCCACAGCGCCCGGCGTTTGAGCAGGCCACGGTCCTGGGTGAGCAGCAGCCGGTGCTCCGCCGTGGACTGGTGGACCAGCGCGTCGTCGTCGGCGTCGTTGCGGTAGGCGGTGTCGAGGCCGAGGATGCGCAGCCGGCGGGCGAGGGCCCCGAGGTGTACGTCGAGCACGAACCGCCCGTCCCAGCCGGGTACCCGCTGAGGCCGCTGCACGGCGCGGACGGTGATGGTGGATCCCGGCTGCGGGCGATGTGCCGGGGGGACCGATGCGCCGTCGGCCAGCAGCGCACCGACCTCGGTCAGCGGGACGCCGAGCGCCGGCACCACGTGGGCGAGCGTGGCGGTGCCGTCGTGGGTCATCTCGAACTGCTCGCGCCGCCGCCGCGGCCCCACGAACAGCCACAGCTCGGGAGCCAGCCGGACCGACAGCGTCGCCGCGTCCACGTCCATGCCCCCAACGTTCCCCGTCTCCGCGGCTCAGCGCAGGAAGCGGCCGCTGTTCATGTCGATGGTCGCGCCGGTCATGTACTCGGTGACCGGGCTGGCGATCAGCGCGATCAGCTGCGCCACCCGCTGCGGGCCGGCGAAGCGCTGCAGCAGCAGGCTGGTCGCCGCGTAGTCCTCGGGGAGGTTGTCGATGGCCTGCCGGCCCATCGGTGTGAGGGTGATCCCCGGGGCGACGCAGTTGACCCGCACCTGCGGGGCGAGCTCGCGGGCCATCGACTTGGTGAGGTTGACCAGGCCGGCCTTCGCCGCCGCGTAGTGCATGTGGTGCGGGGCCCCGGTCTCGGCGGCGACGCTGGCCACCGTGACGACGGCGCCGCCAGGGCGGACCCGGGGCGCCAGTGCCTGCAGTGTGAAGAAGGCGCCGCCGAGGTTGACCTCGAGCACCTCGCGCCACTCCTCCACACTGATCCGATCGAACGGGGTCACGACGTTGTGGCCGGCGTTGAGCACCAGCACGTCGAGGTCGCCGGCGGCGGCGGCCAGCGTGTCGGCCGCGGCGCGGACCGATTCCGGTCGAGCGAGGTCGAGGGGTACGAGCCAGGCCCGGCGGCCGTGCGCGCGCACCGCATCCGCCACCTGCTGGGCACCTGCGACGGAGCGCCGGTAGGTCAGCGCGACGTCACAGCCTTCTTCGGCGAGCACCCGGGCGGTGGCCGCGCCGATGCCACTCGACCCGCCCACCACCGCGGCGGTGCGCCCGCCCAGTTCGAGATCCATTGCGCTGTCGCTCCCGCCCCGATCATGCCGATGGTCGGGGACATCGTCGCCGACGGATCGCACCCGGCGCCCGTGCCGCGGGCCGGATTCTGTCGGTCCCCGCGTCTAGCGTGCGCGCGTGCCTCGTGACGACCCGAGCAATGCGCGGATCTCGTGCCCGTGCGGTGCGAGCTGGTTCGGGCCGATTCGGGCCCACTGTGCGGCGCCGGGCTGCCACCAGACCTTCGACGACGCGGAGCTGTTCGATCACCATCGGGCCGGTGGGCGGTGCCTGCGCCCGTCATCGCTGCGGCTCGTGCGGCGCGGCACCGTCTGGTCCCGGCGCCCGGCTGCTGCAGGCGCTTCGCGTGGCGCACGCCGCCGCTGACCGTCGCCGCGCTGCTCCTGCCGCCGAGCCTCGACCCGGCCGTTCTCCCGCGCCGCAGTTCTCCGGCTGCGCCGCCGCCGGGGCCCGGCCGGCACCACGGGTGAGGCGGTGGGCGGGCTCACCCGTGGCGTCGGCCCGGGTTCAGCGTCCGCAGGATCTCCCCGGCGGGCCCCGCAGCATTCCGCGGGTTCGGCACCGGGACCTGCGGACGCTGCGGTGTCAGTGGTGACCCACGCCGACGATGACGAGGACGCCGACGACGAGGACGGCGCCGTGGCCGAGATGCTTGCCGACGCCGTCGCCCATGCTCTTGCCGCCGTCGTCGCTCAGGATGTTGCCCACGGCATTGCCGACGTTGCCCGCGCCGTTGCCGACGTTGCCCGTGCCGTTACCCATGCCGTTGCCGGTGGGGTCGTCGACGGTCTTGACCGCGGGTGCCGCGGTGACGGGTGCGGGTGTGGCTGCGAACGCCGTGGCCGATCCGCCGCCGGCGAGCAGGCCGAGGGTCGCGAGGCCCACGACCGCGGTACGTCGTATGTTCATTCTTCTTCCTTTCTTCCCCTCACATCCTGGAACGGATGGATGTTCTGATTCGCGCGAAACAATGTGCTTCGTGGCGGGTTCTCCGCCGTTCTGTCCGTGAACCGTTCGGACCTGTCCCGGCCCCTCGGTGTTCGAACCGATAAACGTACGCCGGAATTGCCGCCCGGGTCACCCCTGTTCGGCGTTCTCGTGGACCGCAGATGTTGCGGGTCACGGGTTCGTGTTTCCTGTTTCATTGCGTGCGGAGCTTTGCGGCGCTGCCGTGTTGATATTGCTCTCGCCTGCCGCTGAGGTGATCGTGTGGACGCCGGGCCCGGCTGCGGGCCGGTGGCCGGGTCGGGCGGACCTGCGCAGGTGTGCTCCGCCGGGATGTGCTTCAGGTAATGAACTCGCTCATTCGACCATCGAGGGTCAACCGGGGTCCAAGGCGTGCCCACTGAATGCTCGGCACCCTATTTTTGCAGCCGTTCGATTGCGGCGATTCCGGTGCCGATATCGCACGCCGCTTCCGCGGGTCATCGCCGATCGGTGACCATGTCGGGCGTTTGTCGGGGTGTGCGCCCGGGCTCACGGCCGCGCCCGGGACGTGACTGACGAGGAATGCGGGGCTCGCACCGCACCGTCACCGGCCACGCCGCATTCCCCTGGGCGCGGCTCGCCCCGGCGGCCGGGTCCGGCGCTGGGCCTCGGCAACGCCGTCCGGGCTCCGAGGTGTCATGATCGCAGCGGGGACGTCGGCGTCGGCGGCTCGTGCTCATGGGTCGTCGAGCTCACCGGAGGGGACCGTGACCGGTCGGGTTCCGCGCAACGGGTTGTCCCGCTCGGCGCGGCTGGCGTCGCTGCCGCTGGGTTTCGCGGGTCGTGCGGTGGCGGGGTGGGGCCGGGCCCTGTCCGGTGCCGACCGTGATGATGTGGCGGCGGTGACCGCCGCGCGCAACGCCGAGCAGCTGTTCGCCGTGCTCGGCAGCCTCAAGGGCGGCGCGATGAAGCTGGGGCAGGCGTTGAGCGTCTACGACGCGATGGTGCCGGCGGAGCTGCTGGGGCCGTACCACGAGGCACTGGCGAAGCTGCAGACCGCGGGGCCGCCGATGCCGGTCCGCGACGCGCACCGGATGCTCACCGAGCAGTTGGGGCGTGGCTGGGCGTCGCGGTTCCGGGAATTCGACGACGACCCGGTGGCCGCGGCGAGCCTCGGGCAGGTGCACCGCGGCGTGTGGCGGGACGGCCGCGCGGTGGCCGTCAAGATCCAGTACCCGGGTGCGGACGTCGCCCTGGACGCCGACCTGCGCCAGCTGCGGCGGTTCTCGTGGCTGCTCGGGGCGGTGCTGCCGGGGTTGGATGCGCGCGCCCTGGTCGCCGAGCTGCACGAGCGGATGATGGAGGAGGTCGACTACCGGATCGAGGCCGACCACCAGCGCGCCTTCGCGGCCGGGTTCGCCGACGCGCCCGGGCTGCGGGTCCCGGCGGTGGTGGCGTCGGCGCCGAAGGTGCTGGTCTCCGAGTGGCTCGACGGGGTGCCGCTGCGGTCGGAGCTGGACACCCCGGCCGACGCGGACGAGCAGCGGGCGCGGGACCGGTACGCGCACACCGTCGTGGAGACGATGTTCGCCTCGCCGGCCCGGATCGGGTTGTTGCACGCCGATCCGCATCCGGGGAACTTCCTCGTCCTCGACGACGGTCGGCTCGGGATGGTCGACTTCGGGGCGGTCGCGTCGCTGCCCGGCGGGATCCCGCCGGTGCTGGTGCAGATCCTGAACCTCACCGCCCGTGGTGAGGGCGCGGCACTGACCGAGCTGCTGGTCGCCGAGGGCTTCCTCGCGGCGGACGCCGAGGAGGCGGATGTCCTGCGCTGGATCGGGGCGCTCGCGGACCCGCTGCGCCACGAGGTCTTCCACTTCGACCGGACCTGGATGGCCCGGCAGGGAGCGCGGGTGGCCAACCCCGGGAACCGGGCGTTCGCCCGGACCGGACGGGCGCTGAACCTGCCGCCGGACCACGTGCTGGTGGTGCGGGTACTGACGGGCTGGATGAACATCCTCGCCCAGCTCGACTGCACGGTGGCGGCCCGCGCGGTGGCCGCCGCGAACATCCCCGGTTTCGCGACCGGCTGACGCGCTCGAGACGTGCCGGCCGAGATGGCCGATGGAGGAGCGATGTGTGTCCGAGGGGGGACTTGAACCCCCACCCCCTTACCGGGGACTAGCACCTCAAGCTAGCGCGTCTGCCATTCCGCCACTCGGACATCGCCGCGGTCCGAACCGCGACGGAGGAAGGATAGCCGACGCCCACCGGGCACCCGAAACCGGATCCTCGGTGGTAGGAAGATCCGCATGACCGGACCCAGCACAGCCGAGGACGAGGTCGTCGAACTCGCCTCGGAACTCATCCGGATCGACACCTCCAACACCGGCGATCCGGACACCGTCGTCGGGGAGAAGGAGGCCGCCGAGTACGTCGCGGGCAAGCTCGCCGAGGTCGGGTACGAGGTCGAGGTCCTGGAGTCCGGAGCGCCACGCCGGAGCAACGTCTTCTGCCGGCTCGAGGGCGCCGACCCGCAGCGCGGCGCGCTGCTCGTGCACGGCCATCTCGACGTCGTGCCGGCCGAGCCCAGCGAGTGGTCGGTGCACCCGTTCTCCGGGGCGGTGCAGGACGGCTACGTGTGGGGCCGCGGCGCCGTCGACATGAAGGACATGGTCGCGATGACGATCGCGGTCGCGCGCCGGTTCAAACGCGACGGGGTGGTGCCTCCGCGCGACATCGTGTTCGCGTTCCTCGCCGACGAGGAGGCCGGCGGCAAGTACGGCGCGCAGTGGCTGGTGAAGAACCGGCCGGACCTGTTCGACGGCTGCACCGAAGCGGTCGGCGAGGTCGGCGGGTTCTCCCTGACCCTGGGCGAGAACCAGCGGGTCTACCTCATCGAGTCCGCGGAGAAGGGCATCGCCTGGATGCGGCTGCGGGCCCGCGGCAAGCCCGGGCACGGCTCGTTCCTGCACGAGGACAACGCTGTGACCAAGCTCGCGGAGGCGGTCGCGCGGCTGGGCAACCACACGTTCCCGCTGGTGATCACCGACACGGTCCGGCAGTTCCTGGACCGGATGCGTGAGCTGACCGGCCTGGAGTTCCCCGAGGACGACCTGGAGGGCTCGCTGGCCAAGCTCGGCCCGCTCTCGCGCATCATCGGTGCGACCGTCCGCGACACCGCGAACCCGACGATGCTGCAGGCCGGCTACAAGGCCAACGTCATCCCGTCGACGGCCGAGGCGGTCGTCGACTGCCGGGTGCTGCCCGGCCGGCAGGAGGCGTTCCTGCGCGAGGTCGACGAGCTGCTCGGCCCGGACGTGAGCCGCGAGTGGGTGACCGACCTGCCGCCGGTGGAGACGCCGTTCGAGGGTCCGCTGGTCGAGGCCATGGCTGCCGCGCTGCGCACCGAGGACCCGGAGGCGACGACGATCCCGTACATGCTCTCCGGTGGCACCGACGCCAAGTCGTTCGCCGAGCTGGGCATGCGCTGCTACGGCTTCGCGCCGCTGCGGCTCCCGCCGGACCTCGACTTCGCCTCGCTCTTCCACGGGATCGACGAGCGGGTGCCGGTGGACGCGCTGACGTTCGGCACCCGTGTGCTGGACACCTTCTTGCGGAACAGCTGAGAGGCAGGGTCATCGTGGACCTCAAGGGCAAAGCGGCGCTCGTCACCGGCGGCGCATCCGGCATCGGGGCCGCCGCGGTCCGCCGGCTGGCCGGCGCCGGCGCCGTCGTGGCCGTCATGGACCGGGACGAGGCGGGCGCCCGCGCGCTGGCCGAGGAGGTCGGCGGCCTGGCGCTGCCCGGCGACGTCACCGACCCGGACGCGATGGCGATGGCCGTCGACGTCGCCGAGGACAGCTTCGGGCGGTTGAACATCGTGCTGCTCAACGCCGGCATCACCTCGGGGCAGTCGGGTATCGAGAACCTCGACCTCGCCGGCTACCGGCGCATCATGGGCGTCAACGTCGACCACGTCGTCTACGGCCTCAACGCCGCGGTACCGGCGCTGCGCCGCGCCGGCGGCGGCACCATCATCGCCACCGCCTCGCTGGCCGGGCTGCTGCCGCTGCCCGGCGACGCGCTGTACACCCTGACCAAGCACGCGGTCGTCGGCTATGTCCGCTCCGCGGCGCCCACGCTGGCGCCGGAGGGCATCCGGGTCAACGCCATCTGCCCCGGCTTCGCCGACACCCCGCTGCTCGCGCACGCCCGCGACCAGTTCGGTGACTTCCCGCTGCTCACCGCGGACGACGTCGCCGACGCCGTCGAGGCGGTGCTCGACCGCGGCGAGCCCGGCGAGTGCTGGTTCGTCCAACCGGGTCGCGAGCCCGGACCGTACGGATTCCGCGGGGTGCCCGGCCCGAAGGGCGGCGTCGCACCCCCGAACGTGAGCTGGGAGAACCACTGATGCGTGGCTGGCAGGTGGCCGAACTCGGTGATCCGAGCGAGGTCCTGACGTGGCACGACGACCTGCCGGACCCCGAGCCGGGGCCCGGGCAGGTGCTGGTCCGGGTGCACGCGGTGGCGTGCAACTTCCCTGACATCCTCGTCTGCCAGGGCAAGTACCAGGAGCGTCCGCCGCTGCCGTTCACCCCGGGCCTGGAGGTCGCCGGTGAGGTCGTCGCCACGGGGGAGGGTGCCCGGGCCGCGGTCGGCGACCGGGTGCTCGGCACCCCGCCGATGGGCAAGGGCGGTTACGCGGAGCTGGTGCTGCTCGACGCCGAGTCGACGCTGCCGTGGCCGGACGGGATGAGCGCCGGGCAGGCCGCCGGGATGTTCATCACCTACCAGACCGGCTACTGCGCGCTGCACCACCGCGGGAACCTGCGGGAGGGCGAGACGCTGCTGGTGCACGCCGCCGCCGGTGGGGTGGGCAGCGCAGCGGTGCAGCTCGGCAAGGCGGCCGGTGCGCGGGTGATCGGGACCGCGGGCGGCGCGGACAAGTGCGCCGTCGCGAAATCGCTCGGGGCCGACGAGGTGATCGACTACCGGGATACCGACCTCGTGGCCGCGGTCAAGGACCTGACCGGTGGCCGCGGTGCCGACGTCATCTACGACCCGGTCGGCGGCGACATCTTCGACGCGTCCCGGCGGGTGGCCGCGTTCGAGGGCCGAATCCTGGTCATCGGGTTCGTGGCCGGCCGGTTCGCCGAGGCGCCGACCAACCACATCCTGGTCAAGAACTACTCGGTCGTGGGCGTGCACTGGGGCTACTACCGGCAGATGAACCCGGGTCTGATCCCGCAGTGGCAGGACGCGCTGGGCGAGCTGTGGGCGCAGGGCAGGATCGACCCGCTGGTCGGGGTCGAGCTGCCGCTGGCCGAGGCCCCCGAGGCGCTGCGCAGGCTGGCGTCGCGGCGGACCACCGGCAAGGTCGTGCTGGCCCCGTAGACCGTGCCCGAGCCGGCCCTCACGGCTGCGCGAGCAGTCGTGAGGGCCCGCTCGTGACGGGGATCGTCGTCAGACGGAGAGCTCGGGCAACATCCGGTTCGAGCGCCGGCGGCGCAGCCACACCTTGCGGACCCCACCGGGGTAGAGCCGCACGCGTGACAGTTCCCAGCCGCCGAACTCGGCCTGGATGGCGAGCCGTACCGCCGCGGTCATCCGGGAGACGTCTCCCGGGAGCTGTACCGGGCGGTACTCCCACTCCCCGTCGGTCAGGTCCCCCTCGGCCACGCCGGTTGCTGCCACCGGCCACCTCCTGCCAGGTTCGTGCGACCGGGTGCCGCTCGACCCGGCCCTATGGCACACCCCACATGATGAACGGCGGGTGGATTCCTCACACACTATGCGTGGCCGCAGGCCCGTGCCAGGCCCGATCGGGGCCGGAGGTGTCCGCACGCACGCCGACCGGGGCGGTCAGATCGGCACGCTCACGTCGTCGAGCGCCGAACGGATCTCCGCCGGCAGCTCGACGGCCTCGGTCGCCATCGACGCGGAGAGCTGGGCCGCGTCCCGGGCCCCGACGATGGCGGCGGCCACCCCGGGCCGGTCGCGCACCCAGGCGAGGGCCACCGCCAGCGGTGAGGTGCCCAGCCCGTCGGCGGCGGTCAGCACGGCCTGCACGATGCGGGCCGAGCGCTCGTTGCGCCGCGCCTCGACGTACGAGGCCAGCACCGGGGACGCGCCACGGGAATCGGCCGGGGTGCCGTCGGCGTACTTGCCGGTGAGTACGCCGCGACCCAGCGGCGCCCAGGCCAGCAGCCCGACGCCGTGGTGCCGGGCGGCGGGCACCAGATCCGCCTCGGCCACCCGGGACAGCAGCGAGTACTCGACCTGCGCCGACACCGGCATGGCGATGTTGCCCAGCGTGCGGGCCCGCTCCGCGACGGTCGCGAGCTGCCAGCCGGCGGGGCCGACCACGCCGGCATAGCGCACCCGGCCCGACATCACCGCCACCTGCACGGCGCTGAGCGTCTCCTCGAGCGGGACGGCGGCGTCCCAGCCGGGCAGCTGCCACAGGTCCAGGTGGTCGGTGCCCAGCCGTCTCAGCATGGCGTCCAGGGCCCCCAGCAGCGCGCCGCGCGCGGCGCCGTCGCCCAGCACGCCGGTGGGCAGCCCGCCGCGGCCGGTCAGCACGAGGTAGTCGCGCGGCACGGCGGTGTTCATCACCTCGCCGAGGATCTCCTGGGCCTTGCCGTCGCTGTAGACGTCGGCGGTCTCGACCAGGGTGCCCCCGGCGTCGACGAAGGTGGTGAGCTGCTCGGTCGCGGCCTCGGCGTCGGTGTCCTCGCCCCAGGTCATGGTGCCCAAGCCGATCCGGGACACCTGCAGTCCGCTGGTCCCGACCTGTCTGCGCCGCACGAGGCGACAGCCTATGCGTAAAGGGTTGCCCAAGCCCCGGTACGGTGCGCGCCGTGAATCAGACCCGGAAGAGCATCGCGCCGTGAGCTGGCTCGAGGTCCTCGTCCTCGGGCTCGTCCAGGGCCTGACGGAGTTCCTGCCGATCTCGTCCTCCGGGCACCTGCGGATCGTCTCCGGCGCCGTCTTCGGCAACGACCCGGGCGCGGCGTTCACCGCGGTGACCCAGCTCGGCACCGAACTCGCGGTGCTCATCTACTTCGCCAGGGACATCGGCAACCTCGTCATGACGTGGTTCCGCGGCTTCCGCGACCCGGAGGTGCGGGCGACGCCGGACTACCGGGTCGCCTGGCTTGTGATCATCGGAACGATCCCGATCAGCATCCTCGGGGTGCTGTTCAAACCGCAGATCGAGACGGTGGCCCGCAACCTGTGGCTGATCGCCACGACACTGATCGTCTTCGGTCTGCTGCTGGGGCTCGCCGAGCGCTACGGCCCGCAGCGCCGCCCGATCGAGCAGCTCACCGTCCGCGACGGCGTGCTGCTGGGTTTCGCCCAGGCGCTGGCCCTGATCCCGGGTGTCTCCCGGTCCGGAGGGACGATCACCGCCGGGCTGTTCCTCGGCCTGACCCGCCCGGCCGCGGTGCGCTACTCGTTCCTGCTGGCCATCCCGGCGGTCGTCGCGGCGGGGCTGTTCCAGCTGCCCGACGTGTTCGCCGGCGACGGTCCGAGCGGGTTGCAGATGCTCGTCGCGACGCTCATCGCGTTCCTCGTCGGGTACGCGGTGATCGCCTGGCTGCTGCGCTACGTGCAGAAGCACAGCGTGTACGTCTTCGTGGCGTACCGGATCGCCCTCGGCGCCGCACTGCTGGCCGCGCTGTCGATCGGCGCCGTGTCGGCGTACTGAGCAACGGCACGTAGGCTCGATCAACGTGACCACCCTCATCCTGCTGCGGCACGGACGGTCGTCGGCCAACACGGCCGGCGTGCTGGCCGGCCGCAGCCCCGGCGTCGAGCTGGACGAGACCGGCCGCGCGCAGGCGGAGAAGGTGATCGAGCGGCTCGCCCCGCTGCCGCTGACCGAGATCGTCAGCTCTCCGTTGACCCGCTGCCAGCAGACCGTCGCCCCGCTGGCCGCCGCCCGCGGGCTCACCCCGGTGATCGATCCCGGACTCTCCGAGGTCGACTACGGCACGTGGACCGGCGGCGTGCTCACGACCCTGGCCAAGGAACCGCTGTGGAAGGTGGTGCAGGCGCACCCGTCGGCGGCGGTGTTCCCGGAGGGCGAGGGGCTGGCCGCCGTGCAGGCCCGGGCGGTGGCCGCGGTGCGCGCGAACGCCGCCCGCATCGCCGCCGAGCACGGCCCCACCGCGGTCTGGCTGGCCTGCAGCCACGGCGACGTCATCAAGGCCGTGCTCGCCGACGCACTGGCCACGCACCTCGACAACTTCCAGCGGATCGTGGTCGACACCTGCTCGGTGAGCGTCGTCCATTACACCGAGACGCGGCCGTTCGTGGCCCGGGTCAACGACCTCGGCGGCGACCTGACCAGCCTGATCCCGCCCAAGCCCAAGCGGCGCCGGGCCCCGGCGAGGCGCAGCTCGGAGGCGGTGGTCGGCGGTTCGACGTGATGCTCGCGGCCCGCGGACGTGCCCGACGCGCTCCATTGGCCTAGTCTCGTACTGCCATGTCACGCGTCATCCATGTCTTCCGCCAGCCCGAGCGGTTCGTCGCCGGGACCGTCGGCGAGCCCGGCGACCGGTCGTTCTACCTGCAGGCCATCGAGGACGCGCGCACGATCAGCGTTCTGCTGGAGAAGCAACAGGTCTCCGTGCTGGCCGAGCGCATCAGCGCCCTGCTCCAGGAGGTCGCCCGCCGGTTCGGCTCGGAGCTCGCTCCCGAGACCGACGAGGAGACCGACACCGATCCCCTCGCCGTGCCGCTGGAGGAGGAGTTCCGGGTCGGCACCATGGGGCTGGGCTGGGACGCGGACTCGCGCTCGATCGTGGTCGAGCTGCTCGCGGTCACCGAGGAGGAGATCGACGAGTCGGTCGTGCTCGACGACACCGAGGAGGGGCCCGACGCGCTGCGCGTGTTCCTCTCCCCGGTGCAGGCCAAGGCGTTCGCCGAGCGGGCCGAGAAGGTCGTGTCCGCAGGCCGTGCGCCGTGCCCGCTGTGCGCCGAGCCGCTCGATCCGCAAGGTCACGTGTGCGTCCGGCTGAACGGGTACCACCAGCGGTCCCCGGTCGCGGACTGACCGACGACCTTGGAGCCTCGCGACCCGGCTGTGCCGGGACTGTTGCGTGACGGCCGCATCGAGATCACCGGGCGGCTGGTCGACGCCTCGAACGCCACCCTCTTCGGCACCGTCTCCATCGACGGTGTCGAGATGCGCTGCGTCTACAAGCCGGTGCGCGGCGAGCGCCCGCTGTGGGACTTCCCCGACGGCACCCTGGCCGGCCGGGAGGTGGCCAGCTTCCTGATCTCCGAGGCCGCAGGCTGGCACGTCGTCCCGCCGACGGTGCTGCGGGACGGTCCGTTCGGGCCGGGCATGGTGCAGGCCTGGGTGGACACCGATGACGAGCGCGAACTGGTCGACGTGTGCGCGCCGTCCGAGGTGCCCGAGGGCTGGCTGGGCGTGCTGCGGGCCCGCGACGGGTTCGGCGAGCCCGCCGTGCTGGCGCACGCCGACCGGCCCGAACTGCGTGCGATGGCGGCGTTCGACGTCGTCGCGAACAACGCGGACCGCAAGGGCGGGCACGTGCTCGCCGGGGTCGACGGGCGCGTCTACGGCGTCGACCACGGGCTGACCCTGCACACCGAGGACAAGCTGCGCACGGTGCTGTGGGGCTGGGTCGGGCAGAAGCTGCCGGACGACGTGCAGGGTGCGCTGCGCCGGCTGCGCGCCGAGCTCGACGGCGGGCTGTGCGCGGCGCTGGGCGAGCACGTCACCCGCCGCGAGGTCGCCGCGCTCTCCCGCCGGGTCGACGCGCTCCTGGCCAGCCGCCGCTATCCCGAGCCCTCCGGCTACGGCCCCGCCATCCCCTGGCCCGCCTTCTAGTCCGCGAGTCGCCCTTTTCTGGAGGGTGAGTCGCCGCATTTCCGATCACGCGCGGACCGCGACTCGCGCGGATATCTGCCGACTCGCGGGAGGCGAGACCGGATAGTCATCACGTTCCGGTGACGATGCACCGAGATACTTCAACTCTCATCCTTTGTAGTCTATCTTGTTGAATGTTCAAGTCCGGCGGTGGCCGGACCCCTCGCGTTCGACGGAGTGACCGGTTATGAACGTGTTCGTCTGGATCCTGCAGATCGTGCTCGCCGTGGCCTTCCTGGCCGCCGGCGCGATGAAGCTCTCCCGGCCGCGCACGGCGCTCGCCGCGAGCGGCATGGGCTACGTCGAGGACTTCTCCGACGGGGCGATCAAGACCATCGGCGCACTCGAGGTCCTGGCCGCGATCGGTCTGGTGCTTCCCTGGGCCACCGGGATCGCGCCGGTGCTGACCCCACTGGCGGCGCTGGGCCTGGCGCTGATCATGATCGGGGCCGCCGTGGTGCACGCGCGGCGCAAGGAGAACCAGATGATCGGCATCAACGTCGTGCTGTTGATTCTCGCCGCGCTCGTTGCGTTCTACCGGTTCTAGGGTGGGCAGGTGACCGCTCCGACGATGCCGGCGGCGTTCATCGGGCACGGCAGCCCGATGAACGCCATCGAGCAGAACCGTTACACCGAGTCCTGGCGAGCTCTGGGCGCGACGATGCCCCGGCCTCGCGCCATTGTGGTCGTCTCCGCGCACTGGTACATCAACGCCACCGCTGTGACCGCGATGCCGCGGCCACGCACGATCCACGACTTCTACGGCTTCCCGCCCGAGCTGTTCGCTGTGGACTATCCGGCGCAGGGCGCACCGGAGGTCGCGGCGGAACTGGCAGAGATCGTCAAACCGACCTGGGTCGGGATGGACGAGGACAGCTGGGGCCTCGACCACGGCACGTGGTCGGTGCTCGCCCACATGTTCCCGCAGGCCGACATCCCGGTCGTGCAGCTGTCGATCAACGGGGTGAAGCCGTTCGACTACCACCTCGAGCTGGGCGCGAAGCTGGCCTCGCTGCGCGACAGCGGGGTGCTCGTCGTCGGCAGCGGCAACGTCGTGCACAACCTGGGCGGGATCGACTGGCGGCTCACCGACACCGGCTTCGACTGGGCGCAGCGCTTCGACGAGGCGGCCAAGGAGGCGATGACCAGCGACCCGGACGCGGTGCTGCGGTTGCAGAACTCGCCGGACTTCCGGGCCGCGGTGCCCACCCCGGACCACTTCATCCCGCTGCTGTACCTGGCCGGGCTCGCCGGGGCCTCCGGGCGCCCGGCCGACGTGCTGGTGGACGGCTACGCCTACGGCTCGCTGTCGATGACCGCGTACACCCTGGACCTGCCCGGGGCGGGAGCGCACGGATCCGGCCCCGCCGGGGAGCTGCCCCAGGACGTCCCGCCGGACGCCACCAATGTGTGAGCGCGTCAGCGCCCGAAGGATTCGAACCAGGCGCGGTCGATCCACGGCGGCGGTTGCGGGGGCACGCGCATGTGCACGACGTGGTCCCGGTAGGTGATCGTCGCGGACTCGTCGGGGCCGACCCGGACCCGGATCTCCTCGAGGTTCTGCGGCTCCCCGGGGTCGCGCCCGATCGCGGTGGCGACGAACGCCCGCATCGGTGCCGAGTGCGTGCACACGATCGCGACGAGGTTCTCCGGGCGGTCCGCCCCGAGCGTCGTGATGCCACGCCAGAACCGGTGCGCGGCCACGTGCGGCGGCTCGAAGAACAGCGTCGGGTTGTGCAGCCAGTACTCGATCGGCCCGCCGGCGAAGGCGCGGTAGTCGGTGTCGAACCGGTCGTACTCGGCCGCCCAGTCCGGGAGCTCACCGTCGGGCAGCCCGAGCCGCGTGATCACCGCGACCGCGGTGTCGACGGCCTCGCCGTGCAGGTTGAACCGCAGGTTGTCGAACCACGGCTCGGTGTACAGCGGGCCGATGTCGGTGCCGTCCACGTGCTCGCCGCCGAGCGCCTCGACGAGGGCGGCCCGCAGCGTCACGGCGGTGGCGGTTCCCCGTGCGCTGCGGGCGTGCGGCATCACGACGGTGGTGCCGGGCTTGAGCTCGGCGGCCAGGGCGGCGCCGCGGGCCCGGGCCTGCTCCTCGCCCAGCGGGGTGAGCCCGTGGTCCGCGTCGTAGCCGACCGTCTCGCCGTGGCGCAGCAGCACCACGTCGTACTCGCCGCGTCCCGATTGCCCCGCGTTCTGCGCTGCACCCATGCCCACCTCCGCTGTTCGACCGGTTCCTCAACCTACGGGGCCTGTCCGCGATGATCGATGCAGCGTGCCGGATTCCGGAACGCCGTTCCGGAATCCGGCAGATCAGGCGCGGGCCAGGATCGACGATCCGATGTCGGCGATGTCGCGCTCGGCGGTGAACGGGTTGGAGAGGAACACGCTCATCATGTCCACACCGGCCTCGAGCATGCCCTGGGTCTTCTCCCAGATCTCGTCCGGCGACCCGTAGAGGCACCAGTAGTCGCACAGCTCCTTGGTGATCAGGGGCCGGTGCGCCGGGTCGAGGCCGCGCAGGTACTTGGCCCAGGTATCCAGGTAGTGGGGGGCGTCGGCGGCGGTCGGGTCGCCGAGATAGGCCATCGCCGCCTTCGTCGTGGCGTCGACGATCCGCGGGTCGAGCTCGGCGGCGTGCGCCTGCATGAATCCGACGTTGGTCAGACACGAGCTGATCGGGCCGGAGCCGAATCCGGCGTCGATGCCGTCCTCCCAGGTTTCGCCGTCGCGTAGCTGGTAGAACCAGCTCACCGCGACCAGCTTGACCGAGCCCGGCGCCCGCCCGGCATCGGCGACGGCCTTGTCCAGCTCCCGGCGGACCAGCTTGATCATCTCCGGGTCGGGTCCGAGGCAGTAGGCCACGTAGTCGGCGTAGCGCGCCGCCACCGTGATGCCGCGCGGACCGCCCGCGGCCATCCAGACCGGGATCGGGTCGGCGATGTTGTACCAGGTGCCGGTCTGGTCGAGGAACTCCAGCTCGCGCTCCTTGCCCATCCAGCTCTGGGTGACCCGCTCGCCGGCCAGTAGCCCGGTGCTGACCCGCAGCGCGTCGTCGAGCTCGTTGATGGTCGCCGGCCGGTGGCCCATCGAGCGCAACGCGTTGTTCGCCGTCCCGATGCCCATGAACACCCGGCCCGGGGCGAGCGAGTTGAGGGTCGCGTGCGAGTTCGCGGTGACCGCGGGGATCCGGGTCAGCGGGTTGGTCACCCAGGTGCCCAGGTTGATCGACGACGTCTCGCGCGCCGCCAGGGCCAGGAACTGGTAGGGGTCGCTGAACAGCAGCGGCCCCTCACCGACGCCGAAGTGGGTGACGCCCAGGTCCTCGGCCTGCTTGACGATGCCGACCTGGTCGATCTTGGCGCACGAACCTATGAAGAACTCCATCACTGCTCCTTTGCAGAGTGGGGACGAGGGTGGCTCACCAGGGGGCGGAGAGCAGCCATTCGTGCGGGGCGGTCGCCGTGGCGCGCCGCCAGTCGGGCCCGGGCAGGTCCAGGAACGCGCCCTGGGCGTAGAGCAGCGGCTCGCCCTCGTGCACCCGCAGTGCCTCCACCCGGCCGACGACGATCACGTGGTCGCCGCCGTCGAGCAGTTCGTGGCGGCCGCAGTCCAGGTGCGCGATGGCGCCGTGCAGGTGCGGGCCGTAGCGGCCGGCGGAGTGCGCGACGCCGGCGAACCGGTCGGGTTGCGGGCGGGCGAAGTCCCGGGCCAGTTCACCCTGGTCGGAGGCCAGGATGCTCACCGCGTAGCCGGGCGCGCCGGCGAGGACGTGGTGCATCGCCCGGTCCCGGTTCAGGCACACCAGTACCAGCGGGGGGTCGAGCGACAGCGAGCAGAACGCGCTCACCGTGCACCCGACCGGCCTGCGGTCCGGGGTGGTCGTGCTGATCACGGTGACCCCGGTGGCGAACTGGCCCAGTGCCCGCCGGAACTCGGCCGCTTCGATCATCGCGCTGTCGGGTCGCCGGCCAGGGCCAGGGCCCGGTCGACGAGCGCGAAACACGCGTCCTTGTCGTAGCTGAGGTAGTTCGTGGCAAGGATGCGGACCGGGTCGCCGGCGTAGTAGCGCTCGTACTGCAGCGCGCGCTGGCCGAACGCGTCCCCGCACAGGTCCCAGGCCAGCTTGTAGAGCCGGACCCGGTCCACCGCCGACATCTGGGCCCCGCGGTAGTAGCGGGCGATGTCCTCGGCGATGGGGGAGTCGAAGTCCTCGGCCGAGGGCATCATCAGCAGCCCGCCGGCGCCGAGGGTCTGCAGGATCTCGACGAGCTTCGGGTACTGGGTGGCCAGCAGCACCCGCAGCGTCTGCAGCGAGTTGAACCGCGGCCGCACGGTCCCGGCCGCGGTGGTCTCGTACTCGGCCTCGGCCGCGACGAGCAGTGCGTGCGCCTGCTCGACCGCGACGATGCACTCGCCGAGCTTCTGCTGCACGTGCAGGAAGCCGTCGATCTTCACCGACTGGCTGAGCTTCATCGCCAGGCCGGTCACGAACTGTAGTTTGACCAGGCCGCGGACCCCGGTCTGGTGCGCGGTGTGCTGGCGCAGGTTGGTCTCGGCGTAGAGCGCGTTGGCCAGCGACACGTCGCCGTGGAGGAACACCCGGTCCCACGGCACGAGCACGTCGTCGAACACGACGAGGCAGTCGGCCTCCTCGAAGTTCGACGACAGCGGGTGGTCGAACGGGTTGCGGGTGCCGTCGTCGAACGGGGCGCGGGAGATCAACCGCAGGCCCGGGGTGTCGATCGGGATCGCGAAGCAGGCCGCGTGTTTCTCGTCGCCGGGGCGCAGCCCGGGCAGGCTGTAGATGATCAGCTCATCGGCCATCGGCGCCAGCGTGGCGAGCATCCGGGCGCCACGGACGACGAGCCCGTCGGCGGTCTCGGAGACCACACCCATGTGCAGGAACTCCTCCTGCTGCTCCGACGCGGTCCGGGACCGGTCGGTCTGTGGGGTGATCAGGGCGTGAGTGAGGAACAGGTCGTTGTCGCGGACGTACTCGTAATAGCGCGCGATGTTGTCGGCGTAGCGCTGCCCGAGCCTGGCGAACACACCGGGGGACTCGGTGAACGCCATCAGCGTGGTGTTGAGGAAGTCCGGCGAGCGGCCCATCAGGCCCAGCGTCGGCTCGGCCCAGGCCCGGAACGCGGCGCGCCGGGTGGCCAGGTCCGCGGGCGTGCGGCAGGGCAGGAACGCACGGCCGACCGGCGTGCCGTCGGGGCCGGGCCCGGTGAGGACGGGCGCCAGCGCCGGGTCGTGCTGCATGTCGTAGAGCCGGGCGAGTTGCTCGATCGGCCGCGTGAGCGCCGGGTGCCGGGTGACGTCGTCCACCCGCTCGCCGCGCAGCCACACCTCTCGGGGGTGCTTCTGGAGGTTCTCGATGTACTGCGCACCGGTGCGGACGGGCATGCCGGACGTCCCTTCTTCCGCGATCTGGAATGCTAGCGTGCCGCACGACGGTAGCCGCCCGGTGTCGCAGACCACAAGAGGCCCGGCCCGCCGCGCTCGCGCACGCATCGGGGTGGCTTTGCTGGCGCTCAACGCCAGTAGGGCCACCCCGATGGCGGCGGATGCGGACGGTCAGGCGCCGACGGCGCGGCTGGTGCCGAACATCTCGTCGAGGGTGACAGGCTGCAGCTGACGCTCCTTGATCAGGGCCATGATCTGGTCGAACAGGCCCAGCACCGTCGGGTGGTTCGCGTGCCCGAGCATGATCACGCCGGGCTTGAGGTAGAGCCGCGCCTGGCTCATCAGGAAGTCCGGGGTGATCACGGTCGAATCGGAGTACGACCCGTCCCAGAGCACCGTGCGGGTGAAGCCCAGGCCGCCCGCGACGGCGTCCACCGCAGGGTTGTGCAGGCCGTACGGGGGCCGGTAGTACGGCCGGGTCGTGATCCCGAAGTTCTTCACGACCCACTCGTCGTTGCGCTCGAGCTCCTCGCGGACCTTGGCCTCCGGGATCTTGGTCAGGCGTGGGTGCGAGAACGTGTGGTTCATGATCTGCACCTGGCCGGCCGCGACGAGTGGTCTCAGCGCCGCGGTGTGCGGCTGCCACTCCCGCGCGTAGGTGCCGTTCGGGCTGAACGTGATGTGCACCCCGGTGCGCTGCGCGAACTCGGCGTAGCCGGCGACGCAGTCCGCGCAGGTCCCGTCGTCGACGGTGAGGGCGATGCGGCTGCCGGTCGTGGGGCCGCCGCGCAGCACGGTCGTCGGCCCGGGACGCGCAGCCGGGACCGGCGGCAGGGCGGCGGGGTGCCCGGGTCCGGCACCGGCGGGCGGCAGACCCGGTGCACCCGAGATCAGGCCGTCGGGCTGGCCTGCGCAGCCCGACACGACTGCGGCCGCTCCGACTCCCAGCATTCCGAGGAATGCACGCCGGGACAGACCGGTTCGCGCGGGGCACTGATGATCCATCGCAGCCGAGGCTAGCGCCGCCTCGGGCCCGCGCCGTTTCCTCCTCGGAACGGCCTGTCCGCCCGATCTCCCTCGCGTCCCCCGGTTCGGTGGCGGGCCGGGCGCCGGGACGGCCGAGGGGGGCTCAGCCGCCGGCCCGCGCAGCCTCTACCACGCTCACTGCCGGCGCCGTGGGCACGATCCGGGTCAGCTCCAGCCCGGCGTCGGCCAGCAGTTCCCGGTATTCCTCGCCGGTCCGCTCCCGGCCGCCGACCAGGGCCAGCATGGCCAGATCGAGCACCTTGCCCGGGTGTGCTTCGTCACCCTCCGGCAGCACCATCTCGACGATCAGCACCCGCCCGCCAGGGGTGAGGGCGTCGCGACAGTGGCTCACAGGATCGTCCGGCACTCGGCCTCGTCCCAGTCGTGCACGACGTGCGAGAGCAGGTAGGCGTCCGCGCCTGCGGGCACGCCGTCGAAGAAACCGCCGGTGGCGACCGCACTCCGTTCGCCGAGCCCGGCCGGGTTCTCCCGCGCCTGGTCGACCACGCCGGGCAGGTCGAACAGGGTGCCGCGCAGGCCGGGGTTGGCCTCCAGCACCGCGCGCAGCAACGTGCCGATCCCGCCGCCGACGCCGACGAGATGCCCGATCCCGGTGAAGTCGGAGGCCTGCGCCACCGCGGCCGGCTCGGTGCCGTGGATGCCGACCATCATCCGGTTGAAGGATGCGGCCTGCTCAGAGCGAGCGTGCAGGTGTTCGAACCATGGCTCCCCGAATGCCGGCTCGACGCCGGACCATCCGGTGTCCAGGGTCTCGGGGAACGGATCGGCCACCTGGTGCATCGCGGCCGGGTGCGCGCCGGTCTTTCCGGCGATCTCGGCGGACCCGAGCGGCCCCTCGGGAAGCAGATCGAGGATCCCACGCTCCGTGACGGAGAACAGCGCCCGCGCGAGCAGCCCGCTCATCGCCAACTGCAGCGCCGGCGCCTGGACGGGGCCTGCCGGCGGCGTTGCCATGACAGGATCGTAGGGACCCCGACGTCGCGGTCGAAGGGTCGAAGTGCCCGACCGCACGATCGAGTGCCGTACCGGGCGACGTCGCCCGGTACGGCCCACGAGCCGACAGACAGCAGCAAGGGAGTGTCGATGACCGCTTCGACGACACCGCCGACCGGGCAGAGCCGCATCGGCGTCACCGGGCTGGCCGTGATGGGGGCCAACCTGGCCCGCAACATCGCTCGTCGCGGTGTCCCGGTCGCCGTGCACAACCGGACGGCCGCCCGCACCAAGGAGTTCATGGAGCAGTACGGCGACGAGGGTGCGTTCACCGCCACCGAGAGCCTCTCCGACTTCGTGGCCGCGCTGGAGCGCCCGCGCCGGATCATCGTGATGGTCAAGGCGGGCGCCCCGGTCGACGGCGTGATCGAGGAGCTGTCCCCGCTGCTCGACGAGGGCGACATCATCATCGACGCCGGTAACTCGCACTTCGCGGACACCAAGCGCCGCACCGAGGAGTGCGCCGAGCGTGGCCTGCGGTTCATGGGCATCGGGGTGTCCGGCGGTGAGGAGGGCGCGCTGCTGGGGCCGAGCATCATGCCCGGCGGCGACGCCGCGGCCTACGCCGAGGTCGAGGAGATCCTGACCTCCATCGCCGCGGTCGTCGACGACACGCCGTGCTGCGTGCACGTCGGTCCGGACGGTGCCGGGCACTACGTCAAGATGGTGCACAACGGCATCGAGTACGCCGACATCCAGCTCATCGCCGAGGCCTACGACCTGCTCAGGAACGTCGCCGGGCTCGAGGTGCCGGCGATAGCGAAGATCTTCGAGGAGTGGAACTCCGGCGACCTGGAGTCCTTCCTCATCGAGATCACCGCAAAGGTGCTCGGGAAGACCGACGAGAAGACCGGCGGCCCGCTGGTCGACGTCATCGTCGACCAGGCCGAGCAGAAGGGCACCGGCCGCTGGACCTCGCAGGACGCCCTCGAGCTCGGCGTCCCGCTGACCGGCATCACCGAGGCGGTGTTCGCCCGCACACTGTCCTCGCTGCGCGACGAGCGCAAGGCCGCGTCGACGACGCTGGCCGGGCCCACCCCGGAGAGCAGCGCCGACGAGACCGGTCTCGTCGAGGACATCCGGCAGGCGCTGTACGCGAGCAAGGTCGTCGCGTACGCGCAGGGCTTCGCGCAGATGCGCGCGGCGTCGGTCGCGCACGGCTGGGACCTCGACCTGGGTGCCATGGCCACGATCTGGCGGGGCGGCTGCATCATCCGTGCGCGGTTCCTCAACCGGATCCGCGACGCCTACGCCGAGCACCCGGACCTGGACAACCTGCTGATGGTCCCGTACTTCACCGAGGCCGTGGCGAACGCGCAGGACGCGTGGCGGCGGGTGGTGGTGAAGGCGACCGAGCAGGGCGTCGCGATCCCGGCGTTCTCCTCGTCGCTGTCCTACTACGACGGGTACCGCCGCGAGCGCGGCCCGGCCAACCTGATCCAGGGGCTGCGGGACTACTTCGGTGCCCACACCTACCGGCGCACCGACGCCGAGGGCGCGTTCCACACCCGCTGGGCGCAGGACGGCACCGAGGTCCGCAGCGACGGGTGAGGCCCGGCGGGCCGGTCAGCCGGCCGTGGGTCCCGGGGTGTTCGGGTCGGGCAGGATCCGGGCCGGCACCCCGGGCGGGTCGGTGACGACCACGCCGCGCGGGGCGGGTGCGTCCGCGCACGGGCCCACCATGTGCTGGCCGAGCCAGTTCACCAGCGCCGGCAGCTGCGCGCGCACCGTGACCTGGTTGTGCCCGCCCCCGGGGAAGGTCAGGGTGTCGAGCCGGACCGGGGGCGTGGCGGCGGCGCGGATCCGGCCCAGCGCGGCCTGCTCGTCGGTCTCGTCGGAGCCGGCGGTGGCCAGTATCGCCAGGGGCACGGGATGCTCGCGCAACTGGCGGCTGACGTCGTTGGCGGCGGTCAGGTCGGCCCGGCCGCCGAAGAGGTCACCGGTCACGATGTCGTCCGGGGTGATGTCGTAGCCGCTCTGGCTGACCGCGATCGAGTAGAGATCGGGGTGGCGCAGCGCGAGGTTCATCGCGCAGTAGCCGCCCGAGGACCAGCCCGACAGCGCCCACGCCGAGCGCTCCGGGCGCACCCGCAGGGCGGTCATCGCCCAGTTCCGCAGGTCGGTGGTCAGGTAGGTGTCGTCGGCGACGCCGTGACGGGCGTCGACACATTCCTCGTCGTGGCCGAACCGGGGCTCCCCGTTGATGTCCGGGATGATCAGGATGGCCGGCGGCATCCGGTGTGCGGCGATCGCAGCGTCGATCAGGTCGGGCACGCCGAACAGAGCGGCGACCTCGCGGGGTTCCCCCGGGAAGCCGGGCAGCCACTCGATCACCGGGTAGCGCACGTGGGCCTGCGCCGGGTCGGTGTAGCCGGCGGGCAGGTACACGTCGGCGTCGCGCAACACGTCGGAGCGCGCGCCGTGCAGCGTCATGTGCACCGTCGAACCGTGGCCTGCGGCGGCCCGGGCGGCGAGCACGGGCAGCGCCGCGGCCAGTCCGACGCCGTTCTCGCCGATCTCGGCGACCGTGCCCTCGCCGGGGTTGGGCGAGGAGCCGATCAACGACCCGAGCGTGGGGTAGAAGCTACCGAGCCGGTTGGCGGTGACGCCGCACGCCAGCGCGACGCCGACCACGGCGAGCAGCACGGTGACCGTCCGGCCGGTCCGGCGCCGCTTCCACGCGTCCCATCGCCACGGCACGAGTGCGACGAGCAGTAACGCCAGGACCGCTGCGACGACGAGTGCGGGAACCGAATCCAGCCGAACGGTCGACGCGTGCAGCCCGAACACGGGCGCAAGGATTGCAGACTGTGATCGGTAAAGCGCCCTCGATCTGCAGGTAAACGGTTCAGGCGCGGGCCGGGGCGGGGTCCGGTGTCGCCGCTTCGGCCTCCTGGTGCAGGTACTTGCCGCCGCGCAGGGCCGAGGCGATCCCGGCGATCAGGCAGGCTGTGGCCGCGAACCCGAGGGCCAGGGTGAGCCCGTCGGCGAACGGTCCGGAGATCAGCTCGGGGAAGAAGGTCCGCCCGGTGAGGAACTGGGCCTGCTGCGGGCTCAGCCCGGCGAGCACGCCGGGGCCGAGCAGGGTCTGGATCGGGTTGTAGCCCAGCAGTGCGGCGAACAGCGTCCCGACCGGCGGCAGCGCGGCCACCCTGGCTGCGGCGTCGGCGGGTACGCCCTGGGCGACCAGGCCGTTGAACATCGTGCCGGGCAACGTCTGCGACAGCCCGAGGATGAGCATGGAGAAGAACACGCCGATGGACAGCACCGTCGCGGCGTTCTGGAACGTCGAGGTCATCCCGGCGCCCACGCCGCGCTGGCCGGGCGGCAGGCTGTTCATGATGGCGGCGCGGTTGGGCGAGCTGAACAGGCCCATGGCCAGCCCGTTCACGGCGAGCAGCAGCGCGAACAGCCGGTAGTCGAAGTCGACCGGGAGCACGTCGAGCAGCAGGAAGCTCGCAGCCGCGACGATCATGCCGCCGGTGGCGAACGGGCGGGCGCCGAACCGGTCGGACAGCACTCCGGAGATCGGCCCGGCGACGAGGAAGCCGATGGTCAGCGGGACCATGTAGATCCCGGCCCACAGCGGTGTCCGCTCGAACGCGAACCCGTGCTCGGGCAGCCAGATGCCCTGCAGCCAGATGATCAGGATGAACTGCAGGCCACCGCGGCCGAGCGCGGCGAGCAGGTTCGCCAGGTTGCCGGCGGTGAAGGCCCGGATCCGGAACAGCGACAGGTGGAACATCGGCTCGGCCACCCGGGTCTCGATGACCGCGAATGCGCCGAGGACGACGATCCCGCCGACGATCAGGGTGAGCACCGCCGGGCTGGTCCAGCCCATGGTGTGCCCGGCGTAGGGCTGGATGCCGTAGGTGATGCCGACCAGCACCGCGACGAGCCCGACGGCGAAGGTGATGTTGCCCCACCAGTCCAGCTTCGCCGGCTTGCGGACGCCGGTGTCGTGCAGCTTGAGGTAGGCCCAGGCGGTCCCGAACACCCCGACCGGGACCGACGCGAGGAACACCAGATGCCAGTTCAGCGGGCCGAGCACGCCACCTACGACGAGGCCGAGGAACGACCCGGCGATGGCCGCGACGGAGTTGATGCCCAGGGCCAGGCCGCGCTGGTGGGTGGGGAAGGCGTCGGTGAGGATCGCGGTGGAGTTGGCCAGCAGCAGTGCCCCGCCGATGCCCTGCAGCACGCGCATGACGATCAGCCAGATCGCCGCGGCGTCACCGTGCATCCAGGTGGCGGCGAGCAGCACGGAGAACACGGTGAACACCGCGAACCCCAGGTTGTACATGCGGGTGCGACCGAACATGTCGCCCAGCCGGCCGAAGCTCACCACGAGCACGGCGGTCACGACCAGGTAGCCCATGATCAGCCACAGCAGGTAGCTGATGTTGCCCGGGGCCAGCGGGTCGATGCCGATACCACGGAAGATGTCGGGCAACGCGATGAGCAGGATCGACATGTTGATGGTCACGATCAGCACGCCGATGGTCGTGTTGGACAGCGCGACCCACTTGTAGCGGGACGGCAACTGTCCGATCGAAGTGCTTAGCATAGACAACTAAATTACTCCGCGGTGCGTTCCTCGTCCACGCGTCGCCCGTCGGAGTGATCACTCTCTCCGGGTACCTTGACAGTGATCTGAGGCACGTGTTGCATGCTGGCATGCTAGGAGGCCAATGAGGGCCTTCTGACGCTCCCGGAGGTTCTTCCACCATGAGGTTGGGAACGTTCCTGCTGCCCAGCGCGGCGGCGACCCCGGAGGAGTTCCGTGGTGGCTACGCCGGCGCGAACCCGAACTTCTACCAGCGGGCGCTGTTCGAGAACGCCGCCGTGCTCCGCCAACTCGACGACCTCGGCTTCGACTTCGCGGCGTTCTCCGAACACCACTTCCATCTCGAGGGCCTCGAGATGTCGAACAATCCGATCCTGCTCGGCTCCTGGGCGGCCGGGATCACCAGGAAGCTGCGCGTCGGCCAGATGGCGACCGTGCTGCCCGCCCGCAATCCGGTCCTGGTGGCCGAGGACCTGGCGATGCTCGACCACTTCAGCGGCGGCCGGATGTTCGCCGGGTTCGCCCGTGGTTACCAGAGCCGGCACGTCACCACGATCGGACAGAAGAACAACGCCGTCGCCACCTACGCGACCGACCCCGAGTACGCCACCCACGACGCGGTGAACCGGGAGCTGTTCGAGGAGGCGTACCGGATCGTGCGCGGGCTCTGGGAGAACCGCGAGTTCTCCTTCCAGGGCAAGCACTGGCAGGTCCCGCCGCCCGGGATCTCCTGGGACCACCCGGGCACCCGGGCGATGGCGCCCGGCACGCTCGGCCCCGACGGCGAGCTCGCCAAGATCGGGATCGCACCCAACACGTTGCAGGACCCGTCGACCATCGAGCTGATGGTGCCGTTCACGTTGAGCCCCAACACGATCCGCTGGGCGGCCCGTGAGGGCGGCTGGCCGATCATCTTCTCCCCGATCGAGGAGACGGTGAAGGCCTGCCTGGACGCCTATCACGAGGAGGCCAAGCGGCGCGACCCGTCGATCGGCTGGGGGCAGAACGTCGGGCACTTCCGCGAGATCGTCGTGGCCGACACCGACGAGGAGGCCTTCGCGATCGGCTCCGACGCGCTCGGCTTCATCTGGCCGGAGTGGCACGACCACTTCGGGTTCAACGAGGCCCTGCGCTATCCCGGCGAGGAGGGGCCGATCGCGAACAACTACCGGACCATGGTCGACCGCGGGTATTCGATCACCGGCTCGGTCGACACCGTGGCCCGCAAGCTCGAGCAGGCGATCGAGATGTTCGGCATCGAGCTGCTCGTGCTGTGGATGGGCATCGGCCCCGCCCCGATCGACAAGCTGCTGCGCAGCAACGAGCTGCTGGTCGAGCGTGTGCTGCCGAAGATCGGCGTCAAGCTGGACCGGTTCGAGCCGACGCTGCGCCCGGAGTTCGACACCCCCGTCTGGAACGCACCCACCCACTGAACCCGTCCGTCCGACCCGCACCGGCCCTCGAGCGCAAAGGAGCGTTCCATGGTCAAGAGCTGGATCTTCGACATCTTCAACTACCCGTACGACCCGGACCCGGCGAAGTTCGATCCGGCCAAGTGTGCCGAGCTCTACGACTGGCACCTCGAGTCGTGGTTGAAGGCCGACGAGCAGGGCTTCGACGGGATCTTCTTCAGCGAGCACCACTTCACCGCGTACAACGTCAGCCCCTCGCCCAACCTGTTGGTGGCGACCGTTGCGAAGCTGACGAAGAACATGCGGCTGGGCGTGATGGCCAACATCATCCCGTTCCACGACCCGCGCCGGCTCGCCGAGGAGGCGGCGATGCTCGACTACCTCACCGGCGGCCGGCTCGAGGTCGGCCTGGGCCGTGGCGTCGACGAGCAGGAGTTCCTCAAGCAGGGCGTCCCCATGGAGGAGACCCGGCCCCGTTTCGAGGAGGGCATGGAGCTCATCCACACCGCGTGGCGCAACCCGGTCTTCAGCCACAAGGGCCGGTTCTGGAACTACGACAACGTCACCATCTGGCCGCGGCCGCTGCAGCAGCCCAACCCGCCGGTGTGGATCACGGCGCTCAGCCCCGAGACCGTCGAATGGGCCGGCCGTCAGGGCTACAAGATGGGCCACACGTTCCTGCCGACCGGCCAGACGAAGGACATGTTCGACCGGTACCGCAAGTCGGCGGCCGAGGCCGGGAACTCGACGAGCCCGGACCAGCTCGCGGTGATGCGCAACATCTTCATCGCCGACTCCGACGAGCAGGCCCGCGACATCGCCGAGCCGGCGCTCGACCACCTGTTCGCGCTGTTCAAGGAAGCCGCGATCTTCGACGACCTGGACAACGTCCCGGCCGGCTACGAGTACTACGAGTCGTTCTTCCGGCCGTTCACCTCGGGGCCGATCAGCTGGGAGGGCCTCCAGGAGGCGGGCGTCATCTGCGTGGGCTCGCCGGAGACGGTACGTGACCAGCTGGCCGAGCAGGCGAAGACGCTGCAGTGCGGCAACATCATCTTCTGGGGGTCGTTCGGCACCCTCACCCGTGAGCAGACCCTGCGCTCCTACGAGCTGTACGGGCGCGAGGTGATCCCGGCACTGAAGGGGCTGGAGCTTGGCTGACACGGCAGGAACGCGCGTCGGGATCGGGCTTCCCGCGGCGATCCCGGGCGCACGGCCGGGCCAGATCGTGGAGTGGGCCCGGCGGTCGGAGGCCGCCGGGTTCGCCTCGCTGGCCACGCTGGACCGGCTGGTCTACGACAACTACGAGCCGCTGATCACGCTCGGCGCGGCGGCCGCCGTGACCGAACGGATCGGGTTGGGCAGCTACGTGCTGCTGGCGCCGAGCCGGGGGCCGTCGGCGTTGCTGGCCAGCCAGGCCGCGACGCTCGACCGGCTGTCGGGCGGCCGGTTCACCCTGGGGCTCGGCGTCGGCACCCGGCCGGACGACTACCGCGCCGCCGGCGCCGACTTCCGCACCCGGGGCCGGCGGCTCGACCAGGTGCTCACCGAGCTGCACGAGACCTGGGCCGGCCCGCCCGGGCCGGGCCGGGTGGGTCCCGCGCCGTCGAACGGCCGGCCGCGGATCGTGCTCGGGGGCCGGTCGGCCCCCGCCCTGGAGCGGGTGGGCCGGTTCGGCGACGGCTGGATAGCCGGCAGCACGGGGTTCTTCGCGGAGGGCGCGGCCGCGGTGCGTGCCGCGTGGGGGCGGCACGGTCGCGACGGCGCGCCGCGGCTGATGGTGGTGGCCTACTTCGCGCTCGGTGACGACGGGCCTCGGCACGCCCGGGAGTACCTGGCCGACTATTACGCGTTCGTCGGCGCCGGGGCCGCCGCGGTGGCGGACGCCGCGCTGACCAGCGTCGGCGCCGTGCGCGACACCGTGGCCGCGATGTCTGAAGCGGGCTGCGACGAGCTGGTGCTCTTCCCGTGCCGGGCCGACCCCGGGCAGGTCGACCTGCTGGCGGCGGCGCTGGCGTGACGCCGGGAGCGGGGTCGGTCAGCTGCCGCCGTGGGCGGCCAGACCGGCCGCCCTGGCCTCCAGCCGGATGATGTCGACGGTGCCCGCGATGTGGGATTCCATCTCGCGGCGCGCCGCGGCGCCGTGCCGTGCGCGCAGTGCCTCGACGATCCGCTGGTGGTCGGCGTGGCGCCGGTCGAGCGCCTCCGACAGCGGGGTGGGGATGCCGGTCGTGTTGATCAGGAAGTCGCTGAGGTCCCACATCCGGCGGCTGGTGGTGGCCATGACCTCCGAGCCGGCCATCTCGTGCACGACGGCGTGGAACTCGCGGTTGTGCACCCGGTAGCCGTGGCTGCGTCGTTCGGGGTCGGTGACCGCGCGCAGGCTCGCGATGCGGTCCTCCACCAGCACGAGCCGCTGCAGCTGGGCGTCGGTGCGCCGGGCCGCTGCGACCTCGGCGATCGTGCCCTCTACACCCCCGAAGAGCCGGAAGAAGTCGTCGACCTCCTGTGCCGGGTAGCTGCACACCTGGCAGCCGACCTGCGGGATGATCTCGACGAGTCCCTCGCCGGAGAGCCGCCGCAGAGCCTCCATCACCGGTTGCTTGCTCACCTGGAACTGCGTCTTGAGCGCCTCGACCTGCAGTCGCTCTCCGGCGGCGTAGACGCCCTCGAGCAGGCGCTCCTTGAGCTGTTCGTAGACCAGCGAGCCGAGGCGTACGGACGACGAGCGGGCAGGGCCCGCGCCGGGCCGGAGCCCGAAGCCGTCGGTCATGGTCATCCTTCCAGCGTAACGGGGTGGGCCGGTACCGGCGCCCCGACCGCCGGGGAGAGGTCTTGCCCGCGCACACCACCCACCCTACGATCGTTGGAACGCTAGAATGCTAGGAGCCGACGATGTCCTTGGCACTCTGCACCACCTCGCACACCCCGCTGATGGGCCGGGCGGAGCCCGCGCCGGAGGTCGTCGACCGCGTGGAGTCCGCCTTCGACCGGGCCCGCGCATTCATCCGCGACTACGGCCCCGAACTGGTCGTGATCTTCGGACCCGACCACTACAACGGGTTCTTCTACGACGTGATGCCGCCGTTCTGCATCGGCGCGGCGGCCGAGTCGGTCGGCGACTACGGACTGCCCACGGGCCCGCTGCCGGTCGACGCCGAGGCGGCGCGCGCAATCGCCCGTGAGGTCCTCGCCTCCGGCATCGACGTCGCGGTGTCCGAACGCATGCAGGTCGACCACGGCTTCGGCCAGCCCCTGGAACTGCTGTTCGGGGCGATCGACGCGGTCCCGCTGGTGCCCGTGTTCATCAACTGCGTCGCCGAGCCACTCGGCCCGGTGTCCCGCATCCGCCTGCTCGGCGAGGCCGTCGGCCGCGGCGCCGCGGCGACCGGCAGGCGGGTGCTGGTGGTCGGTTCCGGGGGGCTGTCGCACGACCCGCCCGTGCCACGGCTGGACGGCGCCCCGCCGCCGGTGGCCGAGCGCCTGATCGCCGGGCGCAACCCGACCCCGTCCGAACGCGCGGTCCGGGAGGCCCGGGTGATCGACGCCATCGCGGGCTTCGCGGCGGGAACGTCGGACCTGATGCCGCTCAACCCGCAGTGGGACACCGAGGTCATGGGCGTGCTCGCCGCGGGGGACCTCGAGCGGGTGGACGACTGGGCGGTGGACTGGTTCGTCGAGAACGGCGGGCACTCCGCGCACGAGGTCCGCACCTGGATCGCGGCCTACGCCGCGCTCGCCGCCGGCGGCCGCTACCAGGTCGAGACCTCCTTCTACGAGGCGATTCCCGAGTGGATCGCCGGATTCGGGCTGACCACCGCACGCACCGTCCCGGCCTGAGTCCCCACCCCCGCGCCACCCCGGAGAAAGGCAGTCATGGAGCTCGATCCCCGCCGGACCGCGATCATCGCGGTGCACTTCCAGAACGACGTGATCACCCCCGAGGGGGCCTTCGGCGCGTTGTTCGCCGAGCAGGCGGCCGCGGCCGGCGTCGTCCCGACCACCGCGGCGCTGCAGGAGGCGGCCCGCGCGGCCGGTGCGCTCGTCGTCTACACCCGGGTGGCCTTCCAGCCCGGCTACGGCGACCTCGTGGGCAACTTCCCGTTGCTGGCCATGGTCGGTCAGCAGGGCTGTCTGGTCGACGGCACCCCGGCGGCCGGCATCGTCGACGCGCTCGCCCCGGCCGAGGGCGACATCGTCGTCACCCACCAGCGGGTCAGCGGCTTCGTCGGCAGTGAACTGGACACCGTGCTGCGCGGCCGCGGCATCGACACCGTGATGATCACGGGCGTGGCGACCAACATCTCGGTGGAGAGCACCGCCCGTTCGGCCGGCGACCTCGGCTACCGCACGATCGTGGTGTCCGACGCGTGCAGCGCGGCCGGCCCGGAGATCCACCAGGCGTCGCTGGAGACCCTCGGCCTGCTCGGCGAGGTCGCCACCAGCGCCGACGTGCTGGCCGCGCTGAAGGGCACGGGGGTCTCGGTATGAGCAGGCCGTCGGTCTGGTCCGCGCTGGCCGGCCTCGAGTTCGGCGTCCGGTACGTGCAGGTCGGCGAGTGGCGGACCCGGGTCCTGGAGGCCGGCGCCGGCGAGCCGCTGGTGCTCATGCACGGCACCGGCGGGCACCTGGAGGCCTACGCGCACAACATCGTGCCGCTGTCGCAGCACTTCCGCGTGATCGCCTACGAGTACCCGGGGCACGGCTACACCACCCACGCCACCCGCGACCTCGAGCTGCCCGACTACGTCGCGCACCTCGACGGGCTGCTCGACGCGCTGGGGATCGAGAAGGCCCACCTGTCCGGGGAGTCGCTGGGCGGCTGGCTCGCGATCAAGTACGCGGCCGCGCACCCGGAGCGCACCGGCCGGGTCGTGCTCAACACCCCGGGCGGCACGATGGCCACCCCCGAGGTGATGGAGCGCATCCGCAGCCTGTCGCAGGCCGCCGCCGACGACCCGAGCGAGGAACGGATCCGGGCCCGGCTGGAGTGGCTGATGGCCGACCCGTCCTCGGTGACCGATGAGCTGGTCGACATCCGCCGCGCCATCTACGCCCGCCCCGGCTTCGCCGGGTCCATGCGGCACATCCTGTGCCTGCAGGACCCGCAGATCCGCGCGCGCAACCTGGTCACCGACGCCGAGCTGGCCGCCGTCGTCGCCCCGGCCATGGTCGTCTGGACCAGTGACGACCCGTCGGGTCCCGCCGCCGCGGGGATGGACATGGCGGCCAAGATGCCGAACGCCCGCTTCGAGGTGATCAAGGACGCGGGGCACTGGCCGCAGTGGGAGCAGGCCGAGGTGTTCAACGCCCTGGCGCTGGAGTTCCTGACCGGGGGGAAGTCCTGATGGCGCTGTTCGCGGTGGTCTGGCGCTACACCGACGACACCGGGCTGCTCGACGAGGTACGCCCGCTGCACCGGGCGTACCTGCAGGACATGGTGCGTCAGGGCGTGGTGAAGCAGGCGGGCCCGTTCGGTGACGGCTCCGGTGGCCTGCTGATCTACGACGTCGCCGACGAGGACGAGCTGGCGAAGTGGATCGACGAGGATCCGTTCAGCGTCCACGGCGTGATCGCGGAGAGCCGCTCCTGGCCGTGGACGCCGGTGGTGGGCCCGATGGCCGCGAGCTGATGACCTCCCGGCGGCGCCGCCGGGCGATGCTGCGCTGCGGTCAGCCGCGGTCAGGACCCCTCGACCCGACCGCGGCCGGCCTCCAGCACGGCGCGGGCGATGCTCGCGCCGCCGGGTCCGGGGGCCACGGTGTAGCGGCCGCGATCACCGCAGGCCCTTGCCCATATTGATCATCTTCGGGCGCGTCCCGCGTCGCGGGCCAGCCCGGAACGCCAACTCCCCTCGCACGGGGGATCTTCAGACCTCGCCGGCCTGCGGCAATGCACGATGGTGGGAGGCCGGAGGGTGCCTGATACCACATCGGAACGGGTGGGCGGATGGTCCCGGCTCGGGTTATCCATGAAGGCGTGTACGTCCTCGAAGTCCGCCACGTCGCACCGTTCGACCCGTTGGTCGTTCCCATGTTCGCCGAGCTCGACCACGAGTACCGCAGCCGCTACGGCAGCGCCGAGGACGTCAGTCCCGAGATGACCCGCTACTCGCTCAAGGACTTCCGCCGCCCGGGTGGAGGCCTGGTGCTGCTGGTCGACGCCGGCGCGCCGGTGGCGGGCGGGGCGTTCCGCCGCCACGACGACGACACCGCGGAGTTCAAGCGGATCTGGACCGCCGCCGCGCACCGCCGTCGCGGGCTGGCCCGCCGCGTGCTGGTCGAGCTGGAGGGCGAGGCCCGACGCCGCGGCTACACCCGGGTCCACCTGGCGACGGGGCCGCGGCAGCCGGAGGCGACCGCGCTCTACCTGGCCAGCGGTTACACCCCGCTCTACGAGGTGACGCTGCCGGCGGAGCAGGTCGGCGAGCACGCCTTCGAGAAGAAGCTGCCGCCGCTGCCCCCGCTCTGATCCCCTTCCGCGGGGCCCGGCGATGGGCGAGAGTGGGCGCACATCCTTGCCGTCGCTGCGTGACCGTGGAGCCTCGTCGATGACCGCCGCGCCCGAGACACCCGTCGACGTGCTCGCCGCGCACGCACACGCCACCCCCGGCAAGGCCGCGATCGTCGATGACGCCGGGACCGTCGCGTTCGGGCAGCTCAACGAGACCGTGAACCGGCTCGCTCACGGGTTGCGGGCGCACGGGATCGGCGCGGGGGACCGGGCCGTGTGGTGCGGGCCCAACAGCCGTGAGGTGCTCACCTTCCTGCACGCGGCCCGCAAGATCGGGCTGCTCGCCGTGCCGCTGGCCTACCGGTTCGCCGCCGACGAGATGCACTACGTGATCGACGACAGCCAGGCCGCCCTGGTCGTGGTCGACGCGGAGCAGGCCGGCCGGATCGCGCAGATCCGGGCCGCGCTGCCCGGGGTGCGCCATGTCGTCGTCCACGGCGGGCAGCCCTTCGACGGGGCGCTGGCCTGGGCCGACGTTCTCGCCGCGGGGCGGCCGCAGGAGCCACCGGCCCCGCCCGCGGACGGCGTCGGCGGCACCATGATCTACACCTCCGGGACCACCGGCCGGCCCAAGGGCGCGCTGCGGACCCGCTCGGATCCGGCGATGACCGCGGCGCTGGTCGAGACGCTGCGGTTGCGCCCCGGCGAGGAGGTGCATCTGACGACCGGCCCGCTCTACCACTCCGGGCCGCTCGCCTGGGCCAGCCTGAACCACGCCCTGGGCGGCACGATCGTGCTGATGCGCCGCTTCGACGCCGCGCGCTGGCTCGACCTGGTCCGCGAACACCGGGTGACGAACACGTTCACCGCGCCGACGCCGCTCAAGCGGATCGTCTCGCTGCCCGCCGAGGTGCTCGGCCGCGCCGACCTGTCCTCGATGCGCTCACTGGTCGTCAACGCGGCCCCGATGCCGTACGCGCTGAAACGGGAGGTCATCGCGACGCTGGGCGACGGGTTCCTGTTCGAGATCTACGGTTCGACCGAGCTCGGCGTCGACACGGTCCTCCCGCCCGAGGACCAGCTGCGCAAGCCGGGGTCCTGTGGGCGGCCGGTGCCGGGTGTGGAGGTGCTGGTGCTCGGCGAGGACGGGGCGCCCGCTGCGCCGGGGATGCCGGGGGAGCTGTACGTGCGCTCGTCGACGACCTACGAGGGCTACCACCGGCGGGGCCCGGTCGAGCAGCGCGACGGCGGCTGGAAGACGGTCGGCGATGTCGCCCATCTCGACGACGAGGGCTACCTGCACATCTGCGACCGCCGCAACGACATGATCATCACCGGCGGGATGAACGTCTACCCGGCCGAGATCGAGGCGGTGCTGCACGCCCACCCGGACGTCGGCGACGCCGCGGTGTTCGGCGTGCCGTCGGCGGAGTGGGGGGAGGCCGTGCACGCGGTCGTGGTGCCGCGCCCGGGCCGGACCCTCGACCTGGCCGCCCTCGACGCGCACGTGCGGCGCCACCTTGCCGGCTACAAGTGCCCCCGCTCCTGGACGGAGCGGGCAGAGCTGCCACGCACCGAGTCCGGCAAACTGCTCAAGCGAGCACTGCGCGCCGAACACGCCGCGTCTCCCCATGGCCAGGAATCGCGTAGGTAAAGAAAACCCCAGGTCAGGGGACGTACTACGCTTTCGGGTCATGGGTGGGGGCGACGAGACGAGGCTGTCCCGGCGGGGGCTGTTGCGGGCCGGTCTGGCGACGATCGGGGCGGCCGCGGCAGCCGGCTGCAGCGCCCCGGCGGTCCCGTCCGCCGCGCCCGCCGCGCCGGCGGCGGCGACGCCCCGCCCGAGCCCCACGCCGACACCGGCCCGCACCGGTCCGGCCACCGAGATCGAGCGTGCCGGCTCGGGCCGGCCCGAGGTCGCGCTGACCTTCCACGGTGCGGGCGATCTCGACCTCGCCCGCAAGGTGCTCACCGAGTTCCACGACCGCGGTGCTGCGGTCACCGTGCTGGCCGTCGGCACCTGGCTGCAGCAGTACCCGGACGCCGCCAAGATGGTCACCGATCTCGGCCACGAGCTGGGCAACCACACCTGGTCGCATCCGGACCTCGCCGCGCTGGGCGAGGCGGGGATCCGCGCGGAGATCGAGAAGTGCCGGGACCGGATCGCCGCGCTCACCGGGGGACCGGGCGACTTCTTCCGCCCGTCCCAGGCTCAGCACGCCACCGCAGAGGTCCGCAAGCTCGCGGGCGCGGCCGGCTATCCGAAGGTGCTGTCCTACGACGTCGACTCCCGGGACTTCACCGATCCGGGTGTTACGGCCATTCGGCACTACATCGCAGCCGCAGGTCCGGGGAGTGTGGTCAGCATGCACCTCGGACATCCCGGGACGCTTGCCGCAGTTCCGGGGATCCTCGACGACCTGGCGGCCCGGGGGCTCACCCCGGTGACCGCTGGGCGCCTGTTCGCCTGAGGAGGAGCGGCACGTGTCGGTACACCTGAGGGCGGGGGGACCACGGGCGTGGCGGCCGGTCGCCGCCGCGCTGCTGGTCGCCCTCGCCGGCCTGGCCGGATGCTCGGCCGACCCCGGGCCCGCCCCGCCGCCGGGCCCGGTCGCGCCGGCCGCGGCCGGCCCGGGCGCGGGCTCGCCGTTGCCGGGCATGCCGCCCGTGACCAACTCGCACAACGTCTACGCCGACGCCGGCGCCGGCATGCTCTCCGACGCCGCGAAAGCGGCGAAGCCGCTGGTGTACGTCCCGCATACGAAGTCGGGTGATGTGTGGGTGATCGACCCGGCCACGTTCGCGGTGGTCGGCAAGTATCGCCTGGGCGGGGAACTGCAGCACGTCGTCCCGTCGTACGACATGAAGACGCTCTACGCGAGTGACGACACGACGAACAAGGTCACGCCGTTCGACCCGACGACCGGCAAGCCGGGCGCCAACATCCCGGTGACCGACCCGTACAACATGTACTTCACCCCCGACGGGACGTCGGCGATCTCGGTTGCCGAGGAGCGCAAGCGGCTGGTCTTCTACGACCCGCACACCTGGAAGGAGCAGCAGGAACTGCTCACCCCGGACTGTGCCGGCATCGACCACGCCGACTTCACCCCGGACGGCCGCACGGCCGTGTTCACCTGTGAGTTCGCCGGCCGGGTCGCCGTCGTCGACATCGCGAACCGCAAGCTGCTGCGCATGATCGACCTGCCGACCCGCAACACCATGATGGGTCCGCAGGACATCAAGCTCGCCCCGGACGGCTCGGTGTTCTACATCGCCGACAGCCAGCAGAACGGAGTCTGGGTGCTCGACGGCGCAGCGACCAGGGTGCTCCGCGAGATCCCGACCGGGCTCGGGGCGCACGGGCTCTATCTCAGCCGCGACGCCACCCGGCTGTTCGTCACCAACCGGCGCGAGGGGAGTGTGAGTGTGCTCGACGCCTACACCGGCGCGGTGATCACGAAGTGGCGGATCCCCGGTGGCGGCAGCCCGGACATGGGCAACGTGACCGCCGACGGCAGGCAGCTGTGGCTGTCCGGCCGCTACGACCGGGTCGTCTACGTGCTCTCGACCACCGACGGCCACCTGATCACCAAGATCCCGGTGGGCAACGGGCCGCACGGGTTGTGTGTGTGGCCGCAACCGGGCCGCTACTCCCTCGGACACACGGGGATCACTCGATGAGCGACGCGGGTACGCGCCGTACCGAACGCCTCTTCAAGATCGCCCTGCTGATCAAGGGCATCGACGGTGCCGCGGAACTGGTCGGCGCGGTCGCGTTGCTGCTGATCTCCGGGGCCACCGTGCAACGGCTGATCAACGCTGTGATCAGCCGTGACCTGCTCGGACCGCCCGACGGCTCGCTGACCCGCCACTTCGTGGCCGGCACGGCGGAGTTCGCCTCCGGGCACCGGACCTTCGCGGTGCTCTACCTCGGGTTGCACGGGCTGATCAAGCTGGCCCTGGTGTGGGCGCTGCTGCGCAAGGTCATGCCCGCCTACCCGGTGGCGGTCGTGGTCCTCGGTGTGTTCGTGGCCTACGAGATCTACCGGGCGACGCAGACGCACTCGGTGCTGCTGCCGTTCCTGGCCGCGATCGACATCGCGATCATCGTCTTGATCATCCGGGAGTACCGGCTGCTGCGCCGGGAGCGTGCGGAAGCGGTCGGCCGGAGCGGTTGACCCCGGCGCCGGCCTGCCCGTCCAGCCTGTCCACCACGGCCCTGGCGGCGGCGCGCCCGGCCCGGTTGGCGCCGATCGTGCTCGCCGAGGGACCGTAGCCGACGAGGTGAACCCGCGGATCGGCGACGGCGGCGGTGCCGTCGAGGACGATCCCGCCACCCGGGCCGCGCAGCCGCAGCGGCGCGAGGTGCCCGATCGCCGGGCGCCACCCGGTGCACCACAGGATCACGTCGGCGGGCTCGACGGTCCCGTCCGGCCACGCCACGCCGTCGGGGATGATCCTGGAGAACATCGGCCGCCGGTGCAGCACCCCGCTGTCCAGACCCGCGCGCATCGCCGGGGTGAGCGGCAGCCCGGTCACGCTGACCACGCTCGCCGGCGGCAACCCGGCCCGGACCCGCTCCTCGACGCGGGCGACCGCGGCGCGACCGGAGGCGTCGTCGAACGGGCCCTCCCGGAACTCGGGCGGACGGCGGGTCGCCCACGTCGCCGCCGCCGCGACCGGGGCGATCTCCAGCAGCAGCTGCACCGCCGACGTGCCGCCGCCGACCACGACGACCCGGGCTCCGGCGAAGGCCGCCGGCCCGCGGTAGTCGGCGGTGTGCAGCTGGCGGCCGCGAAAGGTCTCGGCGCCCGGGTAGCGCGGGCGGAACGGGCGAGTCCAGGTGCCGGTCGCGTTGATCAGCGCGCGCGTGGTCCAGGCGCCGGCGCCGGTCTCGACGAGCAGGTCGGGGAACGCGTCACGGACCGAGTGCACCCGGGCCGGCCGGCGGACCTGCAGGTCGAAGGCCTGCTCGTAGGCGGCGAAGTACGCGGGCACGACCTCGGCGGCGGGCCGGGTCGGATCGTCCGGTTCGAAGGCCAGCCCGGGCAGGTCGTGGATGCGGTGCGCGTCGTCGACCCGCAGCGTCGGCCAGCGGTGCCGCCACGCCCCGCCCGGTCCGTCCTCGCCGTCGAGCACGACGAAGCCGGACCCGGGCTCCAGGCCGGCGCGACGCAGCCCGTACGCAGCCGAGAGCCCCGCCTGCCCGGCCCCGATGATCACCACGTCCGTGCGCACACCCCGTGCAACACCGCAGCCCGCTGCGGCAATCCACGGTCTCGATGTCGTCACGAGGCGGCGGGACTCGGATCAGAGCAGGTCGAAGCGCTGCGCCCAGGCGGTCACGTCGGACGGCGTGGCGTTGCCGCCGCACAGCACGAAGCCGAGGCGCGCGTCCGGGCCGACGCGCTCGAGCACCCGCTGCGCCGCCGGGACCAGGCACCCGGCGGCCGGCTCGGTCCACACCTTCGCCCGCTCGGCCAGCGTCAGCACCCCGCGCACGGCGTCGGCGTCGGAGACGACGAGGACGTCGGAGACCAGCGCCGTCACGTGATCGTAGGTCAGCTGCGAGACCGCAGGCGCGCTGAGCGTGCTCACGATCGACGACAGCGTGACGGGCACCGGGCCACCCGCCGCCCGGGCCGCCGCCATCGCGTCGGCGCCCTCGGTCTCGACGCCCCACACCCGCACCCCCGGGACCAGCGCCCGCAACGCCGCGGCGACACCGGAGATCAGCCCGCCGCCCCCGACACTGACCAGCACGTCGGTGACGTCCGGGGCGTCGGCGGCGAACTCCGCCCCGACGGTGCCCTGGCCCGCGATCACCACCGGGTCGTCGAACGGGTGCACCAGAGTCAGCCCGTCGAGCACGAGCTGCTCGGTGAGCGCGAACGCGCCGGTCATGTCCGGGGTCAACCGCACGATGGCGCCCGCCGCCCGGGCCGTCTCGATCGACCGCGACGGCGCCGACTCCGGCATCACCACGGTCGCGGCCACACCCATCGAGCCGGCGACGTCGGCCAGCGCGACCCCGTGGTTGCCGCCGCTCACCGCGACGACCCCGGCCGCCCGCTCGGCGTCGGACAGCGACAGCAGCTTCGCCACCGCGCCCCGCGGCTTGAACGACCCCGTGCGCTGGAGCAACTCCAGCTTGACCGTGACCGGCACCCCCAGGTGCGCGGTCAATCCCGGGCTCGGCAGCGTCGGGGTACGCAGTACGAACCCCGCGATGCACTCCGCCGCCGCCGTGATCGCGTCAATGCCGACAAGCTCACCCACACCCCGCACGCTAGCCCCACCCCCGCACGCCATCGGGGTGGCTTTGCTGACATCGAGCGCCAGCAAAGCCACCCCGATCCCGTGGGGCGGGCGGGTGTCAGCCGGCGAGGAGGCGGTTGAGGGCGGGGGCGACGTCGCGGTGGGTGTGCACCGGGGCGAGGCGGCCGTGGCCGAGGCGGGCGAGGTCGTGGGCGAGCGGGGTGTCGTGTTCGCCGTCGGTCTGCAGCAGC